>JAFQJH010000002.1 GCA_017415025.1 Clostridia bacterium
CAAGGTGCTAACCTGCTACTCAAGAGGTCTTCCTCCCGAGACAGCTTTGCTATTATATCAAACACCTTCCCCATTGTCAACACTTTTTTTAATCTTTTTTATCCCTTTTTTTACTCTTCTTCAACTCTCCCGCGTGTTCTGCGAATATTTAGATATCTCTTCTTTTCAACATACTATATGTTGGTTTATTTTCTGTTTTTTATCTTTATGTAGGTTCGGTGAAATAGCTGAATGTACAATCGCTGTGCTTACAATGGACGTCGAAGGCGCCGTCCACTACGGATTTGTGCGAAAATTCAGATGGATCAAATTTTCGAAATCTCCTCTAAAATTGTAATTTGTAATTTCCGGCGGCAGCAAGCCACCGCCCTACCGGTTTGATAATCATTTTTATCTTTCTTTTATTCAATAATTACCGTTATATTTATTGAAAACATCCTCCTGTCACGGCTTTGCTGTGTCACCCTCCTTTGGCAAGGAGTGCTGTTTGGTTTGTACGAAAATTTAGCCATAGCTAATTTTTCCGCTATGGCTAGATGATGATTATTTTTTAGACAAACACATATCTCTGTACAATCTTATTTTAACGTTTCGTTATTTCATATGGTAATAAATCGGGGTCATCAATACCCATACTTCTCCAAAAACGAGCGCAATGTATACAATTACCTTTTACTTCGCACCAATTTATTTCAGGTAAAGTCAGATATTCCCGAGTAGCACTGCAAACAATCGTTTCTATATCGTCATCATACTCACTACAACTTTCTTTCGCAGGGTCATGCACTTCATATAAGCCCTTTTGGGCATATTCTTCTTTCAGTTTATCAATTTCTTTTCTATTTACAATTTCTTGAGCTTCATTAATTTTTTCCAAAATCGAGAAAGGAGCATAAAGCGCTGCAATTAGATTTACAACGCCAAGTAGTATTATTAAAAGAAATAATCCCAAATCAGCCAATCCGTTTCCTTTTATTATTGCACCTTCATGACTGCAACACGCCGCAAATATAACTCCAAATCCAGGTATCATAATCCAAAAAAAAGCTATTGCTCCTCTTCCGAGGTAATAGTCTATACTTTTATTCTTTTTTATGATTACCGACTTTTTGTTTTCATATTCTTTTTTCAGCGGATGATTACAGTATTCTCTGTACATCCTAATTCTTGTCGATTGCTTCATACATTTACTCTCCTTTACGATAAAAGGAACTGTTTACTAAATAAGAAACAGTCCCTTCACACATTTTCAACACCTAACTTAACAATCCTTATAAATAGGACAATCTCTATATTCTTCGCCATACTCGCATTTGCACATGTGCTTAACCTTCGGGTCATCAACAGACATTTTCTTGCCTGTAACAGTGCAAATGTATTTGCAATCATTCCAAAAAGTGTGGTCTTCAAATCTCACCTTCGGACAATCTGCCATATCGTTTCGCCTCCTTATACTCTTTTTATAGACTATTATAGTCGATTTATCGACTGTTGTCAACTCTTCGAGTATAAAATAAAATTTCATCAAGGAGGGATAGTTATGATTTCTTATGAACCTTTTTATGAAACACTTAAAAAGAAGAACATCACCACTTACAGATTGATGAAGGATCATAACATCAGCTCCAGCCTTATTGACAGGCTTAAGCACAACAAACCAATCAGTACGGTTACGCTCAATGATTTATGTTCCATTCTCGATTGCCGTGTTGAAGATATAATGGTTTATATTAAAGACGAATAAAAGCTGCCGTTAATTGGCAGCTTTTGATTTTATATAGCTAATGTAATATAGGTACATCAAAATACGGAGAGAAATCCGCGTTTTCATAATTACTCAAAATAAAACTCTTTCATATCGTCGAGGCGCAGGAGCATCGGCGGAAGTCCTGTTGCGGCGCCGACATCGATATCGATCCACGTTTCGGTCTTTACTGCCTTTCCTTTATACTCATTGCCGTAATATAAAGTGGGAGTATGGCCAAAAACAGTTGTTATATCATCAAAGTATCTTGCCGTAAGGCTCGGACGCGACCAGAGCAAATCCGTTTCGGTATATTCGGACAGCTTTTTGTTGTAGCTGAAATTGCCGAGTCCGCTGTGAGTAAGAATAAAATCCTTTCCGTTGACGGTCAGAATCTCATAAAGCGGACATTCGCGCAGAAAATCGAGAATATACTCAATCTGCTTCGGGCGCAAGGTGCGGAGTGCATCAAGAGTCGGCTGGCCGCCGTTGGCAACCCAATTTGAATATATGCCGAGCTTCGTGCCCGTGAGGTCGCCTATTGACTTTTTCGTTATTTCTTCGAAAACAAAATCGCTCGCAAGCATCATCGCCTCGTGATTGCCGAGGAGCAATTCCACGTTAGGCTGGAGCATTATCCAACGCAGAAGGTTTATTCCGTCCTTCCCGCGGTCAATGACGTCGCCGAGGATATAAAGAAAATCGTCCTGTGAAAAATTCACGCTTTCAAGCATTGCCTTGAATTTTTCGAGCGGATAGCCGTGCAGGTCGGATGTTACGTAAATCATTTTATCTCCCCTTTACATAATATATACCATATTTTAGGGATTTTTGCAAACTGTGCAGAACTGTAAGTTCTTTATGATACTGAAGATAAGATGCATAAAAATCAAACTCACCAGCAAATTGGTAGTTTGTCTATGTCTCTTCAATTTTGAAACAAGCTAAAGACAAGCAACCTTCTCTGAAAGGGTAGGTGCCCGACAGGGCGGATGGGTGGAACGTAAGCGACCAAAAAGTTCTTTGACTATTGACTATTTTTTCTCGTTGCTTCGCAACACCCCTTTGTCGCTACGCGACATTTCCCCTTTCAGGGGAAACTGCTCAGAATTAGCAACATCAAAAGAGAAATCTCCCCGACAAATTAAAATTTGTGCTGCTTATCGAGATATTGAGGCGCTGTACACGAAAGGAAATTAATCTTCAGACAAAATAAATGACATACATCATAATAAATCAAGAGGGCATATATTAAGAAAACCTTGCCTCATAGGAAGCAAGGTTTTACTTTACAACTTATTAAAGGATAGCGGAAACGAGGAGAACAAGCACCGCATAAGCTCCGACAAACGGAAGAAGAATCGGTGCAACGGGAAGGAGAAGAAGTGTACCCACAACGCCTGCGCTGACCTTTACCCACATTGTGCTTTCAGCCTCGGAGATATTCTGCCAGCTGAAGTAGATATCGTTACCCTCAACACAGAAGCCGTCAAGTGCAATACCATCTCTGGTCTGACTTTCAGCCAATCCGCATTCTACAAGACCCGATGCGACAAGCGACGTCATTTCAGCATCCTTAAAGGTGATTCTGCCTGTAAGGCGAAGCTCGTCGGCAGGCTCTTCCTGACGGAGGTGTCCGTTTTTGAAGCCGGTGCACCACCAATAATAATCGTACTCTCTTGTGAATTCGCGGTTCCAGTTGCCGTTCATATCCTCGTGCCAGAGAGTCATTTCCAACTTGAGCCAGTCTTCCTCTGCAGGGCAGTTGAAGAACGTCCATGCGCCGATACCATCTTCATCGTGAGGACGGTTATAAATACCGATTTCTCCGCCGTAGAACACAAGTCCGTACTGGCCCTTCCACATCTGGAGCATCCAGTCCTTACCCTCATAGGTGAAGAAAATACGGATATAGTCATATTCAAGAAGAATGTAGGGAGATACAAAATCATAAATCTTGCCGAAGCCGAAATTGTACTGCCATGCGTCCTTATCGTTAGTATAGTAATAGTCATCAATATAGCTGTACTGATAGCTGAGAACCTGTCTGTCCTCAAGAAGATTACGAAGGAAATTGTTGCGTTTTATAACACTGACAGTAAACTCGCCGTTAAGGGTTTCACCGTCAACAACCGCCTGCGCACGGATAGTAACGGTACCTACATCAACACCCTTGACCGTACCGTTCTGATCGACAGTCGCAATACTCTCATCTGATGATGACCAGACAATAACAGGCTGAACTTCCACGTTGGTAACAGTCGCCGTCATCTGAATTGTCTTTCTTTTTGCGACAGAGAGATTTTCACTCTTCATTACAAGCGCGTGACCGTCAGAGCTGTCCGGAACGCTCTTTGTGAGTGCAGATGCACCGATGCTTGTAAAAGAGAAAACAGTTACAATTATGAGTACAAGTGCAATGAGCTTTGTCATAATGCTTTTGGTTTTCATAATAATTCCTCCTGTATTATTTGATTTTAGCGAGGTATATTTTATCACTCGTGTTAATTTTTGTCAAACAAAACTTGCGTTTTGTATATACACAATAGGCTTTCTTTTCAACGTCAAAACTCTTTTCTTTCGCGTATACGCCACACACCGAAAATACATCCGGCTATTCCCAAAAACATAGCAAACAGTATTATATATATCGGAGCGACATTCAGTGGTTGTTCTGCCCCGTCAATTTTCTCTTGCCCATCAATGCGCACAACCATATTTGTTCTCTTTGCGTATGTAACGGAATAATTTTCTCCTTTTTCAAGTGAATAATTTGCATTTTCTTTTTCTCTCAAAGAACTGACCTTTATTATTTCTCCGTTATTATCAAAGATATAATTTCTTTCCAGACCGCCAAAATCACCGATTTCACTTCCCACATAAGTTGCTTCGCAAGTGACGAAATCACGGGCAATCAAATCTATCAAATTGTAGCCAAACGCCACGAGAAGCAATACACCAACAAAAATCATTAATTTAGACGCAGCTTTTGCATACATATGCTTAATTTTAAATATTTGAGGTGTATTGCGGTCAATATCTTCAAGCTTGGGTTTAACATCAACACCAAAAATTAAATATATAGCCAATGGAAGCCAAAACACCAGCAGCCAAGGAAAAGTAGCCGCGTATAAAATTGATAACATTTTAATCACCCTTTCCAAAAGTGATTATAACTCAATCGTACAATTTTTTCAATCTAAATCTTGCCATATCAAAAATTATATGGTATACTGTGTTGGTTTAAATTTCAGGCAGTAACAAAAATATCTTTACAGCATAATTTATTAAGTGAAAAGATAAACAGGAGTAGTTTAAATGGTTTTAAACAACGTTTTAGAGGCTATGGGTAACACGCCTCTCATCAGACTTTCAAATATGGTTGACCCCGACAGTGCGGAAATCCTTGTTAAATACGAAGGACTCAACGTCGGCGGTTCTATCAAAACAAGAACAGCATACAATATGATTGTTGACGCCGAAAAGCGCGGTATCATTAACAAGGACACTATCATCGTTGAGCCGACAAGCGGTAATCAGGGTATCGGTCTTGCGCTCGTAAGCGCGGTGCGCGGATATAAGGCGATTATCATTATGCCCGATTCCGTCAGTGAGGAAAGACGCAAGATTGTTGAGCATTACGGTGCAGAGGTTATCTACGTTCACGATGCAGGTAACATAGGCGACTGTATTGATGAGTGTTTAAAGCTTGCTCTTAAAATGCGCGACGAAAATCCGAATGTATTTGTCCCCCAGCAGTTTGAAAATCCTGCAAACGTTGCAATTCAGCGCGAACAGACAGGTGTTGAGATTCTGAAGCAGGTAGGCGGTCCGATTCACGGCTTCTGTTCGGGTATCGGCACGGGCGGTACGATTACGGGTATCGGCGAAACACTTAAAAAGAAGAATCCTGACATTGAAATCTGGGCGGTTGAGCCCGAGCACGCGGCTATCCTTTCGGGCGGTTCAATCGGCACACATATTCAGATGGGCATCGGCGACGGACTTATTCCTGCGATACTCAATCAGGAGATTTACAACGACGTTTGCATCATAAGGGACGAGGAAGCCTTGCAGACTGCACGCGACCTCGCTTCGAAGGAAGGTATTATGTGCGGAATTTCGAGCGGTACGAACGTTGCCGCCGCAATGAAGCTTGCAAAGAAGCTCGGCAAGGGCAAGACGGTGGTTACCGTCCTCCCCGATACGGCAGAGCGATATTTCTCCACCCCGCTTTTTGAATAAAACCAAGGCTTGCAGCTGAAATTCAGTTGCAAGCCTTTTTATATCATATTCAGTTTCAGATGCAGAATCTGTTCTCGCCGACGGCAAGGTTTTCAGTTATTTTGTTGTGGCAGAAGCTCGCCTTGATACCTTCGCAAAGGCTGATTATGATATTGATTTTTTCGCCTTCACGCTCCCACTCAACGGCAATCTCGCCGTGAGGTGTGGTAATGTGACTCTTTGCATAGTCGAGACATTCCGCGAACACGGGCTCAATGACAACCTCATCGTATCTGACGGAATTCTCTGTCTGCTTTATACCGAGGATATCACGGAAAAGGTAGAGCGTGCTTGCGCCGAACATCGGATGCGAATGAGAGGATTCGCCATTCCAGTTTTCCCAGATTGTTGTTGCGCCCCATTTACGCATTGTTTCGAAGGAAACCTCGTTTTTATTTGAAAGCAGTTTTGTTGCAAGCTCGCCGTTGCCCGATTGATAAAGCACGTTAAGCAAGCTGTAAGTGCCGAAAATTCCCGTGTCAAATTCGCCGAGTGACGAATATTTTTTCACGAGATTTCCGATTGTATTCTCATCCCCTGCACCGCATTCCGCCGCAAAAGCGTCCGCGCCCTGAAAACCGCCGATAAAGCTGCCGTCACCGTCGGCATATTTAAGTCTTACGGCTTCGGTATGCTCGGCGATGAGCTTTTCGTATTTTGCGGTATCCTCGCCGAGAGCCTTGCAAAGGTAAACGAGCATTTTAAGCTGAATTATAAAGAGTGTTGTGTTCACAAACGGTTCGGGAATCGTAACTCTTTCCGGAGTACACCAATCGCCGAGGCACCAGCCGTCAGGCTCTTCACGTACAATAAGTCCTTTTTCGCAACGACTCTCAATATAATCGACAAATTTTGCCATATTGGGGTAAACATCACGGAGTGCCTGAACATCACCGTAATGGCGGTAGAAATTGTACGGAACAATAATCATTGCACCTCCCCAGCCTGCAGGACCGCCGCCGCCACCGGCAAAGGGCGCTGTATGCTGAACGTGACCTGTTTCCTTATCCTGACAATCCTTGATGTCCTCAATCCACTTGCGGTACATCGCTTCGGCATCAAACTCGGTCATAACCGCGCCGCAGGTAAGCTGTCCGTCGCCCGTGTAACCGAGACGCTCACGGTGAGGACAGTCGGAAGGAATACAGCCGTGGGTGTTGCTTTCCTGTGTATTGATAAAAGCCTTATAAAGCCAATTGAGTGTTTCATCACTGCATTCGAAGGAGGACGTGCTTTTCATATCCGTATGAATAACGCGCACCTCGGCAGGCTCGCAATTATTCGAAAGTGCAAAATACTGAAAACCGAACCAGGTGAAATACGGATGATAAAGCTCGTCCGAGCCGTCCGTAATTGCAAAGAATCTTTGTCTTTGCTCGTTATAACCGACAGATATATTGTCAATATCAAGGTCAGGGGTAAGCTCCTCCGCACATTCATACCAAATATGCTCACCGCTAATGTTGCAACGGATTACGGGATAGCCCGTGACATTTCTTTCGACCTTGTATACGTTGTATGTATCAAACGCTTTTACAAGCTTAGGTCTGAGCGTTTCAACAACCCTGTCGGACGGGCAGGACTGGATATAATACTCACTGCGCGGTGCAGTGACGATATCGGGCTGAGCCCAGCCGTGAAGCTGTGCTTCGGACGTATTCCACCTGCGGTCAAAACGGCTGTAATCGTGGCGTTCGCCGTGGAAAAGATTTGAGTTCACGAAGAAGCCGCGCTTGTAGAGCGTTTTCTTATCAGAAACAACGCTCGTGCCGTCCTCAAAATCTATTTTGTAGCAGAGCTTGATTCTGCCGTAGCTGACATTACCCTCGCCCTTGCGCAAAAGCTGATGATAAAATCCGCCGCCGACCATTACGCCGAGGACGTTTTCGCCCTCACGCAAAAACGGTGTGAGGTCATATTTCATAACGTGGATACGGTGAGACCACATATCATCAAGCGGATAGGAAAGCACCATATCCGTGCGCTCGTGGTAGTCGGTATAAGCGGGCGCAAATTCGTCCGCACTGACGCGCTCGCCGTTCAGATACAAAATAAAATAGCCCAATCCGCAGATTGTTATCTCTGCAGATTGAGCCTTATTATTCTCAAATGTTGTACGGAAGAGTGTTGCATCAACATCACCCTTCGGGCAAATCCATCTTGCGTTGCCAAAAAGCTCTTTATGTGTCATAGTATCGCCTCCGAAGAAATGATACTATAATTTGAGCGTTTTTACAACAGTAAATTACAATTCCTCGACAGAAACTATGCCCTCGGCAGAGGAAATTGCCGTCATAATTTTATCGTGAGAAACCTTTTTCGGAAGCTGAAGCTGGAAAATCGCGCAGGAATTGTTACCCGACTTCGTAATTTCAAGGTCAATGATGACAATCCTGTAGCCTTTGATAAGACGGATGATGTTATCGAGATTTTCATTATCCTCGTATTCAACATAGATATTAAGATTACGCGAATTGACGAGCACCCAATACTCAAATTTTACAAAAAGAACCTCGGCAACAAGAATTACAAACGTTGAGATGAGTGCCGCTTCATAATAGCCCGCACCGATTGCAAGACCTATGATAGCACACGTCCACAAGCCTGCAGCCGTTGTAAGTCCCTTAACCTGACGGCGTTTTGTAACGATAATAGCACCGGCACCGATAAATCCGATGCCCGCAACAACCTGCGCACCGAGTCTGCCGATATCCGTATAAAGGTTAAGATTATAGAAAAGATATTGGCTGGTTAGGGTTGTCATTGAAGCACCGAGGCAGATAAGAATATGAGTTCTGAAGCCTGCAGGACGGCGCTTATGCTCACGCTCGATACCGATAATACCGCCGCACACAACAGCAAGGAAAAGGCGGAACAGAACGGAAACGGTAGTGACGTCTCTTAAATAATCAAAAAAATCCAACATTCTGATCCCTCCCCTTATATTTCGTCGACAAGAGTGACGTAATCAAATTTTGAAATTTTGGACATTACGTGGGAATGGGTTTCATTTTTCGGAAGTCCCATTGAAATGACAGCACCGATAACAACACCGTTCGGCTGCTTTTCGCGCTGGGTATCAACGTCAAAAATCTGAATATTCATTGATTTTATCGTGCTGATAATCTCACCGAGGTTATCCATTCTGTCAAACTCAACGTACAAATCCATATTCCTTGCGTTGGCAATAACCCACGCGCCGAGCTTATTGAAGATTGTTGTAGTAATGAGAATAAGAAGGAAGCCGAAAATCGCACACTCATAGAAGCCTGCGCCGATTGCGAGACCCATACAGGCAGATGCCCAAAGACCTGCCGCAGTTGTGAGTCCCTTGACCTCCTGCCTGCCGGTGACGATAATCGTACCCGCGCCGAGGAAACCGATGCCGTTGATAACCTGTGCACCGAAGCGTGAAACGTCAGTCTTGACACCGACCGCCGCCGCCAATTCAGACCAGACGTTTGAAAGCAATTCTGCCTCATACTGACTGAGCACCATTGTAAGCGCCGCACCGAGGCAGACTATCATATAAGTACGGCTGCCTGCTGCACGGTGCTTCTGACCGCGTTCAAGGCCGATAAGTCCGCCAAAGAAAACAGCAAGCAGAATTTTGATAATCAATGCGGACATTGTAACCTCGCGGAAAGGATCAAGCCACGGTATTAAAGAATCCATCATACAAGCACCCCCTCATATAATATATTCAGCGGACGTGAGAAACTTCACATCCGCCGAGGTATAATGTATGATTTTACTGCATTTTTCCTTATTTGTCAAGCATTTCAGCGTATATTAACTTCTAAAATTCAAATGCTGTTATCGGGTGATTATATGGAAGAACAAAAAGGCAAACTTTACCGCAGGCGCGATGAGCCCGTTTTCGGTCAGCCGGAAACCTGCGACGAGCTAATCCACAAATACGGCACTTATGAAATTCAGCCGACAAACGATTCGGACAATTCCTTCCCGAAGATTTCGCAGGGTCTGCCGACGAGCAGAAAGCGAAAGCATTATAAGGGGTTTAATGAGGAGCAGAGACAGTAAAAGGATGGCAGAAAAACTGTCATCCTTTCTTTGTGAATATACTCTTTTGCAGGGTTGCCATTCGTTTTTTCTTTTCGGCGGTTTCGTCGGGTAAAAGCTCAAATCCGCTGTCAGTTTTACAGATTATATCTCCCTCTTTAACTTCAAAGGTCAGTTCTTCAATCTTAACGGTCAATTCTCCGCCGTTTTCGTCCTCGCAGACGGCTATTCCCTCTTCAATTCTGTCAACCGAATACTTCAAAAAAATCATCCCCGATTGTTTTCGATATAATTCTTTATTGCTTCAACAGATTCATCACTGATAACGTGCTCCATTTTGCAAGCATCCTCCGAGGCCGTTTCTTCGGAAACACCGAGACCTACAAGAAACTGCGTAAGCATCGTATGTCTTTCAAAAATCTTTTCGGCAACCTCTTTACCCTCCGCCGTCAGAGACAGATGTCCGTCACCGTCAACGGTAACGTAGCCGCCGTTTTTGAGAAGCCCTATTGCCCTGCTGACACTCGGCTTTGAATAACCCATATATTCGCACACGTCGATCGAGCGAACGTTGCTGTTGTTTTTTGTTAAAACATATATTGTTTCGAGATACATCTCGCCTGATTCCTGTAAATGCATAACTGCACCTCCGCTAATACAATAACACAAAACCGGAAATATTGCAAGCATACAAAAAGATTGGCAGGAATAACCTTGCCAATCTTCCTTTTTTATCTTCTTGCAAATTCTTTCTTTGTCTGTGCTTTGATTTCCTTATTGATATCGTCCTTACCCTTATGAAGGAAGGGGTAAATCTTAAGTCCTACCCACGCAACAATTGCACCGACGGAGTTAAGCACGATGTCACCCATTGTATCCATAAGCGGCCAACGCTCGGGGAAAATCGGATCGAAGAGTGTTGCCTCTTTCGGTGTACCCTGTGCAAGAGCAAAGCTCCAATGCTGTGCATCACCCATAGCGCCTGTTTCGGCATTGCTCATAACCTGGTCCGTTGTGAACTCGAAAAGCTCCCAACAGGTTGAAACAAAGAACGAAAAGCCGAGAGCGCAAAGAAGTGCAATCGGAACCGAGCAGGTTACCTTATCACGCTTCTGCATTGCAACAACAACCTGATAGCCGAGCAGAACGGTGAGCACGCCGCTGATAAGATGCATTGCGGAATCCCAGAGGCGAAGCTCATAATAAAGATTAAGGAACTTGCCGCCGAATGAGCCGCAGAAAAGCATTATGATAGAAACAATCTGGATATATGACGGGATATGGCGGAGCATTGATTTTTCGGGGAACATCATAAAGATTTCCCAAGCAAACATACCTGCAAGATTTGCAATAACCTGAAGCGGGTCGGACATATCTCTTGTGCCGTTTGCAACGTCAATAAGGCTCTGTATGAGTGCATATATCATCAACGCACGGAAAATCCACCATACTATAATTTCCCACGTTTTACAGTTTTCTCTGACTCTTTTTAAATACTCTTTCATCATCTCACCTTTCTCTTCCTTTGATTGTTGCCTTTTTCAACAATCTAATTCTACTCAAGAATACATTAAAAGTATCAATTTGTCAAGGCAGATATTTTTTCTTTATTCATTCTTTAGAATTTTATTTTTCGTATTTGTATTTTTCATAAGACTGTGTTATACTAATTTAAATATAGTAATTTTATATTTAAGGTTGTGTGTTTATGCATTTTGAAAACATAGCAGACGGTGTGCGTCTGTGTGCGCAGAGCACGGATAAATTCAAAACCTGCCGTATCAATATCAGTATGGCGATGCCCCTTGATCTTAATGTTTCCGCAAGGGCAATCCTTCCGTTTATCCTGCAGAGAAGATGCGCAAAATACCCTGACTACATTATGCTCAGCCGTGTGCTTGACGAGCTTTACGGCGCTTCGGTTTCCGCAGGTGTGATAAAGCGCGGTGAGACACAGATTATTTCTTTCAGCCTTACCGCGATTGACGACCGTTTTGCACTTGACGGCGACACGGTTGCACTCAAATGCGTTCAGCTTCTGTGTGATATGATTTTTGACCCGCTGACTGACGGCGACTCCTTCCCTGCCGACATTGTTGAGCAGGAAAAGAGGCTTCTTGTCGAAATGATAGAAAATGAAATGAACGATAAACGCCGCTACGCACTTATGCGCTGTGAAGAAATTATGTTCAAGGATGAAGCTTACGGAATCAACCGTCTCGGCACAGTTGAAAACGTTAAGGCACTTACTCCTGAAGCTGTTTACCGTACCTGGCAAGAAGTTCTGCGCGAGGCTGTCGTTCAGATTACAATGGTCGGCAGTATGGACGTTGAACCCGTTGCGGCTATACTCCGGGAGCATTTTTCTTCCATTAAAAGAGAGCCGGCATCTCTTTCCACAAAATTCATCGGCAAAAAAGGCGAGCCTGAATACGTGTGTGAGGAAATGCCCATCAAGCAGGGCAAGCTCGTTATGGGCTTGCGCACGGGTATGAAGGATGAAGACACCAACACCGTGCCGATGCGTATTGCCGTTGACATCTTCGGCGGCGGAACTTATTCCAAGCTTTTCTCCGTTGTACGTGAAAAGATGAGCCTCTGCTACTATTGCTCGGCGGCATTTTTCTCGTCAAAGGGTGTTGTTATGGTACAGAGCGGTATTGAGGATATCAATGAAGAAAAGGCAAAAAACGAAATCCTCAATCAGCTTTCACTGGTCGCACAGGGCGATTTCTCCGACGACGTTTTTTCATCGTCAATCAAGAGTCTGACGGATTCAGTCATCAGCAACAACGACACGCCCGAGAGCATCTGTGCGTGGTATGCAACACAGTTGCTTCGCGATAAACTCAAAACTCCCGAAGAATATGTCGGGGAAATTCAGAGCGTTGAGCGTCAGCAGGTTATCGAAGCCGCAAAAACGATTAAGCTTGATACAATCTTTATGTTAAAATCCAACGGGGAGGCAGCCGACGATGAAGATTAATGAAATCCGCAACGAATTACTCGGCGAGATGTACTATGACATCGACCACCCGTCGGGACTTAAAATTCTTATTATGCCGAAAACAGGCTACGCGAGCACTTACGCTATTTTTGCTACAAAGTACGGCTCAATCGACACAATGATTGAGATGAAGGACGGCTCCTTCAGAGAAATTCCCGAGGGTACGGCTCATTTCCTCGAGCACAAGCTTTTTGAAAGCGAAGACCTTGACGCTTTTGAGCGTTTTGCAAAGACAGGTGCTTCAGCAAACGCTTACACCAGCTTTGACAGAACGGGTTACCTCTTCTCCTGCTCGGCAAACTTCAGACAAAATCTCGAAATCCTCCTTGATTTTGTTCAGAATCCCTATTTCACACAGGCAACTGTTGAAAAGGAGCAGGGCATCATCGGTCAGGAGATTGATATGTATAAGGACATCCCCGACTGGGAGGTTATGTTCAACTGTCTGCGCAATATGTATCACAATCTGCCCGTAAGAATTGACATCGCGGGCACGCAGGAATCAATTGCACAGATTACTGCAGATATGCTTTACGATTGCTATAACAACTTCTATAACCTCAACAATATGGTGCTTGCGGTTGCAGGTAACACAACCGTTGAGGAAGTTCTTGAGGTTGCTGATGCCGTACTTAAACCCGTCGAGGGTAAAATGGCACAGCGTAAGATAATTGAAGAGCCGCGCGAGGTTATTTCTGATTATTGTGAGAAAAAGCTTTCAGTCGCAACACCGCAATTTATGCTCGGATTCAAGGAGGAATGGGACACTCCCGAAAGAACGGCAAAGGAAGAAATCACAATGGAAATTCTCCTTGATATGATTGCCGGCCCTTCAACTGACCTTTATAAACGACTTTTTGATGCAAATCTTATCAATAGCAATTGCGGTTTTGAATATTTCACGGGCTTCGGCTATTCCTGCGTACTCTTTGCAGGTGAAAGCAACGACCCGAAAAAGGTAAGCGAAGAAATCAAAAAGGAAATCAAACACTTCCGCGAAAACGGATTTGACGAAAAAGTATTCGAGCGTACAAAGAAAAAGCTTTACGGCAGAATGATTATGGGTATGAACGATGTTGACGGTCTTGCAAACAATATGGCTCTTTCATACTTTGCAGGTGAAAATATTTTCACAGACTTTGAAACCTATAAGACAGTAACCGTTGAAGATATCAACGATATGCTTAACAAGACTCTCGACGAAAAATACAGCACACTTTCAGTAATTATGCCGAATTGAGGTGACAGACGATGAACGATACAGTAGCAGTATATTTTAACGGTCTTGAGGGCAGTATAAACGTTTCCTCAATTCTCGCACAGTTCAGTCTCTTCGGTCAGGAAATCACAATCCGCTGGTACGGCGCGATTATCGCTTTCGGTTTTCTGCTCGCCGTGCTTTTCGGCGGAAGAATGGCTTACAAGTGGAAGATAAGCCTTGACAAGATGCTCGACGTTCTTATTTACGGAACAATTTTCGCAATCATCGGCGCAAGATTATATTATTGTATATTCAAATGGGATATGTACAAGGATAATCTGCTCGATATCTTCAAAATCTGGGAAGGCGGTCTTGCGATTTACGGCGGAATTATCGGCGGTATTGCGGCAGCTTATGTTGTATGCAAGGTACGCAAGATGAATTTCTGGAATCTGCTCGATATGGTGGGAATGAGCCTGCTTATCGGTCAGGGTATAGGACGTTGGGGCAACTTTGCAAACCAGGAAGCTTTCGGTACAAACACCGACCTGCCCTGGGGTATGTGGAGCAGTAAGGTCTCCACTTACATATCTTCACACATGGACGAATTTGCCGAAAACGGCATTACAATGGACCCGAACAAGGCGGTACACCCAACTTTTCTTTACGAATCAATCTGGTGCATTTTAGGCTTTTTCGTGCTTTATGCAATCTGCAAAAAGGCAAGAAAGTTCAGCGGCCAGCTTTTCCTCTGCTACGGATTATGGTACGGTGTTGAGCGTGCCGTTGTTGAGGGACTGCGCACGGACAGCCTTTATATCACGGGCACTCCGTTCAGAGTCTCGCAGGTGCTTTCCGCAGGACTTGCGCTTGTTTGTCTTATCCTGCTGATTGTACTGACGGTCAAATACACAAAAAATCCGAAGCCGATTGACGGTGTTGATTATTTCCTTGAAGATGAGCTCAAAAAGCAGAAAGCGGAGGAAGATGCCAATGTATAAAATTATCAGCGGAAAAGAGGTCTCACAGGCTGTAAAATGCCGTGTAGCAGACGAAATAAAGGCACTTAAGGATGAGGGTATTGAAGCCTGCCTTGCCGTTATTCTTGTCGGCGATGAGCCTGCATCAAGGGTTTACGTCAACAATAAAAAGAAGGCTTGCGAATTCTGCGGTATCCGTTCGCTTGAATACGTTTTGCCTGCAGAGACAACGCAGGATGAGCTTATCTCGCTTATAGAAAAGCTCAATGAAGATAAAGCCGTCAACGGTATTCTCTGTCAGCTTCCCCTCCCGAAGCATCTTGACGAAAAGGCTGTGCTCAATCTTATCAGGCCCGAAAAGGACGTTGATGCTTTTCATCCCGAAAACGTGGGTCACATTATGATCGGAGACTTCAATTTCCTCCCCTGCACTCCTGCAGGAATTATGGAAATGCTCCGTTATGAAAACATCAGTCTTGACGGCAAGAACTGCGTTGTAATCGGCAGAAGCAATATTGTAGGCAAGCCGATGGCTATGCTTATGCTCAAGGAAAATGCAACCGTTACAATCTGCCATTCAAGAACGCAGAACCTTAAGGAAATCGTATCGGGCGCTGACGTTATTGTTGCCGCTGTCGGCAGACCGAATTTCGTTACTGCGGATATGGTCAAGGACGGCGCGGTTATAATTGACGTCGGCATTAACAGAATGGATGACGGCAAGCTCTGCGGAGACGTGGATTTTGAGGCCTGCAAAGAAAAGGCAAGCTATATTACACCCGTTCCCGGCGGAGTCGGCCCGATGACAATAGCAACTTTGATGCAGAACACCGTTACTGCAACAAAAATACAGAATATGAAGGAGTAATCAAAATGAAAAAGAAGCTTTACAGAAGTTCAACAGACAAAAAACTTTGCGGCGTTTGCGCAGGCGTTGCCAACTATTTCGGATGGGATTCGACCATTGTAAGAGTTATTTACGCACTCCTCGCAATCTGCACAACCGGTTTCCCGTTCGTGGTGCTTTACATAGTGCTTGCTTTCATTATGGACGAGGATGACGGACTTATTGACACAGATGCAAACGATATTACAAAAGAATAAAATAACTGTTGACAAGTGTTGACTGTTGTGTTATAATTCGAAATACCGCATATTACGGGCGCCACTTTCGTGGCATAAGTGATTTATCCGCCCCAGGTAGCGAGTCCATAATAAAGGAAGGTTAGTTAGAATGTACGCAATCATCGTTACAGGCGGCAAGCAGTACAAGGTTGAAGCAGGAGATACCCTCTTCATCGAGAAGCTTGACGTTGAGGCTGACAGCGAAGTTGTTTTTGACAAGGTAGTAGCTGTTGGTAAGGAAGATGGCATTGTTGTAGGCGCACCCTATGTTGACGGCGCAACAGTAACAGCAAAGGCTATCAAGAATGGTAAGGCTAAGAAAGTAACAGTATTTACTTACAAGCCCAAGAAGAACGAGAAGCGCAAGAAGGGCCACAGACAGCCCTACACTAAGGTTGAAATTTCTGCAATCAACGCATAATTGCTATGATTAAAGCAAGATTTTTCACGACGGATAACAAAATCTGCGGATACGAAATCAGCGGACATTCCGGCTCGGCTGAAGCGGGACAGGACATTATATGTGCCTTCGTTTCGTCGGCGGCTTATATGGCAGCCAACACGTTGACCGAAATTGTCGGTTCTGAAATTGAAGCAGAGATTGATGACGGATTTATGAAAATAACCGTTATTTCAGATTTATCCGAAGCGCAGCAAATTCTTGAAGGCCTGAGACTTCATCTCGGAAGTCTGGCTGGGGATTACCCCGACAACATTAAAGTTATTTAACTACGGAGGTGTCAAAATGCTTAAGTTAAACATTCAGCTTTTCGCTCATAAGAAAGGTATGGGTTCTACTCGTAACGGACGTGACTCTGAGTCAAAGAGACTTGGTGCAAAGCGTGCTGACGGACAGTTTGTTCTTGCAGGCAACATCCTTTACAAGCAGCGTGGAACACACATCCATCCGGGCAACAACGTTGGCAGAGGCAAGGACGATTCCCTCTTCGCTCTTATTGACGGTACAGTTAAGTTCGAGCGTATGGGTAAGGACCGCAAAAAGGTCAGCGTATATCCCGTTGAGCAGTAATCTTTATTAAAAAAGAGACCGTGAGGAAAATCCTCACGGTTTTTCTTTTTGCAGAAATGTTTGATGGATGGGGCTGCGCCGCGTTTTTATATAGCACAATTTACAGTTGAGTGACTAGGGGCAGATATCATCTGCCCGCGGATTTTGGTGTAATTTTTCGGGAGCATACTATGCTCCCCTACTGACACAATTACATTAAGGTGCGTAGGGCGTGGCTCTTGAGACACGCCGAAGGTTTCTGCAAAATCTCGGCACGTCGGCAAGCGCCGTGCGCTACAAAATGAAATTTCGTTTATTCGACAAATTTGGGTTTGTCGATGTCTCTTCAATTTTGAAACAAGCTAAAGACAAGTAGCCTTCCCTGAAAGGGAAGGTGCCCGACAGGGCGGATGGGTGGAGCGTCAGCGACCAAAAAGTTCTTTGATTTATCTTGTTTTTCTCGTTGCTTCGCAACGAACCCCTCAGTCACGACTTCGTCGTGCCAGCTCCCCTTTCAGGGGCGCCATTGTTCTACTGACTTTTTATTTCTTCCCGACAAATTAAATTTTGTTACAGATACAAAAGAGCCAACCCTTACGGATTGGCTCTTGGTTTTTATTGATTAAATTTCTTCCGCTGCTCCGACGGAATATCTGAGAATACACAGTGCATCAGTTGAATTCACGTAGTTATCCTTGTTAAAATCTGCAAACTCAAGCTGTTCAGGAGTCAGCTCCATACGACCTACCTTATAATAGAGAACTATCAATGCATCAGTTGAATTTGTTTTACCGTCAGCGTTGAGGTCACCCGCTCTGCTTTCCTGCTCTTTTACAAAATGGAGTGTTGCATTGAGCAACGGCTCATTTTCATCTCCGATTGCAATTGCATCCCACTGCTCCTGCGTGCCGTTGTAGTAAACGTCGGTAAGGTTATTGTTAAGTTCAAACGCCCGTAAACCAATGCTTGTTATCGTTGAAGGTAAAGTAACACTCTTCAAGTTATCACATTGAGCTAAAGCATAATCGTAGATTTCGGTAACACCGTCTTCAAAGGTTATCGTCTCGAGTGCTCTGCAGCCGTAGAAGGTGTGGTAGCCGACAGTTTTAACGTTTGACGGTACGGTAATTTCAGTCAAACCGTTGCACGAACTGAATGCCATTGAAAGACTGTTAATCCCCTTTGGAATATCTATTCCACAAAGGCTCCAACAACGATTAAAAGCACTTTCTCCGATAAAGGTTATTTTGTCACCAAAGTCAAATTCTTTGAGCGCAACACATTCATCAAAAGCATTTTTTCCGATCGAGGTCACGTTTTCACTCATATCAACCGTCTCAAGACTGTAGCAATTAGAAAAAGCCCAACCTCCGATTTTTGTTACGTTGTCAGGAATCACAATTGATTTAAGCTCCTGACAATGATGAAATGTATCGAATGCGATTTCGGTCAGATTTTCAGGAAGATTAATCTTTTCCATTGCTCGACAGTTATAAAAAGCAGAAGCACCGATCGTATCAACAGTTTCAGGAATAACGATTTCTTTTACTATCATATTATTAGAAAAAGCATATTCGCCGATTTCAATAACACCAGATGAAATTTCATATAACTCTGTGCCAAAAGCTGCAGGATATATCAACAGTTTAGTTTTATCTTTGTTGAATAAAATTCCGTTATCTGATGAAAACACATCATTATTTTCATCAACAGTTATTGACTCTAATCCCCAGCAATAACTGAATGCACAAATTCCTATTTCTTCAACCGTCGAGGAAATATTGATACTTTTGAGATTAGTACAATTATAAAAAGCATATTCGCCAATCTTAACAACGGATTCAGGAATCAAAAATTCAACGAAAGCATCACAATCCGAAAAAGCATAATTACCTATTGTTTTAAGATTTTCAGGCAAAGTAATTTCTTCCAAGACTAAGCAACCTATAAATGCATTATTTCCAATTGCTTCTATTGTATCAGGCAAGGTAATAGTTGTAACAGATTCCAGATATGCAAAAGCTTCATCGCCAATAGCGGTTACCGGATATCCTCCCAATTGTTCAGGAATATCAATTTTATCAACATGATATTCATACCTAATTGAATTACCGGTAATTATGGCCTTTCCATCAATAACCGTATAATAAAAATCACCTTCGGCAAGCTCACCTTCGGCAAAACCGCTGTAAGATAAAAGAGACAGTAACATCACAAGTGACAAAACTATCGCTGACAACTTTTTCATAAAGCTCATTCCTTTCATTCAGCTAATCTGATTAAGCCGATTTTAGCACATTACGCCCGAAATGTAAATAAAATCGGCTTAATTACTCTTTCCCGATAACATTATATGACAAGTTGTCATATTTGTCAATAATAAAATATGACACAATGTCATAGGGTGATTGAATGGAAACCAGACTTAAAGCATTAAGAAAAAGTAAAGGCATAACACAGATAGCCTTGCAGATGCAGACAGGTATCGAGCAGGCGTTGATTTCCAAGTTTGAAAGCGGTGAGCGTATTCCTCCGACAGAAACGCTGATAATTTTAGCTGATTTTTACAACGTCAGCATTGACTATATCCTCTGCCGCACTGATAATCCCGAAATTAATAAATAGCAAACAAATTTTGCAGACAAAAAGAGCCAACCCTTACGGATTGGCTCTTGGTTTGTTTAATTAACCTTAACAGTTGATTAAAGCATACTTGCAATTTCTGCTGCGAAGTTGTCTTCCTTCTTCTCGATGCCCTCGCCCTTTGCGAAACGAACAAAGCTCTTAAGCTTGATGTCTGCGCCGAGTGCCTTAGCAACTGAGTTGATATAACCGTTAACGTCGCCTTCAAAGAGGTCTGAACGTACGAATGCCTGCTCAAGGAGGCAAACTTCCTTAACCTGCTTTGAAAGACGGCCCTGAACAAGACCTGTGAAGATCTTATTCTCAGAAATTTCAGCCTTGTGTGAAACTGCGATTTCTGCAAGAGTTGCCATAGCTTCCTTTGAAATGAAGTTCGGGAAGTTCTTTCTCTGCTTCTGATCAAGACCCTTGTAGATCTCTGCGTCCTCATCGCTCCACTTCTTGTCATTGATTGCTTCATCAATGAGGCTGTTGAGGATGGGCACGGGAAGTGACTCGGGCTTGTTAAGAGCGCTGTCAATTGTGATTGACTTCATCTTTGCAAACTCTTCGTCTGAAATATCAGCCTTACACAAGTACTCGGGGCTCATAGCAGCAATCTGCATTGCTACGTTCTTACCCATTGCAACGAACTCGTCGTTAGCTGCTGTTGCATCGTTAACATCAAATGCAGCAAGAACACCAACTGAACCGCCTGCGTGGATGTATGATACAGTGTGTCCCTCAACAAGAGCAAATCTGCGGACCTTCATATTCTCACGAAGAGCAAGGAATACCTCCTGAACCTCTTCTTCAACTGTCTTATCAGAATCAACTGCCTTTGATGCAAGAAGAGCCTCAACATCAGCGGGCTTTGCAGCAACAACAGTCTTAACAACCTTAGCAGCAAGCTCTACAAAGGGAGCACCCTTAGCAACGAAGTCTGTTTCACAGTTGATCTCAACAAGAGCACCTGCGTTAGCATCGTTATATGCTGCAACAACACCTTCAGCAGCAACACGGCTTGCCTTCTTAGCAGCAGAAGCAAGACCCTTTTCTCTGAGAATATCAATAGCCTTGTCGATGTCGCCATCTGTTTCAACAAGAGCTTTCTTACAATCCATCATACCTACGCCTGTCTTCTCACGAAGAGCCTGAACGTCTTTAGCTGTAAATGCCATTTTAATTTCCTCCAATCGAAAATCTTAATTTGGAATAAGTCCGCACATTTTGCACGGACTTATTATATAACTTAATTATTCAGCAACTGCTTCTTCAGCTTCAGCAGGAGCAGCTTCTGTCTGCTCACCCTGACGGCCTTCGATGATAGCGTCTGCCATAGCACCTGCGATAAGACGAACAGCGCGGATAGCGTCGTCGTTACCGGGGATAACGTAGTCGATTTCATCGGGGTCACAGTTTGTGTCAACAACTGCTACAAGGGGAATACCGAGCTTCTTTGCTTCCTGAACTGCGATTCTTTCCTTGCGGGGGTCAACGATGAACATAGCAGCGGGCTGCTTCTTCATATTAACGATACCGCCCATGAACTTCTCAAGCTTCTCGATTTCGAGGTTGAGCTTGATAACTTCCTTCTTCGGGAGAAGGTCGAATGTTCCGTCAGCTTCCATCTTCTTGAGCTGCTCAAGTCTCTTGATTCTCTTCTTGATTGTGTTGAAGTTTGTGAGCATACCGCCGAGCCAACGTGCGTTAACGTAGGGCATACCGCAACGGATTGCTTCTTCCTTAACAGAATCCTGAGCCTGCTTCTTTGTACCTACGAAGAGAACCTCGTCTCCGTTTGCAGCAACCTCACGGATGAACATATAAGCTTCTTCAAGCTTACCAACTGTCTTCTGAAGGTCGATGATGTAGATACCGTTACGCTCTGTGAAAATGTACTGAGCCATTTTCGGGTTCCATCTTCTTGTCTGGTGTCCGAAGTGAACACCTGCTTCGAGTAATTGCTTCATTGATACTACCGGCATAATTTTTTCCTCCTTAGTTATTGCCTCCGCAGAGCTTAAAAAGCGGACATTTTTGATTATGCACTTCGCTCAAAACACTCTACGTGTGTAATGATTGCCGATAGATTATAGCACAAGGCATTTGCTAAATCAAGCATTTTTTTAATATTTTATGAAAATTTTTCTATGTCCATAAGTTTATCTCCTATCCTCTTAAATACGGGTGCACAGTCAACTGCGCCCGAGCCTCCGCCCTCTTTAAGAATCACCACGGCATACTTAGGTTTATCGGCAGGAAAAAAGCCTGCGAACCACGTATTATATATCTCTTTTCCGTTTTTGAACATACCCGTCTGAGCCGTTGCGGTTTTGCCTGCCGCCGAAACTCCGTTTTTAAGCTTAGCCTTCTGTGCATTACCGTTTTCGACAACACTGACGAGCATTTTTGTAAGGCTCGCCGCGTTTTTTTCACTCAAAGCTGTTATCGGATAAGTTTTTTCGTGTGACTGCAGAATTGTACCGTCCGCAGAAGTCACCTTTTCTATTATATAAGGTCGGACGTACGTACCTTCACCGGCTACCGCAGACACCATTTCAGCAAGCTGCAGCATAGTTGCCGTAAATTCACCCTGACCGAAGGAAAAGTTTGCAAGTGCACCCGAGGACGAAAGCTTTTCCGCCGTCGGAACTGTCCCTGATTTTGAAGTCAGACCGTCAGCCAGAGTTATCTCCTGTCCGAAGCCGAGAAGCGATGCCGTTTCAAGTATTTTTTCCGCGCCCGTCTTTTTTGCGAGTTCAATAAAGAATGTATTGCACGAGCATTCTAGAGCCTTTGTCATATCAAGCTTACCGTGTGCGGTTTTATCGTTGCAGCTGAACACCACGCCGTCAACGTCACAGCTTCCGTTGCAGGTATAATAAAAATCATCAATTCCGCTTTCAAGTGCCGCCGCAGTGACGGCAACCTTAAAGACAGAACCGACGGCATAAGCTCCCAGAGTACGGTTTATAAGCGGTGAATTATCATCATCAAGGCTTTCTGCAAGGTTACGCGTATCAAAATCGGGGCGCGAGGCAAGCGCACGGATTGCACCCGTTTCTATCTCCACAACAACCGCACCGCCGCACACAACCGAGCTGATATCAAGTGCATTTTCCGCCGCGCGCTGAATTGAGCTGTCGAGAGTCAGCATAACGGATGCTGTATCGGGATTACTGTTCCTGATTTCAATTCGGTTTCCGCTGAGAATTCTGCCGTAAACATCCGATTTCATTGTTGCGGTCAGATTTTTATCGGTAAAAAGAACATCATCAAAGCATTTTTCAATTCCCGAAAGTCCTCTGCCCTCCCCGTCCAGATAACCTATAATATGACGTGCAAGCTGATCTTCGGAGTATCTGATATGTTTTTTCAGCATAACGGCGTCGGAGTTCTGATTGATTTCGAGCTTGCCGATATTCACAGAAACGGCATTGCCCTCGCTCATTCGCTTTTCGATATCGGAATACTCTTGTGTGTCAAGCACCTTTTCAAGCTCCGCCAGTGCCTTATTTGTCGGTTTTGCGACAACAACATTTTCGTAATCGTGCGAAACAAGTCTTTCGCCGTTGCAGTCGAGAATATCTCCGCGGATTTTCGCTATCTCCACGGTGTAGCCGCCCGACGGCTTTGATGCCGTTGCCGGATTGCTGACACTCAATGTATAAAGGCGCAGACAGCACGCGCCGTAAAGCAAAGCAAAAGCCGTAAACACAGCAATAATTCGTTTATTCAAAAAATCACCTCTGATTTATTCTTTTACATATCAGGCGAAATATAACAAATATGTTAAAAGCAACAAAGTGACTGCTTATTTTTTGTTAAAAGAAGCATTGACCTTTTGCGAAAAAAATATTATTATATATCTGTATACATAAATTGGAGGTAGCCTTATGAAAAAGTTGCTACAAAAAACTATTTCGTTATTTCTCAGCGCACTGATGATTCTGACAGTTGCCCCTGCTTTCGCTCTTGCGGCGGAAAACGATGTTGCAATTCCCGAAATCATCATTGAAAAAACAAGTGAAACACAGACAGAGCTTGTGCTTACGGTCAAGCTCGGCAATAGCCTGTTGAACTGCCTTGATATGCAGATTGCTTCAAGCGAAAGCCTTGAGCTTACCGCAATTGATATTCTCTGCAACGGCTTAAGCAGTTTTAACGTAGATAACGGTAAAATCAGTATTACAAATTCCGACGGAATTGTTGCTCCTGCCGATGTTGCTGTTTACACATTTGAAAAGCTCAGCACGGCCGGTGTTGAGGCAGATGACATCACTGTCACAATCCTCACCTGCTACATCGAAGCTGACGATCCCGAGGATGCAGGTGCTGACGTTACCGATGAGACTGTTGTAGTAAACGCTCTGCCCGAAGAGCACGCACACGTTGCCGGCACAGAATGGGACGAAACAAAGGCTCCCACCTGCGGCGAAGTCGGAACCGAGGTTCTTTACTGCACCGAGTGCGGTGAAATTGCAGACTCAAGAGATGTTCCGACAACGGAACACATAAATACAACAGTTGAAACAACCGAGCCTACCTGCACAGAGGACGGTGTTGAAAAGGTATACTGCAACGACTGTGAACAGTATGTTTCCGAGAAAACTCTCGAAAAAACAGGCCACGTTGATACACACGTTGAGGAGAAGGCTCCGACCTGCACCGAGAGCGGTTACCGCAAGGTAGTCTGCGCCTGCGGCGAGATTGTTGAGGAAGAAACTCTCGAGCCGACAGATCACGTTGGTGTTACATCCGAAATCAAGCTCCCGACCTGCACAGAGGACGGTTACGAAAAAACCGTCTGCGATTGCGGTGAGGTTGCAAGCTATACAGTTCTTGAAAAGACAGGTCATCTCTGGATTGACGATGTTAAGACTCCGACCTGTACAGAGGACGGTTATATCCGCAAATACTGCCCCGCCTGCAAAGCTGTTGAAGGCACCCAGACACTTACAAAGTCAGGTCACAGCTGGTCTGACTGGTCAACCGTAAAGGCTCCTACGTACAGTGCAACAGGCATTGAGAGAAGAATCTGCGGCGGCTGCGGCACTGACGAGGAACGTTCGGTACCTAAGCTTGTAGCAGAGGTTTCTCAGCTTGTTTTGGATACGACCGAGACTACAATGAACTTCAGAGGCACATTGAGACTCTTCTTAAGCGTTCTTCCTGAAGAGGCTGCTTACTCCGCAGACATCGTCTGGTCTTCCTCTGACGAAAACGTAGCAACTGTAAACGAGAACGGCGAGGTTTATGCCGCAAATCTCGGTACAGCTACAATCACGGCTTCAACCGCTGACGGCTCTGTCGTTGCAACATGCGAGGTTACGGTTAAATATTCATTCCTGCAGTGGATTATCGTATACATCCTCTTTGGTTGGATCTGGTACATTTAATTATTGAATAAAACAATTATCACCCGTTGGAACGACGGGTGATTTTTCTTATTGTTAAAGTTTTTACATAGTTTGTTAAATATTTAATTAGTGCTTTTTCTATTGAATTTAATCTGATTTCGTTATATAATTGTTGAGAATAGACAAGTATGTGCAGAAATGAGTGAACTAATTGCAAACGGCTGAAAGCAACAGAAAAATCAATAAAAAATCCGTTATCGCTCTTGCTGTTTGCGCCGCTCTGGTGCTGTGCATCGTGCTTGCTGATTTTATCAAATCACGCTCGGAATATTCCGACACAACCATCGCTATGGGTACGGTCGTCAGCATACGGCTCTTCGGCTCGGACGGTGAAACAACTGCAACAGAAATTGAAAACAACATCAACGAAACGGAAAAGACCCTACTTTCGTGGCGTGAGAAAAATTCCGATATAGAGAGAATCAACGCCTCCTCGGGGGTTGCAGTTTCTGTCTCGACCGAAACCGCTGAAATTATAAATAAGGCTCTTGATGTTTCGCGTAACTGTGAGGGTGTCTTTGATATTACTGTCGGAAAGCTTACAAAGCTGTGGGATTTCGGCGGAGAAAATCAGCGCGTTCCGACAGCGGATGAAATCTCAAAGGCTCTCGAAACCGTCAGCTATTCCTCCGTCAAGGTTACGGACACAACGGTTTTAACCGCTGATAATCAGATGCTTGACCTCGGTGCAATCGGTAAGGGTGCCGCCTGCGACAGAGTTAAAAATTATCTTGATTCCGCAAATACGGATTCGGCTGTTATTTCTGTCGGCGGAAGTCTGCTGCTTTACGGAAACAGAAGCTTTAATATAGGTATAGTAAACCCCGAGAATGACAAGGAATCAATGGGCACACTCAAACTTGCCGACACCTGCGTTTCGACCTCGGGTAATTATGAAAAATTCTTCACACAGGATAACAAAACCTATCATCACATTCTGAATGCGGAAACGGGCTACCCTGCCGACAGCCGTCTTTCGAGCGTAACCGTTGTCTGCGAATCGGGAGTTTTGAGCGATGCGTTATCAACAGCCTGCTACATTCTCGGTTATCATGACAGCCTTGCTCTGCTCAAGCGTTACGATGCCGAAGCGGTATTCGTATTCAAGGATAAAACAGTACGTATCACCGACGGAATTGAAAATAAATTCACACTTACGGATGAAAGTTTTGTGATTGCAGAATGAAAAAACTCTTCGGAAGAACTGACCTTATCATAATAATATCGGTTTTAGCTCTCAGCCTTTTGCTTTTTATACCGTCCCTTTTCGGCAACAACAGCCTTGTTGCGCAGATTATCGTTGACGGTGAGGTTACGGAGGAAATCGACCTTGATAAGATCGAAAAGTCCTACACCCTATCACCGAAGGACGGCACGGTTATCGCCGTCGAAAAAGGCAGAATACGTTTTTCTGATGCCTGCTGCAAGGATGAGCTGTGCGTAGCAAGCGGTTGGCTTTCCGCAAAAGGACAAACCGCCGCGTGTCTGCCCGAAAGAGTGGTTATTGCCGTCAAGGGTACGGACAAAACGGATATGATGACATATTAGGAAAAACGGAATGAAAACAAATAAACACACAAAACAGGTTGCACTTCTCGGAATTATGGGTGCGCTGGCATTGGCGCTTTCCTTCCTCGAATCGCTCATCCCTGCCCTGCCCGGACTTCCTCCCGGTGCAAAGCCCGGACTTTCGAATATAGTTACAATGTTTCTGGCATCCTCATCGGGAATTGCCGACGCATTTTTCATCACGGTTTTAAAAGCCGTATTTGCAGGAATAACACGAGGGGCGACAGCAATGCTTATGAGCGCTTCGGGCGGACTTTTAAGCACGGCGGCCGCGTGTATTCTCCTGCGCAGTAAAAAAAGTAACATCGGATATATCGGCATCGGAATCATCTGTGCCGTTTGTCACAATATCGGTCAGCTTATAAGTGCGTGCCTTATTTCGGGCACACCGTCGCTGATTTTCGGCTACGGACCGTTATTGTTAATATTTGCCGTGGCAACAGGCTTTGTCACGGGTACTGTTCTGAAAACGGTAATTCCCGCACTGAACAGAATTTTAAATCGTTTATAATTTGTACAATATTGAAAGGGGTTGAATAAATGGGTAAAATTCATATCCCCGGCGTTATCAAAGCAGTAAAGAAGGTCAGAGGCGGAGTTAAAGTGGCTCACCACAAGAACACCGCAGAGCTTGAAGTAGTGCGTATGCCGGAGCCAAAACAGGTTATTTTACCTATGCAGCAACACATCGGCGCACCTTGCACACCGACAGTTAAGGTCGGCGATAAGGTCAAGGTCGGTCAGGTCATCGGTGACAGCGACAAATTCGTCAGCGCACCTATCCACGCATCAATTTCGGGTACTGTTACCGCTATCGGCAACGTCAAGCTTCCCGGCGGTGCAATGGCACAGGGCGTTACCATTGAATCTGACGGTGAAATGCAGTTATATGAGGGCATTGAAGCACCTCGAGTTGAAACAAAAGAAGATTTTATCAATGCTATAAGAAATTCAGGTCTTGTCGGTCTCGGCGGTGCAGGCTTCCCCACACACGTCAAGCTCCGCGTTCCGCTCGAGAATCGCATCGACACACTCATCATCAATGCGGCAGAATGTGAGCCTTATATTACGGTTGACTACCGCGAATGTATAGAAAATTCCTGGGATATCTATTCGGGCATCAGAACAATGATGGAATTCCTCGAAATTCCGAACGTTGTTATCGCAGTTGAAGATAACAAGCCCGAGGCATTCAAGATTCTTGAGCAGATTGTTGACGGTGACTCAAGTGCAAACGGCGCAATCAAGATTATGCAGCTCGAATCGCGTTACCCGCAGGGTGCCGAGAAGATGATGGTTCAGTCCGCAACGGGCAGACAGATTCCTCCCGGAAAGCTTCCGTCCGACGTCGGCTGTATGGTTATGAACGTTACTTCGGTAGCCTTTATCTCACGTTACCTCAAGACAGGTAAGCCGCTCGTCAGCCGTTCACTCACAGTTGACGGTATGGCTATCAAGGAGCCTAAGAATGTCCGCGTGCCTATCGGAACGAGCATCAGCGATATTATCGACTTCTGCGGCGGCTTCAAGGATGAGCCCGTCAAGATAATCGCGGGCGGTCCGATGATGGGTGCGGCTATCACAAGCATTGACCATCCGCTTTCAAAGAGTAACAACGCTCTTCTTGTTTTCTCAAAAGAGGATGCAAAGGTTTTCAAGGAAACAGATTGTATCCGTTGCGGTAAATGTGCAACAGCCTGTCCGATGAGCCTTGTGCCGACGAGAATCGTCCGCAATACCAAGGCAAAGGATGCAGACGCTTTGCTCAAGGACGGCGTTATGGTTTGTATGGAATGCGGAAGCTGTGCTTATTCCTGCCCCGCAAAGAAGCCCCTTGTTCAGCATATGCGCCTTGCAAAGGCAGTTATCAGAGAGGCAGGTGCAAAATAAATGACTTTGAATAATAAGCTTGTGGTCAGTGCTTCACCGCACGACCGTTCCCACAAAACCGTCAGAAGCATTATGCTCGACGTTATTATCGCAATGGTGCCTGCACTCATTGCTTCGGTCATCTTTTTCGGCCCGAGGGCACTTCTTGTTGAATGTGTTTCGGTCGGAACCTGCGTTATTGCAGAGTTCATCAGCCGTGTTGTTATGAAACGCGGTCAGACCATCGGCGACCTGAGCGCAGTTATCACAGGTCTCCTCCTCGCCTTCAACCTTCCCGTGAACATTCCGTTGTGGATGGTTATGATCGGCGCGGTAGTAGCTATCGTGGTTGTAAAGCAGTTCTTCGGCGGTATCGGTCAGAACTTCGTCAACCCCGCAATCGCAGGACGAATCGTCCTTCTTGCATCCTTCCCCGTTGCAATGTCCACCTGGACAGCTCCGCTTACGTGGTCGGCACAGAATCTTGACGGACTTACCTCCGCTTCACCGCTCGCAGACATTCACACAATGGTCACTGCAGGTACAACACCTGATGCAAGCCTTGTTGAAATGCTTATCGGCTGGCGCGCAGGCTGTCTTGGTGAAACGTGTGCAATCGCAATCATCCTCGGCGGTATTTACCTTATCGCACGTAAGGTTATCTCCCCGACAATTCCGCTTATTTACATAGGCACGGTTGCAGTTATTATGCTTATCGCAGGCAAGGGTAACCTTGAGTTTGTAGCCTATGAGCTTCTCGGCGGCGGTCTTATGCTCGGTGCATTCTTTATGGCAACCGATTACACGACATCACCGATTACCTTCAAGGGTAAGATTATATTTGCCGTCGGCTGCGGTGTGATTACCTCGCTTATCCGCCTTTTCGGCAATCTTCCCGAGGGTGTTTCATACTCAATCATTATTATGAACATTCTTGTTCCGCTGATTGAAAACATAACTCTTCCCAAGCCCTTCGGCACTCCCAAAAAGAAGAAGGAGGCGAAGGCAGAATGAAAAAGAACATTTTAATTCCTACAATCGCTCTTTTCCTCATCTGTCTTGTTGCAACAACGCTCCTTGCTTTTGCAAACAGCGTAACAGCTCCGATTATTGATGAGCTTGCAGTCAAGACAGAAATGGAATCCAGAAAAAAGGTTTGCGTTCTCGCAACCGAATTCAAGGACGAGAGCAAAGACGGCATTTCCTACGCAATCGGTTATGACGAAAACGGCAAGGAAATCGGTATGGTTTTCACAACGACAGCCAAGAGCTACGGCGGTGAAATCCTCGTTATGACAGGCGTTGATACCGAAGGCAAGGTTTCAGGCGTTGAGCTTCTGAGCATCAACGACACCGCAGGTCTCGGTATGAACGCGACAAAATCCGAATTCCGATCACAGTTCCTCGGACTTGTAAACGGAATCAAGGTTATGAAGAATTCTTCAAACCCCGACAACAACGAAATCACGGCACTTACGGGTGCTACAATCACATCACAGGCTGTTGCAGATGCAGTCAACGCTGCTCTCGCAGACTTTGAAACAGTAACAGGAAAGGCAGGTGCAAACTGATGGCAGAGAAAAAATCACTCGGCAAAGAGCTGACCAAGGGTATTATTATCGAAAACCCTGTTCTCCGACTTGTTCTCGGTACTTGCCCGACGCTTGCCACCACCACATCCGTTACAAGTGCTATCGGTATGGGCATCTCCGCTTCGATAGTTCTCATCTGTTCAAACATCGTTATCTCGGCACTTCGTAAGGTTATTCCCGCAAAGGTGCGTATTCCTGCTTACATTGTAGTTATCGCATCCTTCGTTACAATCGTTCAGATGCTTGTAAAGGCATTTGTCCCCGTACTTGACGAACAGCTCGGTGTTTACCTTCCGCTCATCGTTGTTAACTGCATCATCCTCGGCAGAGCTGAGGCTTTTGCAGGCAAAAACGGAGTTCTCGCCTCCGCTGTTGACGGACTCGGAATGGGTATCGGCTTTACCGTTGCTCTGTTCGTTATGGGTACAATCCGTGAAATTCTCGGTGCAGGCTCCTTCCTTGCAGGCATCAGCGGACTTATTGGCGGAACATTCGACGGCTTCAAGATTCCGTTCCTTAACGAAAACCCGATGCTTATCTTCATCCTCGCACCCGGCGGCTTCTTTGTATACGGTCTTGTAATGGCACTTTCCAACAAGCTCGCCGAATCCAAAGGCAAGCCCAAGGCAGAGCTTCAGGGCTGCGAAAAGTGTCCGATGGCTAAATCCTGTTCAATCAGAATGACGGACGAGGCTTGCGACAAGAAGGAGGTTGAAGCATAATGGAGCTTACTAAAGGTTTATTGAGCATTCTCCTCACAATGATTCTCACACAGAACTTTGTTCTTGCAAAGTTCCTCGGCATCTGCCCCTTCCTCGGCGTTTCGAAGAAGGTCAATACCGCAGTAGGTATGTCAATGGCAGTTATCTTTGTTATGGCACTCGCAACGGCAGTTACCTACCCTATCAACAAGTATCTTCTCGTTGCAAACAACCTCGAATATCTGCAGACAATCGTATTCATCCTCGTTATCGCCGCACTTGTTCAGATGGTTGAAATCGTGCTTAAAAAATATATGCCCGCGCTTTACAATTCGCTCGGCATCTATCTTCCGCTTATCACAACGAACTGTGCAGTTCTCGGCGTTGTAACTCTCAACATTGACAGCGGCTACAACTTTGTTGAATCAATGGTCTGCGCACTCGGCGGCGGCATCGGCTTCCTTGTTGCAATGGTTATGTTTGCAGGCGTGCGTTCAAGACTTGAATCCTGCGACATCCCGAAATTTCTCAAGGGACTTCCGATTACTCTTGTTGCGGCTTCACTTGTTTCGCTTTCTTTCCTCGGCTTCGCAGGAGTCGTTGAAAACATCTTTGCATAAGGGAGGGCAGAAAAATGAATCCTATTATTTTAGCTGTATTAATTGTTTCTGTCATCGGTCTTATTGCAGGTCTTGCTCTTGCCGTAGCATCAATCGTTATGGCTGTACCCGTTGACAAGAAGGCTGAAGCTATCCGCGAATGCTTACCCGGTGCAAACTGCGGTGCTTGCGGATTCTCGGGCTGTGACGGCTACGCTTCCGCTCTTTCAAAGGGAGTTACAAAGAACACTGCACTCTGCTCACCCGGCGGCAATGACGTTTCAGCACAGATTGCTGAAATCACGGGTCTTTCCGCAGGCAACGTTGCTCCGTCAGCGGCGGTTGTAATGTGTCAGGGCTTCTGTGAAAAATCCAACACCAAAATGGTTTACAACGGTGTTGAATCCTGCCAGATGGCTAAGCAGCTTTTCGGCGGTCCGAAGGAATGTATCTACGGCTGTATCGGTCTTGGTGACTGTGTCAGAGCTTGTCCCTACGAAGCAATTCACATCTGTGACGGTGTTGCAAGAGTTAATCCTGCAATGTGTAAGGCTTGTAAGATGTGTGTCAAGACATGTCCCAACTCTCTCATCAAGATGATGCCCCTCCACGAGGCAAAGGCGGCTGTTCTTTGCGTCAACAAGGATAAGGGTGCAATCACAAAGAAGGAATGTCAGCTCGGCTGTATCGGCTGTATGAAGTGTGTCAAGGCTTGTGAGTTTGATGCAGTCAAGGTCGAAAACTTCTGCGCAAAGGTTGACTTTAACAAGTGCACAGGCTGCGGCAAGTGTACTGAGGTTTGCCCGGTTAAGTGTATCAACCTTATTACATTGGAAGATTAGGTTTCAAAGGCTTACGGAAAATCCGTAAGCCTTTATGTTTGCCATTTTCTATTGTTTATGATATTATAAAAACCAAGGAGGAGATAAAATGAAAAAGAAAGTGAAGCTGCGTATTTCTTTTCTTGCCGTATTTGTACTTCTGCTTGCGGTCGAGGTACTGATTGCGCTTTTTGTTCACGACGATTTTGTCCGTCCGTATGTCGGAGATATGATTGTAACAGTTGTCGTGTGGAGCTTTTTGAGAATCATCTTCCCCGACAGATTTAAGCTGATGAGCCTTTATGTTATGATTTTTGCCATACTCGTCGAGGTCGGTCAGTATTTTCATTATACAGAGCTTCTCGGCATCACAAATCCCGTTCTTGTTACGATGATGGGAACATCCTTCGCGTGGGCAGATATCGCGTGCTATGCAGTAGGTTGCGTTGTTGCGGCGGTGGCGGATACAGTGATGTTTAGAAGAATTAAATAATAGTTCGATAAATTGGGGGTTTGTAGGAATTCTTTAATGTTTGCTGTTTCCCAGCCCTCCTTGAAAGCGGAGGGTGGCACGGCGTAAGCCGTGACGGGAGGATTGTTTTTTAACAATCCCTCAGTCTTTTGCTTCGCAAAATCCAGCTCCCTTTACACAAGGGAGCCGGCTCTGTCCGAGCTGAATCTGACTTTAAAACATCCCACAAATTACAATTAACATATCCCTTTATATGAGAAAAGCACCCGAGCGGGTGCTTTTTTTTGTGGTTAACGTTGGAACTATCCCAACACAATATCCTTAATCTCTTCGCAATTTTTGACAACGTAGGTTGCGCCGGCGACAATCATTTCATCGACACTTCCGAAGCCGAAGGTTACAGCCATACCGGGTACGCCCGCATCAACCGCGCCGAGGATATCATACTTTGTATCACCGACCATAAGAGGCTTCTCACATCCGTACGGAGCAAGTAATTCCATAGCCTTTTCAATAATCTGCTTTTTGCCGCCGTGCAGAACGTCGTTATCTGCGCCGACAACAACATCAAACAGATGCGAAAGCTCACAGGTCTTGACTATATGATCAATAAAAACCTGCGGCTTGGATGTTGCAATACCTGTCCTGATTCCGTTTTTCTTTAACGTCAGAAGCAACTCCTCCATACCGTCGTAAAGCTTGAATTTATAGTATCCGTCAACGGAATACTTTGCGCGGTAGTGGATGATAAGCTGATCGACCTGTTCATCACTTATATCGGGAAAATGATTGCGGAAGCCCACATTAAGCGGCGGCCCGATGAATGTACGCATTTCATCGGGGTGAGGCATCGGAAGCCCCTCTAGCTTTATTCCGTAGCGTATTCCCTCGAAAATTCCTTCACTTGTATCGGCAACAGTGCCGTCGAAATCAAATAAAACGCAGTCAAACTTTGCCAAAATTATCACTCCTATCACAAAAAGTATTGTAACACAAATATTTATGATTTACAATCGCGATTTCTTGTGTTAGAATAGATATCAGTTACAATCGGAGGGATATTTTATGGAAAACACAGAAAAAAAAACCCGCGTACTCAGCGCAATTCAGCCGACAAGTGTGCCGACCCTCGGCAATTATCTCGGTGCGCTCAAAAACTGGGCATCTATGAGCAAGGATAACGACTGCCTTTATGCAGTTGCCGACCTTCACGCAATCACCGTGCGTCAGGACCCTGCAAAGCTCCGCAAGCAGACTCTCGAAATGTACGCTCTGCTTCTCGCTATCGGCCTTGACCCCGAAGAAAATATAATTTTTACACAATCTCACGTTCACCAGCACGCCGAGCTTGCTTGGATTCTTAACTGCTACACACAGTTCGGTGAAGCCGCAAGAATGACACAGTTCAAGGATAAATCAGTCAAGCACGCCGATAACATCAACGTCGGTCTTTTCTCTTATCCTACGCTCATGGCGGCCGATATCCTTCTTTATCAGGCAGATTATGTTCCCATCGGCGCTGACCAGAAGCAGCATCTTGAGCTTGCAAGAGACATTGCAGAGCGCTTCAACGGCATCTACTCCCCCACCTTCACCATTCCTAAGCCGTATATCGGCAAGGCGGGCGCAAGGGTTATGTCTCTTCAGGATCCGACAAAGAAGATGTCAAAGTCTGACCCGAATCCGAAGGCATCCGTTTCACTTCTTGACACTCCCGACGATATCCGCAAGAAATTCAAGTCTGCCGTTACAGACTCCGAGGCAAAGGTTCGCTACGCTGACGGTAAGGACGGAATCAACAACCTTATGGCAATTTATTCCTGCTGTACGGGTCTTGATTATGACGCAATCGAAAAGGAATTTGACGGCAAGGGCTACGGCGATTTCAAGCTCGCTGTTGCAGAGAGCGTTATCGAGAGCATCAAGCCCGTTCAGGACAAGTATTACGAACTGATGAACGACAAGGCTTACATCGAAAAGTGTGCCGCAGAGGGCGCGATGAAGGCTTCTTACGTTGCCAATAAAACCTTGAACAAGGTAATGAAAAAGGTCGGCTTCTGGCAGATTAAGAAATAAAGAGATTTTCAGGGACGGAAATCCGTCCCTGAATTTTTTTGTTTTGTGCGGTAAATTGGAGGTTGTCGCGCAAAGTCTTTGACTTTGCAATGATATATCCGCAATGCGGATATGATGAATGATGTTCGCTTCGCGAATGATGTGTTTGCGTTGCAAACATTAAGGGGCTGCGCCGCTTTTTTATAAAATCCTCCCGTCACGGCTGTCGCCGCGCCACCCTCCTTTAGGCAAGGAGGGCAAAGCACGAATTATAGTCATGTGAGGTAGGGCGGTGGCTTGCTGCCGCCGAGTTTTGCAAAAAACTTATCAATCCTCAGTCCTTCGGACAGCTCCTTTCCAAAGGAGCCTGCACAGAGATAGTGACAAATAAAATTAATCTACCCTACAAATTAAAAGTTTGTGGGGTTCTTTTGACACCTCATCCGCCTCGTTCCTCGGCACCTTCCCCTCGAGGGGAAGGCTCTAAAATCACTGCTATTCAAGGCTTCTCCTTGAGGGGAGGCTCCGCCGTAGGCGGTGGTGAGGTGTAGGTTGCAACGCAACCGTTATTATTCAACATCCCTACAAATTAAAATTTGTCAGAAGTTGAGATTGCTATTGCCGCGAGGAGTATTATTCATTAAAAATTAACATTTTTTCACATAAATAGTATTATTTTATGTAGATTTTTACTGTAAAGTATGGTATTATATAATGCAATAATTCTCACGGAGGGTTAAAAATGACGGTAAAAGAAATTGTTGAAATTCTTGACGGCACTATCGTTTACGGTGAGGACTTCCTCGACCGCGAGGTTTTTAAGGCTTGCGGCAGCGATATGATGAGTGACGTTCTTGCTTACGTTAAAGAGCAGGCTGTTCTGCTGACAGGACTTGTGAATCCGCAGGTTGTCAGAACTGCTGAAATGATGGATATGAAATGTATTGTTTTCGTCCGCGGAAAGTCTCCCGATATGGGTATGATTGACCTTGCGGAGGAGCGCGAAATCGTGCTTATCAAAACTGACCTTGAAATGTTTACATCTTGCGGTAAGCTCTACGCTCACGGTCTTAAGGGAGGCAGCGGAAAGTAATGGAAGAAGTAAAACTTCATTATGACGTTAATGCCTATGACTTCACCTGCGCAGGTGAGGCCTCGGGCAAGCTGAAGCGTTCTCTGAAGGACCTCGGCTTTGATGCTTCACTTATAAGAAGGGTTGCTATCGCTGTATACGAGGCAGAGATAAATATGGTTATCCACGCAGAGGGCGGCGTTATCGACGCAACCATTACCCCCGAATGTATAACCGTTGTGCTTGCCGATAAGGGCCCCGGTATCCCCGACGTTGAGCTCGCTATGCAGGAGGGCTACTCCACCGCCCCCGAAAACGTGCGTTCGCTAGGCTTCGGTGCCGGTATGGGCTTACCGAACATCAAAAAATATACCGATGAGATGACTATCGACACTGAAATCGGCATCGGTACGACAATCACACTTAAAATCTGCAACAAGTAATTTTATAATGATATAAATTTAAAAAGGAGGAGCAAAATGAGTACTGTGTTTCATTCAGTAAGCCTTGACAAAGACAAGTGTCTGGGCTGTATGAACTGTATCAAACGCTGTCCTACTCAGGCAATTCGTGTTCGTCGCGGAAAGGCGACCATAATTTCCGAACGCTGTATTGATTGCGGTGAGTGCATTCGCATTTGTCCTCATCACGCAAAATCGGCAATGAGTGATCCTCTTTCATCCATTGAGGAATACAAATATAAAATCGCGTTGCCTGCACCGTCTCTCTACGGTCAGTTCAACAACCTTGACGATGTTAATTTTGTTCTGACAGCACTTCTCGAAATCGGATTTGACAGCGTTTTTGAGGTTGCAAAGGGAGCGGAAATCGTTTCTGATGCGACAAGAAAAATGCTTAAAACACAAAACCTTGTAAAGCCGGTTATTTCAACGGCTTGCCCTGCTGTTATACGGCTTATCCGCGTCCGCTATCCCGAGCTTATTGATAATCTTATCACGCTCAAAACACCGATGGATGAGTCTGCGCGTCTTGCACGTATTGAAGCAAGAGAGAAAACGGGACTTTCTGACGATGAGATAGGTGTATTTTTCATTACACCCTGCCCCGCAAAAATAACGGCTATCAAATCCCCTCTTGCCGCTGATCATACGGACGTCAACGGTGCAATCGCGATAAGCGAGGTTTATCCGCTTCTTGTTCAGAAGATGGATAAGCTCAACCGTGAAAAACTTCAATCACTTGAACAGTCGGGAAAAATCGGTGTCGGTTGGGCGGCAAGCGGCGGCGAGGCTTCAGCTTCACTGACAGAAAAATACATAGCCGCAGACGGCATTGAAAACGTTATAAAAATTCTCGAAGAGGTTGAGGACGAGAAGCTCAACGACATTGAATTTATCGAGCTTAACGCCTGTACGGGCGGTTGTGTCGGCGGTTGTCTGACAGTTGCCAATAATTTTGTTGCAAAAACGAGATTGAGCACGCTCAAAAAGTACCTTCCCATTTCCTGCAATCACATCGAAAATGATATCCCGAAGGAACTCGGCTGGGACTATCCGCTCGAGCCTCTCTCGGTGCTTAAGCTTGCCGACAACGTTACGGATTCGATGAAGCTGATGAATCAGGTTTCGGAAATGGTTAAAAACTTCCCCGGTCTTGATTGCGGTACCTGCGGAGCACCGACCTGCCGTGCATTGGCAGAGGATATCGTCCGCGGTTATGCGAGCGTTGACGATTGCATTTTCCGCATAAGAAACGAAATGGCATCCTCCGCGGAGCTCAAGGATAACGATATTGATAAGCTTATCCCCGTACCTTTCCGCGGTATTGATGAGGAGAAATTAAAATGGACGTAAAAGAACTTATTGAAAAGCTTGACCTTAAGGTGCTTTGCGGTGAAAGCCTTGACAGAAAAGTAACCGGTTGCTATTGCGGAGATCTGCTGAGCTGGGTTATGTCGCGCGCACAGGAGGGCGACGTATGGCTGACGGTTATGGGCAATATCAACTCCGTCGGTGTTGCCGTGCTTGCAGACGTTGCATGTATCGTTCTTACCGAAAACGCGGCACTTGACGCTGATGCACTTAACCGCGCAAAGCAGAATGACGTTATTATTCTGCAGACAGAGAAAAATTCTTATCAGATTGCTGCTGCTATTTCGAAGTTGATTTAAAATGAAGCTTTATTACGACTTTCATACACATTCCTGTCTCTCCCCCTGCGGTGACAAGGATATGACACCGTACAACCTCGTTAATATGTCAAAGCTCCTCGGTCTTGATATTATTGCCCTGACTGACCATAATACCTGTAAAAACTGTGAATCAGCAATCAAGGTCGGTGAGGAAATCGGACTGACGGTCATTCCCGGAATGGAGCTTTGCACATCAGAAGAGGTACACGTGGTCTGTCTGTTCCCTGATTGTGAGAGCGCGATGAGCTTTTCAGATTACATTCACACGGCGATGCCTCCCATGCAAAACCGTCCCGATATTTTCGGTGAACAGCTCGTTATGGACGAGTGCGACAATGCTATCGGCACGGAGGAAATCCTGCTGACTCTTGCAAGCTCGGTGAGTATAAGCAACGTTTGCGAGCTTGTCGAAAGCTACGGCGGTGTCTGCTATCCCGCACACATCGACCGAAGCTCTTACAGCGTGCTGTCAAACCTCGGTATGATTACCGAAGATATGGGCTTTCGCGCCGTAGAAATGACAGCCGATGCAGACAGAGAGACGCTCATAAAAAATCACCCCATACTTGACGGGGCGAAAATTTTTGTTGATTCGGATGCGCATTACCTCGAGAACCTTAAGGATGCACAGAATATAATCGACCTACCCGAAAACAGTGCAAGGGCGGTTATTGATTATATTAAAGCTCTGCCAAAATTGCATATATAACAACAAAACGGCTTGCTGAAATAGCAGGCCGTTAAGTGTTTTAAAAGGATATTTTCATTATATTCTTGCCGAGTGCAGTTGACTTTGACTCTTTTTCAAACACTGCATAGTATTTCTTGATATCGTCAACCTCAACGGTTGAAAGCAAAAGCTTGAGTACACGCTCACGGAAATCCTTGATTTTAAGAAGCTCGAGTGCACCCTCAAAGTCACAGCGTGTGCTTCTCGTCGTGCCTCTGATTGAAAGTCCGTGTTCAAGCACCATTCTCGTGTTAAGCGGAATGTTATCGTTTGCAACACCGCAGAGAATGAGCTTACCGCCCGAGTAAAGCTTATCAATCGCCTGATTAGCCGCAATACCCGATGCATTACCGCCGACAGCCTCAATGGCTACCGTCATACGCGGTAAATCCTCGATATCGTTAGCATAGTAGATGTTTGCAAAATCAAATTCTGCAAGCTTTTCCTTACTAAGACCGATAACATCAACTTCACATTCAAGGCTGTACTTTGCAACAAGAGCAATGATGTAGCCCATAATGCCGTCGCCCCAGACTGCGATGTTCTTCGGCGCATTTGACTTATCAAGTCCTGCTCGGCGGAGTGCACAGCAACCGACGGAAATAAGCTCGGAGAAAACAGCCTCCGCACCGACCTCGTCGGGAATAGGCACAAGATAATCGGCACCGATATCCATAAGCTCCTTGCTGAAGCCGTCAAAGTTACTTGAACAGAACTTCGACTCGGGGCAATAGTTATCGAGAAGGTGCGGATTGTCTCTGACGCACTCGTCACACCTTGTTCCGTCACAATCGTCAGCCTTACGGCACGGGAGCATCACAACACGCTGTCCCGCTTTAAGGTTACCGCTTTTATCTTTAACAACAACGCCCGTTGCCTCATGAATAAGGCTCATCGGGAACTTTCTTTTAAGCACGTTAAGGCTGCGGTTGCCGAGATAATATCGGATATCCGCCTTGCAAACGGCGAGATACTCGGGACGGACGAGGACATCGTTATTCTGAATATCCTCAACAAATATTTCAAATCTTTTCGGTTCGGTTATTTTGTAGCTTTTAGCAAACAAGATAATTCCTCCTTATCTGCCTGTTCTTACGATAGACTTAACAAGGAGCAAGTCCTCCATTGTTGTAATTTTCATGTTGAGCTTATCGCCCATAGCCATTCCGATTTTTACACCGCTGTGAAGAACAAGTCCGCAGTCGTCCGTCATCTCGGGACGCTCATTTTCAGGCAGTGCAAAGTAATCGTCATAAGCCTTTCTTACGATTGAATACTTGAAGGACTGCGGTGTCTGACCCATATAAAGCTCCTTACGGGCAGGAATGGAGTCGAGAGTATCACCGTCAACACTTCTGATAATTGTATCGTGAGCAGGTACAACGGTATCACAAGCACCGTATTCACGTACCTTTACAATATTTTCGTTGATAATCTTCTGTGAAATGAGGGGTCTTGCGGCATCGTGGATGATAACATAATCGTCATCACCGCAAGCTTCTTTTATTGCATCAAGAGCGTTGAGAGAGGACTCCTGACGGGATGCGCCCGCATTCGCAATCCAGCGCACCTTGCGGATATCGTACTCCTTGAGCCAGAGTGAAAGGTCGTCCTGCCACTCCTTGACACATACAACGCAGATTGCGTCGATTTTTTCGTTTATTTCAAATGCTTCAAGTGTGTGGATAATTACAGGCTTGCCGTAAATATCAATAAACTGCTTCGGTCTGTCAACCATACCCATACGACTGCCTGAACCGCCTGCAAGAACAACAGCTATATTCATAAAACATTACCTCACTTTAATTTTTACATAAATTAAGTATACTATACGGACTCTTTTTTGTCAACAAAACACGGTTCTTGATATCTTGTAATTATTGTGCTATAATCCGATTATAGGAGGGATTTTATGACAAAAAACACTTCTCAATCAAAAATTAATAACGTAATTACGGTTATTATCGGCGCAATGCTTATGGGCTTTCTCTGGCGCGTGCGCGGTACACACGGCTGGGGCTCTTCCTGGGGACTTCTCAACGCAGGTATCGTTTTTGTTCTTTTCCTTGCGGTTGCAATCGGTGAAAGAAAAAAGATGAACCTCGCGTGGACGTCGCTTACAGCCCTTTCTTTTATGCTGACCGTACCTGCCTGGGGCACACTGCTCAATCAGATGTCGGGCACTCTCGCTCTCGGCGATTATTCCGTTGCGATTTCTCCGTGGTCGGGCGTGTTTATGATGCTTTGCCTCGGCTTCGGTGTCGCTTCGATATTCGGAATTATGCTCGGCAGAGCATACAGCGACAAACAATGGAAGCTGTGGCACGTTATTGTTCTTATTGCAGTTTTCTATGCCGTAGGCTACCTTGCAAAAGCCACCGTTTCCCACCTTATTCTTCAGGCAATTCAGCCGCAGGCGGCGGAGGCACTTGCCGCTGATCTAAAGGCAGTCGGCATTAACGACGGAGTGTATAAGACCTATATGCAGCACTTTGACAACGATGCCTGGGCAAAGAAATTCACTCAGGAGGCTCTCGGCAGAATAAGCGTTGCAGGCAGAAACTATTTCCAGAGCATTATGACAATTTCATCTGCTATCAGCGCAGTTGCTGTTCTTATTACAACACGCTTCGTTATCAAGGATAAGCGCGCCGCTCTTACGGGCACGGTTACCTGCTTTGCTTTCGCAATCGCAATCACGCTTGCTGACCTTTTCTTCTGGTTTGAGTCAAAGGGCTACGCAGTACCCGATACCTACGCTCCGTGGTCACTCTGGGAGTATTTCACAGGCTTTATCGCGGGCGGAATTATAACCGCGTTCCTTGTTTCGCTCAAGAAAAAGGATGACGTCACCGAGCCTGTTTTCGATAAGCTTCCCCTGAAGGCAAGAAACGTACTGACATTCCTTCTCGGCTTTATCGGAGTGATCGGTGTCAGCATCGTAAGACCTGTTCTCGAGCGATTTGACCATTCGGACAATATGATTATTTACACAATAATCTCCGTTATCGCCGCACTTGCAATCATTATCGTTATTGCAAAAAAATACGGCTTTACACTCGAGAAAATTCCTTACAAAAATTACTGCGCGGTTGCTCTCCCCTGCTTTGTTATTTTTATTTTCATAGCATATATGTTTATAGGCTGTGCGGAATATCAGAATTACACAAGCATCGGTATGATTCATAACATACTCGTTACTGTTTCGGCTGCGCTGATTATCCTTTGGAGCGCTGTGCAGATTAAGAAAATCAAAAAATAATATCATTTCACCCGAAAAAATTTTTCGGGTGATTTTTTGTTTAAAGGACAAACTATATTTTATAAATCATCTGCATCCTGAACAGGCATTTCGCCCTCCTCGGGATTGCCTGTATAGCTGCCGAGAACATCACTTTCGGATGCAGTTTCCCAATCCGCGATAATTGATTCGACAAGCGGTGACAGCTTCGGCTTCTTTTTTTCCTTTTTATTCTTTTTATCCATAGTTTCACCTCCCGAATTATTGTTTGCACAATTGACACAGAAATGAATTTAATGTATCATAAATAAAATGAAAATTTTTCAGAGGTAAAGTATGAAAAAGACAATTTCTGCCATAATTTGTTGTATTCTGGTGTTACTCACTTTTTCCGCGTGTGATGCGGGTGAGGGCATCCCTTTCCTTACAACAAAAAGCTCAACAACAACGGTAAAAAATACGGTAACAGTCACCTTCCCCGAAGGCTTTACAATAGTCGATATTGCCGAGAGACTCGCAGAAAACAACGTCTGCTCAAAGACAGAGTTTCTTGAAATCTGCAATCAGCCGTATGAGGGAATTGAAATTGAAAATGCCGAGGACAGAATTTATCTGCTCGAGGGCTACGTCTTCCCCGACACCTACGAATTTTATTTCAACTCTGACCCGAAGGCAGTGCTTGATAAATTCATTGACAATTACAATAAAAAGATAACACCCGAAATCAAGGCAAAAGCCGAAGCTCTCGGCTACACGATGGATGAAATGCTCACACTCGCATCCATTATTCAGAAGGAATGTGACAAGGACATTGCCGAATGTGCGGCAGTTTCTTCAGTTTTTCACAACAGACTCAAAAGCCCGTCCTTCCCCCTTCTGCAAAGTGACGTCACGACATTCTATATCACGCAGAAGCTCGGCGAACAGCTCGGATACAATAAAGAAGTCAAGCTCGACGGACAGAACGATACCGTTAAGAAATATATGGACCTTTACAGCACATATTACTGCAAAGGCTTGCCCGCAGGACCTATCTGCAACCCCGGCAAAAAGGCAATTGTTGCCGCTGTCAGCCCTGCCGACACGGATTATTACTACTTCCTGACCGACCCCACGGGCGAGGACTTCTACTATGCAAGCACACTTTCACAGCATCAGAAAAACGGCAGGGATGCGGGATTGTTTTAAGAGGTAAGAAAAATGAAGCTTCATTTTATGGGAAAATATGATCAGAATCCAGACAGCCTCCCTCACAACGAGCATTTCCCCGGTGCGGTAAAATATAAAGAACCTGACGACTTGAAGAAATTCGCAATTCTTGCAAATGTAATTGCATTTGTTATCTCGGCTGTACTTGCTGTTTTCGCCGTAATCAGGTGTTTGGACTATTTTGAGCTCAAGGATTTCACATCAATATCTTTGGGATGTTTTGTTTCGGTTTTGACATTATTCCCTCACGAGCTTTTGCACGCGGTTTGCTTTAAAAAGGACGTTTATTTTTACACAGATTTCGCAAAAGGAATTGCCTTTGTAACAGGTACGGAGCCGATGAGCAAGGGCAGATTCATTCTTATGTCCCTGCTTCCCAATATTGTTTTCGGCTTTATTCCGTATATCATAGGCTTAATTTTCCCGAATCAGATGTTTCTGATATCTTTAGGCGTTATGGCAACGGGTATGGGCGCAGGCGATTATTTTAATATTTTCAATACTTTAACACAAGTTCCGAAGGGCGCAAAAGTGTATATGCACAAAACCAACACATATTGGTACATACCGCAGGACGAAAACGATTTGTGATTATATTTACGGCAATATTTTTCTTTAAAAACCTGAAAATTTATATCATAAATGATTGCATTTTTTTTAAATTCGCGTTATAATAACATAATTTATAAAACAGACAAAAAACAGATACAGTTTAGGAGGTTTTTGAAATGACTTTTGATGAGAAATTTGGAAAAGAAGGCCTCACGTTTGACGACGTGCTTCTTATTCCTGCTGAATCGGACATTTTGCCCAAGGATATTGATATTTCGACTAAGCTCACGTCGAAGATTACTCTCAATACCCCTATTATGACTGCTGCTATGGATACTGTTACCGAGGCTCCGATGGCTATCGCTATCGCTCGTGAAGGCGGTATCGGCGTTATTCATAAGAATATGCCCATGGAAGCTCAGGCACAGGAGGTTGACAAGGTTAAGCGTTCTGAAAACGGTGTTATTTCTTCACCCTTCAGCCTTACTCCCGACCACTATGCTTATGATGCAGAAAATCTTTGCAGAAAATACAAGATTTCAGGTGTGCCCATCTGTGACGAACAGGGCAAGCTTGTAGGTATTCTTACAAACCGCGATATGCGCTTTATGACTGATTTTAACATCAAAATCAGCGAGGTTATGACAAAGGACAACCTTGTTACAGCTCCCGTAGGCACAGACCTTGAGCAGGCAAAGGCTATCCTTATGAAGCACAGAATTGAAAAGCTCCCCTTGGTTGACGACAACGGCTTCCTCAAGGGTCTTATCACAATCAAGGATATTGAGAAGAGCGTTCAGTATCCGAACTCTGCAAGAGATTCAAGAGGCAGACTCCTCTGCGCAGCAGCTCTCGGCGCAACTGCTGACGTACTCGACAGAGCTGCTTGCCTTGTTGAAGCAGGCGTTGATATGTTCGTTCTCGACTCTGCTCACGGTCACAGCCAGAACATCATCAAGTCTGTTGCAAAGGTTAAGGCTGCTTATCCCGAAATTTCACTTGTTGCAGGTAACGTTGCAACAGCAGAAGCAACAGAGGCTCTTATCGCTGCAGGTGCAGATGCTGTTAAGGTTGGTATCGGCCCCGGCTCAATCTGTACAACACGAGTTGTTGCAGGTATCGGTGTTCCGCAGATTACTGCAATCTTCGACGCTGCTAACGTAGCCGCAAAGCACGGCATCTCAGTTATCGCAGACGGCGGTATCAAGTATTCAGGTGAAATCGTTAAGGCTATCGCCGCAGGTGCAAGCGCAATTATGGTCGGCTCACTTGTTGCAGGCTGTAAGGAATCACCGGGTGAAACAGAAATCTATCAGGGCAGAAGCTTCAAGGTTTACCGTGGTATGGGTAGCCTTGGTGCAATGGCTAACGGCAGTAAGGATAGATACTTCCAGGAGGACAACAAGAAGCTTGTTCCCGAAGGAGTTGAAGGTCGTGTTCCTTACAAGGGACCTGTTTCCGACACAATTTATCAGATGCTCGGCGGTCTTCGTGCAGGTATGGGTTACTGCGGCTGCCACAACATTGAAGAGCTCAAGACAAAGACAAAGTTTGTTCGTATCACAAACGCAGGTCTTATCGAAAGCCATCCTCACGACGTTTTCATCACAAAAGAAGCTCCGAACTATTCCGGTTCAAAATAAAATATTTCAAAAGCCTTGCCTCACGGCAAGGCTTTTTTATTTAGGACGGAGGACGCATTCCAAAATTTATGGTTTTGAAGCTATCGCAGACAAGAAGAAAGAGCTCTACCTCTCAAAAGAGATAGAGCTCGTTTTTGTTGATATATAAGGGTTTCAGAGCTTATTACAAGCGAAGCGAGTAACAAGATTCTGACTAAGTCAGGTTCTTATTTGCTTGCTTCTTCAACTGCAACTGCACAAGCAACTGTCATACCAACCATCGGGTTGTTACCTGCACCGATGAGACCCATCATCTCTACGTGTGCGGGAACTGATGAAGAACCTGCGAACTGTGCGTCTGAGTGCATACGGCCCATTGTATCTGTCATACCGTAGGAAGCAGGACCTGCTGCCATATTATCCGGATGAAGTGTACGGCCTGTGCCGCCGCCTGATGCAACTGAGAAGTAGTTTACGCCGTTTTCGTTACACCACTTCTTGTATGTGCCTGCAACAGGATGCTGGAAGCGTGTCGGGTTTGTTGAGTTACCTGTGATAGAAACACCAACATTCTCAAGCTTCATAATTGCAACGCCTTCGGGAACGTTATCTGCACCGTAGCATCTTACGTCTGCTCTCGGGCCGTTTGAATATGCCTTCTCTTCAACAACCTTAACTGTCTCTGAGTAGGGATCAAACTCTGTCTTGCAGTATGTGAAGCCGTTGATTCTTGAAATAATCATAGCGGCATCCTTGCCAAGACCGTTGAGGATAACGCGAAGGGGCTTTGTTCTGACCTTATTAGCGTTAAGAGCGATTTTGATAGCGCCCTCTGCAGCAGCGAATGACTCGTGACCTGCAAGGAAGCAGAAGCACTCTGTCTCGTCAGAAAGAAGCATCTTACCGAGGTTACCGTGACCGAGACCAACCTTACGGTTGTCAGCAACAGAACCCTTGATGCAGAATGCCTGAAGGCCGATACCGATAGCTGCAGCAGCGTCAGCAGCCTTTGTGCAACCCATCTTGATTGCGATAGCGCAACCTACTGTGTAAGCCCATACTGCGTTTTCGAAGCAGATCGGCTGTGTTTCTCTTACGATCTTATCGCAATCGATACCCTTTGCAAGAGTGATTTCCTTACATTCTTCAACTGAAGAAATACCGTATTCAGCAAGAACAGCATTGATGTTATCAATACGTCTCTCGTAGCTTTCAAATAATGCCATTGTAATTTACCTCCTCTTACTTATTCTTTTCTCGGGTCGATGTACTTAGCAGCGTCGTTGAATCTGCCGTAAGTACCGATTGCCTTGTTGTATGCATCGTTGGGTGTGTCGCCCTTCTTGATGAAGTCTGTCATCTTGCCGAGTGATACGAACTCATAGCCGATAACCTGATTGTCCTCATCGAGAGCCATACGTGTAACATAGCCCTCTGCCATTTCAAGGTAACGAACGCCCTTAACCTTTGTACCGTACATTGTACCAACCTGTGAACGAAGGCCCTTACCGAGGTCCTCAAGACCTGCACCGACTGAAAGACCGTCATCTGAGAATGCAGACTGTGAACGGCCGTAAACAATCTGAAGGAAGAGCTCGCGCATAGCTGTGTTGATAGCGTCACAAACGAGGTCTGTGTTGAGTGCTTCAAGGATTGTCTTGCCCGGAAGAATCTCTGCAGCCATAGCAGCTGAATGAGTCATACCTGAGCAACCGATTGTCTCAACAAGTGCCTCTTCAATAATACCTTCTTTAACGTTGAGTGAAAGCTTACAAGCGCCCTGCTGAGGTGCACACCAGCCCACACCGTGTGTGAAAGCGGAAATATCCTTGATTTCGTAAGCCTTAACCCACTTACCCTCTTCGGGGATCGGAGCAGGACCGTGATTCGGGCCCTTGGCTACACAGCACATTTCCTCTACTTCACGTGAATAGTTGATCATGTTGTAAATCTCCTTTCGGTTTATATAGGTTCAGTTCTGCGACCTCGCCTTTATATACATCTTTTCGGGCAAACGCCCATCTTGATTATTATATCAATGTGTGAAAGATTTATCAAGTGTTTTTGTAAATATTTTCAAAAATCGGGTCTGATTTTAGGTGATTATGCCACTTTCAGCCGCAAAAATAATCGGGACACCGAAGCATCCCGAAAAAATCAACCCTTTTCAAAAATCAAGCCCTGCTGCTCTCTGATATCGTTCGGGCCGTCCTTCCATGCGGGAACGCACTTCTGCGTAAGACGGTCGTTCGAATCAAACATAAACTGCACCTTATAGCCAAGGCATTTGTAGCTGAGGCTGTGGTCGTCATACTCTGTCTCTGAAATAGCGAACATAGGTGAAATACCCTGTGCCGCAAGAGTATGGTCAACAGTATACATTATAGTCCAGAGTGTAGCGATTGAAACAATTGTAATAAGAGCAATCTGAAGGAATTTGGTCTTGGATTTTTTATCCTTCGGCTGCTTTTCCTTCTTTTCTTTTTTAGCCTTTTTATCCTGCTTTACCTCCGGCTCGTCATCCTCGGGAACCTCATCGAGAAGTACGGGAGCAACAACGGGAGCTGCCGCAACGGGCTCTTCCTCTGCAGGTGCTTCGGGCTCTTCCTCGACGAGCTCTTCAGCAACCTCTTCGATAACAGGCTCTTCAACAACCGGCTCATCAATAATCAGTTCTTCGATAACGGACTCCTCAACTTCCTCAACGGGAGTCACGTCAATCGTGGGAGCAGGCATCTCCTCCGGCTCTTTGTCAATTGCAATTTTGCTTTCTGTTGTCTCTATTTCAGAAAAATCAAATTTAATTCTTTTCTCTGCAGACGTGCTTTCAAGAAGCTCATCAATTCTGTCAAATTTATTGGAACTCATATTATACCTCCAAAGCATTATAAATAGATTATATACTATTCACGAATTAAATCAAGTGGAAAATTAAAATTATTTTCGGTTTGGCTGTCAACACAACTTCACTTGCCGTCAGGCAAACTTAGTTGTTGAAGTAGTGCGACTACTTCGACATTTCCCGTTCTCGGGAACATATCAACGGGAGTTGCTTCGGCGACCCCGTAGCCGAAATCGAGAAAGCGTGCACAATCGCGCGCGAGGGTTGCGCTGTCACAGGAGACGTAAACCACACGCTCGGGTGCCATTTTTGAAACAGTCTCAAGCAGTTCCTCGTCACAGCCCTTTCTCGGCGGGTCGAGAATTACGACATCGGGCTTTATTCCCTCTTCAAAGAGAATTTCCGCCGCCTTTGATGCATCGGCGCAGATAAATCTCGCGTTGCCGATACCGTTGAGTTCGGCGTTCTTCTTTGCATTTTCAACCGCCTGCGGTACAATTTCAACTCCGACAAGCTGTTTCGCATCCCTTGCCATAGTCAGTCCTATCGTACCCGTACCGCAGTAAAGGTCAATAAGTGTTTCTCCGCCCGTAAGGCCTGCATATTCCTTTGCTTTATTATAAAGAATTTCTGCGCCGTCGTGGTTGACCTGATAGAAGGACAGCGGAGAAATGTTGAATTTAAGCGAGCACAGCTCATCCGTGATGTAATCAGAGCCATAGAGGGTGATGCACTCCTCACCGAGGACGACATTTGTTTTTTTAGTATTCACGTTAAGGATAACACTCTTGAGTCCGTTGATTTCCTCTTCAAGCGTTGCGATAAGCTCGTCAGTAAAAGGAACATTTCTGCCGTTTACGACAAGGCAGACCATAATTTCGCCCGTAACAAAGCCTTTGCGGATGTAGATATGGCGAAGAAGTCCTTTGTGGGCAATTTCGTCATAAACGCTGATTTTTTTATCTCTTATCCAATCGCGGAAGATATCGACAACTTTTCGGAAATCTTCAGGCTGAAGCGAGCAATCCGCACAGTCAATAATACGGTGGGTCATCGGCGCATAAAAACCGATTTTTGCAAAGCTGCCGTCCTTACCGACGGGATACTGCGCTTTGTTTCTGTAACGTGTTGATGAGGGCGAACCGATTATCGGCTTTAAGTCAATATCAAGTCCGCCGATACGCTTGAAGTTGTCGGCAACCTGAGTCTGCTTGATTTCAAGCTCTGCCTTATAGCTGATATGAGCAAAGCAGCATCCGCCGCACTTATCCGAAACCGCACATTCAGGTTTTATTCTTATCGGTGAGCGTTGCGTGATTTTCTTAATAATTCCGACGGCATAGGTCTTTTTGACCTTGATAATGTGCGCTATGATATGGTCGCCTGTCACCGCACCGCGGACAAAAACCGTCATTCCGTTATAATCGCAGACACCGCTGCCCTGCACGGTACAGCTTTTAACCGTCAAAGCTATTTCGTCATTCTTTTTAAGCACACCTTCACCGCCTTTTGTCATATTGTCGGATATTGTACCACATTTCTTATTAAAAATCAACGAAAAAGAATGAAGTGCCCCGCATATATTGACCTCGCCCGAATCAAGTGATATAATTGTCTCAAGTGAACAGTTATCTTCGGGGCGGGGTGTGATTCCCCACCGACGGTGTTTGAGAGCGACAGCACTCATAAGCCCGTGAGCGCAAACAATATTGTGCTGATTTGGTGAGATTCCAAAGCCGACGGTTAGGGTAGCAAAGATAAATACGGATGTGCTGAAAAGGTGTTTTTTTCGTGCTTTTCGGTCAAGATTTTACGGAGGATATTTTCGGTGAGCCTAGGCAAAAGCACAGCAAATCCCGGTGGATTTGCGAGCATCTAAACAACGGCTCAGCGGAAAGAGACCTGTAAAAACATATCCGGCTTTATCTTTGTTACCCGTATAGTCCGGATGGAAGAAGATTTGTATATTACAAACCAAGCCCCGTACATTCGTGTATGGGGCTTTTTCGTTGATAACTCTCGCTGAAATCACATCACCGGAAAGTCGTAGTGTTTTGATTCTTCGGGACATCGAAGGCGCCGTCCCCTACGTTTTATCAAAGCAGTAAACGAACTCCGGCAAAAAGGAGTTACAATTATGGGAACAACCGGTAAAAGAAACAACATTAAAACTGTCCGTAAGCTGACCGTTACGGCAATTATGTCCGCTCTCGGTTTTGCGCTGATGATGCTCGACTTTCCCGTGCCGATTATGCCGTCATTCATCAAATTCGATTTTTCGGAGCTTCCTGCACTTATCACCGCCTTCGCCTACGGTCCCGGCTACGGAGTGCTTGTCTGTCTTCTGAAAAACGCACTTCACCTGCCGATAACCTCCACTCAGTTTGTCGGTGAGCTTTCGAACTTCCTTATGGGTGCAGCATTTGTTTTCGTTGCAGGTCTTTTCTATAAGATAAAGCGTACAAGAAGCTTTGCCCTTATAGGCTCACTTGTCGGAAATTTTGCAATGGCTGTCGCTTGCTTCGTTGTCAATTTTTTCATCACATACCCGATTTATATGGAGATTCTTATCCCGGAGCAGGCAATTCTCGGAATGTATCAGGCTATTATGCCTAGTATGGATTCAATCTGGAAGGCAATTCTTGTGTTTAACGTGCCGTTCACATTCGTTAAGGGGCTCGCAAGTGTTGCAATTACCTTCCTTATTTACCAAAAGATTTCTCCCCTGCTCAAGGGTAAAAATCTTTCTTAACTGTTGACAATCTGAATAAATTGTGTTATATTCATTTATGCAAATTAAATAAATTCCGACAACTTATTAAGAGTAGCTGAGGGAACAGGCCCTGTGAAGCTCGGCAACCTGCGTTATGCAAGGTGCTAAATCCTGCGGTGTAACCGAAAGATAAGGTTTTTATGCTCTCGGTTTGCGCCGAGGGCATTTTTGTTGTCAAAAAAGGAGGACTTTTAAAATGGCAAGACATCTTTTTTCATCAGAATCAGTAACAAAGGGACATCCCGATAAAATCTGTGACCAGATTTCGGACGCAGTTCTTGACGCTATTATGGCTCAGGACCCGAACGGCAGAGTTGCTTGTGAAACCTGCTGTACAACAGGTATGGTACTCGTTATGGGTGAGATTTCAACATCCGCAAGCATTGACATTCCCGCAATTGCACGTAAGGTAATCTGCGACATCGGTTATGACAGTGCAGAAAAGGGCTTCGACGGCAACACCTGCGCTATCCTCACCTCACTTGACAAGCAGTCAGGCGATATCGCAATGGGCGTTGACGCTTCCTTCGAGCTCAAGGGTGGCGAAGAGGACAAGTACAATCTCCACGGTGCAGGCGACCAGGGTATGATGTTCGGTTACGCTTGCAACGAAACACCCGAGCTTATGCCGATGCCGATTTCACTTGCACACAAGCTTGCTCTTAAACTGACAGAGGAAAGAGAAAACGGCAACCTCGGTTATCTCCGTGCTGACGGTAAGACTCAGGTTACGGTTGAATATGACGACGACAAGGTTGTAAGAATTGATACAATCGTTGTTTCTTCACAGCACAGTGCAGACGTTGAGCTTGATAAAATCCGCGAGGATGTTATTGAGCTTGTAATCAAGCCTACAATCGACGCTTCTCTCATCGACGAGAACACAAAGATTTATGTTAACCCCACAGGCAGATTTGTAACAGGCGGCCCGCAGGGTGACTCAGGTCTTACAGGCCGTAAGATTATCGTTGACACCTACGGCGGATATTCACGCCACGGCGGCGGTGCTTTCAGCGGTAAGGACCCGACAAAGGTTGACCGTTCAGCCGCATATATGTGCCGTTACGTTGCAAAGAACATCGTTGCCGCAGGACTTGCAAGCAAGTGTGAGGTTCAGCTCGCTTATGCAATCGGCGTTGCAAAGCCCGTTTCGGTTATGGTTGACACCTTCGGTACAGGTAAGGTTTCTAACACAGAGCTTGCAGCAGCAGTCGATAAGGTATTCGATATGAGACCCGCTGCAATCATCGACAATCTTAACCTTCGCCGTCCTATCTACCAGCAGACGGCCGCTTACGGTCATATAGGAAGAACCGACATCGACCTTCCGTGGGAGAAGACGGATAAGATTGAGGCACTTAAAGCTGCGCTTTAATAGCTAAATATTAAATGGAGACAAGAACTTTTATTGAGTTCTTGTCTCTTTTATGTTATTATAAATACGGTGATAGTTATGGATTTACCTAAAAGAAAACCAACAAGGCTAAAAAAATATGATTATAGTACACCTGGTGCATATTTTGTAACCATTTGTACAAAAAACAGAAAAAATCTTTTTGGAAAAATTGACTGTAAGGCAATGACTTTAAATTATTTAGGTCTGATAGTAAATCAAGAAATTAACAATATAGAAAAGCACTATACCAACATAAAAATAGACAAATATATCATTATGCCAAACCATATACATATGATTATCATAATCACCGAAAAGCCAGACCAAACGGCAGGGATGAATCCCTGCCCTACGATAAGATATGACATTCCGAATGTAGTAGGAAAATTTAAAGCCGCTGTCACCAGAAATGTAGGGAATGCATTTATGCATTCCGTAAAAGGAAATCTTTGGCAAATTTCTTTCAACGACCATATTATACGCGGAGAAAAAGATTATCATAAAATTTGGGAGTATATTGATGCAAATGTTTTAAAGTGGGAGTCCGACTGTTTTTATTGTGATTAGAGGATAAAATATGAAAAAGTATTACTGTAAAGACGGACAAGAGGTTTTGGTAAAGCCTCATCCGTCTGATTCTAAAAAAATCATAGTAATTTATAAAAAGAAAAAATACTGTCGTTCAAAAAACATCATAAACAAAACTATTTTTTCGCAGGATCCAACCAGAGTGGGCTACAACAACACTGTTATTTTAACTGACCCTGATACCAATAAAATCTTATTTAAGGTAAAAATATGTGAAACAGAAAGAGAAAGCTCCTACAAGAGATGTGGTGGCTCTTACTATGGTGCCGGAGTTGAAATCAAACAAACTTTCAAAAATGTCGGTGAAACCAACGAATCGCAAGTAATAAACATAACAAAATTCTCACCGATAGGTAGTGCGGTGTGGCAAAAAAAGAAACATTCAATAATCGAATATAAAACCCCTGATAACACTACTGTAAAATGTATCATTTTTGATTTTTATTAAAAATGAGTATAAATTTATTTACATTCGCATCAAGTTTGATATATAATAAAACGTTGCACGGAGGTGGAGAAATGGCGAAAAAAAATATTGTTTTTGATATGGGCGGTGTGCTGGTTGACTTTGACGCGAAACGCAGTCTTACAACACATTTCGACCCGAAATATCACGATATAATCAACGAAAAAACCTTCGCTTCCGAAACGTGGAAGCTGATGGACAAGGGCGACTATGAGGTCGAGGAGGCCATTGACATTATGTGCCGCGACCTTCCGCGAGAGCTTCACGATGAGATCAGGACAATGATTCTTGACCACGAGGGTGAAATGCCTCCGATAAAAGAAATGTATCCTATCGTAAAATCGCTCAAGGAAAACGGATATAACATCTATCTTCTTTCAAACTGTCCCGGGTGGTTCGAAGATTTCAAAAAAAGTGTTCCTGCTTTTGACTTTTTCGACGGATTTATCATCTCGGCAAAGTATAATTTAATTAAACCCGAAAAAGAGATTTATGAGGTTCTGTTCAGAGAATTTTCTCTCGTGCCCGAGGAGTGCTTTTTTATTGATGACTCCCCTGCCAATATTGAAACCGCAAAAAATCTCGGAATGCACGGTCATTGCTTTAACGATAAAGACACCAACAAACTTATTGCCTCATTCAAAAATTCAGGCATCAGCATCTGACAAGGAGAATTTATGTCCTGCTTTACCAAAGCCCTCAGAGGCTTAAACGAATACCGTTCAATTCTATACGACCTTAATAACCGACGCCTCCCCGCAGGAGTTGTCGGTCTTTCGGCTATACATAAGGCACACGTTATTGCCGCCGCTTGTGAGGATTTGTCACCTCACCGTGCGATTATCATCACTCCCGACGAGGCGCAGGCAACCAAGCTCTGCAAGGACCTTAATGCCTTCGGCTGTGAGGCACAGCTTTTCCCCGCAGGCGACATCACACTTCGTCCCGACAACGTAAAGTCGCGCGAATACGAGCATAAAAGGCTGAGTGTGCTCGGCAACCTTGTTGACGGCAAGGTGCGCGCCGTTGTATGCTCGGTCGAGGCGGCTTTACAGTACACCATTCCGCCCGAGGAGCTTATAGCAAAAAGAATTACACTCACGGTTGACGAGGAAATAAGGCAGGATGACCTTATTGAAATGCTTGTCAACGCGGGTTATACCCGAAGCGCACAGGTTGACGGCTCGGGTCAGTTCGCCGTGCGCGGAGGCATTATAGACATCTTCTCCCCCGATTGTGAAAATCCTTACAGAATTGAATTCTGGGGCGATAACATTGACTGTCTTTCCACCTTTGAGGTCGAGAGTCAGCGAAGAATCGACTCGACACGCTCGGTTGTAATCACACCCACAAACGAAATCTGCTGTAACCCCGTAAGGCTGGCAGAAATTCTTGAGGATTTTATAAAAAATGCACGCGGCAAGGGCACACAAAAGGTCAAGGACAGCATAAAGCTTGACCTTGAAAAGCTTGAGGGCGGTATCAACCTGCCGAATATTGACAGATATATGCCCATTATTTACCCCTGCCCTGCCACAATTTTTGATTATATCGAGCAACCGCTTGTTTTTGTTACGGAAAGCTTTTCCGTCAAGGAAAGTGCAAATGCCTGTCTTAAGATTTTCCACGAGGATATCAAGGCATATCTTGAGGACGGCATCATCTGCAACGGTCTTGACAGATATATGCTCGAATTCAGCGAGCTTCTGACAATGTACGAGGACCTCGGAGCAATTTACCTTGACAATATGACACGAGGCTCGTTTGACACACCCGTCAAGAGTCTTGTCACATTCAACGCAAAGCAGTTCAGCCCGTGGAGCGGCTCGCTCTCCGTGCTGATTGACGATATCCGCCCTGTTTACGGCAAAAAAGGCAACTCTGTTTTTGTCATCGCAGGTACGGAAAAATCCGCAAGTGCGCTTGCAGGAGACCTTGAAAACGAGGGTATTTCCGCAACGTATCTCCCCTCACCACCCGAGGAATGCATCCCCGGCAAGGTGATTGTTCTTCCCGGCGGTTTTTCGGCAGGCTTTGAATACCCCGATGCAAAACTGACCGTTATTACCTACGGCAGCCGCGCGGCTCTGCCCGTCAAGAGGGCATCCAAAAAGGTTAAAAAAGCCAATATGTTCAACTCTCTTGAGGATTTGCACAAGGGCGATTATATTGTTCACACGGCTCACGGTATCGGTATTTTCGACGGTATCACAAGCCTTGAGGCTGACGGCAAAATCAAGGATTACATCAAAATCCGTTATGACAAGGGTGACGTGCTTTACGTCCCTGTTACACAGCTCGACCAGGTATCAAAATATATCGGTGCAAAGAGTGAGAACGGTACGGTAAAGCTTAACCGCCTCGGCGGTAAGGAGTGGCAGAAAACACGCACGCGTGTTCGCTCTGCTGTTAAGGATATCGCAAAGGAGCTTATCGACCTTTACGCAAAAAGAACGCAGATTAAGGGTCACGCCTTCTCACCCGATATTGATATGCAGAACGACTTTGAGCGCCGCTTTGAGTTTGACGAAACAGAAGATCAGCTTCGTTGTATTTTTGAAATCAAAGAGGATATGGAAAAGCCGTATCCGATGGACAGACTGCTTTGCGGTGACGTCGGCTTCGGCAAAACAGAGGTTGCATTGCGCGCGGCATTCAAGGCTGTTGCGGACGGCAAGCAGGTTGCAATACTTGTTCCCACGACCATTCTTGCGCTTCAGCATTACCAGACAATCTGCAAGCGTTTTGAAGGCTTCCCCGTGGAGGCGCAGATGCTTTCGCGCTTCGTGCCCGCGGCACAGCAGAAAAAAATAAAAGCCGACCTTAAATCAGGCTTTGTTGATATTATCGTCGGCACACACCGACTCATTTCCAAGGATATCGAATTCCGCAACCTCGGGCTTATAATAGTTGACGAGGAACAGCGCTTCGGCGTTGCACAGAAAGAAAAGCTCAAGGAAAACTATCCCGATATTGACGTACTGACATTGAGTGCAACTCCCATTCCGAGAACGCTCAATATGGCAATGTCGGGCATCAGGGATATGTCAATTCTTGAAGAGGCGCCGCACGACAGACACCCTGTTCAGACCTATGTTATCGAATATAATTTTGAGGTTATCCTGCAGGCAATTCATTCGGAGCTTCGGCGCGGAGGTCAGGTTTATTACCTGCACAACCGCACGGAAACCATTGAAAAATGTGCCGCAAGGCTCAAGGAATTTTTACCCGACCACACGGTTGCCGTTGCGCACGGACAGATGTCCGAGGATCAGCTCAGCGACATCTGGCGCAGGCTTCTCGAAGGTGAAATTGACGTTCTTGTCTGCACAACGATTATCGAAACGGGCGTTGACGTTCCGAACGTAAATACAATTATTATTGAAAATGCCGACAGGCTCGGACTCGCACAGCTTCATCAGATAAGAGGCCGTGTCGGACGTTCGGCAAGACGTGCAAGCGCGTACCTTACCTTTACAAGGGGCAAGGAGTTAAGCGAAATTGCGGCAAAGAGGCTGACGGCTATCCGTGAATATACGGAGTTCGGCTCGGGCTTTCACATCGCGATGCGCGACCTTGAAATCCGCGGAGCGGGCAACATCCTCGGTGCACAGCAGCACGGTCACATGGAGGCAGTCGGATACGATATGTATCTTAAAATGCTCGAGCAGGCTGTCAGTGAAGAAAAGGGAGAAATTCCTGCAATTCCTGAAAAGGAATGTCTTATCGACCTTCCGATTGATGCCCACATTCCGAGCGATTATATCGAAAACGTACCGCACAAGCTCAAAATGTATCGCAGAATTGCTGACATCAAAACACAGGATGATGCCGACGACGTTATCGACGAGCTTATTGACCGCTTCGGCGAGCCGCCGCAGTGCGTAATGGGACTTGTCACCGTTTCGCTTCTTCGTAATTCCGCGCTCAAGCAGGGCGTTTACGAAATCGGCAGAACGGGTAACAGCGTTAAGCTCTTTATCGAAAACCTGCAGATGGAAAAGATTTCAATGCTTGCAAAATATATGCCGGGCAGAATCACGGTTTCCGCCGCAGGCAAACCGCACATTGCCGTAAAGGTGATGCAAGGTGAGGATCAGCTTACGGTTATACGAAAAGCACTTGATATAATGGCAAAAACAGATGAATAAACCGACAAAGCCGCAACGGAAAATTCCTCCGCTGCGGCTAAACTTTTACTTTTTATCAAGGTTAAAGCTGTCAAAAAGGACCAGCTTTCCGTCCTCAAATTCAAACTCTAGAAAATCGTTGTATCCGTTCGGATAGCTGTCGCTTTCTTTGACATTAACACTTATCTTGCAGGAGGTCAGCCGTTCACCGTCAGCCTCAATATAGCTGACAGAAAGCGGGAACAAGCCAAAAGTACAAAGCTCCCTCATAACATAGGCTTCATCGTCACCGATCTTGAAGTATTCACCCGCAGATATGCTTCTCATCTTTTCTTCTTTAATATACGGACTGACACAACGATAAGCAAGATTGATATTCAAGCTTCTGAGGTTTTCGCTGTTGTTTTCGCCAAAATTAAAGCTTGCAACTCTGTTATCACTGCGATTCTTCCTGTAAGCATCAGCTTTCGGAAAATATTCATAACCGAGGTCGGCGAGCAAAGTCTTCAACTCATCATCCGATTTGTCAAGCGGATTTGATTTAATAAAAGCATCATCAAGCTCATAAATGCATTTTTTTGCAATTTCCGATCCTGTAAAATCATTCGGGAATGAACCGTTGAAATAATTGACCGCTGTACCCGCACCCGTCAAGGCAACAGAGAGCACAAAGAAAATTACTGCAATCAGCTTTAGTTTTTTCTTTGGTATTTGTCTGAAAGACTTTGATTTTTTTGAAAATATAACTGCAATAACAGAGAGTATCAGATTTGCAGGAATCATCGCTGTACCGATAATATTCATAATGTTATAAAGAATATCGAAATTGAAAATGTCTGCAAAATACTGCGGTAACGTTGAAAAACCTAATATTATAGGTAAAGCAAGCGGAACGGCATCCCCCATTGTCAGTGAAAAGACAAAAGACAAAGTAATCAAAACAACATTCCAGACAATAAGAAAAACAGCCGGCTTCGGATTCTTTTTTGTAAAAGAGCTGTACAGCATCCAAAAATTAACCGCGTAATATACCGCGCTGAAAATGCCGTTTACAAAATATGATATGCCGTCCGAGCGGATCAGAAATTCTGTTCCTCCAAGACCGAAAAAGAAAAACGACGCAAACAAAACACCTGTAATCAAGACTCTGACGGTCGATTTTTTTATCCTTTTGTTGATAAGCTTGTCAATCTGCTCCGAGAAAGAAAAATCAACATTAACGGCGGGTAAAACAGAAATCGGCTCTGACAATACCTTTTCATCAAAATATTCCATAAGGACAGCAAATTTTTCGATATCATTTTCAATTTTCTGCGCCTCTTCAGGTAAGAGATTCCCTTTTTTATACTCTTCAAATTTTTCTCTGTAATTCATACCTGTTCCTCCTCCATTAGTTTTTTGAGCTTTTCTCTGGCACGCGAAGCAATAACTCTGACAGCGGAATAGGAAAGTCCTGTTATAGAGGCTATTTCGTATTGCCTGAAGCCCGCAAAATAATGTAAAGTTATAACCTTGCGTTCGTTTTCATCAAGCCTCTGAATACAATGATAAAGCAACTGATATTCCTCCTCAGCAATCAGTCTGTCCGTAAAGGAAAAGTCAATTAAATCACCGTTCAATTCAAAATCCGAATACCGCTTATTCTCTCTGAAATAATCATAAGTAAGATTGGATGCTACCTTGTAAAGCCACGGCAAAACCGAACTGCACTTTTCAGGCAATGAAACAATGGCTTTGACAAAGGTTTCCTGTGTCAGGTCTTCTGCAATATGCTCGTTACGGCACAGTGAAAAAATATACAGAAAAATTCTTCTGTTATGCTCTTTATATATTTTTTCAATGTTGTTATCCGCCATCGTCTCACCTCCTGTCATTAATATAACGTATAAGACAACTGAATTGTTACATAAATTTACAAAAAAACAGCTATCGGCCTGTGACTGACCGTCACAAGCCGATTTTGTTGTTTATTAAGTTCAGCAGCCGCCGAGAGTATCGTTGATACCGAGGAAGCCAAGGATTTTTGCAAAGAAAGCTGTAATCTTTGCTACAAAATTCTCGAAAAGCTCTGTAACGTTATCAAGGAATCCCTTATCGCCGCCGTCTGTTGTGTCGTCAGAGTTAAGGCTCTTGCGGATTGCAAAGGAGTCGATAACCTGAGTTTCACCGTCAGCAGGATTAATCTCGTAAGCATCATAATAGAGTGTATCGCCGACAATTCTGATACCCGAGAAGGTTGAATATTCAGCCTCATAGATTGCCTCTGCTCTCGGGAAGAGCTCATCTGTAAGAGCCGCATCCTTCTGCTTATAAATCTTGACACCTGAACAGCCTGCGATAGAATAAACCGTACCTGCGGGATTTTCCTTGACGGTATATTCCTTGCCGTTGAAGGTTGTTGTTGAGGTTGTAACGGACTCAACCTTATTGTCAATCATCGCATCAGTACGAAGATAAACGTGGTCGTGACCCTGGAAAACGATGTCGATATCAAGCTCAGGCATAAGAACTGAAAGCTGCTCTCTCATTGCGATAACATCATCGTCATCATAGTGTGAGCCGTTGGAATAAACCGCCTTATGTGTTGCAACAAACTTCCACTCGGCATCGCTTGACTGCATATCCTCGATAAGCCATTCAATCTGCTCGTCGCTGAAGCCTTCATCCTCATTGAGGAGGTTAGCATTAAGAACTGCCGTGTGAGTATTGTTATAATCGAATGAGTAGTAGATACCTGTTGTTGTATCCTGCTCGGGTGCACCTGTAATCATACAGTTTGTTACGATTGCGTACTCACCCATATCCTCGTGGTTACCCGACACGGACATAAAGGGAACATCCATAAAGGTTTCCGAAGAACCGTCAAGAAGCCACTGCCACTGGTTGAAGTTGTTACCGTGGTCAACGTTATCACCCGTGCTGAGGATGTAGCCTGCATCAGGATAAAGCTCCTTAGCCTTTGCAAGCACCTTTGCAACGCGCTCATACTGAATCTTTGACATTGACTGTGTATCGGTAATGTTGATGAAGGCAGTCTCGTCACCGCCGTCTTCCATTGTGAATGTGCCTGTTTCGCTCCACCAGCCTCTTGATGCATCGCCGATACGGTAAACGTACTTCTTGCCCTCTTCAAGACCCGAAACGGTAACGGTATGTCTGTTCATCGGGAATTCGTACTGCATAATTCCGAAGATACCGAAGTCGATACCCGGATATGTGCGGATTGTTCTTTCAGCATCAGCAGTAACCGTAACACCGTCAGGAACAATATCTGAACCGCTGAAGGACGGAGTTTCCGCATATTCGAGAATTTCAATATCACTTCCCATAACCGTTGACTTTGTGTACCAACTGATGTTTCTTGATGTTGAATCTTCGCCGAGCGTTACGGTAACTGCCGTGGGAAGTCTGTAATTCTCTCTTGTAGCCTCAACGTCAACCTTGCCGTCATAAACGATTGTTGCGTTCATATCATCTGCAAAGTTGTAGTCGAAAACGAAGTCGCGGACAATATTTGCAAGAGAATGTCCGATACCCTCGAGGAGAGATGCCGTAATATATTCATCCATAAGGTGCTCAACAATTCCCATAAGAGAGTCCTCATCGACAACACCGAAGACCTTGAGCAAGGGAACAATTTTATTTGCGATGTTAAGAATACTTGTATCAAAAAGGAACAACGTGTTAAGAGTAACGTTGAGAACCTTACCGATAAGGAAGCCGAATGAACCGAACGGGAAAAGCTCGTCAATGTTAAGCTCGAGGTCATCGAGAAGCTGATTCTGAAGAAGGTCATTTGCAAGAATGTCAAAGAGAGTATAGAACATCTGACTTGCAACATCGCCGTTCTCAACGTTGTTGATAGCATCGAGCATAAACTCGTCTTCACTCGGGTCAAGTGCGCCGTGGTAAGCGTAAAGAACCGTGTTCATAACAAGGTCGTCAAGTGTTGACGGCTCTGTCTTGCTTCCGAGACCGTACTCGTCATAGAAAGCATCGTTCGGAAGGTCGGAAACAGGGATCGTGAGAAGCTTATCAATTGAATTAAGAAGATACTCTGTTGTTGCCTCGGGATCGGTGAAATAGTGCTTTGAAAGCTGTGCATCAATATCCTCGAGAAGGCTCATAACGTTCTTCATCGTAAGAATACCGATAGGTCCGAGTGTGATGCCCTCACCGATAAGACCGCTGAGGAGTTCCTCCACATCAAGCCCGAAAACAACCTTGAGTGCTTCGAGAATACCGTACTCCTGAACAACGGGAGCAAGCTCATTTACATAACCGCTGAGGAATTCTCTCGCAAAGCCTGCACAGCCGCCCTCGTCAAAATATGTAATCTTGATTGATTCCTCTCTGAACGGCTGTTCAAAGGTGTAGCCGTTTACGGTAACGGGAAGCACACAGTCAACGTCGAAGGTTTCAACGTCAAGCTCCGTCTTGCCCGTGTTATCCGTTGTCATTTCGAACTCACGGAAGAAGTTCGGGAAAGAGGTTGCGGAGGATACGCTGACCTCTGTAAGAGTTTCGCCGTTATCTGAAACAAGCTGTGCAATATCATTCATATGAATATGGCCTGTGAAAGCAAAATTCATACCTGCATCAGCAAGAATTTCGGAGATTTCCTGCCAACCGTCAAGGTTAAAGCCCTTCATAATCTTATACTCGTTGTGGAAATGAGGAACAAGATTGTGGTGGTTGACGCCGAATACTGTTTCACCGTCTGCCTTTGCATCCTCGATTTCAGCAAGAACCCAGGCAAGAAATTCCTCTGACATTGCGCCGGATGTATCACCGATATTGGAACCGTCATCTGTCATATCGGAGCTGTACTTGCCCGTATCCATCATAATGATACGGAAGCCGTCTGCCTTAACTGAATAGGAAAGCATATTACCCTTGCCCGTTGAAGGAACGTAGGTGTGGTATGCAAGGTCGTAGCCGAGATTTTCATAAACCTCGAGGAATTCCTCGGGAGTTATCGGTCTTGCACTTTCCTTATATCCGTTCTCATAGGTTTTTGCAACGTCAGGTCTGTTGATATCGTGGTTACCGCTGATAGCGAGAACCTTGAGACCTGTTTCTTCCTCAAACTGCTCAAGTCTTTCAGCAAGCTTAACGTGGCCGACATATTCGCCGTCAGCAGTGAGGTCACCCGAGATGATAACATACTCGAGACCGTTTGACTTTGCGTGCGCTTCAAGCGCTGCAAGTGCTGAATTGAGAATACCCTCGGATTCGTAGGATTCTCTGCCGATTGATCTGCCCATTGCATCCATAAAAGCATCGCAATAGTTGCCTGTGAGCTCCTTCGGATAGTAATGAATGTCTGAAAGAGCTGCAAAGCTGAGTGTTTTTGTCGGAGCAAAGGCTGCCTTAATTACGTCTGCGGCATTAGCACCGAAGGGTACTGCCGCAAGAAGCATTGCAAGCGCAAGCACTACCGACAAAAGCTTCTTGGTAAAAAGTGTTGTCTTTTTCATCTTTTATCTCCTTTAAATTAAATCCGTTATACTTTCTCCGCTCTCAATGCCGAGGTAATCATCGGCGGCGGCAGAATCAATTTCCTCAACATTTCTGAGCTTTTTCTGAATGATGCGGTTTCTGTCCTGCGCCTCGGAGAGCGTTTTGCCCGCTTCGTCAATCTTCTTTCGTGCCTTATCGAGCACAGTACCGAATTTTTCGTACTGAACCTTGGTAACGGCGAGAAGCTGACGGACTTCGTTGGCTTTTTCGTTGATTGCAACCGCCTTGAAGCCCATTGAAAGGGTGTTGAGCAGGGCTATAATCGTTGTCGGGCCTGCAATCATAATATTTTCGCGTTGGATTTTATCAATTATTCCCGAGGACGAGGAGGTTATCTCCGCGTAAAGCCCCTCTGTTGCAAGATACATAATGGCAAAGGGTGTTGTTGCGGGAACGTTGATATATTTTTTGATTGTCTTCGCTTCCTGAAGAACTCTGTCCTCAAGCGCTTTTCTTGCCGCCGCAAGAGCGACTGCATCGGCATTATCCGCCGCCTCACATACACGCTTGTAATCCTCCATCGGGAACTTTGAGTCTATCGGAAGGTATGTAAACTTTGAGGAATCGTCACTCGACGGAATTTTAACCGCAAATTCGACAAGATCCCTTGAGCCGGGAACAGCCGAATAATTCTTGACGTACATATTAGGTATCGTCTGGTCAAGAATACCCTCGAGCTGAATTTCAGCCCAGGTGCCGCGCGCCTTGACGTTCGTAAGCACACGGTTGAGTGCCGTAACATTTGTTGTAACTCCGCTTGAAAGCTCCTTCATCTCGCCGAGAGATTTATAGACATTTTCAAGCTGTTCGGAAACTGTTTTGAACGAGGAATCAAGTCTTGTTGCGAGAGTTGCGGTCAGCTTTTCGTCAACTGTTTCTCTCATCTGATCAAGCTTTTTTTCATTGCTTTCCTGCATTTTGCCGATTGCCGCGTCAAGGGTGCGTGTCTGCTTTTCGTTAAGCTCGGCACTGCTTGTCCTGATAAGTGTCAGCGAATCGGTCATATCCTTATTGAGCTTTAAAAGTGTTTCGTAGTTGAGCTTCGTCATCTCGTCGAGCTTGCCCGTCATAAGGTGAAGTGAATTATTCATTTCACGGCGGTTACGCTCAAACTCCTCGGCATTACTGCCCGTAGTTTTCTGAAGATAAAGCGAGAGCGCGGAAACCTGCTTTTCGAGCTCTGCGATTTTCGCATTGCCATCGCCTGATTTTACTGCTTTAAGGACATAAAAAATCAGTGCAATTATAACAACTGCAAGGACAGCGATAACGCAAAGTAATATATCCGTCAAAATATCACATCCGTTTGCTTTTGAAAAAATTTAATATATTATAACAAAATTTTTACAAATTAACAATATAATTCTTAAAAATATATGGCTTTTTTTCTCCCGGTTTGATATAATATCTTCGTATATTTCGCGATAATTTTACAAAACAAACAGATTGTCAAAGAGGTTTTTTAAATGTTGAAAAGGCTTATCTCTTTTTTACTTATAGCGGTAACTCTCATCTGCACGCTCTGCTCGTGCGGCGGCGATGATGATATATCTCTCGTTATGCCCATTGCAGATGACCCGATGTGTCTCGACCCGCAGATTGCTTCAACACGCGAAGCAAAGCTGATTATCAATAACTGTTACGAGGGTCTTGTACGGCTCAATGCCGAAAATAAGATTGTCAGCGGTGTTGCGGAAAGCTGGACGGTTTCTTCAGACGGATTAGTTTACACCTTTAAGCTCCGGGAGGACACGAATTGGCAGCTTCTCAAATCCTTCAAGGGTGTGCTTGAGGACGAAAATTACCTTGAAAATTTCAAAACGAAGGTTACTGCCTACGATTTCCTGTTCGGTTTAAGACGTGCTGTTGATAAGATTACCGATTCGCCCGATGCCGAGCTTCTCTACTGCATAAAAAATGCACAGAAAATCCATTCGGGTGAAGCAGATAAAAGCACTCTCGGTGTTGTTGCGAAGGATGAGAGCACGCTCGTTATCACTCTTGAACGCGCAAACCCCGATTTTCTGCGTATTCTTACCCTCCCCTTGTGTATGCCGTGCAACGAGGATTTTTTCAACGCAACGCACGCAAAATACGGTCTCGGACTGAAATACACCTTCTGCAACGGCCCGTTTTACCTCGCACGCTGGGCAGAGGATAATTCACTTGTTATTTACAGAAACGAGGGCTATGTCGGCGCAGAAAAAGTTAAACCCACAGCGGTTTATTTTAACGTCAACGGTGACGAGGAGTCCGTTATAACAAAGCTCAAGCAGTTGACCTACCACTCCGCTTTCATTTCCGACGAGGGCGCATACAGCCTTGCTGACAACAAAAAGGTTAATTGCTCCGCAATCGAAAACGAGGTCAAGGGACTTGCTTTTAACTGCTCGGACAAAATTCTGCACAACGAAAAGCTCCGTCAGGCACTTATGATACTGACAGAGCCCGAAAAAATCGAGAAGCCCGAAAACGCACTCGCGGGAGCAAAGGGAATTATCCCTGACTGTTGCTTATTTACAGACAAAACCTACCGTGAATCCGCAGGCGCGCTATATACGATTAAATACGATGAAAAAGCCGCACTTGAGCTCTGGAATCAGGGTCTTAAGGAGCTTGAAGCGGAATCGGTAACAATTAAAATAATCTGCAAGGAAGAATATGCGGCACAGATGCAGAAGCTCATTCAGGTATGGCAACAGGTGTTCAGCACAACAATCGTAGCCAGGGTTGAAATCCTCGAAGAGGATGCAATAGATACGGCAATCAAGAACGATGCATATCAGATTGCATTGACCGAGATTACGGCAAGCACCGCAAACCCGACCGACGTACTTGAAATTTTCACAAGTGAAAATGCTAAAAACATTTTCAACTATATTTCCGAAGGCTATGACAAGCTTTATGAAAGTATCCTCACCTCTTACGCGGGCGACGATATCCTTTCGGGCCTTAGAACCGCGGAGCAGATGCTTATAAACAGTGCTGTTTTCTGTCCGCTGTTCACCTACGGCGACTACATCGCAATCGGTAAGGATGCAACAGATTTTGCACCGTCCTCTGCGTTGGAGAGCGTATGCTTCATAAACGGAGGTCTCGATTAAGGTGTTTCTCTTGCAAAAAAACAAGCCGCTCGCAGTAATTTTCTGGTTACTGACGGCGGCGGTTATGGTTATAATTTTTATGTTCTCGGCGGATACGGGCGAGGAATCCGAGGAGATAAGCCAATCTCTGTTCGGGATGCTTATTGATTATATCGGTCGCTTCATTTCTCACGATGTTCTGCGAAAAATCGCCCATTTTACTGAATTTGCGGCACTCGGTTTTTGCGTGGCAGGCGCAATTCACTACACTTTTGGAAAAAGAAAATTTTTCCTGCCGTTCATCCCCTGCGTGCTTTATGCCGTGAGTGACGAAATCCACCAATACTTTGTGCCCGAAAGAGCTTGCAGAATTTTCGACGTATTTATTGACTCGTGCGGAGTTGCAACGGGAATCGGGATTTTTCTTTTATTTCTTTTCATCGTTTCAAAATTAATAAAAAACAAGGCTTGCAAAGGTTAAATCCGATGCAAGCCTTAATTTTATTCTATACTTTCAATATCGTAGGGTGTCGTCTGGTAAACAAAATAGTTCAGCCAGTTGGAGAAAAGCAGATTTGCGTGTGCCCGCCAGGTTGCAAGGGGCATTTTTGTCGGATCATCGTCGGGGAAATAGTTCTTCGGAATCTGAATATCAAGTCCCTTTTCGCAATCGCGGAAATATTCGTCGCGAAGGGTTGTTGCATCGTATTCCGAATGTCCCGTAATAAAAATCTGCTTGCCGTTATTAGTCGAAATCGCGTAAACCCCCGTCTCCTCGGATGAAGCAAGGATTTTGAGCGCATCAACAGCCTCAATGTCCTCGCGGCGGACACTCGTATAGCGTGACTGCGGTACCATAAAGGTATCGTCAAAGCCGCGGAAAAGAATTGAACGCTTGTAATCGACAGTGTGGGGATAAACACCCGAGATTTTTTTATCAAGGCGGTACTTGTCGATACCGAAATGATAATAAAGTCCTGCCTGCGCGCCCCAGCAGATATGGAAGGTGCTCGTCACGTGCTTTTTGCTCCACTCCATAATCTCGCAAAGCTCGTCCCAATACTCGACCTCTTCAAACGGCATAAGCTCAACGGGCGCACCCGTGATGATCATACCGTCATATTTTTTATGCTTGATTTCATCGAAGGTCTTATAGAAGGTCAGCAGATGCTCTGCGGAGGTATGCTTCGACTTATGCGAGCTTGTATGGATAAGCTCAAGCTCCACCTGCAAGGGTGAGTTACCCAACAGACGTGCGAACTGTGTTTCAGTTTCAATTTTCTTCGGCATAAGATTTAAAAGTAAAATCTTAAGCGGTCGGATATCCTGCGTAATGGCGCGAGTTTCCGTCATAACGAAGATGTTTTCGTCATTGAGCACCTTTACGGCAGGTAATTCGTTTGGAATTTTGATAGGCATATTTTATCAACTCTGAAATTTAGTATTAAAGCTTAATCCTCAACCTGTGCGAGTGCCTGTGCGATATCCTCGATGAGGTCCTCGGCATTCTCGAGACCACAGGAGAAGCGAACAAGATTTGCAGGTACGCCTGCGGCAGCAAGCTCCTCGTCGTTCATCTGACGGTGAGTTGCGCTTGCGGGATGAAGACAGCAGGTTCTTGCATCCGCAACGTGTGTTTCGATTGCGGCAATCTTAAGGTTTTTCATAAAGGTTTCTGCAGCCTTTCTTCCGCCCTTGAGACCGAAGCTGACAACACCGCAGGAGCCGTTGGGAAGGTATTTCTGTGCGAGTGAATAGCACTTATCACCCTCGAGTGACGGGTAAGTTACCCAATCAACCTTGTCATTTTCTTTAAGGTACTTTGCAACGGCAAGTCCGTTTTCGCAGTGTCTTGCAATTCTTACGTGAAGGCTCTCGAGACCGAGATTGAGGAGAAATGCATTCTGCGGAGACTGGATTGAACCGAAATCACGCATAAGCTGTGCTGTTGCCTTTGTGATGAATGCACCTGCGTTGCCGAACTTTTCAGCATAAGTAACGCCGTGATAGCTGTCATCGGGAGTGCAGAGACCGGGGAACTTATCAGCGTGAGCCATCCAGTCGAAGTTGCCCGAATCAACGATACAGCCGCCGACACCTGCGCCGTGACCGTCCATATACTTTGTTGTTGAATGAGTTACGATGTCTGCGCCCCACTCAAACGGACGGCAGTTGACGGGCGTTGCAAAGGTATTGTCGATGATGAGAGGTACGCCGTGAGCGTGTGCAGCCTTTGCAAAGCGTTCGATATCAAGCACGTTGAGTGCAGGATTTGCGATAGTTTCGCCGAAAACAGCCTTTGTATTCGGGCGGAATGCCGCTTCAAGCTCCTCGTCAGAGCAATCGGGCTCAACGAATGTAAATTCAATACCCATTCTCTTCATTGTAACGGCAAAGAGGTTATATGTTCCGCCGTAGATTGTGGAGGAGGACACAACGTGGTCGCCGCAGGAAGCAAGATTGAATACTGAATAGAAGGAAGCTGCCTGACCTGATGAGGTAAGCATTGCCGCTGTACCGCCTTCAAGCTCACAGATTTTTGCCGCAACGGCATCGTTAGTGGGGTTCTGAAGTCTTGTGTAGAAATAGCCCGAAGCTTCAAGGTCAAAAAGCTTGCCCATATCTTCGCTTGTTGCATATTTAAAGGTTGTGCTCTGAATAATAGGAATCTGTCGGGGCTCACCGTTGCCCGGTGTGTAGCCGCCCTGAACGCATTTGGTTTCGATTCTTAAATCGCTCATAATAATACCTCTTTTCTAAAAATAAAACCGTCCCAAAGCAAGAACTTTGAGACGGGAAATATACCCGCGGTACCACTCAAATTGCAGTAGATACTGCCACCTTTAGACTCTGACAAGTCCTATACCTTAACGCGGTAATACGGAGTGCCCTACTTTTTTCAAACACCCGACTCGGAAGCCATAGGCAACTGAAGCTCTCGTTATCGGCTTGCACCCACCGCCGATTCTCTTAAAACTACGGCTTCTGCCCTCTTCGTCACAGTCATTAATGAAATGATATCACTTTACTTTTGAAATGTCAATAATTATTTGTTTTTAACAAGCACTACCGCCTGCTTACCCAACAATTCCCAGCGGTCCTCGAACTTACTCTTATCAAAGGTAAGCACGCCGTTGTCATAAGGGTCAACGGTCGTTACGGTTGTTGAGGAATAACCCGACAGAATCATAACGTGAGTTCCGCGCGGATATTCGAAATACTTACCTGTGCTTTCGATATACCACGCATTCACCTTGGTAGGATTCTGCATTTTATAGGTTGCCCACACGATTGCGGGTGAGCCGTTGCTGATATAGCCGAGAAGCTCATCAAAGGAGCAACCGCTGATTCTGACCGCCGTGTATCCTCCGCCACGCTCATCAATCGCCTTTTGCAGAGCCTTTGTTACTGCGGGAGAGAATACGCCGTAGCCCGGAGTTGAGCTTGTGTAGGTGTATCTCGGGTCGCCGACGAACATTTCGTTGATATCGGGGCCATAGGTTTTGCCGTTTTTCTTGTAAAGATTCTTGCGCGGAATGATATTCACCATCTGGTCGATGTTTATTGAATAGCCGTAGTATCTGAGAAGCATACAGCACGATGCCGCCTCGCAGCCTGTAGGATACTTCGGCAACTGGCTGACATAAGGAATGTTCATTGCCGTAACCGTAACCTTACAGGATACGGTCTTTTTTGTACCGTCCGTCGTAGTTCCTGTTATTGTTGCCGTGCCGATTTTCCTTCCCTGAATAACTCCGTTTGAATCAACAGTTGCAACGCTTTTATCAGAGGAAGTCCACGTCATAGTTTTATTAAGGACATCAGCAGGAGCGAAGGTCAGCTTCTGCGCATATTTCGCGCCCTGAGTAAGAGTAATTGACGTCTTGTCAGCCTTAACCGAGCTTATAAGCGGTGCAACGGTAAGGCTTATTGATTTTGCCAGCTCTTCATTGGCGGCCGATTTTGCCGTCAATGTAACCTTACCTGTTTTCAGGGTATGCACCGTACCGTTTTCATCGACGGTTGCAATATTTATATCTGATGAAGCCCAAACTATCTCGGCATTATCTGCTATTCTCGGGTTAAAATTAACCGCCTCAAGCTTCAATTTACCGCCGACCGTGACGGCTGTGTCGCTTATATTAAGAGAAAAATCGCGAAGATTAATCACCAAACCTACCGATTTCTGAAGCACGAGAAGAGCATCGGTAGAATTGACACTTCCGTTAAGGTCGAGGTCGCCGCAATATACGTTTTCCTGCGTTTCTTCAATAATACCGACAGACATCTGCAGCATATAAAGCGCATCTGTGGAATTGATACTTCCGTTACCGTCAACATCACCGAAGAAGGGAGCCGCTGAAGTTGCAATAATATTACCCGTAAATACGGACAGTGCCAACACCGCCGAAAGAATCGCGGCAAGGATTTTTTTAGAGCTTTGCATTTTCATTTTAATCTCTTTTCCGAATTTGTTTTCTAAAAAGTATATACCTATATATAACGCATGTCAACCGCATCGGCAAAAAACAACACAAAACAGTAAAAAGTAACGATATAAGCCCACCGCGCATACAATACCAATGAGATATTACATCTCAAAAATCAAAAAGGAGGAAGACTATGGCTACCTTTTTTAATCAGGCAACGCTCAGCTATAACGGTAACACCGTCAATTCGAATATAGTAACGGGTGAGCTTGTTGAGGTTATCTCCGCAACAAAAACCGCCCTTACGGACGATTATACAACGGGTGACATCGTAAGCTACGCAGTAAGCATTATAAATTCGGGTACAACCGATTTCCGCGATCTTGAAATCACAGACAACCTCGGTGCTTACACCTTCAACGAAACCACCCTCGTTCCCCTCACCTATGTTGACGGCTCCGTCAGATATTTTATAAACGGCGACCTCACCGCCGCTCCGACAGTTACTGCAGGTCCTCCGCTGACAATCAGCGGTGTCACGGTTCCTGCAGGCGGAAATGCAATAATCGTTTATTCCGCAAGAGTGAACAGCTTTGCACCGCTCGGTGAAGGTTCGGCTATCACGAACACCGTCACTGTTACGGGCGGAGGCTTGAGCTCGGATATCACAGCCGAGGCAACCGTTCCCGCTGTTACCGAAGCAAGCCTGACAATCACCAAAACACTCAATCCGACAACTGTCACGGATAACGGTGAGCTGACCTATACCTTTATTATACAGAACACAGGCGCTCAGGCCGTAACAGCTGCAGACGACGCAAGCATCACAGACACCTTCGACCCGATTATTGACATCACAGGCGTGACACTTGACGGTACCGCCTGGACAGAAGGCACAAACTACACCTACGACGAGACAACGGGTGTTTTCACAACCTTACCCGGTCAGATAGTTGTACCTGCGGCAACCTACGCACAGGACCCGACCACGGGTACGTATATCATCAATCCCGGTACGGTTACACTTACTGTTACGGGAACGGTTTAAAGACGACGTTTGCTTCCAAACAAAACTCAAAGGCTGTTGCGAAATGCAACAGCCTTTTGATTTGTGATATAAGAATTAATATTCTACAACGCCTTCGTAGACCTTGTGTGTATCACCGTTGACAAGGATTGTTTCATCCGTGTAAGTAATAACGAGGTCGCCGCCGGGCATCTTGACAGTGATGTCCTCGCCCTTGACGCACATTCCGAGCTCCGTTGCAACAACAACCGTTGCCGCCGCCGAAGCACCGCAGCTAAGGCTTTCGCCGTTGACAGCACGCTCGTAGCATCTGAGCTTGATTGTGTTCTTGTCAATAACTCTTGCAACACCTGTGTTGATGTATTCGGGAAGAAGGTCAGAGTTACGGATCTTGTCACCGAACTCGTTGATATCCATTGAATCAATATCATCTCTGAATACGATACAGTGCGGGTTGCCGACAGATACGCAGTTGAGTGTAAGCTTTTCGCCTGCAATCTCTGCTTCGTAGCCGATTGCGTTTTCAGCATCAATGCTCATCGGGATGCTTGCGGGGTCAAAATCGGGCTTGCCGATATCAACAGTAGCCGAACGAACCTCGCCGTTGAAGGTGTAAAGCTTAACCTTCATTACACCGCAGGATGTCTCGATTGTCATATTTGTCTTGGGCACGATGCCGTTATCGAAAAGATACTTTGCGGCACAGCGGATGCTGTTGGCAGCCATACGTGTCTGTGTACCGTCGTTGTTGTAAACAACCATCTTTGCATCTGCAACGTCAGAGCCTTCAAGAAGAACTACGCCGTCCGCGCCGATACCGAAGTGACGGTCAGTAAAGTTAACCGTGAGTGATTCGGGTGACGGGATAATCTTGCAGAAGTTGTTGAAGTAGATGTCATCGTTACCTGTTGCCTGCATCTTTGTGAACTTGAGCTGCATCTTCTTCTCACGAAGGTTGTTGATGTCAACAAGCTCTGTGTTTCTCTGTGTGAAGCGGCTTGCGAGAATGTCGCAAAGTGCGTTTGCAGTATCAAGAGAAGTAAGAGTACAGATTGAAAGCTGAACTGCACGGCGGTGAACCTTGATAAAGTTCTGGATAGTCGCCTGCTTTGTTGAGCCCGTGTAAACGATGTAGTCAATCTTGCCTGTTTCAAGAACATCAAGAACAGCACTGCAATCGTTGAAATCACCGATTGTTTCAACCTCGATGCCTGCTGCACGGAGGCCTACACCCGTCTTTGCAGTTGAGTAAATCTTAAGTCCGAGGTCTGCAAACTTTCTTGCAATACCTACGATTTCGGGCTTGTCCTTATCGTGAACGCTGATGAGAACACCTGCGTTATACTTCTTATCGTGATATGTGCTTTCAAGACCGACCTTGAAGCCTGCTGAAACAAGTCCCTTGAAGAGTGCCTCATTAAGAGTTCTGCCGATACCGAGAACCTCACCCGTTGACTTCATCTCGGGGCCAAGCTCGGAGTTGATGTCGCTGAGCTTCTCGAAGGAGAATACGGGAACCTTGATTGCGAAGTACGGCGGAATCTTGTAAAGTCCGACACCGTAGCCAAGCTCCTTAAGCGGAGTGCCGACCATAACCTTTGTAGCAAGCTCAACCATCGGAACGCCTGTAACCTTACTGATATAAGGAATTGTTCTTGATGCACGCGGATTAACCTCGATAACGTGAAGCTCATTACGGTAGATAAGGTACTGAATATTAACGAGACCCTTTGTGCCGAGTGCAAGAGCAAGATTTGTTGAGCATTCAACGATTCTGTCAAGCATCTTGTCGGGGATGTTGTACGGCGGATAAACTGCGATTGAGTCACCTGAGTGAACACCTGCACGCTCGATATGCTCCATAACACCGGGGATAAGAACATCCTTACCGTCGGAGATAACGTCAACCTCAAGCTCCGTACCCATCATATATTTATCAACAAGCACGGGATTTTCAATCTTCTGTGCGAGGATGATGTCCATATAGATGCGGACGTCTGTTTCGTTATATGCGATTGTCATATTCTGACCGCCGATAACGTAGGACGGACGAAGAAGAACGGGATATTCGAGCTCTTCCGCAGCCTTGAGAGCCTCATCAACGTTCATAACGGTCTGACCCTTGGGTCTTCTGATGTTGAAGGATTCAAGAAGTGCATCGAAACGCTCTCTGTCCTCTGCGACGTCGATACCCTCAGCAGATGTGCCGAGAATCTTTATTCCGCTTTCGTCAAGGAACTTTGTAAGCTTGATAGCCGTCTGACCGCCGAAGGCAACAACGACACCAACGGGATTTTCTACCTTGATAACGTTCATAACGTCCTCGTCATTGAGGGGCTCAAAGTAAAGTCTGTCAGCAGTATCAAAGTCTGTTGAAACTGTTTCGGGGTTGTTGTTGATGATTACAACCTCGTAGCCGAGCTCTTTAAGAGTCCATACGCAGTGAACCGATGAATAGTCAAATTCAATACCCTGACCGATACGGATGGGACCCGAGCCGAGAACGATGATTGTCTCCTTCTCGCCGCGCTTGATTTCTCTTGATTCACATTCTGTATCGTAGGTTGAATAGAAATACGGTGTTTCAGCCTTGAACTCTGCACCGCAGGTATCAACCATCTTGTAAACTGCATCAAGTGTCTTTTCGGGAAGCTTGCCTGCTAACTTGAGAATTGTTGCATCCTTGTAGCCGTACTTCTTACCCTTGATGTAGTAATCCTCGTCAAGGTCGCCGCTTGCAAGCATCTTTTCGTAGTCTGCAAGATTCTTGAGCTTTGCAAGGAACCACTCGTCAATCATTGTGATTTCGTGGATTTTCTCAATGCTTACGCCCTCTTTAAGAGCCTTGAAAACAGTGAAGAGTCTGATGTCATCCTGGTCGTGAAGCTTTTCGACAACATCCATATTATCGGGGAATTTATTGTAATTGAGTGTATCAAGTCCGATTTCAGCACCGCGTACAGCCTTCATAATAGCCATCTCGAAGGACGGTGCAATTGCCATAACCTCACCCGTTGCCTTCATCTGTGTGCCGAGCTTACGGCTGGTGGAAACGAACTTATCAAACGGCCACTTGGGGAACTTGACAACGCAGTAGTCAACCGTCGGCTCAAAGCAAGCGCAGGTCTTGCCTGTGATGTCGTTTCTGATTTCGTCAAGTGTATATCCGAGAGCAATCTTTGAAGTAACCTTTGCAATCGGGAAGCCTGTTGCCTTTGAAGCAAGAGCTGATGAACGGGAAACTCGGGGATTAACCTCGATAACAGCATATTCAAAGCTTTCGGGGTCAAGTGCAAACTGACAGTTACAGCCACCCTCAATGCCGAGCTCTGTGATGATATCAAGTGATGCCGAACGAAGCATCTGATATTCCTTATCTGAAAGTGTCATTGCAGGAGCAACAACGATACTGTCACCGGTATGAACACCGACGGGGTCGATATTTTCCATTGAACAGATTGCGATTGCGTTGCCTGCGCCGTCACGCATTACCTCAAACTCGATTTCCTTCCAGCCTGCAATGTACTTTTCAACAAGCACCTGAGTGATGGGAGAAAGCATAAGACCGTTGTATGTGATAACGCGGAGCTCTTTTTCGTTATAAGCAACACCGCCGCCTGCGCCGCCGAGAGTGAAAGCAGGACGGAGAATTACGGGATAGCCGATTTCCTCTGCGATTTCTGCCGCACGGTCAACAGTTGTTGCGATGTCTGACGGGATACAGGGCTGACCGATTTTAAGCATCGTGTCACGGAACATCTGTCTGTCCTCTGCCTTGTCGATAGCTTCGGCATTTGTGCCGAGGAGCTTAACGCCCATCTTATCAAGATAACCGTCCTTTGCAAGCTGCATAGCGATTGTAAGACCTGTCTGTCCGCCGAGACCTGCAAGAATTGAGTCAGGACGCTCTTTTTCGATAATTCTCTTTACTGTTTCAACGGTGAGAGGCTCGAGATAAATCTCGTTTGCAAGTGCGCTGTCGGTCATAATTGTTGCGGGGTTTGAGTTGACAAGAACAACGTCAAGTCCTGCATCCTTAAGAACACGGCAAGCCTGTGCGCCTGCATAGTCAAACTCTGCAGCCTGTCCGATAACGATAGGACCGGAACCGATTACAAGTACCTTTTTAATGTCTTTATTAAGTGGCATCAGTCATTACCTCCCATCATTGTGATAAATTCGTCGTAAACATAGTGTGTATTCAAGGGGCTGATACAAGCCTCGGGGTGGAACTGTGTTGTGATGAGCTTCTTATCAGCATAGCTCATACCCTCGCAGGTGCCGTCGTTTGCATTGACAAAGCTCTGAACACCGCCGGGAACGCTGTCAGCCTTGACCTCGTAGCCATGATTCTGGCTTGTGATGTAGGTCTTGCCGTTTTCAAGACTCTTAACGGGCTGATTTGCACCGCGGTGACCGTACTGAAGCTTCACTGTTTCGCCGCCCATTGCAAGAGCTGCAAGCTGATGACCGAGGCAGATGCCGAGCATCGGAGCTTTTCCGATAAGCTTTTTGATTTCTTCAACAGCCGCCGTATTCTCCTTCGGGTCTGCAGGACCGTTTGAAAGAACGATACCGTCTGCGCCGAGTGCGAGAATTTCTTCAGCTGATGTGTTATGAGGAACAACCGTTACGTCACAGCCGCGCTTTGTAAGCTCTGCGATAATGCTCTTTGTCTTACCGAAGTCAACGAGAGCAACGCTTTTCTTTGCGTTTTCAGCCTTGACCGTATAAGCCTCTTTCGTGCTGAGAGCCTCAACTGCGCCCGTGATTTTATATGCCTTGATTTCGTCAAAATCAACGTTTGACGGATCATCCGTAATTTTTGCATTCATAACACCGTTATCGCGGATAATGCGTGTGATTTCGCGTGTATCAACACCGCAGACACCGACGATGCCCTGCTTTTTAAGGAACTCGTCGAGAGTGTACTGACAGCGGAAGTTTGACGGTGCGTCGCACCACTCACGGACAACGTAAGCCTTGAGGTGAGACTTGTCGCACTCAAAATCCTCTTCCATAATGCCGTAGTTACCGATAAGCGGGAAGGTGTGCATTACAATCTGACCGTAATAAGTCGGGTCAGTGAGAGTCTCAACGTAAGCGCCCATACCTGTTGTGAATACGAACTCGCCGATTACCTCACCCTCTGCACCGAATCTTTCACCCTCGAAAACGTGACCGTCCTCGAGAACAATGTAAACTTTCTTCATCCGTAAACCTCCCTTAAAGTGTTGCTGCCATAACGGCCTTTATTGTGTGCATCCTGTTTTCTGCTTCTTCGAAAACGATGGATTTTTCACTTTCAAATACTTCGTCGGTAACTTCCATTGCTTCTCTGCCGAACTTTTCGCCCATTTCCTTACCTACTGCCGTTTTATGGTCGTGGTAAGCGGGCAGGCAGTGCATAAAGACAACGTTCTCTGCCGCCGCATCCATAAGAGCCTTATTGACCTGATACGGTGCAAGGTCGTCGATTCTTTCCTGCCATACTTCAATCGGCTCACCCATTGAAACCCATACGTCCGTGTAGATTACGTTCGCATCCTTAACAGCTTCAATCGGGTCTTCGCAGAAGCGGATAACCGAGCCTGTTTCTTTTGCAATCTCAAGACATTCGTCAATGAGTGCCTGATCGGGGAAATACTTTTTCGGTGCGGCGGCGGTGAAGTTGAGTCCCATCTTCGCACACCCGACCATAAGTGAATTACCCATATTGTAACGGGCATCGCCCATATAAACGAAATTTATACCTTTAAGGTAACCGAAATGCTCCTTGATTGTAAGGAAATCGGCTAAAATCTGAGTCGGGTGGAATTCGTTTGTAAGACCGTTCCATACGGGAACCTTTGAATACTTTGCGAGCTCCTCAACGAGAGCCTGTCCGTAGCCTCTGTATTCAATGCCGTCAAACATTCCTGCAAGAACTCTTGCCGTATCGGCAATGCTTTCCTTCTTACCGATCTGTGAGCCTTCGGCAAGATAGGTTGAGCCCATACCGAGGTCACTTGCGGCAACCTCAAAGCTGCAACGCGTTCTTGTACTTGTTTTTTCAAAGATAAGAGCAATATTCTTGCCCTCATGAATCCTGTGAGGGATACCTGCCTTTTTTTTCGCCTTAAGCTCGGCGGCAAGATCGATGAGATAACCGATTTCTTCGCTTGTAAAATCAAGCAATTTGAGGAAATCTCTACCCTTTAAATCTACCATTTATTTGCCTCCTATATTCCAAAAAGAGGGCGGATAGATAATCCGCCCCTTATATCAGTCGATAAAAGTGCTTACATACTCAATCTGCTTCTCAACAGAGTCAATACCTGTACCGCCTGCAGAGATTCTTTTTGCAACGCAGGTTTCAAGAGATATTTCCTTGTAGAGATCTTCGCAGAAAAGGTCACTGTATTTATTATAATCCTCAAGTGACATAGTTTCAAGCACTAAATCATTATTTATGCAAAATGCGACAATCTGACCAACGATTTTGTATGCGCTTCTGAAAGGCATACCCTTCTTTGTGAGGTAGTCAGCGAGGTCAGTTGCGTTGATAAAGCCCTTCTGTGCGGCTGAATACATATTATCAGTAAGCACAGTCATAGTTTCAATCATAGGTGCGAACACACGCAGGCACTGCTTGAGTGTGTCAATGCTGTCAAAGATACATTCCTTATCTTCCTGCATATCCTTGTTATAAGCAAGAGGAATACCCTTGAGCACCGTGAGCATCGTGAAAAGATTACCGTAAACACGTCCCGTCTTACCGCGGACAAGCTCTGCCATATCGGGGTTCTTTTTCTGCGGCATAATGCTTGAGCCCGTAGTGTAGCTGTCGCTGAGCTCAATGAACTTGAACTCCCAGCTTGACCAGAGGATAATTTCCTCCGAGAAACGGGAAAGGTGCATCATAATTGTTGAATAAGCGCTCATAAGCTCAACGCAGAAGTCACGGTCGGAAACGCCGTCGATACTATTGAGAGTGATGCCGTCAAAGCCGAGCTCTTTTGCAACAAATTCACGGTCGGTGTTATATGTTGTGCCCGAAAGAGCACAGGAGCCGAGCGGAGAATAATTCATTCTCTTAAGAGCATCCTTAAGTCTGCCGATATCACGTGTAAACATCATAGCATAAGCAAGAAGATGATGAGCGAACGTTATCGGCTGTGCTCTCTGGAGATGAGTATAGCCCGGTAAAATGGAGGTTTTGTGGGCCTTTGCCTGCACGAGGATTGCCGCGAGAAGCTGTCTTATAAGAACGATAATCTCGTTTGTCTCATCGCGGAGGAAAAGACGGATATCAACCGCAACCTGATCGTTACGGCTTCTTGCCGTGTGGAGTCTCTTGCCGACATCGCCGATACGCTTTGTAAGCTCGGACTCAACAAACATATGAATATCCTCTGCATCCATATCAAAAGCAAGGGCACCGCTCTGAAGGTCATCAAGAATAGACTGAAGACCTGCGGTTATCTTATCACAGTCATCATCGCTGATAATGCCCTGCAAAGCAAGCATTGCCGCGTGCTTCATTGAGCCTGTGATATCCTGCTTATACATTTTGCAGTCAAAATGAATGGAAGAGTTAAAATCGTCGGCAATTTTGTCGAGTGCCTGTTCAAATCTTCCTGCCCACATTTTTTCCATAGTTAATTACTCCGAATTGATTAGATTATTTGAGGTTATTCTTTGCCTTCATCTTAGCATAAACCTTGATGGGAAGACCGTAGAGGTTGATAAAGCCTGCTGAATCAGCCTGATTGTAAACGTTATCCTCGTCAAATGTTGCGATTTCGGGATCGTAAAGTGAGAACGGTGATGTAACGCCTGCGTTAATCATATTGCCCTTGTAGAGCTTGAGCTTAACGTCACCTGTAACTGTCTTCTGTGTCTCCTTAACGAATGCAAGGATAGCATCTGTAAGCGGTGTGTACCACTGTGCGTTATATGTAAGCTCAGCAAGCTTCTGTGCAACAAGTGCCTTGTAGTGTGCTGTTTCCTTATCAAGTGTGATTGTTTCAAGAACCTCGTGAGCCTTGTAGAGGATTGCTCCGCCCGGTGTCTCATAAACGCCGCGGCATTTCATACCTACAAGTCTGTTCTCAACGATGTCAAGAAGACCGATACCGTTTGCACCGCCGAGCTGATTGAGCTTATCAACGAGTGCAACTGCATCCATTTCTACACCGTCAATAGCTGTGGGAACACCCTTTTCGAAGTGGATTGTAACATAAGTCGGAACGTCGGGAGCCATTTCGGGAGAAACGCCCATCTCAAGGAAGCCTTCCTTGTTGTAAAGCGGCTCGTTTGCGGGATCCTCAAGGTCGAGACCCTCGTGTGAAAGGTGCCAGATGTTCTTATCCTTTGAGTAGTTTGTCTCACGGCTGATTTTAAGAGGAACATTGTGTGCCTCTGCGTATTCGATTTCTTCCTCACGTGACTTGATGTCCCACTCTCTCCAGGGAGCGATGATGGGCATATCGGGTGCGAAAGCCTTGATAGCAAGCTCAAATCTTACCTGGTCGTTACCCTTACCTGTGCAGCCGTGGCAGATAGCGTCTGCGCCCTCTGCGATAGCGATTTCAGCAATTCTCTTTGCAATGGGAGGACGTGCATAAGCTGTACCGAGGAGATAGTCCTCATACTTTGCACCTGCCTGAATACCGGGGAATACATAGTCCTCGAGGAATTCCTTTGTAAGATCCTCAATATAAATCTTTGAAGCGCCTGTCTTGATTGCCTTCTCTTCAAGACCCTCAAGCTCGCTTGCCTGACCGACGTTACCTGAAACTGCGATAACCTCACAGTTATTATAGTTCTCCTTAAGCCAAGGGATGATGATAGAAGTATCAAGACCGCCTGAGTAAGCAAGAACAACCTTCTTGATGTTTTCCTTATTCATAATTAAACCTCCAATATGCATTTCTGCTTCACTTTATGCACATATATTAGCACAGTATGCATAAATATGCAACAGAAAATTCATAAAAAATCACTTTTTGTAAACCTGCACAACGCACCGTCAAAAGATGAAAATAATCTATGCAAAATTACAAGTTCACATAAATATAACACTTTTTTCGCCCAATTTCAACTGTTTCGGGCAAATTTAATGTAATTATTTTTGATATGTTTTTCGGGGTGAACGGCGGGATGAATAATATTCATAAATAGTGAATATTTCGTGATTTTTTGAATATTTTTGCAAAATTCAAGCCGCAGCGATATGCCACGGCTTGAAATAAGAATTTAATTAAATTTTGTCAACGTTCCTGCGTTATAGCTGAAGGGCTTGAATCCGATTTCAAGTGCGGGAGAATTTTCCGCAAGTGTGAAATCGCGGTTAGCGGCATCCTTGAAAAGAGGATCCTTGAACACAGCGTTGTTGTAATAGCCTCTCGCCTTTACAATCACGAGTGAATCTCTGTCAAAAAGCTTTGTAGTATGACCCGAGAGAACTCTTCCGCCGCGGTCATAGTCCCAATAGAGATTGCTGTCATCAACAAACCAATCGCTTTCCGTATCAAAAGCATACATTGTTGCATTGTCCGTAACAAAAATGTTGTTTGTAGCAGTAAGCGAATTATGCTCCTCGTTCTTTGTGATGATGAATGCACCCTCTCCGCCGAAAGCGAAGATATTGTTGCGGATAATATTGTCTCTGCCGTAATGCTGGTGGAAGGTCTCCGAAGAACAATCATAAACAAGGTTGTTTTCAACAAGCATTCCGCTTGAACCCTCATCGAGGTAAATACCCCATCCGCCGTAGCCGTAAGCACCCTCGTCACAGCCGACGTTATAAATCACGTTGCCCGAAATAACGGTCTCGGGTTGAACGCCGAGCGTATAGATGCCGCCCATATCCGAAAGCCAGCCGTTGCCGATGTTGTAAATAAGGTTGTTGCTGATGTTGATTTTATTTGTCGGATGCTCTGCATAGCCCCAGCTCCAGCCGACAGAAATACCTGTATACCAGCCGTCGTGAACTTCGTTATTCACAAGGTCGCAATCATAAGCATGGGTCAGAAGAATACCGATAGCGTTGCTGAAAATTCTGCCGTAATAGCTGATATGACAGTCCCTTACATTGATGTTTCTTGTTGTTGCGGGAATAACTAAATCACCGTGGATAAATACCGCATTTGCACCGATTTCGTTGAACATACAGCTTGTGATATCACAATTCTGCGCACCCTTATCAAACTTTACTGCGGTGTAAGAAATGTTTTCAAAACGGCAGTCCGTGAAATCAATATCCGAGGACGCAATAATGTTTATTGCGGCGGGAATTTCATACGCAGCCTGCGGATGGTCAGCACCGTATTTAATATTGCCATACAACGGATGTGACGGGCTGAAGGGATTGCCCGTATGAGTGCCGTCAATGTATTCCCAATCTGTATTTGCAAAGTCGATGCCTTGGAAAGCGATATTTTCAGCACCGTTAAAATCAAAGAGCTTATCGTTGACACCTGCATGAAGAACGGTGTTTTCGGGAGTATCACCCTCCTCGGGGATGTAATAAAGCTTATCCTCCGTGCGGTCAAGATACCATTCACCCGGAAGCGAGAGAGCCTCCTTGACGTTATGATAAACAAAATTATCGTCCACTCTTACGCGCATGGCAGTAGGCTTTGTTGTTTCAATTCTGCCTGTTGATGCATCAACGGAATGTACAGGAAGATGCTCATCACACCAGAAGTGCATTATCTGAACCTCAACGTCGCTTGCATTCGCAAAGTCAAGAATCTGATCCTTATGTGCATAAAATGCAACCGAGAAAGTAAAGAAGTCAGGTGCGTGAGAGCCGGCAACCGCTTCACTTTCGCTCGGATCTGCTATTTTGAACGTACCCTCTTTGGGGTATGTTGAAAGCGGAAGACGCTTATCGCCCTTGAAAAGCGAGCGGAAATAATCCTCATCGGAGTTGACCTCAACGTCAGTCACAAACGCATTAACGCCGTTGATTGTTGTCTCGGTCCAACCTGTGATTGCTTTTGAACCCGAGAAAGATACCTTTTCATCGGGATAAGAGCGGTAAAGAACATTGCTTCTGTCGTCAGAAGTAAATTCGACTGTTTCATTGATTATATATGTACCCTCTCTGAACCATACGGTGATAAGCTCATCCGTCTCGGAGACTTTAAGGATTTCCTTTGCTTTTTCAAGAGTTTTCAGCGGTGCTTCGGGAGTACCCGGATTACCGTCATCGCCGTCAGTGGCAACCACGAGATCGTGCTCACCCATTACAAATTCGCCCTCGTCAAATTCGGTCTGCACCATAGGAGCGTCAGGCTCACCGAAGGTGCCCTCACCCGTCAGTCTGCCGGGAAAAAGAGCAATATTCAACCAGGTAAATATCGCCATAAAGAATGCAATTATTTTTGTCATAAAACTACCTCGATTCTTTAGAGTTTTGTTTCAAAAGCATCTGCAATTAATTGCTGTTATTTTATTTTACAATACAACGGTAAAATTTGCAAGAAGGTATATTTTAATTTGTCGGGGAGTAAAAATTGCACAAACAAACTTTGTACGTGTAGGGATAGGCCTCCCGGACCATCCGTGGATTCTGCTTTTTTCAGGACGGTCGAGGACGCCCGTCCCTACGCGCTCAACCGTAATTCTTGCCTTGCCCTCCTTGCCTAAAGGAGGGTGGCGCGGCGTAGCCGTGACGGGAGGATTTTATAAAAAGCGGCGCAGCCCTTAATGTTTGCAACGCAAACACATCATTTGCGAAGCGAACATCATTCATCATATCCGCATAGCGGATATATCATTGCAAAGTCAAAGACTTTGCACGACAAACTCCAACTTGCCGCACAAAAGCCGCGGAAAACCGCGGCTTTTCAAACTCTTTCCTTTTAATCTTTATAGCTTATTTCTATATTTTCGGGCAGATGATAGTATTCGCAGAACCTTCTTTTAAACTTTTCATTTTCGCCCTCACAATCCAAGGCGTGAACAAAAAAGCCTAACTGTGTGTGCTCAAGCTCAATATTGCTGTTTCCTCTTACAACCTCCGAACGGATGAAGGAAATCTTGTTGCTGTTGGCTGTAAAAACCGTAGAATAACACACCAAATCAAAAGCAAGCATAACCGTGAGAAGTGCTTTTACGGGCTTTACCCGATGAACACGTAACGGTACCTCATACTCATCCAGAAGCTCCTTCACAATCATCAGCAAAAGAACGTAAACTCCGCTGTAGCACCGCGCCCCCGTAGGGTTGACGAATAAAAGCGGTACAGTCAGCACAGTTATCATAACGCAATAAAACGAAATACGGATTTTTGACCGTTTGCTTTTGATATCCTTGACGGTAATTAAGAAAAGTAATGCGAGATAAACCGTAACTATACCTGCAAGCATTGCGAAAAGACTGTAGGTCTCAACCGCCAACACAGCGGAGCAGAATATCACAACCGACACAGCGGCTAAGCTGAGAATAAATCTCATCAGCTTTCTTCTTCTGCAAAGAAGAAGGGATAGAACAAAAATCACAAGCATTGCCGGAAAGCAAGCGTTCAGTAAATCCAATGCAACATCACCGAACAGTTTTTTTATAAAATCAAAAGCAGAATTTCCGTAACCGGTAAGCGACTGATAAGCTCTTTCACCCCTGAAAATTTTCGAATACGCACCATTGGTAAGCATTATGACCATACCGATAACACAAGCAATCATATAGACAATGCGTTCAGGCTTCAATCTCCTGTCTTTTATGTAATCATAAGCATTCAACGCTACGGAAAAAGCAAGCATTGCAACAGTGAAATGCTCCATAAAAAGCTGTCCCGTTATACCGAGAGCAAACAGAAGAACGATACGCACAAAATTCTTTTTTCCCGTCATATCGCTTTTGAATAAAAGAAGATAAATATTGAACATACCGATAAACACGGAAAAATAATAGTTGGCAAAGCCTGCCGTCCATACAAAAGCCTGCTTGAATAATGCCGTCGGCACCACAAGCAAGAATGCAGAAAGATACAAAAACGTTTTGCTGCGGTTGAACGTCAGTTTCTGAATAAGGACTAGAACTGACGTTAACGTCAGGCTTTTTATAAAGGGTAACAAAGCGGGTATCCTTGAGAAGCATAGCGCAGATAAATTGCCCATATATCTGCCGTTATAATTCCTGAAGCCATTTTCAAGAAGCGCGGTTCCGTCGCTCGTTGCCCAGCCTAAATCATCACCCGATGCGGGGAAATAAAACGAAATAATAGTAACTGTCAGAAAAAAGAAGAAGAAAAATTTAAAATAATCGCGACTGACTCCTTCGTGTTTTTTCATTTTCAGCCCCCATTACCTCGGCAATTTTACTGTTGCCTTGAAGAGGTCGCCGTCGATTGAGATTATCAGCTCACCGTCGTTGAGAGCACAAAGGTCCTTGGCGATTGAAAGGCCGAGTCCGTTGCCGTCGCGGTTACGCGATGCATCGCCCCTGACGAAGCGTTCCGTCAGCTCCTCGGCGCTGATGTTAAGCGGCTCGCTTGAAATATTCTTGATTTCAAAATAACCGTAGCCGCCCTGCGAGTAAACGCTCGCGTAAACTCTTGAGTGAGGTGCGGAATACTTACAGACGTTCGACAGCAGATTTTCGATAACCCTGTAAATCTTTGTGCCGTCAGCGGTGACGATAACCTTTTGCTCGGGCTCGTTGAAAATGAGCGACAAGCCGTGCTTTTCGAGCTCTGAATTTTCTTCAACTATCGCCTGTGTTGCAAGCTCGTTGAGATTGAGCTTCGTCTTGTTTATCGCAACATTTCCGCTTGAAACCTTGGATGCTTCGATAAGGTCTTCTATAAGGCGCTTGAGCTTGATTGACTTTTCGTCGATAACGCCCATATATTCGAGCGCCTTTTCATCACTGATATCGCATTGCTTTAAAAGGTCAATATAATTGATAACCGACGTCAGCGGGGTTTTAAGGTCGTGCGAAACGTTGGTTATAAGCTCTGTTTTCGTCCGCTCGTCCTTGACCGCCTTTATAACAGCCTTCTGCAGCTCGCTGTTTGTTTCGTCATAGGCTCTGACAAGGGGCATAAGGCTTTCGGGAATTTCGTTCGGATTCATATCGAACGGCTCATGCTTATCCGCCTTATCAATAATCGTATCAAGTGCACGCATATATTTAAACAGTCGGTAAAGCGAGTAGGCATCAAAGAGCAAACCGACTGCCAAAACAATAAGTGCTACCACGCTCCACGCCGCTTCATTGTACCAACCGCTCATAAACGCGCACCAGCAACAAATACCAAAGCCGATTATGTTGACAGCCACGAATACCGTTACAAGCTTTGCAACGCCCTTGTTGAGCTTCTGCGGCTTGAAGATGATTGTTTTAAACCATTTTTTTACAGCTTTTTTTACCTTTCGCAAGAAGCTTACGACTCCCCTGACGACAAGCTTCAGCAGTTTAAAAGCTGCAGCTATGATGAAAAAAATCAGCGTGTATCTGAATATCGGACTCTTGGTTTTGATTCGTCTTGCAAAGGATGTCAGAAGCTCCGCAAGAATAAGCACAAACACGGCGACGACCGCTGAAATCACAATCATAAACAGCTCGGAATGTGCAACAATTTCTTCAACAAAGAAGTCCGCTTCATAATCCCATAAAATCTGCTCATGCCTTAAATAAGCAAGACCTACTGCGGCAAAGCCGACCCAGAAATCCGCAAAAACGGAAAGTGCAAGATGCAGGTCGCACGGAATTTTATCAATAAATGCAAGGCTTAATTCACCGCTCTTATGCCCTGCAAGGCTGACACTCAGACACAAGAACAGCACCACTCCGACAAAGGAAGCAATCAGCTTTGCAACCAACGCTGTGTAGTCGAGAGAGTTGGTTGTATTGATCATATTGTTAAGAGCAAAAAACTTATCGTTGCCCGTAAAGCTCGGGTTTATGGAATAGTAAACGTTCGTTGACGTTGTGAAATAATGTGAGGGAACCACCTCGGGGAATGCTGACTTTCCGATATTTTCGCTGTACGTCGTTTTTCCGTTTTCAACAAAAATATACTCGCTGAAAGCCTCGTTAACAACGCTTTCCTTGCTGTCAACATTTGAAATAACCGTGCCGTCCGATGCCACGGCATAGTAGCGGACGTTACGAAGCTCCTCGAGTGACTGCTCGTCAACACGTCCTACAAAGCTGTTGTAAAAGTTTGCCGTAAAATCTCCCTCTACCTGTGAGGTAATCTGCTTTACGTCATGAGAAAAATCGAGCCATACGGACGTATCGGAATAATCACCCCTATACGAAAAATTCTTGCCCGAATAGTACTCAATCTGAGTAAAGCCCTCGTAGTCATCCTCGTAATAGTACTCGATTTTGCCGCCGTTCGCCTTCCAGATTTCCTGCTCCTTGACAAACTGCGCAACTATACTGTCAACACACTTTTTCTTCTCCGCTTCAAAGCGTGCGATGTTCTGATTCCTCTGTGACAGCTCAATTATCCTACTGATATCCTGCCTGACGTAATTGACAAACGACGTTGTGTCATAAACCGTGACCTTTTCGTCCACCTTGAGATTACCGTTCGTGATAATAAAGCGGTAAAACAACGGCATAAAGCTCAGCACGCACGAAACGGCGCACACGCACGCAAGCAAAATGCACACAAGCTTCGTAAACCAACTGTACTTAAAGTTTTTCCACCTTGTATCCAAGACCATACACCACCTTAATATATTTCGGGTCTTTCGGATTTATTTCAATCTTTTCTCTTATGTTTTTGATGTGTACGGTTACGGTTTTTTCCGTTCCGAAGGAGGGCTCGTTCCAGACAGCCTCGTAAATCTGCGACGAAGAAAGCACCTTGCCCATATTTTTGCAAAGGTATTCGAGAATAAGATATTCCCTTGCCGTGAGCTTGATTTCCTGTCCGTCAACACTGACGGACTTTGCATCCGTGTCAACAACAAGGCCACCGCAGACAAGCTGTGAGCTTTTCCTTTCGAAGGATGAAAAGGTGACATAGCGTCTTATCTGCGACTTGACTCTTGCCACCAGCTCGAGCGGATTGAACGGCTTTGTAACATAGTCGTCCGCGCCGAAGCCGAGACCTGCAATTTTATCCGTATCCTCACTTTTGGCAGAGAGCATTATGACGGGAAAATCAAAGCTTTTACGCAGTCTTAACACCGTCTGAAGTCCGTCAAGACGCGGCATCATAATATCAAGCACCATACAGTGAATTTCGTTTTTCATCACAAGGTCAAGTGCCTCCTCGCCGTCGTGTGCCTTGATTACGTTAAAGCCCTCCTGTGAAAGATATATCTCTATCGAATTGACGATAGCCTCATCGTCATCACAAACAAGAACTGTTTTCATTTCATCACCCCGCAAATAATAAAACCATTATAACACATCAAACAAGATAAGAGAAGAGTCTAATTTCCTTACCCGTTGAACAAATTTAACCAAATCAAAGTAAAAGCAAGGTAACGGAAAAGTAAAGAAAAAGTAAAAAAGAATAAGTGGAAAAACTTTGTTTTTTGTGGTATAATCAAAATATATCCCTCCGCCGCTTACGCGGTCCCCCTCCCTTTAGGCAATGGAGGCAGATTTTTCCTTTTGGAGTGAATGCATTATGCTTAATATAACATTTGTCTGCACGGGCAATACCTGCCGAAGTGCAATGGCAGAAGGACTTTTTAAAAAGATACTTTCCGAGCGCGGTATAACCGACATTTCCTGCCGAAGCTGCGGTCTTGCAGCCTACACGGGCGACAGCGCATCACCGCAGGCTGTTGAGGTCTGTGCCGAGCGCGGCATTGACCTTTCAACCCACCGTGCAACTATCTTTAACGAATATATTTTTGATGAAACCGATATTATGGTATGTATGACCGAGAGTCACAAGGGCGCGGTTATGCGCGTGAAGCCGACCTTCAGGGTAATCGTACCCGAGGGCGGTGTTCCCGACCCCTACGGCGGTACGGTAGAAATCTACCGCGACTGTGCGGATAAGCTCGAGGCTTTTCTTGAAAAATTTATTGACAGCATTACAATGAATATTGAGCCAATGCAGGAAAAGCACATCAGGGAAATTGCGGAGCTTGAAAGGGTGTCTTTTTCCGTACCGTGGAGCGAGGACGGACTTCGAAGTGAGCTTACCAACGAAACGGCGCATTTTCTTGTGGCTTCGGCAGAAAGCAAGGTGCTCGGCTATATCGGAGTTCATGAAATCTGCGGTGAAGCATACATAACAAACGTTGCCGTTTTTCCCGAATACCGCCGTCTCGGTATCGGCGAAACGCTGATTGATGCCGCGACTCACGGCGCAAAGCAGAGAAATTGCGATTTTATTTCGCTCGAAGTGAGAATCAGTAACGTTCCGGCTATTGAACTTTACAAAAAAGAGGGTTATAATATCGTCGGTCAGCGGAAGAATTTCTATTCCAATCCCACCGAGGATGCTTATATAATGACCAGATATTTAAAGGATGTTGAGACTCAATGAAAATATTATCAATCGAATCCTCCTGTGACGAAACTGCGGCAGCCGTTGTTGAGGACGGCAGAAGGGTGCTTTCGAGCATCGTCGCATCGCAGGTTGAGGAGCATAAAATCTATGGCGGTGTCGTGCCCGAAATCGCATCACGCAGACACGTTGAGGCTATCTCGGGTGTTGTCAAAGCCGCACTCGATGAGGCGGACTGCACACTTGAGGATATAACTGCAGTTGCCGTCACTCACGCGCCCGGACTTATCGGCGCGTTGCTCGTCGGCGTGAATTACGCAAAGGGCATTTCAATGGCATCGGGACTTTCGCTTGTGCCCGTGCATCATCTGCGCTCGCACATTGCAGCAAACTACATCACCCACCCCGAATTGAAGCCGCCGTTCCTCTGTCTTGTTGTTTCGGGCGGTCACAGCCACCTTGTCGAGGTTAAGAGCTATACCGAATTCAGGGTTATCGGCTACACGCACGACGATGCGGCAGGCGAAGCTATGGACAAGGCGGCGCGCGCAATGGGACTTCCCTACCCCGGCGGTCTCAACCTTGACCGTGTTGCGAAGGACGGTAACGACAAGGCATACAAGATGCCTCACCCGAGAGTTGACGGCGCTCCGTATGATTTCAGCTTTTCGGGACTTAAAACCGCGGCACTCAACACAATAAACATTGCAAAGCAGAAGGGCGAGGAAATAAACGTCCCCGACCTCGGTGCTTCCTACATCAAGGCGGTTGTTGATTGTCTTACGGAAAACACGGAAAAGGCGGCAATCGACCTCGGATATGACAAAATCGTGCTTGCGGGCGGTGTTTCGGCAAACTCTGTTTTAAGAAGAGAAATGACCGCACTTTGTCAAAAGCACGGTTGGGAATTATACGCACCCGAGCTCAAGTACTGCGGTGACAATGCCGCAATGGTCGGCGCGCAGGGATATTATGAATTCCTTAATAACAACGTCGCAGACTTGTCGCTGAATGCGTGCGCGAGTCTGAGCATTGAACAAACTAGATAAACAAAGACAAAAATCAAGGTCACAACGGTAAATCCGCTGTGACCTTTTTCTTATTCGATTTCATCAAGACTAACGCCCTTTGTTTCCTTGACCTGCGTTGCGAACATAACCGCCGCAACACCGACGGCAACAACGGAGATTGCAAGACATACCCACCAGATCGGGAATTTAAGCATTCCGAGCACTGCCGCACCGTAGCCGACAACAAGACCGATGATAACAAGAAGTCCCTCCGCTCCGACAACCGAAGCACGGATATCCGTCGGAACCTTTTCCGTCATCATAACGTTCATATAGTCTCTGCCGATCCAATATGAGCCCTGATAAAGACCCGCAAACGAGCCGATAAGATACGGATTCCAGCCGAGCAGGATTCCTGCAACGAACAGACAGTATCCGACAATACAGGTAATCGAAAATCCCGTAACCGTTGCCTTTCTGCCGAATTTGTCTGCGATAAAGCCCGAAAGAAATGTGATTGAAGCGTAAATCACGGGAACCATAAACAGTGCCTTCGTGATGTCCGATGTACTCATTCCGACACCGTGCATTGCAGATTCAAAATAAAGTGCAATCGCAGGCATCGCAGAATCGAAAATAATATGAGAAATTATAAGGCTTTTTGTGTCCTTGTTGGAGAAAATATACTTGACTCCGTTGAACACGCCCGACTGATTTCTCTGCGCCTGCTTCTGCTTTTTCTGAAGCTCCTTTTCAGCCTGTCTTTCCTCAAACGGACGTGAAAGATACGCTGTTCTCTCGCTTATGAATACCTTGGTATCCTTTGCAAACAGGATGACGAGAAGCACGGCGATAAATCCGAGCACGGCAGGAACGAGGAAGATATCGCGCCATTTCGTCGGGTCGTCGCCCATAAGCATATCGCGGAGTGTCGGGATAAGGATAACGCCGAGGATGCCGAACGCCTTGAGGAAGCTGTAAATCTTCGCGCGGTGGCGGTCGGGCGCTTCTTCAAGGATGTAGATAATCTGAATATCGTGGCCCATAAAGAAGCTGATAACGGCAAAGCCTGCAAGGAACATTATGTAGTTTGTTGACAGGTGGATTATCAAAAGTCCTGCCGCCATACCGAGGGTCGAGAGAACAAAAAGCGGTTTTCTGCCCCATTTGTCCGCAAGGGCTTTGTAAAACGGTGTTATGATGCCGAAAACGTAGGTAACAACACCGACGGTTGAATGTAATGCCAGCCCCTCCTGGAAGGTATAGTACTTTCCGAGGAACGGATTGTTGACAAAAAACTCCGTAACGAACGACGACTGCACCGTGACGGTGAGGTTACTCGTAACCTCGTCGAGGATGTTTACAATCGCAATCAGCAGGACAAGCACGAGGAAATATCCGCCGTATGTGCCCTTCGCCCTTACCTTGTTGAGCCGTGAAAGCTGTTTCGCTTCCTTTTGTTTTATTTTTTCGGTTTTCATATTATGCACCTCTTCAAATTGATTATATATCAAACGAGAAAAATTTACAATAAATATTTCAGAAGAGTGAGGTAAATTGGGGTTTGTCGTGCAAAGTCTTTGCCTTTGCAATGATATATCCGCAATGCGGATATGATGAATGATGTTCGCTTCGCGAATGATGTGTTTGCGTTGCAAACATTAAGGGGCTGCGCCGCTTTTTTATAAAATCCTCCCGTCACGGCTTACGCCGCGCCACCCTCCTTTAGGCAAGGAGGGCAAGGCAAGAATTGCAGTTCAGCGCGTAGGGACGGGCGTCCTCGACCGTCCTTTTAAATGAGATATATTTTGCGGCGGCAGCAAGCCACCGCCCTACCGCACGAGTTTCATTTGAGGCGGTAGGGGCAGATATCATCTGCCCGCGGATTTTGATGTAATTTTCGGGAGCATACTATGCTCCCCTACTGACACAATCGTATTATGGTGTGTAGGGCGTGACGTTTACGACACGCCGTTATTTTTTTGCTGAATCTACGGCACGTCGCAAGCGCCCTGCCCTACGAAAGCGATTAATATTTGCTCGACAAATTAAAATTTGTTTTACAAAATCTGTTTTTCGTTCTAATCTTTACTGCTTTTTCATACTCTTTCCTTGAGGTGATGTGATGGAAAAAGATGTGAAAGAAACCCGAAAAGCAAAAGAACTGAAAGAGGCAGAGGATATCAAAGACATAAAGCAGGCGGAAGCTGCAAAGCCGCGCATTACGGCTGAATTCAATAAGGTTATGTTTGTTCAGGCTGCTGTGTGCGCCTTTTTCATATTACTCGTTTTCCTTGCGTGGAAGCTGAGCCCTTCCACCTTCAATTTTATCAAAACGGAATTCAGTAGGATAATGTCGATTGATATGAGTGCAGACGAGCTTGCGGAGTCCGCAAAGGATGCGGTCGAGAGCGTTATGGGCACCTTACCCGCCGAAGAGGAATTTACCGCCGAGGCTACGGGAGAAGAAGAGGAAATTCCCGAGGGCGCGGGCGGAGAGGATAAAGAAAATACCGCTGTTGCGGTTATGGCTTCTCTCGGCAAAAACGACCGTATAACCGTCCCTCTTCACGGCAGAATAACGTCACGCTACGGCTACCGTACAAACCCTATTTCCGGCAAATACGGTCTGCATACGGGTCTTGACATTGCCGCCGACGATGGAACGAACATTGTTGCGGCATACAACGGAGTTATCAAGGACACGGGCTACGGAACAAAAAAGGGTAACTACGTGCTGATGGAGCATTATGACGGCACAGAAACGCTTTATTGCCATTGCTCGGAGGTGCTTGTGGACGAGGGTTCCGTCATCCGTGCAGGTGAAACGATTGCGCTTGTCGGCAGTACCGGCTGGAGCACAGGACCGCACCTTCATTTTGAAATACATAACAAAAACGGCTGGTCCTTTGACCCGTTGGATGTGCTTGAAGAAAAAGACGGCAGAGTATGACACTGCAAATTTCAAAAATAACTGTTAAAATTGATTTCTGGTTTGTTGCAATAATCACGCTGCTGCTCACCCTCTTCCCCGAAAGTCTCGCCGCCGTATGCTTCGGGATGTGCGTACTGCACGAAGCGGGACACCTGACAGCGATGCTCCTCTGCGGTAAAAAAGCCGAGGAAATAAGCCTCGGTTATTTCGGAATGAGAATTGTTACCGATAAGCGTTTTCTCTCCCCTTTCAGGGAGGCGGTCATTGCGTTCGCAGGGCCTTTTGTCAATCTTGTTTTAAGCATACTGTTCTATGCTTTCGGGAAAAATGACATTGCAACGGTAAATCTGTCACTCGGCATTTTCAATCTTATGCCCGTTACGATGCTTGACGGAGGACACATAATTTCGGCATTCTTTCCAGACAGTAAGCTGCACAGGAAATTAAGCCTTACGTGTGCGTGCACCCTGCTCGCCGTCGGAATTTTTGTTGCCGTTTATACCAAAGAAAATTTTACAATTATGATAGTTGCACTTTATCTGCTGATAGGTGTTATAAGTGAAAAATAAGCGGGAGGCTGTCACCTTCCGCTTAAATTATTTTATAGATTATAAATAAAACTCCGTAAATTATCGGCTGATGTGCCATATAGATTTCGAGCGAATGTCTGCCGATAAATTCGAGCGGCTTACAGGAAAATACAGACAGATATTTCAGCAAGCCTTTCTTTTCGAAAATCCCGTAAAGGAAATATCCGCACCAGAATAAAAACAGCCACGGAAGCAACGGAAAATAATCTGACGAATAAAATCCGCTGTGAGGGAATCCGAAAAACGCCGTTACATTGTTTGCATAAAGAAAAGAGGGAAGCTCTGCCGAAAAACCTTCGCCGAAACCGATTGAGCCGTTGCTGACATTGTAGGTCAGGGCAAAAAGCACCGCATTGATTATTAAACCGATCAGAGACGGAAGCTTTTTAAAAAATTTTTCAAGCGGTATTGTTACAAGCATTGCCGTGCCGAGCAGACTCAGCACTCCGTGCAGGATGATGTTTTCGGGCATAACGAGGGCTGTCACCGCAGTTATAACAAGTGAACAGACAAGCACCGTTACCGCTCTTTTCAGTTTTCTTTTTCCGAGCGAAAAACAAAACCCCGAAATCAGAATAAACGACCAGCAGATGCTTTGCTGAAAAACAAAGCCTGCATCAGTTTTATACCACGGTATATCCGCGCCGAACATATAGACCAAATCCCACAGCGTATGATAAACCACCATTGCGATTATGGCGAGGGCACGCAGAACATCAAGAACGGTATATCTTGTTTTCGTTTTATCAATCCTTTGCATCATACCAGCTCTTACCCGAATGAACATCAGCAGTGAGCTTTACGTTCATTTTTGTTGCGTTTTCCATTTCTTCTCTGACTATTCTGCAAACCTCTTCGGCTTCATTTTCAGGTGCTTCGACAATCAGCTCGTCGTGCACCTGCATAATAAGCTGTGCCTTGAGATTTTCCTTCTTCATACGCTCATAGACCTTAATCATAGCGATTTTGATGATGTCCGCCGCCGTACCCTGAATGGGCATATTTCTTGCAACACGCTCGCCGAAATTACGAAGCATTGCATTCGATGCCGTAAGCTCGGGAAGATAGCGTCTTCTGCCGAAAAGAGTGCTGACATAGCCGTTCTGCTTTGCATCGGCAATAACCTTCTGCATATAGCTGTCAACGCCCGAGAACTTGTGAAGATAGCCTTTGATGTATCTGTCCGCCTCTGCACGCGTAACGCCGATATCCTTCGCGAGTGAAAAAGCGCCGATTCCGTAAACGATGCCGAAGTTGACCGCCTTTGCTCGTGTACGCATAAGCGGTGTTACGGCTTCAATGGGCATATTGAAAACCTGTGATGCGGTGATTGTATGAATATCGTCGCCCTCGTTGAAGGCAGAAAGCATACGCTCATCCTCGGCGATATGCGCAAGCACACGAAGCTCAATCTGTGAATAGTCGGCATCAACAAGCACGTGTCCGTCCTTTGCGACAAAGAATTTGCGAAGCTCTCTGCCGACCTCACTTCTGACGGGGATGTTCTGCAGATTAGGCTCTGTCGATGAAATTCTGCCCGTTCTTGTTTCCGTCTGATTAAGTGTCGAGTGAATTCTTCCGTCGGGCGCAACGCATTTTTTGAGTCCGTCGCAATAGGTTGACTTAAGCTTTGCAAGCGTTCTGTATTCGAGCACGAGTGCGACAATCGGATAATCTGCCGCAAGGTCTTCAAGGACGTCAGCATTTGTCGAATATCCCGATTTTGTCTTTTTCTTCGCAGGAAGTCCCAGCTTTTCAAAAAGCACCGTGCCGAGCTGTTTTGGAGAATTGATGTTAAATTCCTCGCCCGCAAGGTCATAGATTTTTTCTACAAGCGAATTTATCTGTGTTTCGAGTACTGCGCCGTATTCCTCAATGCTTTGTGAGTCAACAAGGAAGCCCGTTACCTCCATTGAAGAAAGCACCTTTGCAAGAGGCATTTCGATGTTATACATTAGCTCAAGCTGACTGTTTTTCTCAAGCTCGGCATAAGCCTTTTCCCACGCGCCCGAAAGCGATGCACATTCGAGTGCTGTCGCATCCTCCGAATCGGTTTCGGGCAGAGCTCCGCCGTACTCCTGTACCATTCTTGAGGGGTGGTAATCGCTTGCCGACGGATTGAGGATGTAGCCCGCAATCATAACGTCGCTGATTTTTCCCTTTATCTCCGTTCCGCGCGCAAACGCCCACGAATGGAGCGGTTTTATATCGTAGGTGATTTTTTCAGTTTTCTCATCGGCAAGAATATCCGCAAGCTGTGAAGCGAAAATAAAGCTGTTATTTTCCGCAACGAAAACTCCGTCATCCGTCAGGAAATAAATCTTCACAACCTCGCCGTCATCATATACGGGAATAAAGTAAAGCTTTTCGCCGAGTTTGATTTCGGACAGCTCGTCAACCGAGGTAACACTTATTTTTACGCTTTCTTTTTCGTCCTCCGTTACGGTCGGCACCGCGCCGAGTCCGAAGGTTTCAATCATCTTGAACATCTCGAGCGAAGCAAGAAGTCTAGTCGCCGCGCCCGCATCCCCCTGTGCGGGGATATAAGCATCCATATCGGTATCAATCGGAGCATCAAGTGCAATTGTACCGAGCTTGTGACTTAAAAACGCGTTATCCTTATCCGTTTCGAGCTTTTCTCGGAGCTTCGGCTTAATGTCAAGTGAATCGAGGTTTTCGTAGATATATTCAATACTGCCGTATTTCTGAATAAGCTCGCCTGCGGTTTTCGGTCCGACACCCGCAACACCGGGGATGTTATCCGAGCTGTCGCCCTGCAGAGCCTTGATTTCTATCATCTGTTTAGGAGTAACGCCGTATTCCTCTTTGATTTTTGCGATATCGTAGGAGACGGTCTGCGTTCTGCCCATCTTCGTTGAAGCAAGCATAACGGTTGTATTTTCGCTGACAAGCTGAAGACTGTCGCGGTCACCCGTTGCGATAAAGCACTTGTCTCCCTCTCCCATCTGCACGCTTAAAGTACCGAGAATATCGTCAGCCTCCCAGCCTTCTTTTTCAACAATTTTATAACCCATAAGCGTGAGCAATTCCTTAAGCACGGGCATCTGCTCGCGAAGCTCGTCGGGCATACCCTTTCTGCCTGCCTTGTACTCTTCATACATTTTGTGGCGGAAGGTAGGCGCTTTAAGGTCAAAGGCTATTGCCACTCTGTCGGGGGTGCAATCCTCGAGCAGGCGGTGAAAGATATTCATAAAGCCGTAAATGCCGTTCGTGAATCTTCCGTCCTTTGTTGTAAGGAGCTTGATTCCGTAAAAGGCACGGTTAATTATGCTGTTGCCGTCGATAACAAGAAGTCTCATAAAAAAGCCTCCAAAATCATATATGAAATTATTGTATCATACTTTTGACAATTATGGTAGATTCGTGGTAAAATATTTTTTGGTGATTTTGTGAAGATTGGAAATTTAGAAATTAAAGGACACGCAGCCCTTGCTCCTATGGCAGGAGTTGCAGACAGAGCCTTCCGTGAGCTGTGCACGTCCTACGGCGCGGCTTACGTTATAAGCGAAATGGTCAGCTCAAAGGGTCTGACAATGCAGGACAAGAAATCAAAGGAGCTTCTCTTTCTTTCGGAAAAGGAGCGTCCCGCAGGTGCGCAGATCTTCGGCGACAATCCCGAGATTATGGCTCAGGCGGCAATTAAGACAATGGACTTCAAGCCCGAGTTTATCGACATCAATATGGGCTGTCCCGCACCGAAAATCGCAGGCAACGGCGGCGGCTCGGCATTGCTTAAAAACCCTCCGCTTATCAGCGAAATTGTTGAAAGCGTCGTCAAGGCTTCGCCCGTGCCCGTGACGGTTAAAATCCGTATCGGCTGGGATACGGATACTGTCAACGCGGTCGAGGTCGCAAAGCGCATTGAGGCGGCTGGCGCATCGGCATTGACGGTACACGGCAGGACAAGAACGCAGATGTACGCTCCGCCCGTTTACCTTGATGAAATTGCGAAGGTAAAGCAGGCTGTAAGCATACCTGTCATCGGCAACGGAGACATTATTGACGGTAAAAGCGCAAAAAGGATGCTTGATGAAACCGGCGTTGACTTCCTGATGATAGGCAGAGGTGCGCTCGGCAGACCGTGGATATTCGAAAACGTCAACGCATATCTTGAAAACTCAGAAACATTACCCGAACCGCCTATTGAGGAGCGTATGAGGGTTATGCAAGAGCATATTAAGCTTATTTGTGAATACAAGGGTGAGCGCGTAGGAATGAGAGAGGCACGCAAGCACGCCGCCTGGTACATCAAGGGTATACGCGGCGCGGCGGCATTCCGTCAGGAGGTCGGCACACTTTCGACAATGGAAGAGCTTCACTCACTCGCGCAGAGAATTATTGCCTGCGGTGACTAAAATATGCACTCTTTGTGAAATAATACCGCTGTGAAACATTGGTAAAAATTGGTTGAAAACTAAATGTAAAGTCATTTACTTTACAAGATTTACACCGTTTTTGCTCAAAAAGCACGAAAATACGTTGAGTTTTCCACATTTTCCACCGAGTTTTCCACAGTGTCAAGTGTGAAACCTTTACGTAAAGTAAAATTGCTTTACAGACTTCATTTATTCAGCAAACCGATGTATATATGCAGTTTGTTAAAAAGATGAACAGCAAAGTTAATACAAGAATTATTCGCGAAACTATTGACAAATTTGCTTTTTCTTACTAATATTTTGTATTGAGCAGTATATTGTATTTATAAATATATATAAAGGAGACAGTTTTATGGAAATTTTCGAAAAATTGCAGGCAATTATCGCTGACCAGCTTGAGCTTGATGAAGACACAATCACCTATGACAGCCACATTCTCGACGACCTCGGCGCAGACAGCCTTGACGTTGTTGACCTTATTATGAGCGTTGAGGACGAGTTCGGTGTTGAGGTGCCCGATGAAGCACTCGAAAACATCCGCACCGTTGAGGATATGGTTAAATATATCGAAGATAATATGTAAGCTGAAAGGCAGGAAAAATACACAATGGCACAGCAGAAAAAAATGGTTGAAGAAATCACTTCTATGGAAGAGGATTTCGCGAAATGGTATACAGACGTTGTTAAGAAAGCGGAGCTTATCGAATACACAAGCGTCAAGGGCTGTATGGTTATCAGACCTTACGGCTACGCTATCTGGGAAAACATCCAGCACACTCTTGACACAATGTTCAAGAAGACAGGTCACGAGAATGTATGTATGCCGATGTTCATCCCCGAGAGCCTTCTTAACAAGGAAAAGGACCACGTTGAGGGCTTTGCACCCGAGGTTGCTTGGGTTACTCACGGCGGTAACGAAAAGCTCGAGGAGCGTCTTTGCGTAAGACCTACGTCAGAGACACTTTTCTGTGAGCATTACGCTAACATCATCCACTCCTACCGCGACCTTCCCAAGCTTTACAATCAGTGGGTAAGCGTTGTACGTTGGGAGAAGACTACACGTCCCTTCCTGCGTTCAAGAGAGTTCCTCTGGCAGGAGGGCCATACAATCCACGCTACAAGCGAGGAGGCACAGGAAGAGACAATCCGTATGCTCAACGTTTACGCTGAGTTCTGTGAGAAGTATCTTGCTATGCCCGTAGTCAAGGGTGTCAAGACAGAAAAAGAGCGTTTTGCAGGTGCTGAGGATACATACACAATCGAGGCACTTATGCACGACGGTAAGGCTCTCCAGAGCGCTACATCACACTTCTTCGGTGACGGCTTTGCAAAGGCTTTCAACATTCTTTACAGCGGCAAGGACAACAAGCAGCACCATCCGTTCCAGACATCATGGGGCTGCACAACACGTCTCATCGGTGCAATCATTATGACTCACGGTGACGACAACGGCCTTGTTCTTCCCCCGCACGTTGCTCCCGTTCAGATGGTTATCATTCCCATCGCGGCACATAAGGAGGGCGTTCTTGACAAGGCTAACGAGCTTTACAATAAGCTTTCGGATGTTTGCCGAGTTAAGCTTGACGACAGCGACAACAGCCCCGGCTGGAAGTTTGCTGAATACGAGATGAAGGGTGTTCCCCTCCGTCTTGAAATCGGTCCGAAGGACATCGAGAACAACCAGTGCGTTATCGTAAGACGTGACAGCGGTGAGAAGATTTTTGTTTCTCTCGACGAGCTTGAAGCAAAGATTCCCGAGCTACTTCAGTCCGTACACGACGGTCTTTATCAGAAGGCTTATGACCGCCGTGCAAGTATGACCTTTACCGCAAAGGATTTTGCAGAGCTTAAGGACATTGCAGACAACAAGCCCGGCTTCATCAAGGCTATGTGGTGCGGCGACCGCGCTTGTGAGGACAGACTCAAGGAGGAGGCAGGCGTTACATCACGCTGTATCCCCTTTGAGCAGGAAACACTCTCCGACACCTGCGTTTGCTGCGGCAAGCCTGCAACAAAGATGCTTTACTGGGGCAAGGCTTATTAATAATAATTCGAAGGCTGTATCCTCATCGGTACAGCCTTTTGTTTTTGAGGTAAAATTATGAAGCATAATTTCAAGGGTATTTGGATAGGCGCGGATATGTCCGTTGAGGAAAGACTTGCACCTATATTCAAAAAAGAGTTTTTTCTTGAAAAAGAGATTAAGCAAGCAAAGATTTATATAAGCGGATTGGGGCTTTTTGAGCTGAAAATCAACGGCAGACTGCCTGATGATACCGTGCTCAATCCTCCGCACTCACAATATACACAAACTGTTTTTTACAGGGTGTTTGACATTACGGATTTACTGACAGACGGAATAAACGTTCTCACCGTTGAGCTCGGCAACAGCTTTTACAACGAGACAACTCACGTCTGGAAATGGGAGAAGGCTGTATGGCGCGATATCCCGAAATTGCTTGCGGATATCGAAATCACTTACGCTGACGGCACGGTAGAGATATCAGAGACAAACACGGATTGGCTCGTTACCAAAGACGGCACAACGACAGCAAACAGCATCTATTACGGTGAGACCTTCGATGCACGTAAAAAGGATTATGTATGGAACAATGCGGCTGCCGTCAATGCGCCTGCAGGTGAGCTCAAGGAGCATACCGAGCCGTTCATCCGCCGTATTGATGAATTCAAGCCGAAAAGTATTACAAGACTTGATAACGGCAATCTGCTTATTGAAGCGCCCGAAATGATTACAGGTTGGGCGAAAATCCGCATAAATGCGCCGAAGGATGAGAAGGTTTCAATCACCTACGGCGAGAGGCTGAAGGACGACGGTTATGTTTTAAGAGTCGGCGGAAATCAGGGCCGTGACGGTAATTGGTGGCCGCTTGACTTCATACAGAAGGATACCTTCATTTCTGACGGCTCACCTGCCCTTTTCGAGCCGAAATTCAGCTATAAGGGTTTCCTTTACATCGAAATAGAAAACCACGCAGAAAGCCTCACAGAGGATGATATCACACTTTACCGAATCGCAAATAACGTTGATACCGTTGGCAGCTTTGAGTGCTCGGATGAGCTTGTAAACGAGCTTCACGCACTTATGCGCAGAACACTTCTCAACAACTTCCAATGGAAGCCGACCGACACGCCCGTTTTCGAAAAGAACGGCTGGCTGGGTGATGCAAACTGCGCACTTGAAACGATGATGTATAATTTTGATATGAGCTCATATATGGCGCAGTTTGTTGAGCTTATGGACGACTGCTTCAAGGATTTCGATCAGGTTCCCGTTATTGTACCGACCTCGGATTGGGGTGTCGAAAATTCTCCCGTATGGAACACAATTTTTGTTTTTGCAACAAAGGCACTCATTGACTTCTGCGGCAATAAGGATTTTGCAGAAAAGCTTTATCCGCATCTGCGCAAATTCGCTCTTACTGATATAAAGGATATTGACTCCTTCGGCGGTACGTGGCGGGTCCGCGAGCTTTCCGATTGGGTTGCTCCGTCAAACGACGAATTCAGCGAGATGATCTGCGACCCGTCCGAGGGCGCTGAAATCTGCTGTACGGCTTACGTTTACGCTATGCTTAAATCAATGGCACAGATTTCGGAAATTCTCGGCAAGGGTGACGAGGGCGAGTATCTTGCACACGCAGAAAGAATCCGCAGGAACTTCAACGGAAAATTCTACAATGCTGAAAAGCAGATTTATGAGACAACTCATTGGGAGCAGAAGGGCAACCGCAGAAGGTACAGACAGACCTCAAACCTTCTTCCCCTTTCGTTCGGTATGGTTGACGAAGAGAACAAAGAGGCTGTTATTAAAAACCTCGTTGATGATATCGTCAGCCACGGCTATCACCTTGACACAGGCTGTACGGGCACAAAGCATTTTCTTCCCGTGCTGTTCAGAGCAGGTCACGCAGACGTTGCTTACAAGGTACTGACACAGACAACCTACCCGAGCTGGGGATATTGGATTGAAAAGGGTTCAACAAGCGCTTGGGAGTGTTGGGAGCCGTCCACACGCTCGTTTGACCACTACTTCCTCGGCACGTTTGACGAAAGCCTTTATGCATACATCGCAGGTATACGTGATGTTAAAAACGGATACGAGACCTTTACCGTTGCACCCGAAACAGAATGCGGTATGCAGTGGGCAAAAACTTCGGTCAAATCACCAAAGGGAATTATCCGCTGTGAGTGGAAAAAGGCTGACGGCAAAACGGAAATTGAAATTGAAATCCCCCACGGTGCAACCGCTTTGATTAAACTCAAAAACGGAGTTGAGGAAACGAAGTCCGGTGGGGTTTATAGTTATAGGTTTTAATTTAATTTACTTGTATAAAGGTAATGACCACTCAAAACGAGTGGTCATTATTTTTCTGTATTATAATTTTCTTGCCTTAAATACAACAGAAAGCGGAAAGTGTTTTGCCTTAAAGTCGGCATAATAACCCGACGAGAAATCGGAGGATTTTGCTAAAACCTTTTCACTCGTTTCTTCAATCACTCTTTCAACCGCAAAGCCTGCATCTGCAAGTGCATTGATATATGTTGAAATTTTGCGGTTTTGTAAGGTGAGAGGATTTCCGAATTTCTCAAAAGTATAGTAATCTTCTTCAAGGTAATTTCCGCTGAAAATAATTCTCTCTTCTTTCGCAACAGTTCTGTTGCCACCTGAAATTGCAACACTTTCCAAATCAACACAATGAAGAAGAGGATGGTCCCAAGAGAAAATATATGTACCACCTTGTTTCAAATATGATGCCGCGTTTTTTATCGTTTTTTCCAGATTAGTTGTCCAACCAATCGCATAAATAGAATAAACGACATCAAAATAATTCTGCGGAATATTGGCATTATCTTCCATAGGCTGATGAAAAAATGTACCAGAATATCCGTTTTCGTCAAGCAACTTCTTGGCTGTATAAAGTTGTTGTTCTGAAATATCAAGTCCGAACAGTTCTTTCGCTCCGTGTTCTGCACACCACTTTAAAGAATGACCGCTTCCGCACCCCATTTCAAAAACAGATTTTCCGTTTAAATCAGGAAACAGATGCAAATCATCTTCGGTCGGTATCGAACAACCAAGTATCGGCAAAGCTGTAACACCAAAGAAGTCTTCAGCTAATTCGTTCCAGCTTTTTTCATTTTGCGTCAATATATCTTTTCTATTATACAACGTTTGCAATACTATCAGCTCTCTATGTATTTTTCTTCCTTAGCGATATACCTCGCTTGCGCTCGGTGCGATATATTTTAATAAAATGCGATATAACCTCACTTTCGTTCGGTTTCTATATAAAATAAATTTCTTCGTAATTTATTTTGTTCTACATTGAAAACTTACTGTCGGGTTCTGCGGGAAGGTTTGACTTGTTCAAATCTCCGCCATTTTTAATAAATAAATCATAAAGCTCTTTTTTGCGCTCGTCGGTGTAGTCATATCCCCAGAGGCGGTTGATTTTGCCGAAGTCCTCAAAGGTTTCGTCGGGCAGCACCTCGATTTTTTCAAAGCTGTACGGAAGCGGAATTCTGACCGTTCCGTCAGACGTTATGTAGTGAGCCTTCGCAAGCTCAATCGCGCGGCGGTTAGCCTCAATACGCGGATATTCCTCGTCAAACTTGATGCGTGTTATCGGAAAAACCGCAACCTCGGCATTGAGATACTCATAAGCCTTTATTGAAAGTCCGGTATGTCCGTGGTGCGAAATCTGCACAACGTCGCATTTTAACGTTTCACCGTACCGCTTTTCAAGCTCGACAGATGAAAGTCGGCTTGCATCGCCCGGGATGAAGATTCTCGAATTCTCTGCCGTGAGCATAACCATACAAGATGAATCGTTGTAATCCGTGATAAGATTGGGATAAATATCCTCGTGTGTGCCGAGTACGTCAAACATAAGATTTCTTATGTAAAAACGCTGACCTGTATGAATTTTATAGGTCGGTATTTTCGTTTCCGCAAGCATTCTGAAAAGCTTTTTGGAAAGCATAACCTCTTCGCGTGACCATTCCTTATATCCACGATAATCGTCGGGAATAAGGTTTGAATAGATGCCCTCAATTATACAATCTCGGCAGTTATAACGCAGGAAATCCATAAACTTTGAAATATGGTCGGAGTGCGCGTGAGTAAGAAGCCAGCCGTTGACAACCACCTTCTGTCCCTCGGGTGTGCGCTCGCGCATAAAATTATAGATTCTGTCGTTATCGTTAAACTGCATATAGTGGCCGCTGTCAACAACAAAGAAGCTATGGTCGGGACACTGAACCATAAGGCACATACCGCAGTCGATAAGCGACTGGTCACTCTCAAAGCCGTAGAATGCAGTTTCACCGTCACCGTCGCAGGCTGTCGGAGTGAAGCACGGCACAAGGTTTGTTTCACTCGCTGCAACACGGAGAATACCGTCGCACGGAGTGAAAAATGCATTTACAAGCACCTCGCCCTTAAGGCAGGTGTAGAGATTGCCGTTATTTTCCGTTGTCTGCAGGACGGTCATACCGCTGTTTTCAAGCTCGGCAATCCATTCTTTATATTCAGCCTCGGTTACATTTCTGTATAGGCGCATAAAGCAGTTTTCACGGCAATCATACGTCGGCTCATCGGCCGTCGGACGGAACTGCAGAAATCTTTCAAAAACCTTTTCCATAATTATTCCTCATTGGTTGACTTCTTCTTTTTCATAATTACAACCGTCGCAACACCGACAACGGCAACGAAAACAACGGCACAAACCGCTATTATGATACCCTTGGGATTCTTCTCGTTTTCACCGTTATTTTCATCGGCTGTTTCGTCAGATACGTCTTCACCGTCAATCGGGTTTTCAACGTCAATGACCTCATCGCTCGTACCGCTGATTGCATTTGTAAATGCAGGGTCATCCATATCGGTCGGTGCGGTTGATGAAACATCGGGCGCATCCGTCGGTGCAACAGCAGAGGATGACATCGGATTTTCGTTCTTTTCACCCTGAAGGTCTGTGGTGAGAGAAACCTTAATCGGCTGCTGTGCGGAATCGACGCAGTTTGTGATATCAATCACAACGTCGTCGGAATCGAGCTTGTCTTTAGTCAGCTTTTTGAGTGTAATTTTAAAAATATCCTTACCGTCAACAACTCTGAACGAATTGAGAGTAAGTGCAGTTGCTTTTATCGGGTCGGCATTGATGTTGATAAGAGCAAAAGCCGTACCCGCCTGCTTTTCGAAATTTGCAAAGCCTGCACCCTTTTCTGCACCTGTAACCTTGACCTTTTTACTGTCAACCTTCATATCAAAATCAAGTCCTGAAAAGCCCGTACCGCCGTCAAAATCAATAGTAATAACCGCCTGAGTATCCGTTTCGGAAACAAGCGTGATATTGAAATTCGCTACACTTTCTGCCGAAGCAGTCACGCAGGTGAGCATTACAAAAACAACGCTTATAATCAGCGCAAAAAACTTTTTCATTTTATAGCCTCCGTCAGACCTTAAGTCCTATTTCGTTGGTGATGTAACCGTTCTCACGGTCTTCAACATAAGTTGAGGTTTCGGGAACAACAAAGGTAAAAGCATTCGGAATAATCTCAAACGTGATATCTGTTACCTTGTCAACCTCGCCGTCGATATTGAGAGCCGCCGGCTCTTCGCTGTGAATTGTCATCTTTTTGCCGCGGACGTAGAGGGTCTGCTTCCAATAATAGTGCTTGCCCTTCTTGTATCCGCCTACCTTCGTGAGCATCTCGGGAAGGCTCAGCGTATCAATTATGCTGAAATCGAGAAGTCCGTCATCGGGAAGTGCATAGGGGGTCGCCTGATATCCGCCGCCGTAATAACGGCTGTTACCGCATACCGTGAAAAGGAATTCGCCCGAAATCGGTCTGTTGTCGTCAATAGTGATTGTAAATTTATTCTCACGTTTAACCATCGCACAATAAGCAAGTGCCGCGGTATAGGCTCTGTCACCTCTTAAAAGCGGAAGCTTTTTGAAATCGGACTGCTTTGCACAGATTTCTGCATCCATACCCATTGAGCACTGATTGACGGCAATTCTGTCACCGCAACGGATGGCATCAATTTTTATCGGCGTTCCGCGATACTGCGCATCAAGGTTGAGGAAATCCTCTCTTGTACCGAAAAGTCGGATAAAATCATTACCCGAGCCGAGGGGTACAACCGCAAATTCAACGTTATCATATCCGTAAATTGCATTGACAACGTCGTAAATCGTGCCGTCGCCGCCACAGGCATAAATTCTGATTTTCTCGCCCGTCTGCGCCCATTTCTGACAGTATTCCTTCATATCCTCGGTGGATTTGCAGATATAAACCTCGTAGTCAATGTCAAGATTTTCAAAGCTTTCCTTGATAAGAGGTCTCAAAATGTCATACGCTCTGCCCTTTCCCGCCTTGGGATTGACCACAAACAGATGTTTCATATTATGCACCTCACTTAAAATACATAAACAACTGACATTTAATCATTCCGTTATAAAGCTTACGGCGTTTGTCCGCCTTTCTTCCGAATTCTTTTTCGAACTCCTCGGACGGGCTTATGACATAGTATGCCCAGCCGCGCTTTTGCTCGAATTTATCGCCCATAATTTTATAAAGCTTCTGCGCCTCACTGATATCAAGCAGTCTTTCACCGTACGGAGGATTACAGATGAGTGTACCCTTTTCGCTCTGCGGTTTAAAGTCGCGCAGGTCGCATTTTTCAAATTTTATCTTTCTTTCAACGCCTGCACGCTTTGCATTAACGCGAGCAATTTCGAGCGCGGATTCATCAATATCCGAGCCGTAGGCAATGAAATCTGTATCGTAATTGACAAGGTCACGCGCACGTGCACGCTCCTCAGCCCAGACATATTCGGGAATAACGTCCCAACGCTCGGCGGAGAAGTTGCGGTTGACGCCCGGTGCGATATTATGCACCATCATTGCGCCCTCGATGAGGATTGTACCGCTTCCGCACATCGGGTCATAGAGAGTGTGATACGGGCGAAGCCTTGCAAGGTTGCAAAGGGAAGCCGCAAGAGTTTCCTTGAGCGGTGCGGCATTTGCCTCAAGGCGGTAGCCGCGCTTATGAAGTCCTGCGCCCGAGGTATCAAGCAGGAGGCTGACCTTATCCTTCATTATTGAAAACTGAATCTGATGCACGGGACCCGTTTCATCAAACCAACTGATTTTATACTTCGATTTAAGTCTTTCAACGACAGCCTTTTTGATAATCGACTGACAGTCGCTGACGCTGAAAAGAGTCGAATTGATTGAATAGCCCTTGACGGGGAATGCATCGTCAGCACCTATCCAATCCTCCCAGGGAAGCGCCTTCGTGCCCTGAAAAAGCTCCTCAAAGCTTCTTGCATAAAAGTCGCCCACAAGAATCTGTATTCTTTCCGAATAACGTGAGCAGATGTTTGCTCTGGCGAGCAGGTTTTCGTCGCCCGCAAAAAGGACTCTGCCGTTTTCGGCAACAACGTCTTGAGCTCCGAGGTCCTTCATCTCATTTGCGATAAGAGATTCGAGACCGAGCAGACAGGGAATTACAAAATTTATCTTCATAAAAAACCTCTGTTTTCTTTTTTCTAAATTATACTTCCGTTTATCTTCAAAATCAAGTCTTACAGCTCTATTGACGCGTGGCGTGTTACGTGACAGCCGAAATTGACCGCAACGGGAAGTCCCGCGATATGAGTCGGTGCTGTTTCGATTGCAACCGAGAGTGCGGTTGTGTCACCGCCGAATCCCTGCGGGCCGACGTCAAGCTTATTGACTCTTTCAAGGATTTCCTCTTCCATTTCAGCATAGAAGCTGTCCGTATTCTTAACGCTTACGCTCCTGCAGAGTGCTTTTTTGGCAAGGTAAGCGCACTGCTCAAAGTCACCGCCGATGCCGATACCCAGCACTATCGGCGGACAGGGATTTCCGCCTGCGGTCTTAACGCTTTCAAGAACGAAGCTGATGATATCCTCTCTGCCGCTTGCAGGGGTCAGCATTTTAAGAACACTCATATTCTCACTGCCGAAACCCTTGGGAGCGACGGTGATTTTCACCTTATCGCCGTCAACTATATTCGTATGAATAACAGCGGGAGTGTTGTCCTTTGTATTGACACGGTTGAGCGGGTCGCCGACAACCGAGCAACGCAGAAGTCCGTTCACATATCCGTTGTGCACGCCCTCGTTGACCGCATCGTAAAGATTGCCGTCAACAAGATGAACATCCTGACCGATTTCAAGAAATACGACCGCCATTCCCGTATCCTGACAGATAGGAATATCGAGCGCCTTTGCCGCATCGAGATTCCTTTCGAGGTCAGAAAGAATATCCTTTGCAAGAGCGTTTCTTTCACAGCTCTTGCAGGTATTGATAACACCCGTCAAATCGTCGGGAAGAATTTTATTTGCTTTAATACAAAGCTTTTCTACCGCTTCGGTAATCAGCTTTACACTCAACTCTCTCATAATATCACCCAAAAAATGGGAGCAGTAGTATAAACTGCTCCCATAATAAACAAATTAAAGCTTGTTCGTTCCGCGTCTGTTGTATCCGCCGCCGTGCTTATAATCGCGCTTGAGGTCAGACATCTTTTCGTCGCTTTCCTGCTTGAACTTCGCCATCATACTTTCAAAGGACTGCGGCTGACTGTCAGCAGACTTTGACGTACCCTGCCACACATTAGCATTACTGCGTTTCGGAGCGTTGTTATTCTTCGGCTTGAACGCAGGCTTCGGCTGTTCCATTGCTTTTTTGATTGAAAGGCTGATTTTGCCGTCCTCAGCAACAGAGATGACCTTAACCTTGACAGTTTGTCCTACCGTGAGGTGATCCTTGATATCCTTAACGAACTCAAGTGCTACCTCTGAAATATGTACCATACCTTTTTTGCCGCCTTCAAGGTCAACGAAAGCTCCAAATGCCGTAAAACCTGTAACCTTGCCCTCAACAATTGCGCCGACTTCTAACTGCATACTAATGCGTACCCCTCCAAAAATGATTATGACTAATCGTTGACAGAAACCTCGTAATAGACGCGTTCACCCGGCTTTACAAAGCCGAGACGGTCTCTCGCAATTTCTTCAACGTATTCATCAGTATTATCGCTGTTGAGCTTTTCGCGCAGGTTTTCGTTTTCACGGTTGACCTCTGCAAGAGCAATCTCAACATCGTTAATTTCCTTTTCAATATCATTTTTTTCTTTTATAACAGTAAACAACGAAATGGCAAAGCTTGCACACAAAAGAACCGCAACAAGAACAACCACAAAGCTTCTTCTATTCTTTTTCTCTTTTGCCACTTTCGTCACCTCGATTCCTGAGAATTAGACCGTCAAAAACAGTCCCACGCAAAAAATTATACACTATACTATGTCGAATATGCAAGTGTTTTTTACAAAAAAATCGGCATTTATTCAGCTTTTCACTCATTTTTTTGCATAATAATGTTTTAATATGCAGGATTTTGCCGTGTACAAGTATAATCCGTCTCCTTAAACGACCGATTGTCGATTTTACAGCAGGAAATAAAAACGGGCTGACCGAATAAAAATAAACAGCAAAGCCGATAATTTCGCCTACAAAAACATACTGCAGGAACTGACCGTCACACATTACAAGAACAAAAATAAAAGTTGCCGCAGTACACAGCAGCAAACAGATTATATCCCGAAACGCCTGAAACTTTTTATCACTTCCTGTAAGAAGATAAAAAAACATTCTGCTCAAATCGCAGACTATTCCGAGAGAGAAGCCGAGCCCTGCCGAATAAGCAAAGCAAACAAGCTGATAAACGAGCGTCGGCATATAATCCATTATCTGAACACCCTTGAAAGGAAGCTGCCCGTAGGCTTTGCTTCAGAATAAATTACCGCATCAATCTGACCCTCAACAACCATATCGCCCGTTTCAACCGAAAGTGAGCTGATGCGAAGCGAGCTGCCTCTTATTGAAATTTCACCGCAGACACCGGTTGCTGTTATCGTCTCCTCGTCGAAGCTCTCAACATCGTTTATTCCCGTCAGCGTTATCTTTCTGCGGTTTTCGATTATCAGGTCGTGCATTGCATTTTCCGACATAAAAAATCACCTCATAACATTGTATGAAGTGAAAAAACTATTATTACAGAACTTTGTACATAAGACCTGCATCATCCTTGGTTGCGTGCTCAACAACCTTTGTAACCTCGATTTTCGTCGTGTTTGCACCCATCTGGATTTCAACGATATCGCCGACCTTGACGTCATAGGATGCGCGGGCAATTTTTCCGTTGACCGTAACGTGCTTTGCATCGCACACCTCATTGGCAACAGTACGTCTTTTTATCACTCTTGAAACCTTGAGATACTTATCAAGTCTCATAATTTTTCTCCTTGACTGAAAATTTACGGCAGGGCTTTGACACCCTGCCGAACATAGAACTTACCGGAATAGACTTATTTAACAGCGTCCTTAAGAGCCTTGCCTGCCTTGAAAGCGGGAACCTTAGAAGCGGGAACTGTCATTGTTTCGCCTGTCTTCGGGTTACGGCCCTGCTTCTCAGCGCGCTCTCTGATTTCGAATGTACCGAAGCCAACGAGCTGAACCTTATCGCCTGCCTTAAGAGCATCTGCTACTGCACCAAATACAGCGTTAACTGCCTTTTCAGCGGCCTTTTTGTCAAGCTCGCCCTTTGCTGCAACAGCATTGATAAATTCTGTCTTATTCATTATAATTCCTCCAAATTTTATATTATGAAATACATAGCGTATTCATATACCTTTTTTAGCCTCGTCCCAGAGGGAATCGAGAATTTCGAGCGGTGCGGATTTCATATCAATTCCGCGCTCATTTGCCTTTGCTTCGACCTGCTTGAATCTGCCGACAAATTTGTCCGTTGATTTTGTAAGAGCTTCTTCGGGGTCAACCTTGACGAAACGCGAAACGTTGACCGCAGAGAAAAGCACGTCGCCGAGCTCATCGCTGATTTCGTCAGCCTTACCCGAAGCAATAGCTTCTTTAAGCTCGTCAATTTCTTCGGAAAGTCTTTCAAGTGCTCCGCCGACCTCCGTCCAATCAAAGCCTGCCTTTGCCGCCTTTGACTGAATTTTATTTGCACGCATAAGTGCGGGTAATTCGCGGGGTACGGAATCAATAGCCTCAGACGTTGATTTCTGTCCCTTCGTTCTGCGCTTGATAGCGTCCCAATTTGTAAGAACGTCATCAACACCCTCAACACTGACTTCACCGAAAACGTGGGGATGACGTTCGATCATCTTCTTGCAGATTTCGTCCGCAACATCGTCAAAGGTGAAAACACCCTTTTCGGTTTCAATCTGAGCGTGAAAAACAACCTGCATCAGAACGTCGCCGAGCTCCTCGCGAAGCATATCGGGGTCAGCCTTGTTGATAGCCTCGATAGTCTCGTAGGTTTCTTCAATAAGATCCTTGCGTATCGACTCGTGAGTCTGTACCATATCCCAGGGACAGCCGCCCTCGGAACGCAGATCCTTTATGATTTCAACGAGGTCGTGAATATCGTATTTTTCTTTAAAAACAAAATTATTAATCATAATAAAACTATTTTAACCTAAAAAGCCATATTTTTCAAGCCTTTTCGCAATTTTTTCTCCTTTTGGAATCATTTCAAGGTCGTCCTTTGAAATTGCCTTGAGGAAAAGAAGCGAAAGCACATAAGCAAGTACTGCAGAAACCACCGCAATAACAAGTGCGATTGTACTGCCGTTAATCATACTTTCGGGGTCACCGAAGCCGCCGAGAATATTGGTGAACACCTTTACGGTAGCAAAAGCCGCAACTGCGCTGATAGACGCACAGACTAAGGGCTTTAAGAAAACGGAAGCAAAATTAATTCTGACACCCGTTATCTTGATGATGCTGAAAAGGTTGATTGCAACAACGATAACGTAGCAGGCAATCGAGCCTATCGGTGCACCGTTGATGTTAATTTCGGGATTGCCGATAAGGAAGTAGTTAAGAATAATCTTAACTAGCGCGCCGACACAAAGAGACTTGAGCGGAATATCGGTTCTGCCGAGAGCCTGAAGCATATTTGTAATCGGCGAAGATACCGCAAAAAGGAAAACGGAAAGTCCGTAAACCGCGAGTATCGGTGAGCCGATAGTTGCCGAAGCCTCGGGATAGAACATATTGAGAAGATTATATGAAACCGCTGCAAGACCGAAGCCGACAGGCAAAGCGATAAGCATTGTAACGCGGATAACGGATTCAACCGTCGTCTTGATTGTTTTGCTGTCGTGCTGTGCCCAGGCTGCGGAGATAATCGGAATTGCGCTGATGCCGAGTGTCATTGTGATTGTAGGCACAAGGTTCTTGAAGTCAAGCGTTTCGCCGTAAACACCGTAGAGGTATTTTACAATCTGCGAGTCGGCGACACCCTCTTCAAGAAGATACTTTGAATAAATACCCTTGATAACCTCGGGTGCAACCTCAACAGCGTAAGCAAGTCTGTTCTGAATCGTTGCGGAGTCGATAAGGTTGGTCACATTGAGAATGAGTGAGCCGACCGCCATCGGCAAAGCCGTTGTTATAAGAAGCTTTGCAACAACCTTGCTGTCCTCCGGCTTCGGTGAGGAGGTAAGCATATCCTTCGTGATGCCGTCACCCTTGATGCGGTGTCTTATCATAAGGAAAACAAAGCCAAGCACTGTACCGATTGTAACGCCGAGAACCGCAGTTGCCGCCGCATAGGGATACAAAGCGGCAAGAGCGTCAGCTTCTTCGGTATATACCGTACCCATAACGGGCTTGCCTGCGGCGAAGTTGCCGAGCTGAATTTTAAGGAAAACGTAGGTTATGCCGAGACCGAGAAAAAGCTTACTCAGAGCTTCGATAACCTGTGAAATTGCCGTCGGCATCATATTCTGCAGGCCTTCATAGTAGCCGCGGTAGGTTGACATACAGCAACAGAAGAAAATCGACGGTGCAATCGCAAGCACGCAGTAGATGTTTTCCGTGTATCCGACAACGTATTTCGTATACGGATAAGCAATGATAAACATAAGCACCGTGCCGACAGCACCCGTAATAAGGAACAGCCTTGTCGCAACGCGCCGTATCATCCTTACGTCACGGAAATTGCCGAGCGAACGCTCCTTTGCGACCATTCGCGAAACAGCTATCGGCAGACCTGCCATTGAGATTGCATAAAGCGGTGTATAAATTTCGTAAGCGGTATTGAAGTAGCCTCTGCCGACCTCACCGATGAGCATTGACAAAGGAATTTTAAACAATGCACCAATCACCTTTACCAGCACTGTTGCAACGACGAGAACAAAAGCACCGTTGAGCAACGACTGTGATCTGTTTTTCTTTTCGGACATCGATGCACCTCCTAAGATTTCATAAATTATATTTTATCATACTATGCAGTATTTAGCAATTATTTTTAATTAAGAAATTCGTTAAGTAATGATTTTTCGGGCAGAAGTGACGGTTCAATTTCTTCAAACAGGCTGAGAGCACCAATTAGCTCCTGCACTTTGGCAAAATATTCACTGTTTTCTTCCACCTTTTCCAACAGCTTGAGTGCTTCGCTTCGGAAAATGCAGGACTCGTAGGCGTGGAAGGAATTGATTTTAATATCGGCATTCGATTCAAACGGGAAAAGAAATTTATCCTCACCCTTCATTACACCCTGCCACATAAACAGCGTCTGCTCAACTGATGCATTACGGTGATGATAGTCTCTTATCATTCTACGGATAAGGCGGAGATTTCTCTTGTTAAGAAGAATCTTTCCGTCATCACCCGTAATTCGTGAAGAAACGCTTATATAAATTCTGTAAAGATGGTGCTCATCAAGTCCCTGCGTTATAACGGGATTGAGCGCGTGAAGACCCTCGACGATAATAACGTCGTCCTTGCCGAGTTCAATGTGCTTTGTCATATCCGAGCGCATACCTGTTTTGAAATCAAAAATCGGAAGCTCGGATTTTCTGTTGACAATAAGCTCGTTAAAGCAACGGTGGATAAGCTCAATGTCGAGTGCCGTCACGTTTTCATAATCCTTGAGTCCGTCCTCGTTGACGGGAATATCATCGCGGTTAAGATAAAAATCATCAAGCGAAACTGTATACGCATTTCTTCCGCTCATCTTGATATTATTTGCAAGGATACCTGCCGTTGTGGTCTTGCCCGAGGAGCTCGGACCTGCAAGCATAACTATATCGTAATCGGAATCTGACAAGAAGGTTTTCACAACATTGCTGACGGCAGAGTCAAATCTTTCCTCGCAAACCGCGATGAAGGAAATTCTGTCTTCTTTTGTACTTTTATTAATCTTTGAAAGAGTTGTGAACATAGTATTCTCCTATTTCAAATCCGCGTAAAACTCACCTATTTTTGCCTTGCGTTCAAGGATTGTGTCAAAGCGGGATATGTATTCATAAGGATATTTATAGTTAAAAATTCTTTCAATATTCCTGCCGAACGGCTCCTTGAGCTTAATTACCGCACCCGCGCCGACACCTAAAATCGTGTGGCACTCCTCCATCATAAATATGTTGTAAAGACATTCATATCCGGGCTTGCACCAACCGACGTTTTCGAGGTTGCCGAGTGAACGCGACTGCCTGTACATATAATACGGTATGTAGCCGTTCGAATAGAACCTTTCCGAAGCATATTCGAGCATTCTGTTCGCAATTTCTCCGCTTTCAACGTCAATTCCGCCCGTTACGATAGCGGACGAGCGTTTGAGCGCGAGGGTGTGAAGAGTTATATTTTCGGGAGAAAGCTCAACCGCCTTATCAACAGAACAGCAGAAGCTCTCATAGCTGTCATCGGTAAGACCTGCAATGAGGTCCATATTTATATTGTCAAAGCCCTTTTCTCTTGCAGTTGTATAAACATTGATAACGTCATCAACCGTGTGCTTTCTTCCGATAGAAACGAGAACGTCGTCGTTGAAGGTCTGCGGATTGACGCTGATTCTCGTAACTGCGTGTTTTTTTATAACGTCGAGCTTTTCGGGCGTCACAGTATCCGCTCTGCCCGCCTCAATAGTATATTCTCTGCAAAAAGAAAGGTCAAAATTTTCTTCAATTTCGCGGCAGATTTTTTTAAGCTGTTCTGCCGAAAGAGTTGTCGGAGTGCCGCCGCCCCAATAGACGGATTCAAGTCGCAATCCGAGTGATTTTGCAATTTCTGCCGTTACACGGATTTCCTCACAGAGCTTTTCTACATATTCGGGCAGAAGCTTCTTCGCCTGTGCAATTGAATGGGACACAAACGAGCAATAATTGCAGCGTGTGGGGCAAAAAGGAATTGAGACATAGAGGCTGAAGGATTTTTCATCGGAAAGGCTCATTATCTTTTCCTCAGCCTTTGCTACGCTGAGAGCTAATTCGGTTTTCTGCGGTGACACAAGGAGCTTTTCGTTAAAGTAGCTGACCGCATTTTCTTCGCTCATCTGCGAAATCAGAGTGTTCATAAGCTTCGACGGTCGGACACCCGTGAGGATACCCCATTGAGGTACATATCCCGTGACATCGCAGAGAATGCCGTAAAGCAGAACCGCCATTTCACGCTCGCAGTCGTCGTAGTCCGTTTCGGTACAGCTTTTTTTCTCGCCGTTGAAAGCTACGCTTATATTATAAACCCCGTCCGTTTCCTTAAGTGAGGTTACAACGCACAGAGAGTCCTCACCCTCCTCGTCACCGTGCAGGACACGGATGCTCTCATAGGGGTAAAAGACTCTGCAAAGGTTTTCCATTTCATAATGAAATTTATGGTTCACAACCCGTAAAATCATCTGAATCGCCTCATATATCTGTTTCTGCGTTTTTCGTACTCCATTGTTGTTGCGCGGTTGTGACCGGGATAAATATCAAAGTCGCCCTCCATTTTATAAAGGCGTGTGATTGAATCCTCCATTTCGCACTCGTCGCTGTCAAAGAAATCAGTTCTGCCGACAGTAAGGCAGAAAAGGGTGTCTCCCGTGAAGATTGTTCTTTCCGCCTCGGCAAAATAGCAGACACCGCCCTTTGAGTGACCGGGGGTGTGCATAACACTGAAGGTGATTTCGCCGACGGAAAGCTCGTCTCCTTCGCTGACCGTGATATCGGCGGGTACATATTTCTGCACTCCCGGCATCATCTCGTGGGCAAAGCTCGGAAGCTCGTCAACAAGCTTGTAAGCCTCGTCCTTATGAATTGCGATTTCCGCTTCGGGATGAGCCTCTTTAAGGTCGTGAACTCCGAGAATATGGTCGTAGTGACCGTGAGTGAGCATAATATATTTAAGATTTTTACCCTCGAGCTTTTCTTCAAGCTCTCTTGTATATTCACCGCAGTCGATAACAGCGGCTTCGTTTGTTTTTTCATCGGTCACGATGTAGCAATTTGCGCTGACAGGACCGAGAACAAGTGTTTCAATTTTCATATTTTTTATCCTTTTACCCAGATTTCAGTATCCATAAGAATGGTGACAGGGCCGTCGTTCTGAATATCAACCTTCATATCAGCGCCGAATGAACCGTGCTCAACGTTCTTTATTCCGTTCAGCTTAAGCTGTTCAATAAAGTATTCGTAAAGCTCGTTCGCCATATCGGGCGGTGCGGCTGTCGTGAATGACGGGCGGTTACCCTTCTTAATATCCGCGCAAAGAGTAAACTGTGAAATCACCAGCACCTCGCCGTCGATATCAAGCACGGACTTATTCATCTTTCCGTCCTCATCCTCAAAAACGCGGAGCTTTGCAATTTTTGCGGCAAGGACATCGGCGTGCTGTTTTGTGTCCTCGGGTCCTACGCCGAGAAGCACATTGTAGCCTTTGCCGATTTTTCCTATCACTTCCCCGTCAACCGTTACGCTTGACGAAGAAACGCGCTGAACAACAGCTTTCATTTTTTATCACCTATGCTCTTTCAACATCGAGAATTCCGTTGATTTTGTTTATCTTTGACATTACACTCTGCAGGTGCTCTATACCGTTAACGGCAATGGTAAGTTCAATTGAAGCTCTGCCGTCCTTTTTACTCTTTGTATTGATGCCGTAAATCATAACACGCATATCCGCGATAACCTTTGAAATATCAGCCATAAGTCCGACACGGTCAAGGCAGGTAATGCTCAGAGTTGCGGTAAATTCTTCCTTAATATCGTTGTCCCAGCTTGCGCTTATCCAGCGTTCGGGTTCGGCGGCAAGCTCAATAACCTTCGGCACGTTTGTGCAATCTCGCTTATGGATGGACACACCGTGACCGCGGGTAATAAAGCCGATAATCTGGTCACCCGGGAGCGGACTGCAGCACTTTGAGAACTTTATCAGACAGTTTTCGATACCTTCAATCACAACGCCGTCCTTACTCTTCGAACGCTTCTGTGCAGGCTTCGTGATTCTGATAACGTCCTCCTGCTTTTCTTCAGGCTGCTTGAACATCTTGACGTATTCGTCCTTGATATGCGGCATCATCTTGTTGATTGAAACACCGCCGTAGCCGATTGCCGCAAAGAAATCTTCGGAAGTCGAAAAACGCTGACGCTGTGCGATAACCGTTATAAATTTTTCAAAGTCATCATCATTCAGGCGGATAAAGTTGCGTCTGAATTCACGCTCGATTTCAAGCTTACCTTCAAGTATATTTTCGTCACGTCGTTCCTTCTTGAACCACGAACGGATTTTATTTCTTGCACCGCTCGTTTTTACAAACTTCAGCCAATCGCGGCTCGGGCCCTTGCCCTGCTGTGACGAGGTTATAATCTCTACAATTTCGCCCGTTTTGACAACGTAGTCAATGGGCACAATTCTGCCGTCCACCTTTGCGCCGACCATTCTGTTGCCGACCGCGGAATGGATTGCATAAGCAAAGTCAACAACCGTTGCGCCCGCAGGCAGGCTGATAACAGAGCCCTTGGGAGTGAAGACAAAAACCTCCTCCTGAACAAGATCGGTTTTTATTGTGTTGACAATATCCTCGGGATTTTCGGAAACGGTCTGCGATTCAAGAAGCTGTCTTATCCAGGAGAATTTCTCCTCAAACTTCTGTCTGCCGTTCATTCCGAGCTTGTATTTCCAATGCGCCGCAACACCGTATTCCGCCGTGCGGTGCATTTCCCACGTTCTTATCTGCACTTCGAAGGGAATTCCGCCCTCACCGATAACGGTGGTGTGGAGCGACTGATACATATTCGCCTTCGGGGTTGAAATATAATCCTTGAATCTGCCGGGAATAGACTTGAACATATCGTGGATGATACCGAGACAGTTGTAACAGTCGATAACGTCATCAACGATAATTCTGACAGCATAGATATCGTAAATCTCGTCAAAATCCTTACCCTGCATATACATTTTACGGTAAATTCCGTGAACAGACTTTACTCTGCCCGTGATGTTACAGTTCGGGATAACCTGTCGCACACGGTCGCATATTTTTTTCTGAATATTATCAAGATATTCCTTGCGCTTTGACTGCTGTTGCTCGAGCAAATCCTGAATTTCCTTATAAGCAACGGGATCAAGATAGCTGATTGCAAGGTCTTCAAGCTCCTCCTTGACACCTCGGATACCGAGACGGTGCGCAATCGGAGCATAAATTTCGAGAGTTTCCTGTGCTTTTTCACGTCTTTTATGAGGCTTCATAAAAGCAAGTGTTCTCATATTATGGATACGGTCGGCAAGCTTGATGATTATGACACGGATATCCTGTGACATCGCCATAAGCATCTTGCGAACATTCTCCGCCTGCTGTTCCTCCTTCGTAAAAAGCGGTACCTTGCCGAGCTTTGTAACACCCTCGACAAGATTTGCAACGTCCTCTCCGAATTCCTTTTTAACGTCATCCTCGGTAAGCTCCGTATCCTCCACAACGTCGTGCAGAAGTGCCGCAACCATAGACTCACTGTCCATACCGAGCTTGTAAAGTATCTGCGCAACCTGAACGGGATGAATAATATACGGTTCACCCGAATGACGGAACTGTCCGTCGTGAGCCTTGAAGGCTATTTCGTAGGCGCGCCTGATATATCCGATTTCCTCCTCGCTCATCGTCTCGACCGCAGAGGCAATCAGATCTTCAAACAGACCGTCCGCAGGCTTTTCACTTTTCTGGGCTTCAAGCATACTTTCGTCCACGTAGTCCTCTGTATGCTCTACCTTACTGAGAATATCCTGTAATCTTTTCTCTTTATCTTCAGACATCGTTAATACCTTTTAACCCGCGATACCTCTTATTCTTTTAAGAACGGGAGCATCGTCGAGGTTTACCTTAATATTTTCATTCGGCAGACTGAGATTACCGTCACCGTCATAGATGAGTGTTCCAAGCTCAAGCAAGGCTTCAACCGCAACACATACCTTTGCATAATCCGCCGCCGTGAGATTCAGCCTTTTACAGAGAATCTCATTGTCATATCTCCATTTTCCGTTACCGCGGATGAATTTATACACCTTTGCGATAAAATCTCGGTCGGGAAGCGCCGATGTAAAATCGCCGTCAGTACCGTGCATCAGGCTGTTAAAGCTTCTGATACCGCTGAACAGTGCATCCTCATCCATATCGTGGAGCTTTATGTTTTTAACAAGAACACTCAGTCTTATCTGACCGAGATATTCATTACTTTCAAAGGTTGCCGCAACATCCACCGTTTCGCCGACAACATAGGGAAATTCGAGCTGAGTCATTCTGAACAGAACGGCACTCAACGAGGTTTCTCCCCTGTTGAGTGTCAGCCGCAGATGCTTTCCTGCGCCGATCGGGGTTATATCCGTAAGAGTCATATTGTAAAGTCCGAAAACGGGCTGGGGATTGCCTGCACCGAAGGGCTCGAGCAATTCAATCACATCGAGCAGTTCGACATTTACAAATGACGGGTTGATTTTGAAATCTATGTTCTGTACGGGATCGGGAATCTCGGTTTTATCGGCGTAAGAATTGATTGCTTTACGGAAATCGTCAACTCTTTCCGTCGGAAGTCCGAGTCCTGCCGCGAGAGTGTGTCCGCCGTAATGCTCAAGCACGTCGGCGCACGCACAAAGCGCATCGTAGAGGCTGAAGCCGTCAATGCTTCTGCCCGAGCCCTTTGCCGTACCGTCCTTTGAGGTTATTACAATGGTCGGCTTGCCGTATTTTTCAACAAGTCGGGATGCAACAATTCCGATAACACCGTCGTGCCAATCCTCACCGCTGACAACAAGCACGCGGTCATATTTCCAAGAGGGATGGTCATCAATAATGCTGACAGCCTGTGCAAGAATTTCCTGCTCGGTCTGCTGTCTGAGAACATTATCGTTATTGATATCGGCGGCAAGCTCAGCTGCCTCCTCATAGTCCTCGCATAAAAGGAGCTTTATCGCCCTGTCCGCAGAGCCGATTCTGCCCGCGGCATTGATTCGAGGTGAAATTCCGAAGGCAACCGTACCCGATTTTATCGCCTTGCCGTCAAGTCCTGCAATCTCGATGAGTGCCTGCAGACCGACGCGGTCGGAATCGCCGATAAGCTGTGTACCTCTTCTGACAATTCTTCGGTTTTCGCCGTGGAGGGGCATAACGTCGGCAATCGTGCCGATAGCCGCAAGGTCAAGGAAGCTGTCGGTAATTTCGTTCTCTCCGCCTTCGAGGGCACATATCAATTTATATGCAACACCTACGCCCGCGTAGTCCTTGAAGGATAAAATGCAATCATTTCTGTGCGGATCAACCACCGCAACCGCATCGGGAAGAATGTCCGACGGGAGATGGTGGTCGGTAACAACAAGATCCATTTCGAGCTGACGGATGTATTCAGCTTCTTCCACCGCACTGATTCCGTTATCGACGGTGATGATAAGCTTTGCGCCCATACGGCTGATGTTATCAATTGCGTTATAGCTGAGTCCGTAGCCCTCCGTATGTCTGTTCGGAACACAGTAGACAACATCCGCGCCCTGCATTTCGAGATAAGAATAAAGCAGTGCCGTTGAGGTTACTCCGTCCGCATCGTAGTCGCCGTAAACGGCAATTCTTTCAAAATTATCGAGGGCGGTTTTAATTCTTTTTACCGCCTTATACATATCGGGAAAATCAAACGGGTCGGCAGGAGCCTCCTCGGAAAAGCCGAAAAATTCGCGCGCACCGTCAACACTCTTTATTCCCCTTGCCGAAGCAAGCAAAGCGGCATAGGGGCTGACGTTAAGCTCTTCGGCAATCATTGTTGCCGCTTCTTTATCAAAATTTTTGACTGTCCACTTTTTTCTGCTCATTATGCCGCTCCTTTCTTCAGATTTTTTTATACTTTAATTATTTGTGCATTTCGCTCACTTCTTCGAGCACCTTCTGCTTGAATTCGCCGTGAATCTTATATTTCTTTGAGAAAATAACGAGCGAAATAAGCATCATTGCAGGCGGTACGATAAACATCATTGCTGAAATCGCGCCTTTTGCCTCGTTTGTGATTACGTTCTGCACAACCTCGGGATTGACATCGTACTTTGTAATAACAAATGCAGTATACATAATAATACTCTGGATTGTGTAAGCCATTTTCTGCAAAAAGCCCTTCATTGAGAAGGTAAGGCTCTGATTACGCTTGCCGAGCTTGAATTCGCCGTAGTCAACGATATCCGCAAGCATAACTGTCTGATTGACAAACATACTTGCCGTGCCGAGTGACGTTACGATATAGCAAAGACCGAGACCCGTGACATTGCCGCCGAAGCCGTATCCGACAATCGCCATACCCATGTAGCCCATCGCCGCCATAAGGAGCGAAAGCTTATAGATTGAGCGGTTATTCATAAATTTTGAGCAGATCGGAACAACGAGAATTCCGAGAACCGAGCCGACAGTACCCATAAGATTGAACTTTGACTGCAAAGTAAGATCACCGAGTACCGCTTTGAAATAATAACCGCTGATACCTGAGGTCATATAGAAGCCTGCGTTCGAAATCATCGCAAAGAGCATAAATATGAGAAGCTGGTCATTCTGCTTTATAACGGAAAGAGCATTTTTAAAGGAAAATTTTTCTTCACTTCTTATTATGTTGCGCTCTTTTGTTGCCGAAACGCAGATGAGTGCAAAGAAAATAAGCAGAGTTGCGGCAAGAATTGACCATTTTCCGAAGCCTGAACGAAGTGCCTCTGCAGGAAGCTCGTCAAGATTAGCCGCCGCAAGACCGCCGAGGATAGGCACCATTATAGGCGTGAGAATTGAAATAACACCCTGACCGAGACCCGAGAAAGCGCGGGCGATTGTGGAGATAAGGTTTCTGTCCTTTTCGCCGCTTGCCATTGACGGAATCATTGACCAATACGGAATATCTGCAAGGGTGTTTGTCATACCCCACAGCACATAAAAAACTGCAACGTATATGTACATCCAGATTGAATCGGATTTGATTCCCGGATTATTAAAAAGCAGGCAGAGAACAACCGAATTGAGCAATGCTCCGCGGAGAATCCACGGACGGTACTTGCCCATTTTGCTGTTGCAACGGTCAACGAGCGAGCCCATAATCGGGTCGTTGATGCCGTCCCAGAGTCTTGCAAGGGGTGCAAGAATAAGCAGAAACAGCGGACTGATTCCGAGCGCATCGGTAAGATAAATTGAAAGATAGGAATAGAACATACCGTAGCTCAGGTCAAGTCCTATCGCGCCGACACCGTAGCCGACGCCCTCTTTGAACAACTTTTTGTTCATAAACATCCTCCTTTTATTTCATACGAATATAAACGCTATTGTATATTGTAACACAAAAATTTCAACAGTACAATAGAAAATGGCACTCTGAAATGCTCAGAGTGCCATTATTTTTAAGAAAACTGAATTAAAGAGCGATTGCTCCGACTGAAATTTTAAGAACAATCAGTGCATCGACGGAATTAATCCTGCCGTCACCGTTCGTATCAGCATTGAACAAGCCTTCGGGCTCAATATAAATATCCGCGCCGACAGAATACTGAAGAATTGCAAGAGCGTCCCTTGAATTGATTTTGCCGTCAATTACAACATCGGGATAGATTTTATCAGCCACAGTATCCATTTCGAAGGATTCGCCGCAGATTGCGCAGACCTTATGCTTAAGACCTGTTTTATCATAAGTGGGACGAACATCATAAATCCATTCGCCTGACGGATGACCGAGTGCAGGAGTTGTTTCTTCGAAGGTATGACCGCAATCAAGACACATATAACGGATTATACCTTCCTGTGAGCAGGTTGACTTCTGAACAACCGCTTTTCTGACATTGTCGTGAGCGCAGAAGATTTCAAAGCCGAGAACGTAGCCCTCGCCGTAGCCCTCAATACCGGGAACGTAAACCTTTGCATCTCCTGTCTTGATATTGTTGACAAAAATAACCTCGTAATCCGTTCCATCAACAACAGTCTTGCCGTTTTTAAGAGTGATTTTTACAGCAGGCTCAATCGGAGTTCCCGTATAGTCGTACTTGTCTTCAACTCCCGTGATTTCGCCGAGAGAAATATCCTCAACAAGCTTGATTGTTGCCTTCGGATATTCTGTTGCGATAAGCTCGGGAAGATATGTGTTACCTTCAACAGTTGTGAATTCAACACCCGTTGATGCACACTTATTGAAAGCAGCCTCACCGACGGTTGTATTCTTTGAAATCTTAACCTTTGAAAGAGAAATGCAGTTTGAAAATGCATTTACACCGACTTTCTTTACGGTAAAGGGAATTTCGACAGCCTTGAGTGAATAGCAGGAAATGAAAAGATTATCCGCAACCTCTTCAAGACCGTAGGAAAGCTTTGCACTCTCAAGCGCAGTGCACAGAGAAAAAGCATAGCTGCCGACGGAAGTTACCGTGTCGGGAATTTCAATAGCAGTAAGATTGACACAGCTCTGGAAGGCGTTGGCACCGATTGTTTCGAGATATTCGGGCAGAACCACCTTTGTAAGCTCACCGTGGTTACGGAAAACGCTGTCTGCAATGCCGACAACGGGAAGACCCTTATACTCTGAAGGAATTACAAGCTCATCAACGGTAGCGCACTGGTAAGCCTTTATGATATAACCCGACTTGTCATCATTAAGCTCAAAAACAAAGTCGTTGACAGTATTTCTGACAATTTCTATTACAGCATCCTGAGCCGTTACCTGCTCAGTGATATCAACATAACCCGAGTTTGCGGCATCCTTGATTTCAAGGTCAAGCACAGTTTCGCCGTTTCTCGCAGTTGTTCTAACGTTAAACGTAACAACGGCAAAAACTCCGCGGAAAACGTAGTTGTTACTGCCTGCAAGGCTCCACGAAACAACACCCGGAGCACCGCTGAATTCGGAATAAACCTTACCGTTGATCTGGGCGTCAAGAGCACTCTGAAGACCTGCACCCTTTTCGAACTTTACAAGCTCAAGGACATCAGGGTCATAGTTGAGCTTGATATCCATCGCAGCAGCATCGTCATATTCCGCAGGGAAATAGATAGTTGCAACAACGCTTTCGCCCTGCAGACAGCTTGCACTGTCAACAGAAACAACCATATCCGCCGAAGCGGCATACGGTGCGGTTACAAACAGACCGAGTGCCATCACAGCACAAAGAATTATTGAGATGATACGCTTAAGGGATTTTTTCATATTTTCATCACCTTTCTTAAAAGTCACCTATACAAAATATATTGTATAACATTTAGTACAAAAAGTCAAATAGGTATTTGTACCCGTTTCCTATTGATTTTTCTGCCCGAATAAAATATACTTAATTCGAAAAAAACATTTTCGAGGGTGGTTGTTTTGGCAGAAAAAAATTACGGTAAGCTCATCAAGGCTCTGCAGATTATTTCGGGCATATTTATGCTTGCAATGGTCGTTCTTTGCATTTATCTGACGCAGAAATACAACATCAAGGTTTCCAACATTCCTGCACTCAGCGAGAAAATTCAGGGCGGAACGCTGACCCTTGCGTTCGGATTTATACTCTTCTCCGTTGTCAAATCCTTTGCTCTTGTTTTTCCACCCGCTGTTGTTTTTTCAATATGCGCTTATATGATGCCGAATTATTGGATTGCACTGATAATCAACATCATTTCCGTTTTTCTCAGCCTTTCTATCCCCTATTTCCTCGGCAGATTCACGGGCTCGGGAATGGTTGACACTCTCAAGCAGAAGTTCAAGGCGCTCAAAAAGCTCGATGACTTTGCAGGTGCAAACGAAACTGAAATGACCTTTGCCGTAAAGCTTTCGGGCGTACTCCCCGGCGACCTTTCGAGCCTCGTTTTCGGTGCAATGGGAATTTCCTATAAAAAATATATGATTGGCGCAAATCTCGGCACTCTTCCGCTCGTCATTGTTTACACCCTTTTCGGAACAGTGCTCAAAAGCGTAGGCGAACAACCGTGGGTTGTTGCGATTCCCGTTGTTATCATAGTTGTTTTTGTCCTTATAGCGGGTCTTATAACAAAGAAGCTGATCGCCAAAACAAAGGCGGCAAATGCGAAGAAAAACTGAAAATAATAAGAAATCGGCTTGCGGTATGAACTGCAGGCCGATAACTGTTATATAAATCTTATTATTAAATTTACGATTATAATTATAGCAACAAGTGCCAAAGTAATTTTAAAAGCAAATTTCAGACATCCCCGGGGTGTGTCAACCTCCGTTTGCTTTTCGTCATTATTCCTGACTGCCGTTTGTCTTTGCTCAGGCGACATCCGATACAGACGTTTCAATACCCTCGAAAAATAAGAATCGGAGGATACGATTTTTATCACGGCATAGTAAGGTAAAAACATCAGTAAATTTGTAAGAAGCGAGCCCCATTGCGCAAACAGAAGCCAGCCTCTGATTATCTTCAGATATGACTTAAGATTAGTGCTTTTTGAGTCGTCAACCGTCAGCGAGCCGCTATTGCTTTCCGCTCTGCAAAAACGGTGTGCAACAGGCGTAGACTCGAACAAAAACATCGCAATATCACCGTCAAGCACCGACCAATGCTCCTCAAAAAGTTCGATAACGGGCGCAGAAGTATCGCAGACAAATTCATAGGTTATATGAGTGTTGATTGCAATCTTTGATATAACATCTGACGCCTTCTTCGCGAGCTTATTTAAAAGCTTATTTTTCAGACCCTTTGCAGATGCATCATATCCGAAATCCTCTGCGGGCACATCATCCATTGTGACAGAAAAGGTTATGTTATTATTCTCAAACGGCAGCTCCAGACTCTCTCCCTGTCTGATTGAATATCGGCGGTTTTCATATTCAAGGACGACCGCGGACAAACTGTTTTTATTGTTAAATATAATATTCATTTTCTTTCTCCCTTATCAAGCTGTTGATTTTTCAGCTTTTTCCTGCAATCACGGCCAATCTGCCTATAAATCGAATTTCATATAAATCGTTGTATCCATAGGACTGTTATTGTATTTTTCGATTTCATAAAAGCCGAGATTTTTATACATCCTTATCGCGGTCTGCAGAAACGGAAGTGTATCCAAAAGCATATATTTATATCCGATCTCTCTTGCATCCGAAATCAGTCGTCTGACGAGCATTTCGCCGAGCTTATGCCCTCTGAATTCGGGTTTGATGTAAAGCCTTTTCAGCTCGCACCGCACACCGTCGATTTTTCTCAGAGCAATACAGCCTGCCGTCTCACCATCGCAGTAAAGCAGATACAGCCTGCCGTCAGGCATACCGTATTTGATGCTGAAATCCTCAAGCTCCTTATCATACTGCTGAATCTTGAGATATTCCCTGAACGAAGGATCATTTTCGACAAGCATACGCATATAATCGGCAAACAAGGCCCTCACCTCGTCCGCCCTATCATAAGCAGGTATGATTTCTGTTTTCATTGTATCGCCTCCGACCTTGCATATAAGAATTTTATCGGTTGACTGTAGGTGTTTACACTTCAAATGGTAATGATTTCTTATTTGTCCATACTGATTATATCACACTTAATCGGTATTTACAATCGGGTGCGGGTGTCAACAAAAAACAGCTCAAAATAACAACATTAAATTTTACAAGTTTTAAGTGATATTATCGCTAAGCAATAGTGATATTGAAGCCTGCGGTTTCAGTGATATTTTATTCGCCGGTAAACTCGCGTAGCGAATAACACTGTGCAAAGCACAATAAAACTACGAAGCAATATAACTCGCCGAAGGCGAATAAATCATAACCACCCGTCAAACGGGTGGTTTGCACAAGGGCTATAAGCCCTGATACTAGCCCGCGTCTCAAGGCGCGGGCTTTCACTTCGTTCAAGCCTTATTGCTTTTGCCGCTTTGGCAGACCTCTAAAGAGGTTA
>JAFQJH010000006.1 GCA_017415025.1 Clostridia bacterium
GCAAAAGAGTGCTGCGGTGCAAATCTTGAAGTATACGGATTTGAGGTAAATGCACCTGTTGTTAACGGTAATACCGATATGACATCCTTTATGCTTTTTGGCATTGGTGCAGTAATTATTTTGGCAGTTATGGCAATGGTGTTCCGCAATCTGCATTTGATTTTCAAAAAATCTGAAAACGGAACCCCGTTCCAAAAGGATAATATTCGTATGATGAAAGAGATCGGCATATTCGCTATTGCCGTACCTGTAATCGGTCTTATTATGAGTATAATCGTTCGTTTGGTGACCGGAGTAGAAACCGCTGAAATCAGCATTGATATGGGTGGCATCTTTATGGGAATCATCGTTCTTTGCTTGACTCAGTATTTCGTTCACGGTGCTGATCTTGAAAAAGACGTAGACGGACTTCTGTAAGGAGGCGGCTATGGGTAAAATCATTTTAAGACTTGACAGGATGATGGTTGAAAGAAAAATGTCCTTAAATGAGCTGGCCGAGCGTGTGGGCATTTCCAATGTCAATCTGTCCAAGATCAAAAACAATAAGGTTACGGCTATCCGTTTTGCTACCCTTGCAGCGATCTGTGATGTACTCGATTGCGAAGCAGGAGATATTTTGGAATATCAGAGGGACTAAGCTTTATAAAATGCAAAAAAAATTATTTTAATTGTTCACAAAAAGTTTACAAACTGCAAAAAGCAGCACATTTTCGTCCTATAACAACCTATAACATTTAATAATCGCAAATAATCGCGTTTTTCGTAATTTGACAATTGAATAAACATATGCTAAAATAACAATGGTTTATTTAATAGGGTGAAACGAAAAGGTCATTCGTTTCTTTGTCAGCTAGTAACTGACAACGGATTTTCTGTATGAAAATCTGCCATAAGCAGGAGTGTTTTAAAAAGATAACGAAATTAGCAATGTACCGAAAGGGTTAGTTGCGCTTGTTTGTTATGCTGTGCTATACTCCTGTGTATAGGACTAAGGCAAAAGGACTGCAAGTGAGCACTTACCTTTCGGGGTAGGTGCTTTTTTGTTATCTTTTTGCCTTCTTTTTATGTTTTGTTCTCCGGTAAGTGACGGGTTCAAAATAAACGCATAAAGGAAGGTGGTTCAAAATGATTGTATTTGACAACACGGGAAGTTAGTTGCGCCAAAGGTTTGGTGCCGAGTGCTACGGTCTGAGTTCTGCGACAGGCTACGAATCACTAGCAGAGACCCCTTTGAAGTTAAGGTATAACTTCATCAGTCGATGCTCTAAGGCTGATTATCCGTATAACCGAAGAAGTGGAAATACGGAACTAAAGAGCTATCACGGTTCTGGCAGCGGACAGGGTGATATATAGAAGATAGGCGACACATTTTTAATCGACCTATTACGTTGCCTAGGTTTATGATTTCCGCAAAAAAATCAAAACCCACTCTCACGCAGTGGTCTGAAGAGTGAAAGTAGGAGAAGTCGTGATATACAAAGCCCTTCATAAAGGCGATGTGAATTAAAGGTTGGTCACATAGAGCGTGTCAATCTATAGTGCGGATAGCAGAGCCGTTACGAAACGAGGATTGTTCGACTGCGAACCTGTTTTCACTTATAACAGTGTCTGTGAACGAAAATAAGTGCTTAACGGCGGCTCGGATTCGGCCTAAGTTATTGACGAAAATTTATAGAATCCACGACGTTTGGGAGTTCCGTCGGTAAATAAAACTGCTCAAGCGGTGGTGCTACCGTCCATTAAGGGAAAACTCCGTCCCTAATGGGAATTGCATACGAAGTTTCCGGGATTTAATCGGTAATGAAAATCCCCGCCGAACGAGTTGTTTAGTCTCGGCAGGCTGAAATGCCTTGCACTCGGCGTAGCGTCAGCAAGCAATACAAGGTTGTTTGCACTCTTGAACTACAAGAGAACACGCACGGAAAATCTATTAATCTTGCGTTGAAGTGAGAATAGATTAAGCCAAGTACTAACCTTATTTTACAGCAGAATACCAGAACAGAATTTTCTTTTCGATATGATTTATGACTGTCTCTTCGAGAGTATATGATTTACTTTTCGAGAGCAAGTTGCACCTGCTAAACAAACCTTCGGCTCTCTGCAAGTTGTCATTCGTGTAATGAATGACAAGCTGCAGGAAGCCGAAGAGAATAACAAACAAACTACAAAGCAGGTGCTATGACTATCATTTCTATGATGATAAATGACTGTCCTTTTGAAATGATTTATGACTCTCTTTTTGGGAGCCGAGCCGTTTCTATTGGACTTTAGTCAGATAGAAACGGCTCGGAGACGCAGTCGGAGAGCCGAGATTAGCAGGGCATAATACCCCGCGTCAAAGAAGAATCAGTAAGAAATGGAAGTTTGCAGAGACATTTGACAGTGGGTGTATTATGCCCTGCGGACTTTCCTTTTAAGAGCCATATGGGTTAATTATAGATTAATCTATGATTATGTTTGAAGATGAATTTATTTGTAATTATGATGTTACTAAATATGGCTCTTGTATGATTGATGATGTACTTTTCGATATGCTTGATGATTATAATTTCGATATGTTCTATGACAATAGTTTTGAAATGATATTTTGAAATTACTTTCATTCCCTAAAAAGGATTGTGCTGACTGTCATTTCGAGATTACTTACTTTTCGATATCAGGTCAGCACAATCTGCTGAAAGATTTTTTATGATTCCCGTTTCGAAATGATATATGACTTTCATTTCGAAATGAGCAATGCGTTCCTATTTTCATTTTGAAATACTTTATGACTGTCATTTTGAAATGAGGGGGGGCAAAATTTTCGTACACAAAATTGTTTTCGTCAGGAAAATCAGGAATATTTTATTAACGAAAATACCCTATAATCTATATTTTTCGTACACAGCTTTTTACGCAAGGCTTGGTCCCTATCCTTGTGTTGAAATAAAATTTTTAGAGAAAGGAGACGGTTTGCTATGTCAGATTCTAATAATATTACAGTGTTAAATCCGGGCTTGTATAAGAACTTGTTGGCACAAGTTGAAGCAATTTACAAACACAGCAACGAGTTGAGTTTTAAAACAAGAGCTCGGTACTTTGAAGCAACAAAAAGGTTCTGTAAGTTTTTAGCGGATAATTATCGTCTGCAAAATTTCAAGAATGTGGAAGACCGGCACTTTAAAGCCTACGTGGAGCATTTGAAAGAAAATAACTCAGCCGCAACAATTCAATCCGATCTATCGGGCATACGGTATTTCCACAGAAAATCCGGTAGTAAAAACAGGCTATCCCCTAATAGCAAGTTGGCGCTACCAAAACGAGCAACGGGTGTTAAAGACCATTCGCTGTTAGATAAAGAACTTGTCCGTATACGACAGTTGGCTATCAAAAAAGGTCGACAGGACGTGGTTATTGGCTTTGACTTTGCCAGTGAATTTGGTTTAAGACTTGAAGAAATTTGCACCTTAAGAGTTGAATACCTTATGTCTGCGCTAAAAACTGGACAACTTGTCATAAAAGGCAAGGGCGGTCAGACAAGGGCTATTGATTTAAGCGCAAAGCAACGCGGTATTATTACCGATAATTTGAACTATGCCAGGTGTTCAGGTCGTTACCCCAGAGATTATTTAATCTCAGGTAGCGAAAAGGGCGGCGTTCAACGAGAAAAGCGTTCATTGCAGAATTGGATGAGTTATAACAGAAAATACTTTATGGTAGAAAACCGTGAAGATTTGAGCGAAGACGGTAAAAAGAAAAGAACTGAAACAATCTCTTGGCACAGTCTAAGACACACCTATGCACAACGCACCTATGAAGAAGCATTAAAAGAGCGCCCAAAGAAAGCACGAAAGATTGTAAGCGAAAACTTAGGTCACCACAGAACCGAAGTAACAAGAATTTACTTGGCCGATAAGCCAAAGAAAAAGTAAGCTATTAATTAAAATGATGAAGGAAGAATTTAAGTTGACGACAATATCCTGCTGACGAAAATCTGCGGGATTGATATATAGGGACAAACAAAGGAAGTAAAGATCGGGCAATTCAAATGTCCGAAGTTAACGACGGTGGCAATCCTGCCACCGTCTGTAAGGAGAATTTATATGTTATATGTTTTTAAGCTTGCCTCCGGCGGAAATGGAGGCAAATAAAATAAGGAGGATCGCCAATGGTAGAAAAAATTGCAATGACTATTGAAGAAGCTGCTGAATATACCGGCATTGGAAGAAATACGTTGCGTTTATTAGTGAGCGAGCGCAAAATACCCGTGCTGCTCATAGGCCGTAAACACATTATTAGAACCGATGCGTTAACAGAGTTTTTAAAGATAAATCAAGGCGTGGATCTACTCAATATAGATAGCGTAAAATCAGTAAGCTGACAGATAAAAAACACATAGGAACTGTTGCAATTTTGCTCAAAAAATGGTATAATAAAGGTACACATTGCAACAGTTCCGTTTGCCAACAGAAAGGAGATTTATTATAGCAAAAGGATCTGTCAGAAAGAAAGGTAAAAAGTGGTACTACCGCTTTTATGTAGAAGATGAAAGCGGCAGACAGGTACAGCGAGAGTTCGCAGGTACAGAAAGCAAGAGCGAAACCGAAGCTCTGCTCCGTAAAGCAATGGAAGATTACGAAGCAAAAAAATTCGTAGCAAAATCTGAAAACATAACCTTGGGTATGCTTCTCGATATGTGGATGGAAGAAGAACTGAAGCCGGGAAATTTGAGCAATGGCACAGTAATGTCCTATCAAGGTACAATCAATCGTATAAAGCAGTATCCTATCAGCAACAGGAAATTGAAAAGTGTGACTGCCGACCATTTGCAGTCGTTTATGGATTCTCTCTGCTTTGGCGGAGCAAATCCGGATGGAACAAAAATGAAAGCACTTAGCAAGGGCTACTTGCGAATATTTTCAGCTGTTTTGCAAGGTGCTTTCCGCTTTGCAGTATTTCCGAAACGATTGATTTCCTTTAATCCAATGCCGTATGTTATATTGCGAGGAAACAAAGAACGATACGAAATGTTTTCAGATGAGGACGGAGAAATTGTTTCTACACCAACGCTTACTCACGAACAGTTTATGGAACTTGAGGAATTTCTAAAATCAAAGAACAACCCTGCATTGCTACCCATACAAATTGCTTACTACACAGGACTTCGCATCGGTGAAGCTTGCGGATTAACTTGGCAAGATGTAAATCTTGAAAAGCAGTACCTTACGGTCCGTCGTGGCATTCGCTATAATGGGGCACGACACAAAACTGAGATTGGTCCTACAAAGCGCAAGAAGATCCGAACAGTAGATTTTTGTGACACTCTGACAAAAATTCTTAAAACCGCCAAGCTTGAACAACACAAAAACCGTATCCGATACGGTGAGTTGTACTGTCTAAATTACTACTGTAAAGTCAAAGAAAAAGACCGCACATATTATGAGGTTTATACTCTGCCGAAAACGGAAAAGGTTCCCGAAGGCTATAAGGATATCTCGTTTGTATGTCTTAGACCTGACGGAGCATACGAATCTCCAAGCACGGTGGGAATTATGTGTAAACGTGCAAGCAAAAAGATAGCGGGTTTAGAAGGGTTTCACTTCCATCAACTCAGACATACGTTCACAAGCAACTTGCTCTCTAACGGAGCAGCGCCGAAGGATGTGCAGGAGCTTTTAGGCCATGCCGATGTAAGTACCACGATGAACGTTTATGCTCACTCAACAAGAGAAGCAAAACGCACTTCCGCAAGACTGCTTGATAAGGTAGTCGGCGGTTGAAAACAAAAACTTTCCCTTATTTTCGCTCATAAGGGCAAAAACAAGGGAAAATACATAACAATTGAGATTGTGATTGCTGAAAAAACTAGTAAAATCAAGGGTTTTTATAGCGTTAGTTTAATAAATTCCAATTTGTCGAACAGAATTGCTTTTAACTGCTCTCCCCGTGAGGGCAGTTATTTTTATGCTCATAAAACACCTGCTGCAAGCACGTCAGAGAAAGGAATCTGTTGCGAAAAACACTCTTTTCACAATCATATTTTTATATAAAGTTAGTAGGTGACAATGTTTGTCACCTACTATAAAAATCTGACACAAAACTTCCAGTGGGCCAAGATGACCCACTGGAGAATACGATATAAAATCAAAGGGTCAAAATGGACCTTTGAAGAAAATAAGAGCACAAGTGGTAGTTGGTCATTTTGACCAACTACCGAAAATCTAACGCAGTATTCATATAACGAAAATCACGGTTTTGGATACAAAAAAGCACCTGCTACTTTTGAAGTAACAGGTGTATGTAACAGATTGAAATTTAATGGACTTGTGTGGTATAATGATATAAACAAATTAGTTATTACGGAGATGGTTGTATGAGAAAAGAAATTGATATAAATACTTGGGAAAGAAAAGAACATTTTGAGTTTTATTCAAACATTGCAACTCCGCATTACTGCGTAGCATTTAATATTGATGTAACCAATCTGCTTGCATTTACAAGAAAAAACAAAATATCTTTCTATTATTCACTTATATATTTATGTACACAGTCAATAAATGAAACAGATGAATTTCTTCTTGAAACTGAAGATAATAAGGTATTTAAAATTGACCGCCGTGTACCTTGCTTTACTGATTTGAAAAAGGGTGCGACAAGCTTTCACATGGTTTCACTTCCCTGCGATGGTGATATTATTGAATTCGCTAAGAAAGCCCGTGAGGAAAGTGAAAACAACCCATTGTCTGTATATTCTCTCGGAGGCTTAAGAGAATCGCAGATTGTATTTTCCTGCATTCCCTGGGCAGATATAACAATGTGTTCAAACGAGCGCGATTACACCGACCCGAAGCTGAAGGACGACACCGCACCGATCCTTGTCTGGGGTAAATATACTGAGCAAAACGGCAAGTACATTATCAATATGACTCTTGACGTAAACCACCGATTCATTGATGGTTATTTTGTCGGTCAGTTTGTTCAGAAACTTGAAGAAAAAATTGCAGAACTCAATTGAGTCTGACAGTTTTCCAATTTGTTAAGTTCAATATTTTCCAAACTGCTCTCCCTGTGAGGGCAGTTTTTGTATGTCATTCAAAAAATGTGACGCAGTATTCATATACCAAAATATTGAAATTTATGTAGTGATGTAGTATACTTGTGATAATCATTTAAGGAGGTGAAGCTATGACCGGTGTAAGATATAAAATCCCTATGCTATCCGCAAAAGCAATTCTTGCTTATGCAAAACCCTTTGATGAGGATATATACTCTTTTAATCTCAACAAAGCGGAAACTGCAAGTGTATTATTAAACCACGGCGAAACATATCAGGATGATAATGCCGTTTTCTATCAGCTGATGTCTATGCTTCACAGAGACGGTTATTCACCTAAAGATGATGAGTTGATAATTGATGATTTGTACGATGCTATTATCTATCTTGACTTTGCAGGCATCTTTGATAGAAGTGCAGAATTCCCTAAAAATGCATTAAGGCAGAAAAAAGCTGAATCTATGTTCCGTCCCGAAGGCATTACTCTTGACCTTGGTAATGGTCAGCATAAATATCTTGCCTTTGAGCGTTCTGCATCTATGAGTAGAAACGCAAAGCTCTCCTTTGTCCGTGCTGACCTCTATGATGAAATTACACGCAGAATAACCCTTAACTTAAAGATTGATGTTTGCGAGCTTTCAAAGCTCTATGCATATAACGGACTTTTGTTTTCGTCAGGTATCAGAGTTGAACCGGATAATAAGTTCTTCCTTGAAAATGTCGCTATTGTTTCTAACCCCAAGCATATTACAAATGATGTTTCTTATGTAACGGTTACCGATGTTACAGGTGAAGGCAGTATAAGAAAATATGAAAGAACAGAATGTACAGGTGACATTGAAACCACACGCTTTGATGGTATGGGGCTGATTTCACCTGAATTTGCCCGTGAGATTGACAGTAAAATAGGCAGTAAAAAAGAACATTCCTCTTTTCAGATTCGTATGCCGTATATCAAGGGAATGGTGCATAAAACAGATTTCAAGGCTTTGTTCAGGGAAGCGGGCATTGAAACAATAACCGATATATGGGGAAGAAAGCACCAAGTTGACAGCCTTTGTATGATACTTACCGAAAGTCAGTTCAAGGGCTACAAGTGGCTGAAACACTATAATATTTCATGGCAGACATATGTCCAGCTCTGCCGAGCTTATGAGCATACCATATACATCACCAACGTCAGCAAAACAGAAGCTGAGGATACAACCGAGCTTAACTATCAGTTCCTCAATACGGTAAAAATGCTTTCATCTGAATTCAGACCCGATGATTTGCCTTTAGGCTGGAAACACTCTCCCACAGAGGATGAAAGAATGTGGCTGACCAAGCCGACAGAGCAGAGATATTATGAGCTTCGCCGTGATGTAAACGCGCGTATAAGGTATTTTACCGATAAGGCAGATGAATGGACCTTCGGCAGAAAAAGTCGTAGCTATCATCTTGCAGAGCTGTTGAGAAAAAATCCCAAGTTTATTAATGAGCCGTATTTTGTCCGTCAGCTTAACGATGCAGCAGAGAGCTTACTTAAAGATTACTCCATAGGTCGTTTACTTGTTGACGGTGATAACCGTTTCTTTGCGGCTGATATTATGGAATTATTCTATGAGCTTATCAGAGATAACGACGGAAGACCTGACATTTATGCAGACATTAGAAACGAATTTCTTGATACAAATGAGTTTTATGCTCCCGGTGCAGTATATTCAGAGCAGGATATCTATGCACTACTTCGTAATCCACATATTGCAAGAAATGAAGAAGCACCTGTTAAGCCGTTAAAAAATGTCGGCACTTACAGAGAAAAGTACCTTTCAGGTCTTACGGATGTAATTATGGTAAACTCTGTATCTCTTCTTGCCGAAAGACTTGGCGGTGCAGACTTTGACGGTGATATGATTAAGACAGTAGCCGAGCCTATGCTGACAAGCTGTATTAAAAGCAATTACAGTAAGGATGATTTTTCACTTGGTGGTAATCTGCCTCTTTTAAGCATACCGTCCGCCGAACCAATCATCGCAGATGCAAACGATTGGTACAAACGCTTTGAAACAATACGAAATACTTTTTCATCCCGTGTCGGTCAGATTTCAAATGCGGCACTTGACAGAAGTATAATAGCCTATGACGAAAACACCGATGATGAAAAGAAAGAGCAGTACCGCAAGGAAACAGAAATGCTTGAGATACTGACAGGTCTTGAGATAGACTCTGCTAAAAGCGGCATAAAGCCAGATTTGACAGAATATCTTGAAACCAACAAAGCAGAAAGAACATCCTTCCTTAAATACAAGGCTCTTATTGAAAAGGCAGAAGGCAAGCGCCGTTGGTATGAGCCTACCTTTGATGAACGCTTTAAGAAATTCTTTGAAGGTAAGAATTGGGATGAGGTCAGCTCTAACCTTGAAAAACTTCCGTATTTTGCAAGAGAAATGAAAAAGCATACACCAAGGGCAGACTGTCATCAGGCTGATGCAAGTGAGCTTTTCACCTTTGCGAAGAATCCCGGTTGGGAAAAGAAGCTTGATCCGAAGATTCTTGATTATGTAGGCAGAGTAATCGCCGATTATGAAGAGTGTCTTAAAAGAATAAGATCAAGGCGACATGCCGCAAGCAAGATAAAAGCAAAGCACAACGATATTAACCGTATTCTGTATATGCAGAACAAGGAAAACGATTATGAAGCAGACGAGCTTGCTGCAGTATTCATCAACTTACCTGAAGAAAGAGTAAATGAGATATATTTTGCGGTAAGGAATGAGAATTGGCACTTCATGAAAGAGGATGAAAGATACGCCTTTCTCATAAAGCATCTGCCTGAAACAGAGTACAGAGAGTATTACGATATCTTTACTGATTTCCGTTTCGGCGGGTACAAACTGTTACCCGATATTATTACCGAAACACGGAACTACAATATCTCTGCAAACGCTTCTGCTATGCAGTATCCTAACGATTCCGAGGAGCTGACTTTAATGGTTAAAGCCTACTTAAGAAATCCCGTAGGCAATTACCGTGAAACTGTTTCAAAGGAAGCAGCAAGGATAATTGAAACTCATGTTATTTCTTTCAATGCTTCGGTAAAATATATTGTAGCTCTTAATAAGCGTGATTTCCTTTATAATGCTTATTACAGGCACATTACACGATTTGCAAGGAAGGGAGATAAGAGCTATGACTAATGAATGGCTTGAATTCAAAGCATATACCGACACTCCCGTTTTTAATGCAGACAGTAAGCAATCAACTGCTTTCATAGGCAGATTTACAGTAAGAATGATTAAGCAGAACAAGGGCTTCAGTCGCATATTTACCGTTCTTGCAAGGGGCTATCTTTTTCATAATGCCGACGGTACACTTCGTGCCGATGACCCTTATGAGAGAACAGAAGAAGCAAGACATTTCTTATGTGCTTGGTGCAGTCTGCCTTATGAAACAGTAGGAAACAAAGCATTAACTTTCCACACATCATTTCCTGAACTTCACAGTGAGTTTCCGAATATCGTTGATGAAAACGGTGCAGGATGGTATTACAGATACCTGCATTCTCTTTCAGAATACATCAAGAAAAACAAAGACAATGTTACAAAGAAGCTTCACTGCTTTGCCGAAAAGAAGACCTTAAAAACCATTGAAGGCACTTGGGCTAACAAGCTGATACAGTTTCAGTATTCCATTTACAACAACCGTTCATCAGCTGATTTCCCTTTGCTTTTTGATACAGCTATTGCAGATGCACTTGTTCTCGGTCCTTTGCGTACTGAGGCGGTTGTGTTGCCCAATGAAACACTGCAAAAAATCAAGTCTTACGGTGTAAATGCAAAAACGGAAGGGCTTATGATTACTCTTGCCGAATACTATATCGCAAACAAAGAGCCTGACTCCGAATGGGTTATTATACCGAGGACTAATATCTCTGCTTATCTCGGTTCGGCAACTTATATGGAAAGCTATGAAAATAAGATACCTGATGAGTTTATGGAGAAAAAGCCTGAAATGGGCGGTGTGTCTGCGGTGAGGATTAAGCTATAACGAAAAAGCTCCCTGAATCGGTTTTGCCGAGGTAGGGAGCTTTGATATTTGTTATATATTCAAAAAATCTTTTCTGTATTTCACTCCAAAAAACTCTGCAAGCTCAACCATTTCTTCATCTTTTATTGTGTTGATTCTTGGCAGATGTGCCGTCAGCATAAAAATCTGAGCTGCCTTTTCAACGGTTTCAATGAGACCAAAGGTTTCGTCCATTGTCTTACCTGCACCGTAAATGCCGTGCATACCCCACACAACAAGGCGGAACTCTTCCATTTTATTCGCAGTTGCCTCGCCGATTTCATTAGTACCGCAGAGCAACCAAGGTAGTATGCCTACACCGTCAGGAAAAACTACAATACATTCGGTACACATTTCCCAAAGGGTATGAGTGAATTTCTTTTCGTCGAGCTCGTGAACATAGTTCATAGCAAGGGTATATGTCGGGTGAGAGTGCATAACAACTCTGTTTTCGGGGTCAACCTTAAGCCTTGCCATATGGCTCATAAGGTGTGCAGGAAGCTCACTTGTAAACTTACCGCCGTCTTTATAACCCCAGAGAAGCTCTGCTGTTGTGCCATCCTTTGCAATGCGGATAATACCAAGGTTTGTTTCGGGGTCTGTCTCCACATTTTTGAAATATTTGCCCGTACCCGTAACAATAAAAATCTTGCCGATAAGGTCAGTTGCATCAAAACCTGTGGGGATTGTGCGGATAACATTATCGAGGTCAAGATATTCTGCAACCTCATTTTTATCGAGCATATAACTGATGTTTCCGCCATTTCTTTCGTCCCAGCCGAGACGGTACATATTTGCGGTGGTCTTTTTCATTTCTTCCACAAAGGGAGCAGTCAATATATCTTTCATACTCTTTTCACCAGAACTTCCTCTTCGTATTTTTTAACTTCGGAAAGATAGTCAGATGCTACATTTTCTCTCTCAAGATATTCATTCCACACATCACCGAAGGGTGCAGTTTTCATTTCTTCCTGAAGATACATAATCTCAGTAAAGTTACCTTCGCTTTGTAACCTTTTAAGCTTCTCATCGGGCTGTAAAAGTGCAAACAGTAACGCCTTTTGCACGCTTCTTACACCTGTTACCCAAGCGGCAATACGATTGATTGATGCATCAAAATAATCTGTCGCAATGAACACTCTCTCAAGTGCATCATTTCTGACAATCTCTTTTGCTATCTCTTTGGTTTCATCGTCAAAAATAACCACGTGGTCGCTGTCCCAACGGACTGCTCTTGTAACGTGAAGGGCAATCTTTTCGTTAAAGAGGAGAAGTGAAGAAATCTTGTCGCTGACCATTTCCGTGGGATGGTAATGACCGTTATCCATAAGAGGTGTGATACCCTTGTAATCGGAGTATGAAAGGCAGAATTCAGCCGAGCCTACAGTATAGCTTTCAAGACCGATACCGAAAACCTTTGATTCAAGAGTAACATAAACCTTTTCTTTATTATAAGGTGTGTCGAGAATTTCATCAAGGCTCTTTTTAAATCTCGCTCTCGGTGAAAGTCTATCAGCCGGGATATCCTTGTAGCCATCGGGAATCCATATATTCATTACACAGGGTACACCTGTTTCTTCTGCAAAATATTCTGCAATTTTAAGGCAGGCTTTACCGTGATTGACCCAATATGTACGCACTTCTTCGTCGGGAGAAGAAAGAGTGAGATTATCCTTAACCATAGGGTGTGAAAAGAAGGTTGGGTTAAAGTCGATACCCATATTTCTTTTTTTGGCAAAGTCCACCCATTTTTTAAAGTGCTTGGGCTCAATTTTATCTCTGCCGACTGCTTCACCATCTTCAAAAAAGGCATAAGAAGCATGAAGATTCAGCTTCTTTTTACCCGGCATAAGCGAAAAAGCCTTGTCATAGTCTGCCATAAGCTCCTCGGGAGTGCATGCCTTGCCCGGGTAGTTACCCGTGGTCTGAATACCGCCGGAAAGAGCCTCTTTACTGTCGAAGCCGATAACATCATCGCCTTGCCAGCAATGGACCGAAACGCACACATTTTTTAGTGTTTCAAGTGCTTTTTCAGTATCTATACCGTACTTTGCATATATTTCTTTTGCTTCGCTGTATCTGCTCATCAGTTTGCCTCCTTAATGTCAAAAGTTGCTTTTATTATCTCTCTCGCTTCGGTGAGAGTTATTTTTTTGTTATACATAATCTGTGAAAGTATGTTTCCTGTTGCCGTGGCTTCCATAAGACCTGTGTATACCTTTTTGCCTGTATATTCAGCGGTGAGCCTATTGAGATATTTATCTTTGCTTCCTCCACCAACAATGTGAATTGCCTTGATTTCCTTTCCGCTGATGCTCTCGATTTCGTCTACTGCCTTTCTGTAAGAATCTGCAAGTGAATGATAAATGCTCGAAAGCACATCAGGGAGCGACAAATCGGGTTTGCCAAGATAAATTCTCACTGACTCAAGCATATTTTCGGGAGCAACAAATTCAGGTGCGTTCGGGTCAATTTTTTCTGTGAATGTGCTTTTCATTGCAAGGTTCATCATTTCATCGTAGGTAAGCTCTTTATTTATGCTTCTGCGGATATTCTGAAGCAGCCACATACCCATAATGTTTTTGAGGAAACGGAAGCGATATTCGATACCGCCCTCGTTGGTAAAGTTAGCTTTGAGTGCCTTTTCGGTGAGTACGGGAACAGGATTTTCTGTACCTATGAGGCTCCAGGTGCCTGATGAAATATATACACTTTCACCGTCAACGGGGCAAGCCGCAACAGCAGATGCCGTGTCGTGTGAGGGACAGAGAATAACCGTGCTGTCAAAGCCGGTTTCAGCTTTCGCTTCATCTGTGAAATTACCCACAACAGTACCCGGAAGAGAAAGCTTACAGAATATATCTGACGGCAATCCGAGGATATCAAGGATTGCCTTATCCCAATGCCTACTTTCTGCGTTTACGAGATTAGTTGTAGTTGCATTTGTGTACTCGTTAATGATTTTCCCTGTAAGCTTGAAAGAAAGATACTCGGGCATCATAAGAAAGTACTTGGCATTGCTCAGCTTACCGCTTTTTCTGTCGCAGAAAAGCTGATAAATTGTGTTGAAGCTCTGATTTTGTATACCTGTTCGTGAATAAAGCTCTGCCTGAGAGATTATTTCATTTACCTCTTTTATAGCTTCGGTTGTTCTCCCGTCACGGTAGGACACCGCAGGAAGAATTTCCTTTTTGTTCTCGTCGAGAAGCACATAATCAACGCCCCATGTATCAATGGCAATTGTCTTGGGAATCTTACCGATTTCAGCGCATTTTTTTAAACCTGCTTTCACTTCTGAAAAAAGACTTTCGATATCCCACACGAGTGTGCCGTTTTCGTTTTTTATGCCGTTGTCAAATCGGTAGATTTCTTCAAGGCAGAGCTTACCGTCTTCAATGTGACCGAGAATATGTCTGCCTGAGGATGCTCCGATATCTATTGCTAAATAGTAGGTCATTATTCCTTTACCCTGTACGCATCTTGCTTTCCGTTTGCAAGAAGGTCACCTTTCATATTAACTCTGACTGTTTCAACTGTTTTGGGCTCAATACCGTTTTCAACCCAATCCATAAGTGCCTTTAAACCCTCTGCGGCGGTCATTCCTCCGCCTTTACCCCTACAATTTCCGTGAGAATCGCCGGGCATAATGAAGAGCTTGAAGAATTTTTCTGTTTTATCTTTTCCCATCAACGAACAGACTTTTTTATAATAATCTATACTGCCGTCAACGGGGATAAGCGGATCATCCGTGCCATGGTCCAGCATAAGCTTCCCGTGCTTTGCAAAATCTGTAAGGTCAGCCTTGTCAGAGGCACTATCACCAAAAAGCCGTACACTTTCATCAAAGAGCCTTTCAAATTCATCTTTGGTTATACTGTCACACTTCCATTTTGTGTCTCTTGTTACCCAACGAAGGTAAACAGTTGAAAGATAGAAAGGCTTTGCTTTTTTGCTGAAAAGAGCATAATAGAAAGCACCAACCGGTATACCCACATTCCAGAAGGTACCGCCGGGATAAAAGCTGTACCAAAGCCTCTCACCGTTTTTTCTTACAGGACCGTTCCATATTTCATTCATTGCTCTTGCGTCATTATCGGTAATGATACCACCCTTTGTTTTTTTGCCTACCAATGAAAGTGCATCAAAATCAACTCTTTCGGTAAGCTTATAATATTTATCGTCTCCGCCAACGCTGTCACGGACCTTTTGAGATATATATTTTATTTTTTCGGAAGTTAAGGTGTTCCCGTAATGATGAATTACAGAAAGAATAAAGTATCCTGCCGGAACAAATTTACACCAATTTATCGCCGGACAGGAAGCCCATACTCCGTCAAAGCTGTCAGGGTATTCCTGTACCTGTGTTATACATTGACGGCCGCCACCGCTTCCTCCGTTGAGATAAGAATATTTTATCTTCTTATTGTGGAGAATTTCAGTTACCGCTTTTCCGAAACGGGCCATATCATTTGTTGCTCTGTGACGCCAGTTTTCATAAAGCTCTTTTCTGATTTCACCCGATTCCGGGTCAATCATTCTGTCATCAAAGCCCGTTACATTTCCTGCATCAGCTGTAGCGGAAGAAAAGCCGTTCATTATGGCATAAGGTACGGTTGTACCTCTTGCAGTGTTGTCAGGCTTACCAAAGTAGCCTGTACCACCCGTACTCGTACCGCCTCCGCAGGTGCCTAAAAAGCGTTCGTTCCATTTTAGTGGTGACCAAACAATAATATCTTCGTAGAAGTCTCCGGTTTTAAGGCTTATTCTGACATCGCAATAAGACGGCAGGCCTTTAAGCTGAGCTAAAAAGGGAAGAGCTTTTTCTATAGCATTTGCTTTACTCTGATATTTTCCGCTTTCATTTATGATTGCAGATTTAACAACAAAAACATCATCAGGAAATAGTTTTTTCAGCTCTTTTTCTATGTAATCAATATTGCATCGGTCTTTTATGTCCTCAGTTTCCTTAAAGGGAGCAATATTATAAAATACTACATCGTCCTTAATGTTCACTTTCCGCACCTCCTTATAACTTTCAGTATTCTCTTTGCACTTAAATGCAGTTCTTCTTCAGTGAGCGTACTGCTTTTGAGCGCCTCAAGTATTCTGTCAATATCGTTTCTGCTGCCCGGCATGATAAGGTCGTTTCCTGCCTTTATACATAGTGCAGCATCCGATGCGCCGTACGGCTTGTCATTATTGCCGGACAAATCCTGTGTAGCATACCAGTCCGTCATTACAATACCGTCAAAGCCCCATTCGTTTCGCAGTATTTCTGTCAAAATCCTGTATGAGTTTGAACAATGTACCGAATTTATAAGATTATATGCACTCATTACCGCCATAGGTCCACTTTCCTTAATGCAGATTTCAAATCCTTTAAGGTATATTTCCCTGAGTGCTCTTTCAGATATAATTGAGTTGTTGTAATTCCTGTTATTCTCCCTGTTGTTGCAGGCAAAATGTTTAAGAGTAACACCTTTGTTTTTATGGCTTTGCACACCCTTAGTGATATATGCGGCACACTTTCCCGTAAGAAACGGATCTTCTGAAAAATATTCAAAATTTCTTCCGCAAAGAGGATTTCTCTGAATGTTCATGCCGGGAGCAAGCCACAAATCAATGCTGAAAAATTCCATTTCTTTACCGATTATATCACCGCATTTAAACAGTAAGTCCGTATTCCAGGTTTGTGCAAGCATTGTTTCACAAGGCAGTGCCGTGCAATATCTGTATTCTGTTTCAGTGCCCGATAAATCAACATTCTGTGCCTTTTCCGGCAAGACCAGGGAAAGAACGGGATCTTCCTTAGGATTATTTATATAAAGCCCGTCTTTTTTATAAACCTTGGGATTAATTCTTATGCCTGCGGGCCCGTCTGCCATTGTTATATGGCCGATACCGTATTTTTCAAGCATATCTGTAGTTTCACCTGCGGCACCGGGAATGCTTTTCGATGCATTGCCGATTACGCTGAAATCCGTCAGACTTGTACGAGCGTTACCCACGACAAGATTAACTGTATTCTCAACTGAAAGATTTTGAATTGCAGCTTCAATTTCCTTGTCAAAGTTTTCCGTTATTTTTTTAAGCGGAATAATTTTGTCGTCTAAATTTACTCTTGAAACAAGTGTAAGATTATCAGAACTGTTCCCGAGATAAACTTCATATTCACCCTTCTCAATATGCCAAGCTGAAAGCTCCTCATCGTAAACAGCAAGGTCATTTATGTCAAAGAAAAGAGAAAGTATTTCGCTTTCATTCGGGGCGAGTATCTTTGTTTTTGCAAAAGCAACAAGAATTTTTTTTGCTTTTTCCTTTATCCCTTTTGGCTGACGGACATAAATCTGCACTGTATCTTTACCGCTGAACTTATTGCCCTTATTCATAACCGAAAGTGTTATTGTGACAGTATTATCACTCTGTTCAATATCTTTAATTTCGGTAACAAAATTCGTGTATGAAAGACCGAAGCCGAAAGGAAACATCGGTTTTATCCTATTCCTGTCAAAATATCGGTAACCGATAAATATATCCTCTTTATATTCCGTGTTCCATATATCACCCTTTGTAAAATCTTCAGCACAGGGGTAATCCTCGTATTTTTTTGCCCAGGTGGCTGTTAATTTTCCTGAAGGTGTAGTCTTACCCGATAATATATCAGCCGCTGCGCTACCTGTTCCTATGCCCGCCTGACCGATTAAAAGAACGGCATCAGCTTTATCGTAAACAGGGCTTATATCAATAACTCCGCCAACATTCAGAAGCAGGACAAGCCTCTGATAGTTTTCCGAAAGAAGTGAAATGTCGCTGATTTCATTATCGGAAAGAAGATAATCTCCTTTTTCGTTTTTTCTGTCTGCACCTTCGCCGGAGTTTCGTGAAAGAACATAAACAGCAAACTCCGCTTTAAATTTTTCACAGTCGTCAGACCTGATTTTTGCCATATCAGGAGCTTTAAAAGGCTTTCCGAGCATTGCGCCGAGAGCTGTCATAACTCCTTTTTCTGACAATGCCTGTATGCTTTTGTTGTAGTTGTCCCTTTCCTTGCAAAGTACCATATCATATTCATCAAGCAGTTCTTTTGTTATGATTTCGAAGCCTGAGCTTTCAAGGCCCTCTTCAACTGAAACAAAGCTACGTGTATTTACATCACCGGAGCCTGTACCGCCTTTTACGGTCTGTCTTGCACCGATACCGTAAAGGGCGATACTTTTCGTCTCTTTGTCTAAAGGCAGACAACCGTTGTTTTTTAAAAGCACCATACCTTCTGCAGCAATTTCTGCCGCAAGAGACTTGTGCTTTTCTTCATAAGCATTGTTCATAAAAAACACCCTCTTTACTGTTACAACTGTAACACAAAGAAGGTATAAAATCAATTATTGAAGCCTCAAGTGAAACAGATTGCCCCTTTTGTTTCATTAAATACCGTCAGCTAAAGCTATCATTTTTCTTATGTCTATTTTGGGCGGCTTATCGTTCATGCCTCTTTTTATCCATTCGTCAACAAATCCGTAAATGAGTCCTGCAAGACAGGCGCAGATATAGGCAGATTTTTCGTCGTGCTCAGGCTTTGGTCCGCAGCAGGAAAAAATGTGTTCCTTCAGTATATGAGTGACATCGTTCTTCTTTAAAAGATTTATCAGCTCCGTATGGTTTTTATATTGCCTCAAAAGAGCAGGCCAAAAGGTCTGCTGAATTTCTTCTTCGCTCTTTTTTGAAAATTCTACCCACCAATCATCTGTGCATTTTTTTAAGTATTTCAGCAAAATATCCTCAAGAGATGTGAAATTACGGTAAAATGAAACTCTGCTGACTCCTGCCTTATTGCAAAGCTCGGAAACATTGATTTCACTAAGCGGTTTTTGCTTCATAAGTATAAGCAGAGCGTCGGTTATACTCTCCACAACTATTTCATGTGCCTCATTTTTTCTTGACATAGTGTTACACTTCCTTTTCTTGTGTTTCAGTTGAAGTACGAATTGTCCCGAAAATATTGAAATGAAAATTTTTAGATGATACACTTGTAACAGTTACAAATGTATCATTGTTTAACTGTTTTGTCAAGGAGGCGGTGTAATGGCTGAAAAAACAATTGTACTCAATAAAGAAAGAAAGGTCACCTTAACCTCTTTTATCTGTCACAAAAAAGAAACACCTGCAATTCTGATTCTTCCCGGAGGTGCATATAACGAATGCAGTATTAACGAGGGAAGACCTGTTGCAGAGAAATTCAATTCACTGGGCTTTAACTGCTTTGTTCTGTGCTACAGCGTGGGAAAGCATTACAAGTGGCCTTATCCGCTTGAAGATCTCGAAAATGCGATGGAGCATATCAAGGAAAACAGCAAGGATTACTGTATCAGCAAAGACAAAATTATCCTTGCAGGCTTTTCTGCAGGCGGTCATCTTGCAGGTGCAGGAGCCACAATGGCAAAAAACAAGCCCTTTGCCGCAATACTCTGTTATCCTGCATTGAGTCGTGAAACCATTGAATATTCGGCACCGGGCGCACCTGATATTACGGATAATATTGATGAAAACACCTGTCCCTGCTTTATTGCTTCCTCAAGAAACGATTGGATTGTTCCGATAGAGAACACACACCGTTTTGTCAGGGCACTTGATAAATACTATATTGATTATGAAGAACACATTTACGGCTTTTCAATGCACGGCTTTTCAATAGGCAAGGAAGTGAATGCCGTACCGCCGCTTTTCTGCAGCCGTGTAGGTGATTGGGTAGAGGAAAGTGCTTCCTGGATAAATGATATTGTTACAGGAAGCTACATTTCAATTCGTGACAGTGCAGAATATCAGGATAAATATGCAGAATACTTTTCAAGCAAAAATTCCGTAAGCCTTATACTCGGAAATGAAGAAGCGAAAAAGCTTTTTAAGAAGAGACATCTTAAATATTATCTTCTGATTGAAGCGGCGAAAATGAAGATCGGTGATTTTGTGGAAAGAGTAAGTATCAGAAATGTGCTTACATTTTTGCAGGTAAGCACAGAAGCCTTCGAAAAGATAGATGAAACTCTGAAAGATATAAGAATTAACAGATAAGGAGCAAAGAATATGGAGAAAACTAAAAAAACCGTACTTGATAAATCAAACTGGCTGACAACAAAAAAGCAAAGAGTGAAATATTACGTCAGTGACCTTGGCAGAACCTGCGAGGGTGCTTTGGTTACAACATTTATGACAATGTTTCTTCTTATGCAAGGCATAAACCCTGCAAAAATTGCAGGCATTATGCTTGCAGTTAAAATAATTGACTCATTTGACGATGTTATATTCGGATTCCTTATTGACAAGCTTCATCTTGATAAACTGTCCAAGCTCAAAAAGATAGTTGGGGAAGGAAAATATTTACCTTGGTTCAGACTTACATTCTGGATGTTTCCTATTTTTACGGTAATTTTCTTCATGATGCCGCAGGATATTTCAGAAACAGCGAAGCTGATATGGTTCGGCGTTTCTTATTTACTTTATGACCTTACATACACACTTGTGGAGGTTCCTATGAACTCTCTCGCAGTAAGCATCACCGATAATCTTGAAGAAAGAAATGTAATTATTCAGAACAGACAGATTCTCAACAGCGGTATTATTATGATTATCGGAGCCGTTTTCTATGCTCTTGTCAGTGAAATGGTAGGATTACCGATTAAATGGGTCGTTTTCGGTTCATCAATAATTTTCTTTGCTATGATGGTTCCCATGACAAAGGGTGTTACAGAGTATAACGTGGAGCTGAAAAATGCCGATGAAGACGACAGAGCCCGCTACACCTTTAAGGATATGATTAACTGCGTCAGAACAAACAAATATATTTTTATCTTACTTTTAAGCAGTGTCGTAACTTCTTGCCTTGCAACAGGCGGTACTCTTGCTAATTTTGTAGCATACTACCATTTCGGAAACTCTATGATTTTTGTAATTCCCGTGCTCATTTCTCTTGTGCCCGGACTTATTGCACAGCTCTCAACAGCGAAGCTTACAAAAAAATTCGGCAAAATACCCGTCATTCTCTTTACGGGACTTTTGGGCGGTATTCCGCTTCTCGCAATTTATTTTGTAGGAACAAAGCAAATTGTTCTTATCTGCCTGCTCCTTGTTATTCAGGCACTGCCCGGAAATGTTTCTCTTATTGCAAAGAACTTCCTTATTCCCGATACGATAGAGTATACGAGATATAAAACAGGAAAAGACTGCTCAGGCATTTTCTTCTCGCTGAATTCCTTCGTAACAAAGCTTACGCAAAGCGTTGCGTCATCCCTGGGACTTTTCTTGCTCGGACTTTCAGGTTGGGTAGAGATTACTGCTGAAAGCTTTGAAGAGGTTGCGGCGCAGAATATTCAGCAGCCCGAAAGTGCTCTTAATATGCTGTGGATAGTTTATGCACTCATTCCTGCAATCGGCACCATTTTAGGTGTCCTTGTAATGGCTCTTTACAGGATGAAGGACAAGGATGTTGAGCTTATGGCAAAGTGCAATGCAGGCGAAATAACAAGAGAAGAATGTGAAGCACAGCTTTCAAGAAAGTATTAAGGTGAAAAATATGCTTTCAGAAAAATTACAGGCAGCTTCAGCCTCACTGAAAAAACAACGGGAAGCATACGCTCTTATACCGTCAATCGGTGAAAGAAGAGTTCTTGACGGAGTGGATTGTATTGTGCATATACCCGAGGGAAGCAACAAAAATTTACCTGTGTTTATTGAACTGCACGGCGGTGCATGGGTGGGCGGAGACGCTGTATTTGTTGATTCTCTCTGTCAAAAGATTTCAAGAGAAACACCTTGCGTTGCCGTTAATCTTAACTATAAAAAATTAGATGTTCATCCTTTCCCGTACCCGATGGAAGAGGTATTAAGGGTTATAAAGCATTTTTCAGATAACAGTAATGAATATGAAACAAATGCTCAAAAAATTGTTATCTGCGGACAAAGTGCAGGGGCTCACATTGTGGCAGGTGCAGCAATTCTTGCAAAGGAAAGAGATATTAAAATCGCAAGACAAATTTTAGTTTATCCTTTTCTTGACTGCACCGGTACATTACCTAATCCCTTGGCTCAAAGCGGTGAAAATAAAGAGGAAATGGCGGAAATACACGAGCTTTTCTTTGGCTTGCTTGACATGAAAGAAAGCTTTTTATCTCCTGCCGTGGCAAAAGCAGAAAGCCTTAAAAAGCTTGCGCCTACGGATATCATTCTTTGCGGTAAGGATGCATTGAAGCCTCACGCCGTAGCTTATTATGAAAAACTGAGAGAAGCGAACATTGAAGTCTCTTTCAAAGAATATAAAGACGCAATTCACGGTTTTCTTGAAGTCAACCGTTCTGATTTTACTATGCCTAATGAAGCAAAATGCGAAGATCAGGCGGTTTTTGCCCGTGACTGTGAAAATTACATAATTGATATAATGAGGAAATTATGAGTAAGATTGACTTAACAAAATATATTCAAAAACTCGTGTCAGACGGAGAAATAGCTTGCGGACTTCTTACGGTAAGAAAAAATGATACCGTAGTCCTTAAGGGTAAATGGGGGTACGCCGATTTAAGGGCTAAAAAGGAAGTTCAGTACACAGATATTTTCAGAATGATGTCTATGACAAAGCCTGTTATTGCAGTGGGTGTATTGAAGCTGATTGATGACGGTAAGCTCTCTCTTGATGATTCGGTTGCCGACTATCTTCCCGAATTCAAAAATATGAGAGTTATATGTGATAAGCGTTTTCGCTGGAAAGAAAAAATGAACCCTCTTTCAACAGTTCTTAAGCTCGCTTTTTTTAATCAAATAACTCCAAAAACGGTACCTGCCGAAAGAGATATTACCGTAAGAGATTTGCTTTCTCATTCATCAGGACTCGAACAAGGTGTCTGGGGTTTTATGGCTGCTATCAGAAATAAGGAAAAACGCTCCGCTACGAAAGAGGTATCGGAAAGATACGGAAAATATTATCTTGACTGGCAGCCGGGAACAATGACGAGCTATTCTGCTCTTGCAAGCTTTGATGTACTTACAAGACTGATTGAAATCGTGTCAGAAAAGGAAGCGGACATTTTCTTTGATGAAGAAATTTTCAGGCCGTTGAATATGACAAGCACAACCTTTAATGCACCGAAAAAAGATCTTGTCAGGCTTTATAAGCACACAAAAAAAGGCTTAAAGGATGTAACGGGAACAGCTTCGGATGTAAATGGATTTATAAAAATGAATAACGGATATATATGCGGTTCAGGGGGACTTTACAGTACGCTTGAAGATTATGAACGCTTTATCCGTATGCTTTGTATGGGAGGTGAGCTTGACGGTGTACGAATCCTCAAGGAAGAAACTGTAAAAAGAATGCATACAGAAGCTCCCGAAAAGCATTTGGAACCCGAACCCGGTCAGGTATGGGGACTTGGTGTAAGAATCCGTCAAAACAGCAAAAAAGGCGATTTCAATGCAACAGAAGGCACCTACGGTTGGTCGGGCGCTTTCGGTACTCACTTCTTCATAAGTCCTGAAGATAAGCTCGAAGCCCTTTGGCTGACAAATATCAGCAATGCCGGTGGCTCGGGGTATAAAGTAAGCAAAAAAATTGAAAGACTTGTATTTGAAAGCTTCAAGGAGGTGTAGCTGTTGAAGGTTTGTCATTTAAGAACAAATCATATGAAAAAGCCACTCGGTATAGATAAAGCTCCCGAATTTTCCTGGAAAATCGAAAGTGATGAACAGAATGTTGTTCAGACTGCATATCAGATAGACGTTTTTGACGGTGGAGAGCTTGTTTATTCAAGCGGTAAAGTAAGCTCAAACAAACAGAGCTTTATTGAATACGAGGGAAGTCTTAAATCACTTACAGAATATAACTGGAGCGTCACCGTTTGGGATAACAAAGGGAATGTAAGCACAGAAAATTCAATATTTGAAACTGCATTTTTATCTTCAGACGAAATTACTGCAAAATGGTCTGAAAGTCCCTTTGAGAGAAATGAAAGCAAGCTTTTTACCTACGGAATTGAAAATCCCGTTGTTTTATTTGATAAAAGCTTTAAAATCGAAAAAAGTATTTCAAAAGCAAGACTTTATGCCACTTGTTACGGTGTATACCGGGTTCAAATAAACGGGGACAGACCTGACAACAGAGAGTTTGCCACTGAGTTCACTCCTTATGATAAATTACTTTATTATCAGACCTACGATGTATCGAAGCTTCTGAAGTCGGGAGAAAATAAGCTTGAATTTACTGTCGGTGACGGCTGGTTCTTCTGCCCTCAGACAGCCGTAAGAACAAAGGAAATTCATGAAAGGCCCGCCATACTTTATGAGCTTCATGTTTATTATACGGATGGGACAAAAGAAAAAATAGTTTCTGACGGCACTGAAGCCGTAAGACAAACCAACATAATTTTCTCCGATTTATTTATGGGTGAAAAAAGAGATTTCACTTTGCCTTATTCACAAGAGCAAACAGCAATTAAGCAGAACTATAAAAAATCACATCTCGTCGCACAGGCATTACCGCCGATACGACCTGTCGAGCTGATAGCTGCAAAAAAAATATACATTTCGCCCAAGGGAGAAACAATTGTTGATTTCGGACAGGTTATAGCCGGCAGAGCAAGAATAAAAATAAATGCCCCCAAGGGTGCTGAAATAACCTTTGAATATACGGAAGTAACGGACAAAGACGGCAATTATTTTTCAACAATGAGGCTTCGCCAATGTGACACAGTTATATCTGACGGAAATGAAATTCTTCACGAAGCATTATTTACCTTTCACGGCTTCAGGTACATACGGGTTACAGGTCTTGAAAATGTAAAAAAAGATGACTTTACTGCAGTTCTTCTCTCTACAGAAAAAGAAAATACCGGTCTGTTTGAATGCTCTGACAAACGCTTTGAAAGGCTTTACAAAAACATCAGGTATTCGCAGAAAAATAATATGATGTCTATTCCCACAGATTGTCCCACAAGGGAAAAAGCAGGCTGGACAGGTGATATTCTCATATATAGCGAAACAGCAGCTCTTAATGAGGAAATGACACCTTTTTTAACAAGCTGGCTTCACGGGCTTATGTGCGACCAGATGTCAAACGGTGTCATACCCTTGATTTCGCCTCTTACAAAACTATATGAAATGGTAGCAATGCAAACCATGGCTCCCTTCGGAGCAAAGGAACAGACAGGCATAGCAGGATGGGGCGATGCAATTGTGTGGGTGCCCTACAGTATGTACAGGATAACGGGGAATAAGCTTATTCTCGAAGAGTGTTTTTCTGCAATGCAGGGCTGGTGTGACTATGTTATTCATATATGCAACACCGAAAAAGGCAGCGATTTACCTGAGGAGATTGACCGTTGGCTTTTTAATACAGGCTTTCACTTTGGCGAATGGTTAGTTCCGGGAAAATTATGCGAAGGCTTTGAAATTTGTAAGGAAACGGTTCCCTATATAGCACCTTACTATGCTTATAAAACTATGAGTATTATGAGCGAGATTGCAGAAGCTCTCGGCGAAAACAGCAAGTATTACTATGATGTTGCCGAAAAAATGAAAGTGGCAATAATCAAAGGTCTGTTTGACAGTAACAGACTGCCCGATGATTATATGGGCGCATATGCTTTGGCTTTTGCTTTTGACCTCGTGCCTGAAAAATATGAAGAAAGGTACAAGCAAAAACTGTTATCACTTATAGAACAAAACAATTTTTGTCTTGCAACAGGCTTTCTTGCAACACCTTTTTTACTGCCTGCACTTGATAAAATCGGACGGCATGACCTTGCACTGAAAATTCTCACTCAGGAAAATAAACCTTCATGGCTTTATGAAGTTAAAATGGGCGCAACAACTATATGGGAAAACTGGCTTGCAATCGATGATGACGGCACTCCCATAAAAACAAGCTTTGACCATTATGCCTTCGGGGTGATTGACGGTTACATCTGTCACAGCATCTGCGGAATTGACAGTGATACACCGGGCTATGAGCATATTGTAATAAAACCTGACGAAAAAACATTTGCCTCGTTCAAACGCACCTTCGCAAGTGAAAAAGGTAAAATAACCGTACAAAAGGACGGCGACATTCTTAATGTTGCAATTCCTTGTAATTCAACAGCAACAGTTCATTGGAAAAATGCCGAATACAAAATCGGCAGCGGCAAATATATCTTTAATTAAGGAGGACAAATTTATGAAAGCAAAAAAAGTATTAGCCTTGATCTTAACACTTTCCCTCTTGTTCTGCTTCGCCGCCTGCGGTAAAACAGATATTGATGAAACAACCACCACATTACCCACAACCACACAGCCGACAACAATTCCGACTACTGCTTCAACTGCAGCACCTACAACTCTCCCCACTACAGAAACAACTGCCGAGCAAACAACTCAGCCCATGCCCACAGATGCAATAAGTGTATTTAATAATGCTTTGCTTAACGGCAGTCCGGTAAGAGCATCTTACGACAGAACAGCAATTACAGGTAAATTTGAAACCGGCGACAGTAAAGCTGATGAGTTTTTAAACGGATTTATAGGATCGGAAACTTTAACCCCGCAGAATGCTGTCGGATTACCTGCAGATGTTTCGGCATTTACATCGATTTACGCAGAAAACATATCCTCCTCAAATATTAGTGATAACGGAACCACCTGTGTTTTAACCTTCAACCTTAATAATATTCAGGTGTCGTCAACAGACAAGCCTGCTAAAGGTGGCTATATGTATTTTATGGACGGGAAAGAAGCAACATACGCAATACAAAAGGCTAATGATCAAATAGTTATGAAAAACATCGGAACGGTCAGCTTATCAAATGGCATTCTTACAGTAAACATTGATAAAAGCAATAATAGAATTGTTTCAGCAAAGCTCACATTAAAAGAAGTGTATCACGACGATATTGACCTTTCAATGTTTGAGATTCCTGCAATGATTGCATCGCTTATCCCTGAAAAAATATCAGGAACATTTGAATATAACCTTACTGTAAATTATAATTTCTGATAGACTTACATAAAAAGCCCTCCGAATTTGTATAAAATCGGAGGGTAAAATATTATCTTTTTACAACTGTAAAATCAAAATAAGAAATTTCATTTTCGTTGCCGTCAGAAAAAAATTCTGCTTTTTCAAAAAAGGGGAAGTCAAGAATTCTGCCTTCAGATTTGCTGAATCGCTTAAGCAAAGAAATCATATAGTCTATATGCTCAAACGGTAAAGCACATCTGTCATGTGCCGAATAAATATTTGTTATATTTAATTTCTTAAGATCTTCAAGCTTATAACAGAAGGCCTCAATAGGCACAAAGGAATGCATCCCATACAGCAAACGTCTCGTTACTGTATCGCCCGAAAAAAGAAATCCTGTTTTTCTGTCAAATAAAAGTATGCTTCCATCTGTATGACCGGGAATATGAATTACATCAATTTTTCTGTTTCCCAAATCAATAACATCTCCGTCATTAAGATATGTAAATTCAGGTAGTTTTTTCAAGGGCGGCTGAAAAATGGTACCTTTCATAAGTAGGGGCGCATCATCAGGGTGCATCATAATTTTTGTGACATTTTCAATATTGTATATATGGTCAATGTGAGCGTGACTCAAAGCGATATTCATATCTTTATTCGCAAACTTATGTGCGTAGGTGCAGAGATAAAATTCTTCTAATGCGAGGTCAAAAAGCAGAGCCGTACTTTCACCAATTATCAGATATGAATTTCTGTTTGGTTTGCCCGGCTCAAGAGACAAGCCGTCAGTTTTGCTTGACAACTGATAGACTCCGTCACCGATTTCGGTATGAAAAATATTATTATTTTTTTCGCTCATAAACATTGCCTCCATAAAGAGCTATCACCTAATTTTATATTATTCTTTATGTTTAGTCAACAAAAGAGGTGGTATTTATGAATATATAATTTCTGAAGTTATAATTTCCATTGCTCTTTTTTCAATATTCCCCATCCTCTGCACCCATTCCATCTGATTGCCCTCTTTTAATTCTTCCGTAACACCTTCAATCACTTTCATCTGTTCTACATGCATATCAAACATTTTATTTGCTTGTTTTTCAATTTCTGCACAGTGCTGATACAGTTTACCCTGCATAAGCAGTGAGTTAAAAAACACCTTTATATGCTTTTCAAGATATGTCTTGTGTAACATTCCCCATTTGCCAAGCTTGATATTTGCTTCTTCAGGCGGTATTATTAGGTTAGGAATTAAATAATCCCCAACCTGACGGTATGTAATCTTTGACATAACAATCATCGTTTCATTTCAGATATAAAAGTATCATAAGTAAATCTTGCACCGAGCTGGAAACCTGATATGAAGCTGTCCGAATTGCTTATACTTGAAAATTCGTTATGAGCATTCACATAATTTACGAACAGCTCCCTTTCCTTTTCGGGTAGCATAACCGTCAGCTCTTCCTCTTTCTTTGCAAGAACACTCAGCTTCTTTTTCAGCTTGGGTGTGATTTCCGTTGTCAGCTCCTGCGGTTCAAGATTGCCGTAATATAATTCTTCAATAATGTTCGACATATATTTAACCTCCTTGTTTTTCATACACATCAATGAATTTTAAAAGTAGTTCGTCAACATCCTCAGTGGGTAACCCTTCTGTTAAGAGCATATTGCGAAACTCATTCATGCCGATGATAAGTAAATTGCACTCGAAATTCGTAAACTTGACTTTAATTTTTCTGCTCATAAAATAACCTCCCTATATTTGGTAGCTTCATTCTACCGCATAAAGAGAGGTGAGTCGAATGTACGGGAAAGCAAGATGAAATAATACAAAAGTATTGTTATATGTCCCTCGATATGTCCCCCGAAGCCTCTGAAACCGCATCAAATAAGGAAAGAATACTTGTCTCCAAACCCGCGTGTCGAGGGGCGCGGGTCTCCGGTGGAGACCTCTGCGAAGCAGAAGCGCCGACCGAGCCGGCAGGCGAGACCAAGTCCTTCTGCCCCTGCCACAAAAAAGTCCGGAAATCCTTGATATATAAGGTTTCGTGGGCTTTTTCTTGCTTTTTGCTATTTTTCTGAAATCGCTCTTTACCGTAAAATATCGTACATTTTCGAGCACTATGTGCCCCGCGAAGTGCCGCGTACCGTTATGCAATCTATCTGTTGTGCAACATTTTCTTTAGTTGACGACATTGTCGCACGTAGGGGCATATGTTTGAAATGAAGTTTACCTTAATTTGAAGATATACTTAATTTTTATAAACTATAGCTCATTTGTTGACTATACTTTAGCAACGTGTTAAAATTTGGACGGAGGTGTTTTTATGAAAATGCTCAATAAAATTTTTTGTATCGTGCTTTGCTTGTGCATAACAGCTTCGGCAACGGTCTTTGCCTCAGCGAACACAGATACGGTTTACTATGTCGATTCAATAGCCGGAGACGACTCCAACAATGGTCTGTCGCCCGACAAGGCTTTTAAGACAATCGAAAAAGCTGCTTCTATTTTATATTACGGTGGGGACAGCGTTCTTTTTAAGGCAGGTGGTGTTTACGTAGGTAATTTTGGTGTTATGGGAACTTCCGATGCCTCAAATCCGATAACTATCGGCTCTTACGGTGAGGGTGCGAAGCCCCTGTTTACTTCGTCAAAGGAAAATGATCCCGTTATCGCTCTTTATGATGCTTCAGGTTGGATTATTGAAAACATTGAAATAACTGCTCCGAAAGGTACGGGTATTCTCGTTTATTACAGAAATGCGTGCGTAAAAGATGTAGTTATACGGAATGTCACTCTTCACGATATACAGAATTATCCTTCAGACAATTACTTTAGCAGCAGCAGAGCCGCAATTCGTCTGATGGGATCGCCCGTAGCTCCGGGTGCTCACCTTGAGAATATAACTGTTGACGGCTGTGAAATATATGACTGCGGTTACGGTATTTTCACGGGAAGTAACTACCCCAATACTCCCGAAACGCCGTACAATAAAAATATAATTGTTGAAAACTGCAGTATTCACGATTTGTGGGATGATGCGTTTATAATGTCGGATACGGATACAATTATCCTGCGAAATTCTTCAATTATCAACGCTTGTCAGAGCTCCGGTATTTATTGTACTGCTCCCGTGTGGATGTGGGGTGTTACCAACGGTCTTGTTGAAAATTGCGAGATTGCAGGTGCAAAAAATGTGCTTGACGGAATGGCAGTCGATTTTGATGACCATACCGACCACAGCACATTCCAATACATTTACTCTCACGACAATGTAAGATTTATGTGGAACTGCCCTGTTAACGATGACCATTACGCCAACACTGTCCGCTACTGTCTTTCTGTAAACGATAATATAACCTCAAACGGTGCAGGAAACGGTAACGATACGGCAGAGCACGATTTCAAGTTTTACAACAACACCATTGTCAACGGCAGCACGTATAACTTCTATATGTATGACGATGCCGTGATTAAAAACAACATATTTGTCCTCGAACCCGGTTACCTTATAAAGTTTAACCGAAAATACGATTATGATATATCAAACAACTGCTATTGGGGCGTTACAAAGCCCATAAAAGACAAAAACTCCTTCATCGCTTTGCCGCAGTTTGCAGGTGAGGATTTAACGGATAAGAACAGCTTTATACTCAAAGCCTGCTCACCGTGCATCGGTGCCGGTGTTCAGGTTGAAGAAAGTATGGGTGAGTATGACTTCTTCGGCAATTCTCTTGACAGTACGCACAACATCGGCTGTTACGAGGGTGACGGCGTTGAGGGTAAGAAGGAGCGTCCGACAATCTGCGATATCCTCGTCAGTATGTTCACTGCAATATCCCGCCTGATTTCCGATTTGTTTGACTGATAAAAAGAAATGATAAAAGCTTGCATTTTTACGATGCAAGCTTTTCTTTTACCTCTGAACCTCTGCCTCTTTGCAGAGATTTTCAATCATATCCTCATACTTATTTGAGATTGCTGTTTTGCGTGCGGCGGTATAATTATCCTCTTGTGTGCCGAAATCTTCAAGACAGGCATTGATTTCTTCTTGAGTCGGTGCGAGGTCCTTTTCACCGAGAATGTTTTTAAGTTCCATAACTCCCGTATCAATATAGTAAGTGTAAAAGGTATCCATTTCAATTGTTTTTAAACCAATTGCTTCGCTTTTATCCTGACTGTTAAAGCTTTCTGCCCTTTGGCGTAAACCAACGAATGAAATGTCATCATAAATGCCGTTTTCTCTGCAAAGAACAAGCTGAATTTTAGCTTTTACACACTCACTAATGGCTCTGTCTTCAAGATCTTTTTCAGGTGTTATTCCGTTAAAATCCGTCTGCCAGAAATCCTCGTCAACCTTGGCGTTGAATTCAGAGATATAATAATTTATAACATCTGCCCTTTTGCGGGCTTTGAAATAGTCAAACTCCTCCTGTGTTACCGTTTCACCGTTGACAACAGCTACCGTTGTGACTGCTTCGTCCTCGGCACACGAACACAAGAGAAATAAAACAACTGAAATTAAAATCAAAATAGTACGGAGTGTTTTCATAGGCATACCTCCTGCCGAAATTATATATCACCACTCCGACAATTGTCAACAACGGTAAAAAAGAAACAATCTCATTTTATAAAAAGCATACCATTGGGAGAACAACTGCTTACTGTAGATTTCTTTCTGAATTTTCATTCCTTTGAAAAATTTATATTTTTTCAAGAGTATCGTTTTTTCTTGATTTGAAACTCTACTGAGTTAATTGACCTCTCAGAAAGTTTACTTTTCAGTCCGTCGTCGAGTTTGTGCGAAGATGCTCCGCGTTTGTTGAAACAACTCAGCTTTGTATGTTTTTCGTTTATGGAAAAGTACAAAAGATGAAGGACTTGAAGCCCAAGAGGGTGAGTGTGGACAACACAGCTCGGCGGTGCGGTCTTTCGGAAGAATTATTCGTGTTGACAGTTTTCCTCTTTGGATTTATAATTATTACAGATATTTTTTTCGGAGGTGCAATATGGCTACTTTAAAGCTTATTCTTGCGTTTTTTCTTTCAATTTTTCGCATTCTTTCTCCCGTGGCGGCACTTGTTGTTAATTTCGGTGAAGGCAACTTTTTCTCCGAATGGTCGGTGACGGATGAATTTACGGCAGACTATTGTGCAGAAATCGAAAAGAATCCCGACGAAGATTTTGTTATTCTTAATCTTGCCGATGTTCAGCTCAAGGATGACCTGGTTTTTAAGGAGGAAGGCGAGAAAACAGTTGAAATGATTGATGAGCTTGTTGCAGAAACCGACCCCGATCTTATCACTCTTACAGGCGATAATGCGTGGGGAACGGTGGCATATATCAACCTTGTCAAGCAGATTGATGCCTACGGTATTCCCTGGGCGCCTGTTATGGGCAACCACGACGGACAGTGCTGCATAAACGAATTCTGGGCGGCACATCTTTTGTTCAAGGCTGAAAACTGTCTTTTTGAGTTCGGCCCCGAAGATATGGGATACGGTAACTATATTATCAACATCACTGAAAACGGAAAAATTATTCACACACTTTTTATGGTTGATACTCATGACGGTGCGGAATTTACTCTTGAGGACGGCTCAACCGTGAGCGGTTATGATCACCTTTGGGACAATCAGATTGAGTGGTACAAGTGGGCTGTCAAAGGAATTTCCGAAATTGAAGGCCGCACGGTTGAAAGCTCTGTTTTTATGCACATACCTGTTTATGAATACAATGATGCGTGGAGAGCGGCTAACGGCAGTAGTGAGCTTGGCACGCTTGCTCCCGAGCTTGCGCCTTATGCTATCGGAGTTTGCGGTGAAGGAGTATGCAGCTCACCTGTGAACAACGGCTTCTTTGATGTCTGCAAGGAGCTCGGAAGCACAAAAAATATGTTTGCCGGTCACGACCACGTAAACAATTTCCAGATTTGGTATGAGGGTATCAGACTCAACTACACGCTCAAAACCGGATACGGCGCATATTATACAGAGGGTCTTACGGGCGGCACGGTAATTTCAATTGATTCCGACGGCTCAGCTTATGCAGAGCATATTTATGTGACGGACTGACAGCATAGTTTTATCTGACACAGCTTCACACAGGATGACGGTAGTAATCCTGATAATTAGTGAAAGATATTTACTTTTCAGTCCGAATCTAGTATAATATTTTCATTGAACAGGAGGTAGCGAAGATGAAAGTTACAAAAAGACTCATTTCATTTTTATTGGCGGTGGTAATTATGGCAGGTATATCGGTGACGGGTGTTGCGGCTGACGCAGGTGCAGAGAAAGTGTTGCAGTTCGGCACGGACGGAAAATTCAAAATAATGCACGTTACGGATACACATCTCGAATATCAGAACGTTGAGGCATCCGTCTGGCTTATTGCTCAGGCTTGTGATAAGGAGCAGCCCGACCTGGTCGTTATTACGGGTGATAACGTTCAGAACTATGACGATGCAAGTCAGACAAAGGAAATTATCGACAAGCTGATGAGCGTTTTTGAGGAAAGAAGCATCCCCACGGCAGTAACCTTCGGCAATCACGACTCCGAGGTTGGTGCAATGTCGCGCGAGGACCTTATGGCATATTACAATACATATTCCTGCTCGGTTTCGGTTGATGACGGTGAGGCTCTTTCGGGCTGCGGTACGTATAATCTTCCGATTATGTCCTCCGATGGCTCAAAGGTTAAGTTCAACGTGTGGGTTTTCGACTCAAACGACTACGATGAAGAGGGTCGTTACGCTTACGTCAAGGCTGACCAGGTTGAATGGTACAAGGCGACGTCCGATGAGCTTACTGCGGCAAACGGCGGTGAAAAGGTTTATTCCTTTGCTTTCCAGCACATCATCGTTCCCGAGGTTTACGAGGCACTTAAAAAGACTGACAGAAAACGTCTGTTCTCATACAGCCATATGTATAACAGGGACGAATACTATATGTTTGACCCCAACGGTGTGAATTACGGCACTCTTAACGAAATTCCCTGCTGCGGCTATCATAACGACGGTCAGTTCGATGCAATGGTTGAGAAGGGTGACGTTCTTGCTATGTTTTCAGGTCACGACCATACAAATGCATTCGGTGTTAAGTACAAGGGAATTGATATTGTAAATTCCCTGAGCACACGATACAACGGTGATACCTTCTCGACACAGTACGGTTACAGAATTCTTGAGGTTGACGAGGCTGATACATCAAAGTACACAAGCCGCGCCGAGCATTGGTACGATATGTTCACTCTTGAAGATATCAACGCTCTCCGCAAGGCAGGCGACGACTTCGGCTATAAGACAGCGCTTGACGTTGATTTCAAGGGCTTTTTCCAGAAGCTCGGACATATCCTCGGCAGAGGTATTGTTACTATCTTCTCGGGCAGACGCGTTTCTTATCCGGATTGATAACAAGTCATTTCAGGCAGTCAGTGTTTCGGCATTGACTGCTTGTTTCTTTTTTTGTATAATGGAGAGCATAAAAGGGGGTTATCCTTATGATGACAAAGATTATCAGTGTTCTTGTTGCAATTTTAATGTTTATTTCTCCCGAGCTGCCGATGCTTCTCGATTTGCCCGCAATTCCCAAGGGACAGGAGCTGAAGCTCAACGAGCGTTTTGAGCTTGTCTGGGAGGATGAGTTTGTCGGCGATAAGCTCGACACAACAAAGTGGGACGACAACCAGTCCGTCAACACTCTTCATTGGGGTCCCATCCGCAAGGGCGGATATTGGCATAAGGATATGATTGACGTGCGCGACGGCAATCTTGTTATTGCTACGGAGTATAAGGAAACTCCGCTCGAGGGCAACACCTTCGGTTCGCCCGACAAATACGGTGAGGGCTATTATACGGCTATGATTGCTACTGCAGGTAAGCACGAGTTCAAATACGGCTATTTTGAATGCCGTGCAATCCTGCCGAAGTCCACGGGAATGTGGTCGGCGTTCTGGATGATGAACAGTGGAGTTTACGAGGTCAACAATTCGGGCGAGGACGGCACGGAGATTGACGTTTTTGAATCAATGTCATATAAGGACGTTTGGTGGGGCGCAGGCGACTGCGTTCAGTCGGGCATCCACTATGACGGCTATGCCGAAGGTCATACGGGTGTCGGTCTCGGTAAGTGGTTTGCGAACAATCCCTATGAGGAATACAATACATACGGCGTTGAGTGGAACGAGAACGAATATATTTTCTACATCAACGGTATTGAAACTGCAAGAACATCGGCGGGCGGAGTTAGCAAAAATCCCGAATGTCTTATTCTTTCGTGCGAGGTTGCGGGCGAAAACGGCGTTGCTTATGCCGACCGTCACGGAACGGGTCCCATCAGCCTTGAAAAGGGCGAGCGTGCGGAGTTTATAGTGGACTATGTCAGAGTTTATCAGTATAAATAAACGGATTTATTGAAAAAACCTTTGACAAAACAGTTTGTATGTGTTATAATCACGTCAACGCTTTAAACTTTTAAAGCTTTAAAGCATAAAAGCACACGGAGATGACCAATATGAATACCAGAAAGGGCTCGCTGCTCAGTGTCCGTAAGGATTTAAGGGTGCTTGATGCAACCCTGCGTGACGGCGGCTTATGCAACAATTTTGAGTTCACGGACGAATTTGTTTTTGAGCTTTACAAAATGAATATCAAATGCGGCGTGGACTATATGGAGTTCGGCTACAAGGCGAGCAAGACGATGTTCAACGAGGCAGATTACGGCAAGTGGAAATTCTGCAACGAGGAAGATATCCGCGCGATTGTCGGCAACAACAATTCGGATATGAAAATTGCCGTTATGGCGGATGTCGGCAGATGCGATTACAGAACGGATTTTCTTCCCAAGAGTGAGAGCGTTATTGATATGGTGCGTGTTGCGTGCTATATTCATCAGATTCCCGCGGCGATTGAAATGATAAATTATTTCCACGAGCTCGGATATGAGACAACCTGCAACATTATGGCAATTTCGCAGGTCGGCTCGGAAAAAATTGTTGAAGCGTTGCAGATGCTCGGTGAAAGTGACGTTGATGTTATTTACCTTGTGGATAGCTTCGGCTCGCTTTATCCCGAAAATGCGCTTGAGCTTGCAAAGCTTTATATTGAAGAGGCGGAAAAGGTCGGCAAAAAGGTTGGCTTCCACGGTCACAACAATCAGAATCTTGCCTTTGCAAACACGATTGAAACGCTTTCCTACGGTGTATCTTACCTTGATGCGACCGTACAGGGTATGGGCAGAGGCGCCGGCAACTGCGCAATGGAGCTTTTGTTGAGTTTCCTTAAAAACCCGAAATACAATATGTATTTCCTTCTTGACTTTATCGAAAAATATATGCTGCCGCTTCGTCAGCAGGGCGTTGTCTGGGGGTATGATTTGCCTTACCTTTTTACGGGACTGTTAAATCAGCACCCGAGGGATGCGATGGCGTTCACGTCAAAAAAGGAGACTGACTATTCCGATTTTTACAAGCGTTTACTTGAGCATTATTAATGCGGATTTAACAGAGAAATCAACGGGGACAGCTTCAACCCGAAGCTGTCCCTGTTTTTTATTGTGTTTGGCGATTGATTGTGTTAAAATACGTTTGAGGTGATACTTGTGAAAAAGTTATGTTCAATTCTTATGGCGCTTGTTATGACCCTTGCCTGTGCGGGTGTTTCCGTTTATGCCGAGGAGAGCGGCAAGGGATATCTCGTTATAACGGATTATATCAGTGTGAACAGCGGTGAGGACGTGTCTGACGAAATTCAGGCTGTTATTGATGCAAATCCGAACAGGACGATTTTCTTCCCTGACGGCGAGTATCTGGTATCAAAGCCGATTTATACTCCTGCAGAGCCGAAAAAGAGCGTTTCGCTCGAAATGACGGATTTTGCCGTAATCAAGGCTGTCGGCGATTGGAAGAGCGGCGAAGCTGTAATTCAGCTCGGCGGAAAATTTCCTGCAAACGATACCCATACAGCGGGCAGTAACTATTCGCTTGAGGGCGGTGTTATCGACGGAAGCGGCATTGCAAACGGAATTTCAATCAACAGCGGCCGCGAGACCGCAGTGCGCGATACGTCAATCAAGAATACCGTTGTCGGCATACATATTATGTACGGTGCGAACAGCGGCTCATCAGATTCGGATATCACGGGCGTGAATATCATCGGTACAGGCAAGACCGACTCCGTCGGAATCCTTCTCGAGGGCTTCGACAACACGGTAACAAACGTGCGTATCGGCAACGTTTTTATCGGTGTTCAGATAAAATCCGCGGGCAATATGCTCCGCAACGTGCATCCGCTTTATTATTCGGACTATACTGACTATCAGAATAGCTGCGGTTTCCTTATCGAAACGGGCAACAATTGGCTTGACTACTGTTACAGCGACCAGTTTGCGAATGGCTTCCGCTTTACAAGCAACGGAACAAGCACGTTGCACGATTGCTTCTGCTATTGGTACTCGGCAGGTGACGGAACGCAGACAGCTATCAGAGCTGACCGCCAATTTGATTCTTTTGTAACGAATTTTAATGCAGGCTTCCACGGTGATGCGAAGAATTGCTACGTTCTTACCGTCGGTGAGCTTGGCGGCGACGGAACGATTGAAAATCTTACCGCAAACGAAAATCACGTTTCAGACAGCGTTCATAAGATGTATATGGAGGATGCAAATATTTTCGGAAAAATCATCGGATTTTTCAGCTTCGTGTTCAGCCTCATCAGCAATCTGATAAAGTGATAGAATGGAAAAAACGGGAAGAAAACAAATACGTCTGAGTGAATATGATTATAGTGCAAGCGGTGCATACTTCATAACAGTTTGCGTTAAAGATAAACAGACCCGATTGTCAGAAATCGTAGAAACGGTAGGGGACGGCGCCTTCGACGTCCCAAAGGTAAGATTGACTGACATAGGACAAATTGTTGAGAAAAATCTGTTGTCAAGCGAGAGAATATCAGGTGTAAAAATCGAAAAATACGTTATAATGCCTGATCATATCCACGCTATTATTGTTCTGGATTCAGAGAAGTTTCTGCGAAGGCAAGGGACGTCGAAGGCGCCGTCCCATACGAATGAGATGCTACCGCACATTGTTTCTACATTTAAGCGTTTCTGCAACAAAGAAGTAGGAGCAAATATTTTCCAACGCTCATATATGGAACACATTATCCGTGATTTTTCGGATTTTGAAACGAAATGGAACTATATCTGTGATAACCCGAGACGTTGGATTGAAAAAAGAAAAAATCCTCATTTTTACAAATAAAAAAGACCGACGGGATAACCGTCGGTCTTGCTGTTTTATAACTTATGCGGCTGCTCTGTCAAGCATGAGCTGTGCTGCCATTGAAACCTTACCTGCATCTGCATTGTAAAGGGGATATGCGTGTGTTTCTGCAACGCCCTTGTAGTTTTCCATATATGTTGCTACGCGGTCGATATCATTTACAACGGCTGCGGTGTAAACGTTGGAGCCCCAATAGAATGCATCGGGATAATCAAAGTTTTCCCAATCGTACTTTTCGCAGAATTTGTTGTAAAGCTTGAGTGCTCTGTCAGAATGCGGGCAGATAAGACCGAATGCGATCGGGAAGAGCTGTGCCGTTGCGCTGGGATAATACTCGTCCCAAGAGAATTTGATTGCATCAAGGTTGAGAGTCTTCTTAACAGCTACCTTGTAGTTGCCGCTCAGGGATTTCCAGAGCTTGCTTTCAACTGCGTTGTAGATGTCGTCAACAGCCTCGGCGCACTGTGTCTCGATAGCTTTGCTCTTGTCACAGCTTACCTTTGTGAAAAGCTCACCGCAAGCCTTTGCGCCTGCATAAACCTCACAGTTATCCATAAGGTACTTGATTTCATAGTCGGGCTTTGCCATTGTGAGACCGTTGTGAAGAGTTGAAAGCATTGCGTTTATAACACGCTGAATGTTGTCAACATTGTTAAGGATGTATGCGCTGTCGCCTGTTTTGTCATAGTACTTGTTGAGTACCATAAGGAAGGTTGCGGCATAGGAGTCTGTTGAGTCGTAGGAGCCGAGGCTCTTTTCAGCTGTAATCTTGCCGTCAGCAAGTGTGATTTCGTAGTCATAGATTGTGCCGTCAACACCGTTGTAATCAGAGGAAGCGGTGTTCAGGTGAGCAAAGTGCCAATCCATATACTTCTTAACGTTTTCTGCATAGCTGTCAGCTCTGTCGAGGAGAGCGAGAGCGGCAAAATCTGCAAAGTAGGGGTTCATCTTAACTGTACCGTTGGCATTGTATGTCATAGGAATTGCGCCGTTTTCAAGCTGAAGGGATGCGAGCCAAGCGGTTTCGCTTTCGACAATGGTTTCGAAAAGAGCGAGCTGTTCGGCAGAAGCAACCTTCTCGGAATCAGGTGTTGTCGGGCAATCGCCGAGACCGACACCGAAGATTGAAAGAACGGCGGAAAGGATTAAGGATAAAAGTTTTTTCATAACAATTCCTCCTGAATTATTTGGTAATTCCATTGTAGCACTTTAAAAATAAAAATCAAGATGTCTTTACGCCTAAAATTGTTGCAAAATCTTGTGTAATATGTCGCGATAATTTCCCTTTAGTCAAAATAAACTATAAAAAATTCACAATTATTAACAAAACACCACTATAAGTAGTGGTAGTTCTTTCCGTTACCCCACCGCAGAATCGGAGAATAAAATAAAAAACAAACCGAAAATGGCTCTGCTTTTCCGCAAAATGGGTTAAAATCTGTATATTTTTAGTGGTTATGGCAGTAATTGTTGTGAAAGTATGGCGTTTGTGCGTCGGAAATAATCTTCCTTCAACAAAAAACACCCGTTTGTCAGGCGACAGACGGGTGACGGCTTATTCTGAAAGAATCTTACGGAGCTTTTCGGGGTCTCTTGTCGTGATGTTATCGGGCGCAAAGGCTATGGCGTTGCGCATATCGTTCGAGCGGTTGACAGTCCAGACGGATACGAGAAGTCCGTTGCGGCGGAACTCGTCAACAAGGTTCTTTGTTACGTTTTTATGGCGGCAGTTAATTCCGATTGCGCCGCTGTCTCTCACCTTGTTGACAAGGGCGGTTATATAAACCCCGTCAGAGCTTTTTTCAACCTCGCAGTTGAGGTAATACGGTACGTCGGGGCACTTCTGTCTGACGGCTTCAACGTCATTGTCTGTAATTCCCGTGAAGAAAATCCGTTCAAGAAGACCGAACTTATCTGCAAGCGGCACCACCTTTTCGAGGTGCTCGGTGTTTTTTACGTCAATGTTGATGCCGAGGCTGTCGCAGCGGCTGATTTTTGCAAAAGCATCGTTGAGGGAATATTCATTTCCCGTGGGCTTGTCGTGGGACAGCACAGGCTCGCCGTTCTTATTAAAGTGCAGATCAAACTCAACGGTATCTGCTCCGTATTCTGTGGCGGATGTGATTGATGCAAGGGAGTTTTCGGGAGTTCCCATACATCCCGTGTGAGCCGTCACGGTAAAATTATCGGGCAGAATCCGAGCCGCTTTCCTTTTTTTGAAAAAGAACATTGAGACCACCTCGTTGACTTTTATTTTCCCTTGTGGTAACATAATTAAAGAAATTTGACCCTGAAGGGGAATTTGTATGGCTTATGATATCGTCAGATGGGGCGTGGGCTTGGTAGCTTTTCTTGTGTTTATTGCTGTCCTCGTTCTGTTCACTAAAAAAATAGGTAAGGCAATTCTGATTTCGGCATTCGCGTCCGTAATTATGGTTGCGGTGTCGCTTGTTGTTCCCGTGGAAAATTATTTTTTCTCCTTCAACTCGGTCGAAGCTGTTTATAATTACAGATATCACGAGGATTTGCTGACCTATGCCGAATGTGATGAAGGTGTTGTCTGTGTGGGAAAAAAGGATGCCGTGAACTTCGTTTACTATTCCTTTACAAAGGCTGATGACGGCTATAAACTGCCGAAGCACCTTGTTTCAAAAACGGTTTTCCGTTCAAGTGAGCACGGAGTTTACCTCTTTGAAAAATTCGAAAATCAGACAATCATTATGACCCAGGTTACGGATTCAGCCTATAAGGGTGAGGCTTTCAAGCCGTGCAGTAACGGATATTATACCTTTACCGTTATTGACGGAGAGGTTGATTATTCCGCACTTTCGCGCAACGGCGAAAAGGTCAGACTGATTTAAAGCTTTATATTAACAATATCTTCCTTTTCAGTATTGCTGCCGATTCCGGCGGCAATATTATTTTTATCACAGATGATAAAGAGCAGTGTTGCCATAAGTCCGTAGGGCATCGGGCAGAATTCGCCCGGATTAACGAGAGACATCAGGAAAAGACCTGCATAGGAAATGAAGAGTGTAATATTAAAATGAGTTACTCTCTGCCAGACAGTTTTCATTCTGTTGTAGAACTGATAGCTGAAAGCCGCAACGCCGAGAAGACCGAAGCTGCCGAGCACCTGGAAGGGTGCGGAATGGTACCAGCACAGCGCAAATTTCGCAGGGTCGTGCACGTCAGTGTTGCCCATATATCCGAGACCTCTGCCGAAAAGGACGTTGGATTTGAAATCCTCAATCGCACGCGCAATAAGTCCCGAACGGATATCCACGCTTTCAATTCGCAGGATAACGGGAACAAAGAATTCAATCAGCGGCTTTGTGAAAAGCGCAAGAATAATAACAACGGCACTCGCGATGAAAACGAGTGTCTTTTTTCTGTTTTTCGGGTCGGAATAAACAACAGCAAAAAGACAAAGCGCAAGCTCAGCCGCACCGCCGAGCGCACCGCCTCTCGAACCGGTGAAAAGGATTGCTATGTACTGAAGAAATCCGAGGAAAAGGCAGGGATATTTTTTGACGGAAAGGAAGAAGGAAAACGGAAGAGTCAGCATCAGGAAGGTTGAAACGTTATTTCTCCACTGGAAGTCGAGCGGACTCATCTTTTCCATAAATCTGTCCCAGAAAACGATGTAATGGTTGATAATCATAAAAACGCAGAAAACGCCGAGCACCGTCATAATTTCGGCAAAGCGGAAGCGCAGGACGTAATGCTCGCTCTTCGGCTTGTAGAGCGTGTTCATAATAAAATATACGAGCAACATTCCGATACCCAGACCGAAGGTGTGGTAGAGGGCGGAAAGGTTGAAATATTCGGGTGCGGTAATTTTTCCGAGACCGCCGAGCGTGACGGCAACCGCAACTGCGGCGGCACCCTTCCACGTTTTGCCCCAATCGAGCTTCCTGCGGTATACAATCAGGTGGAAAAAGAATGCGACAACGGGAATGGGCACAAGCCACAAAAACGGAAGAAAGAAATCGAACGAATCGTAGCATTGGATTGCGACGGCGGTTGCCAGCAGAAACGGCAGAAGAGTGGAGATAATATCGTCGCAGAAAACAAGGTTAAAGCAGATGATAAGTCCGAGCACAACTATTGCGTAGCCGAGCATCGTGTAGCCGAGTCCCGCAAAAACGGGAAGTCCGCGCATTACGACAAAAGCGGCGGCAATAAGCGCCTGGATAATCATTGCGGTTTTTGAAAGAATAAATTTTCTCAGGACGGCAATAGTCGGGCTGAGCGCCATTTTATCTGAAAGTCTCGTCTTGTTCATAATTTACCTCTCCAATGACGGAATTATACTATTATAAATATATCATATATTTTTGAAATTAGCAATTATATTTTGATATGTGCGGGTAAATCGATAAAATTTCTTTAGCACAACATTGACAAAAGGCACAAAAATGATATAATCGCTGACGTAAATGTCAGAATCCCGTTTTTAAAAATGAAAGAATGTTGCGGGCGGCAGGAGCCTGCTTTTTTGAGAGGCGGTTTTTATGTTAAACGAACTCATTTCTATGTTACCTAAATCAGCGGACGGTGTTCTTATTGTTTCCGAAACCAACCGCAGATATTTCACCTCCTTCCCGTCAAGTGACGGAATTCTCCTTGTAACGCGCAAGGGCTCGGTTTTTCTGACCGACAGCCGATATATCGAGGAGGCACAGAATACCGTTAAGTGCTGTGAGGTTGAGGAGCTCAGAAAGACGTCGGAGCAGTTGCCCGAGCTGTGCAGAAAATTCGGCGTAAGGGTTCTTATGACGGAAAGCGAGAGGCTGACCGTTGCCGAGCTTAACGCTTACCGCAAAATTCTGAAGGGAATTACGCTTACGACCGTCGGCACGGATAAGATTATCGACAAACTGCGTATGGTCAAGAGTGAAATTGAAATTAAGTCTGTTGTCAAGGCACAGCGCATCGCGGAAAAAGCACTCGAGCACGTTCTCGGAATGATAAAGGTCGGCGTTACGGAAAGGGAAATCGCTCTCGGGCTTGATTTCTTTATGCTTAAAAACGGTGCGCAGGCTGTGTCGTTTGAAACAATAGCGATTTCGGGCGCAAATACGTCAAAGCCGCACGGTGTACCCACGGACAAGAAAATCGAGCGCGGTGATTTTGTAACAATGGACTTCGGCGCGGTCGTGGACGGCTATCATTCCGATATGACACGCACGGTTGCCGTCGGTGAGGTGAGCGATGAGCAGGTGCGGGTTTACGAAACCGTGCTTGAGGCACAGATGAAGGCACTTGATACTCTTAAAGCGGGTGTAAAATGCTCGGATGCAGATGCGTGCGCGCGTATATATATATATGAAAAGGGGTACGGCGATTACTTCCGTCATTCTCTCGGTCACGGTGTAGGACTCGAAATTCACGAAAAACCCAATCTTTCGCCGAAATCCGATTTAATTTTACAAGAGGGAAATATAGTGACGGTTGAGCCGGGAATCTATATTCCGGGCAAATTTGGCGTCAGAATTGAGGATATGGCAACAATTACAAAATTTAGTTGTGAAAATTTAACAAAATTTACAAAGAAATTGGCAATATTATAAGTATTGACCAAAAGGTTACAATATGTTACAATTGGTAACAGATTGTTTAAGGTGAATGGGATGTCCTTTGGAGCTCACCTTACGAAAGGAATGTATAAATGACTAAACCCATATCGACAAAAAAGATGATAATGTTTATGCTTTCATTGGCTGCAACAATCGTCATTTTCTTTGCAATGAGTTTGAGTGCGAGCGCAGCGGCGTATCCGTCAGTTAAACTTGATGTACCCCGAATCAGCCAGACACCGGGCAGAGGCGACTGTGCGATTGCATCAATGGCTACGGTTGAGGCTTATTGCCACGACCTGCCGTCAGGCGATTATAATTCGAAGGCATATCAGGCTGTTTATTCGGCTAACGGCTATTCGATAAGCGCAATGTGGTCGAAGCTTGGCTTCAAGACTATTGAAGGCTTCAGTATGACAACGGCTTATAACCAGCTCAAGACAGGTTATCCGATCATCGTTCACAGATCATCACAGCATTATTCCGTTATTTACGGTTACACGGGCAGCTCAAGCTACCTTGAGCTTTCAGGCTTCCTTGTTGTTGACGTTGACGACTCTTACAACAGCAAGACCGCTTACTTCACTCTCGATAAGTGGAGAAGAAGCGGCTCGCTCGACAGAATGGTTATCCGTCAGGACGGACTTGCCGTCAGCACAAATAAGCTTAAGATTACAACAAATCATCCTGCAAAGGAAACAGCAAAGGGTGAAAGCTTCACTCCTTACGGCAAAATTGTTTCCGATTGCAATATTACGAGCGTTTCCGTTTCCGTAAACAATGCGGCGGGCGCACAGAAGCAGTATTATTCGGCAAAACCGAATGCAACAAGCTTCAATCTCTCAAAGGCAATTTCAAGCATTAAGATTTCCGAGCTTCCGACAGGCACATACACCTATTGGATAACGGCAAAGGATTCTTCGGGAGACGTTCAGTCCTATAAATATACCTTCACAATCGGCAATTACAAGGCTCCGAGTATTAATATTACAGAGGTTTCCTACAAGGCGATTGTCAAGGCTTCACCCTCACTTAATCTCAGAACGGGTGCAGGACTTGAGTACGACGTAATCACATCCATTCCCCAGAACGAGGTTATCAGCGTTTCTGCTGAATGCAACGGTTGGGCAAAGGTTTCTTACAGCGGAAAAGTCGGCTGGGTTTCAATGGAATACATTGAAAAGTATGCCGAAAATCCCGACATCAATCAGTCTCCGTCAACTCCGTCTGTTCCCGACACCTTCGCGAGCTACTACGCTCGTCTGAAGTCGAACGGAGAGCTTAAGGAAAAGGCAAACGTTTTTGCAGCAACAGTTGCAAGCGTTCCCGCGAAAACCGTTGTTAAGGTAATCGGCGAATCCGACGGTTGGATAAAATTCGCTTACAAGGGTGTTGTCGGCTGGATGCGTAAAAATGCATTCGTTACAAGCCTTGGCGACCTCAACGGCAGCGGTACGGTGAATTCCGCAGATGCGCTTATTATCCTCAGCGCAACAACAGGTGCTTACAGCCTTAACGATTCACAGAAGACAGCGGCTGACTTCAACGGCGACGGCAGGGTTAATTCAATCGATGCCCTCACTGTTTTGCAGGTATCAGCAGGCGCATATAAATTTGATTAATGATTAAAAGCCCGTTTTTTTACGGGCTTTTATTGTTTTTATATGAAAACACTTGAAAAAGCAATCAAAATGGTATAAAATAATAATGTTTAAAAATATGTCGGGGCTGTTCATTCCGCCTCGTGTATATCAAGAAACAAAAACGGAGGAATAACAGTATGGTTTCAGCAGGTGATTTCAGAAACGGTGTAACATTTGAAGAGGACGGCAACGTTCTTCAGGTTGTGGAGTTCCAGCACGTTAAGCCCGGTAAGGGTGCTGCTTTCGTAAGAACAAAGACAAAGAACGTTCTTACAGGCGCTGTAACAGAAAAGAGCTACAACCCCTCAGCAAAGTTCCCGACAGCTTTTATTGAAAGAAAGGATATGGAATATTCTTATAGCGACGGCGGTCTCTACTACTTTATGGATCAGGAGACTTACGAGCTCGAGCCCATCAACGAGTCTGACCTTTCCGACAACTTCAAGTTCGTTAAGGACGGTATGGTTTGTAAGGTTCTTTCTTACAAGGGTAAGGTTTTCGGTGTTGAGCCGCCGACATTCGTAGAGCTTGAGGTTACAAAGACAGACCCCGGCTTCAAGGGTGACACAGCTACCAACACAACAAAGCCCGCTACACTTGAAACAGGTGCAGAGGTTAAGGTTCCTCTCTTCATCGAAGAGGGCGAAAAGATTCAGATCGACACACGTACAGGCGAATATCTCGGCAGAGCATAATTGCCGTACTCATTCTATTTGAAAGGACGATTTTACAATGATGACAGTTACAGAAAAGGCTGCATATCTTAAGGGCCTTGCAGAGATGGCACATCTCGACGCTGAAAAGGACGAGGTTAAGCTCATCAAGGCTATGGTAGATACTATCGAGGAAATGGCTCTCACAATCGCTGACCTTGAGGACGAAATCGCAATGCTCGAAGAGCTTGTTGATGAAATCGACGAGGATCTCGGCGACGTTGAAGAGTATGTTTTCGACGAGGATGATTGCGACTGCGATTGCTGTGACGACGATTGCGATTGCTGCTGCGATGATGACTACGTTGAGGTTGAGTGCCCTGCTTGCGGCGAGATCATCTGTCTTGATGACAGCGTTCTCGACGAGGAGTCAATCCTTTGCCCCGCTTGCGGCGAGACACTCGAGTTTGAGTTCGATTGCGACTGCGATTGCGATTGCGACGAAGACTGATTTAAAAAGAAGTAAAATTTGTGGCACACACCGAAAGGTAGTGTGCCACAGTTATATAACGGAGACAGAGCTATGAATCTTGATGAAAAAATCGTTAAGAAAAATTATATTTACAAAGGAAAAATAATCAACGTCCGCCGTGACGATGCCGAGCTTCCGAACGGAAAGCCGTGCATACGCGAGGTGGTCGAGCATCCGGGCGGAGTCTGCGTTGCGGCGCTTACGGATGAAAACGAGCTTTTGTTCGTGCGACAGTTCCGCTATCCGTATATGGAGGTTATTGCAGAGCTTCCCGCGGGCAAGCTTGAAATCGGAGAGGACCCGTTCGAAAGCGGAAAGCGCGAGCTCGAGGAAGAGGCGGGATGCGTTGCGAAAACATACCGCGATCTCGGCAAGTTTTATCCCACTCCGGGATATTGCGGAGAGATTATCCACCTCTATGCCGCAAAAGACCTTGAATTTACAAAGCAGAATCTTGATGAAGACGAGTTCCTGAATGTTGAGCGAATACCTCTTGATAAGGCTGTTGAAATGGTGCTTAACAACGAGCTCCGCGACGGTAAAACTCAGGCGGCGGTGCTTAAGGTCAAGATGCTTCGCGATAAGGGGTTGTGGTGATGGCGGATATTATTCTTGCTTCGGCTTCACCGCGCAGACGTGAGCTTCTTGCACTTGCAGGTGTTGACTTTGCCGTGAAGGTTGCCGACGTTGAGGAGGTTATTCCCGAAAACGCAAGCCCCGACGAGGTTGTAAAATCCCTTGCGATACAGAAGGCGAGTGCGGTTGCACAGGAAAATCCCGACAGCATTGTTATCGGCTCTGACACGGTTGTTGCGCTTGACGGTGTTATCCTCGGTAAACCGAGGGATGAAGAGGATGCCGTTCGTATGCTGAAAACGCTTTCGGGCAGGAGCCACACGGTTTATACGGGAGTTGCGATAATTCACGGAGAAAAAACCAGTAATTTCTGCGAAGCGACCGAGGTTGTTTTTAACAGCCTGACGGATGAAGAAATCCGCAATTACGTTGCCACAAAAGAACCTATGGATAAGGCCGGAGCTTACGGCATTCAGGGTAAGGGCTGTGTGCTTGTTGAAAAAATTGTCGGTGATTACTTCAATGTTGTCGGCCTCCCCGTGTCGAGAGTTTATAGGGAATTAAAAAGCTTTATATAAATGAAGAAAGAGCCTTGGTTTTCAAGGCTCTTTAATCGTTTTCAGCAGTTCTGTACACCCCTCCAGCACATCGCGGTAGGTCACGTCAAAGCTACGTGTGTACCACGGGTCGGCAACATCGCCGCCGCGGTTTGTATAGTCCATAAGCTTACGGATTTTACCCTCGGGGTCGCCGCCTAAAATTCGGTGCATATTGCGTATGTTCGCGCTGTCCATACCGATAAAAAGGTCGTACTTGTCGTAATCGTCCTTTTTGAGTTGAACCGCGCGCTTGCCTTCGCACGAAATTCCGTGCTTTGCAAGCTCTGCCTTTGCGGGCGGGTAGACGGGATTGCCTACACCGTTCCATATTTCCTCTGTGCTGGTTGCCGAGGAAAGGATGAGAAAATCCTTTTCCTTTCCCTGCTTTTTTACAAGGTCTTTCATTATAAATTCCGCCATCGGCGAACGGCAGATGTTGCCGTGACAAACGAACATTATTTTTAACATACTTTTCTCCAATATAAAAGCGAGTAACGGAAAACCCGTTGCCCGCTTTTTGATTTTTATGCCTTAAAGAATGCGGAAACAGCCTTGTTTGTCATATAGACATCGAGCTTTGATACGACCTCATAAGGTGAGTGCATTGAAAGCACGGGAATACCGACATCGACAACATCAATGTCAAGGTTTGCTACGTACTTTGCAACAGTTCCGCCGCCGCCTGCATCAACCGCACCGAGCTCACCCATCTGCCAGCAGACATCTGCGTTGTTGAAAATTCTTGTAACCTCGCCTACAAATTCTGCACTTGCGTCGGATGTGCCGCCCTTTCCGCCTGAGCCTGTGTACTTTGTTACAACAATGCCCTTGTTGATATATGCGGAATTTGCACTCTCAAAGGGTGAGGGGAAGGTCGGGTCGAAAGCCGCATTAACGTCAGCGGAAAGGCACTTTGACTTTGAAAGCGCATCTCTGCCCATAAGACCCTCCATTCTTGCAAGGTCTGCGATAAAGTATCGAAGATATGATGACTGAAGACCTGTGTTACCGTCAGAGCCGGTTTCTTCCTTGTCTGCAAAAACGGCAACAGCCGTATGCTCGGGAGCATCCTCAAGGTCGAGGATTGCCATAAGCTCGGGATATGCGCAGACACGGTCGTCGTGGCCGTAACCGCCGATAAGGCTGCGGTCAAAGCCGATGTCGTTGACCTTTGCCGCGGGAACCATTTCGATTTCAGCCGTGAGGAAGTCCTCCTCGACAATGCCGTATTTATCGTTGAGCATCTTGAGAATGTTGAGCTTTACGAGCTCGCTGCCCGAATCTGCCTTGAACGGAAGTGAGCCGACAACAACGTTGAGCTCCTCGCCCTTGATGCCCTGACCGAGCTTTCTTTCGCTCTGCTCGCGTGCAAGGTGCGGAAGAAGGTCAGTGATGATGAACTGGGGCTCGCCCTCTTTTTCACCGATATTGATTTCAACTTCCGTGCCGTCCTTGCGGACAATAACACCGTGCATTGAAAGGGGCACTGTCGGCCACTGATATTTTCTGATTCCGCCGTAATAGTGGGTTTTGAGAAGAGCGATTTCGCTTGCCTCGTAAAGCGGATTCGGCTTGAGGTCAACTCTCGGGGAGTCGATATGAGCCGCCGCGATGTGAGCACCCTCGCCGATGCTCTTTTTGCCGATTACTGCAAGAATAACAGCCTTTTTGCGGTTAAGGTAGTAAACCTTATCGCCTGCATTGTACTTTGCGAACTTATCAAATTCAACAAAGCCTCTCTTTTTTGCCTCCTCGACGATGAAAGCCGCAACCTCGCGTTCGGTTTTGTTATCGTTGAGGAATTTTTTATAGCCCTCTGCAAAATCCATTGCTTTTTGCATTTCCGCGTCGTCAATCACCTTGGCGGCGTGTTTTTTGTTCATAAAAAGTTTTTCCTGAAGAAGCTGAACCTCTGTCTTTTCTTCGCTCATTTCGAGTCCTCCTGACATTTATTGATTAAAAGATATATTATATTACGTTGCGCTTTGACAACTTACGCGACGGGTCGGGATTATAATAATTTCAGCTCGTCGGCAAGAGTGTAGGGCGCATAATTTCTGACGAGAATATCGGCGCGTTCCTTATAGTATTGCTCATCCTTCTGCGCTTTTATGCGAAGCATTGCCGCGTCACGGGTCAGTCCGTCGCGCTTGAGAATACGCTCGAGACGTTCGTTTTCGGGTGCGGTGACGACAATCATTTTTGTGCAGTAGCGCTGAATGTCGCTGTCGAAAATCGCGGCGGCATCAATAACAACGCCCTTGTGCTCTTTTGTAAGATTTTTCTTTATAAAAGCAATCGACCATTCCGTTACCGCAGGATGAGTTATTGCGTTGAGCTTCTGTCGGTTTTCCTCGTCCGCAAAAGCCTTTTTTGCAAGAGCGGAGCGGACAAGCTCGCCGTTTTCGTCGAGAATATCCGAGCCGAAGACCCTTGCAAGCTCATCAAGCACGGGTGAGCCTTTTTCGACAACCGCACGTGCGGCAAAGTCTCCGTCAACGATAAGGTAGCCCTTTTCTTTGAGCATTTCGCCGACGGTGCTTTTTCCGGCACCCGTCTGACCCGTAAGACCGTAGATTACGGGCGGAGTGATAATTTTGAAGGCGGCGGCACGCAGAAGTCGGTTATAAACGCCCAGACCGACGCCCTCGCTTGACGGTGCGCGCACGAAAACTCTTTTTGCGCCAAGCTCATCAAACTTACGAAGCTCTGCAAAAAGCAGATGCGCCTGCGCGTCAAGGTCGCCTTCATCACCAAAGGGAAGTGACGGAATGGGGATATCCTTTTCCTCGCCGTTAAAGCAGAGAGCCATATCTCCCTCTTGTCTGTCGCTGTCGATAAGGAACTTGAAGCTTTCAAGACTTCCCTCAACAATATATACTTGAGCCTTCGGCGAATAATGCTTATATTTCATACCCGGTGAAGCGGGTGCAACGCCGTCCTCAAGCTCCGAGATAACGGCAGGGTCAACCTCAATGTGACCGAGCACGCTTTCGAGCTGATCAACCGTAATTCCGCCCGGACGGAGAAGCCGCGGGGGATTGGTTGCGAGCGTGATAACCGTCGATTCAATGCCGACGTCACATTCGCCGCCGTCTACAACGGCATTGATTTTGCCGTCAAGGTCGTGAAGAACGTGTTGTGCGGTGGTCGGGCTCGGTGAGCCTGATGAATTTGCCGACGGCGCGGCAAGCGGTACACCTGCAAGCTCAATTATTTTTCTTGCAATCGGGTGTGACGGCATACGCACGGCAACGGTTTCGAGCCTCGGCGCAACCTCGCGCGGAACGAGGTCTGACTTCGGCAGAATCATCGTCAGCGGTCCGGGCCAGAAGGCATCGGCAAGCTTTCTTGCGTTTTCGGGGAAAGCCGTTACAAGCGGATAAATCTCTTCAATCGAAGAAATGTGGACAATCATCGGGTTGTCCGTCGGTCTGCCCTTTGCCTCAAAAACACGGGAAACAGCCTCACCGTTATAAGCGTTGGCGGCAAGACCGTAGACTGTTTCGGTCGGGATTGCGACAAGTCCGCCGTCCTTTAATATCTGTGCGGCCTCAAGAAGCTCGTTTTCGTCGCACTTTTTATAGAATTTCGTAATCAAAAAATCACCTCGGAATTATTCCGATTTCAGCTTTTCTGCGGTGTCTGCTGTGATGAGTGCATCAATCACTTCGTCAAGATCGCCGTTGAGAATAGCTTCTAATTTATATAAAGTAAGTCCGATTCTGTGGTCGCTGACGCGTCCCTGCGGATAGTTGTAGGTGCGGATTCGCTCGCTTCGGTCACCTGTACCGACCTGCGATTTGCGCTCGCCCGCAATTTCCTTGTTCTGCTTTTCGCGCTCGGCTTCAAGAATACGGGAACGCAGAATCTTCATCGCCTTATCCTTATTCTTGTGCTGGCTTCGCTCGTCCTGACACTCAACAACAGTGCCTGTCGGCAGATGAGTGATGCGGATTGCAGACTCGGTTTTGTTGATATGCTGACCGCCCGCACCGCTCGAACGGAAGGTGTCAATCTGAAGGTCGGCAGGATTGATTTCAACGTCAACGTCCTGCGCCTCGGGAAGAACGGCAACCGTAACCGTTGAGGTGTGGATTCGTCCCTGTGATTCCGTTTCGGGAACACGCTGAACGCGGTGAACACCGCTTTCGAATTTAAAGCGCGAATATGCGCCGTCACCGCTTATCATAAAGCTGACTTCCTTAAAGCCGCCAAGCTCTGTCGGGTTAGCACTCAGAATTTCGGGCTTCCAGCCGCGAGCCTCAGCATACATCGAGTACATTCTGAAAAGAGAGTTTGCAAACAGCGCGGATTCCTCACCGCCTGCACCGCCGCGTATTTCAATAATAACATTGCGGTCGTCGTTCGGGTCGCGCGGAAGAAGCAGAATTTTCAACTCCTCGCCGATAACCTCGACCTGCTGTTTGGAGTCCTCGAGCTGTTCGAGCACCATTTCGCGGAAATCCTTGTCAAGTCCGCCCTCATCGAGAAGCATTTTTGCTTCTTCAAGGTCGGCGACAACCTTTTTGTATTCACGGTATTTTTCAACTATCGGTGTAAGATGCTTGACATCCTGCATCAGCTTGCGGTATTTCTCCATATCCGACACAACGTCGGGGTCGCAAAGCTGTGCGTTGATATCCTCAAATTTTTCCTCAACCGATTTCAATTTATCAAGCATAAAATCCTCCGGATGTTAATGTGTTGCACAAGTGAAAGGTTACTCTTGTGCAGAATAATTATCAATGTAGGCTATATACGAATTTTTATAAACCTCGCTGTCATAATCAAACAAGTTTTTTTCAAATTCTTCCTCAGTCAGGTCTTCAATGTTTGTGAGAACATAAAAGCAGAAATTATTTGTTCCAAACATTTTATAAGTTAAGCTGACATCAAAGGTCTTCAAGTATTTAAATTTTTGTTCTCGGCAGTCAATAGAATCACAAGGTTGTGATTTAAGTTCAGTCTCGTTATGATGCACACAGAAATGTCCGTCACAAGTCAATGTGTATTCTTTGCCGTCAAAAACAAGCTTTTTGCAATCCAAACCTTCGGAAGCAGCAGGTGCACCGCCAGTGTATGCCAAATTGATTTCCGCGGATTCACCGTTTTTACAGTTTTCAACAAAGGACTCCAAACGGTGAGCACCTTTCATTTCGTCGTAATACGGAATTTCTTCCTCAGGAAAATAATAATAGGTATCAAAAGAAACAGCGTTCCTTTCATTTATTTTATCATCGATGGGGTTTGTTATAAAGCTTTCGAAATTAGCAAAAGAAAAGAATTTATCAGTATTCTGCAAAAAAATCACAATCAATACCACAATTGCAACAGCAAGTATAGCAATCGCTGTTTTTTTGCCTTTCGTCAAAGCTTTCATTTTCAAGCCTCCTGTCACTTTTTAATTTCCTCGTCCCCGCGGAGGATTTTACGGATGTTTTTCTCTGCCTTGACACGCGGTACCATAACCTCGTGGCCGCATTTTTCGCACTTGATTTTAAAATCCATTCCCGAGCGCAATACATCAAAGGTATTACAGCCGCACGGATGATTTTTCTTCATCACGAGCTTGTCGCCGACACGAACATCCATTGTTTATCCCTCCGATTTAAAAAGATATTGTTGTTAATTATGTATTATAACACATTTAATCCCACAGAGCAAGAATTCGTGTAATAAGATGTGCAAATTTTAATTTGTAGGGAAGAAATATTGCAAAAACAAACTTAGTGCGTGTAGGGATGGGCCTCCCGGACCATCCGTAGATTCTGCTGTTTTCAGGACGGTCGAGGACGCCCGTCCCTACGCGGCTCATTACAAATATCCCGATAAATCCCCAATTCACCCAACAAAACCTGATTATATTTTTGTCATTAACAAATAAAAATTTCATATATTTTAAGTAGAAAAACAAAGGTGGTAAAACATTATGCAAAATTTCAAACCCGAGGGTCAGCTTATCGGCACACCCTCAAACCGCGCAATCCTTTCTTCTCCCGCATCGCTTCACGAGGCTTTTCTGACGGGTGAAACCGTCGAGGCGCGCGCCTTGCTGTGCGATAAAAACCACGATCTGCGCGTTGACCTTGGCTGTATGTACGGTATCATTCCGCATGAGGAGGGCGCGGTCGGCATCAGTGACGGCTCGGTCAGGGATATCGCCCTCATCTCTCGCGTTAACAAGCCCGTGATGTTCCATATTCTCGGCTTCCGCCGCGATATGAACGACAGGGAATATGCCATTCTCAGCCGCCGTTCCGTTCAACAGGACTGCCTTGACAATTATATTTCAAAACTGCGTCCGGGCGACGTTATCGAAGCAAAGGTCGCACATATGGAAAGCTTCGGCGTGTTCCTTGATATCGGCGCGGGCATAAACGGTCTTCTTCCGATTGACAGCATTTCCGTTTCCCGTATTCCGCATCCGTCCGTGCGTTTTCACATCGGTCAGATGATAAAGGTTGTTGTCAAATCCGTGGATGACCTGGGCAGAATCACTTTTTCTCACAAGGAGCTGCTCGGCACGTGGGAGCAGAACGCGGGTGAGTTCTCCCCGGGCGAAACCGTACCCGGAATTGTACGTTCAATCGAGAATTACGGAATTTTTGTTGAGCTTACTCCGAATCTTGCGGGTCTTGCTGAATATTCCGAGGGAATCACAGCGGGCTGTCACGCGGGAGTATATATTAAAAGTATGCTGCCCGAGCGTATGAAAATAAAGCTGATTATCGTTGATGCGTTCGAGGCGGAATATCCGACTCCGCCGATTAAGTATTATACCGATTCTGATCATATTGATCATTGGATTTATTCTCCCGTTCAATGCTCAAAGGTGATCGAGAGTATTTTTTGACAGGCTTTTCGTCATTTTTCCGCCATTATAAACAAATTTCTGCTTGCTTTTTAAGTGGTTTTGCGTTATAATAGCATTAGATAAGTATCGCTATTATTCGCTTATGTAATGCAATTGGGAGGATTGTTGAAAAATGACGGCAGATTTACATTGTCATACAAAACTGTCTGATGGCTCAATGGGTATCGACGACATCATCATTCTGGCACAAAAACGCGGTGTTGACACTCTTGCTATCACCGACCGCGATTGCCTTGCAGGTACAGTAAGAGCAAAGCTCATCGGTGAAAGACACGGAATCAAGGTCATTCCCGGTGTTGAAATTTCTTCTTACGACAGCGAGAATAAGACAGAGGTTTATATTATCGGCTATCTCAGCGATTCTCCTGACCGTCTCGAGGGCTTATGCCACCGCAATCTTGTTGCAAGAAAGCGTGCGGCACAGTATATGATGATTAAAGCGGCGCAGAAGTATCCGATTTCTGCCGACCTTGTTCTTAAATGCGCCCAGGGTTCAACGAACGTGTACCCTGTACATATAATGTCCGCACTTATTGAAAGCGGAATGACAACCGAGCTTTACGGCGAGCTTTACAATGAGCTCTTTACCGAGGGTAACGAAAACAGCATCCTCGTCCGTCCGAAGCTGCCCGAGCCCGAAGAGGTTATCGAGGCAATTCACGATGCGGGCGGTATCGCAATTCTTGCTTATGCAGGAACCTTCGAAGGAACAAATGTTATTGAAAAGCTTATCAAAGCAGGGCTTGACGGCATTGAGGTATGGTGTCCTCAGCTCGATGAAGAAGCATCAGCCCGTCTTGCAAAATTTGCTAAAAAGAACGGACTTCTTGCAGTCGGCGGAAGTGATTTCAAGGGAAGAAATAACAAGTATTGCGTGAGCCTCGGCTCATATTCAACACCCGAAGCGAATTACAGTGAGTTTGCAAATTATAAGGCAAAAATCCGCAGACAGCAGAAAAAGAATGCTGCCGAAGAAAAATAACTCGTTGGGAGAAGATAAAAATGGCTGACGACAGAGACATTAAAATCTACGTCAAAAAATCTGTGAGCGAGACAACGGAGTTCAAGAGCCTTACCGACGAAATTCAGCTCCATATTTCTAACGGAAACAGGGAGAAGGCTATTGCTCTTGGCGAAAGTCTGGCAAAGGTAAAGCCCGAGGACAATGTAGTTGACCTGAGCGGCTTCAATATGACTGCGGCGCTCCTTTATCAGATAAGAGTTCTGTTCACCTTTGTTGCGGAATACCGTATTCAGCACAAGCTTCCCGTTGAGTTTCTTGCAGATACGGCAAGCTCTGCAATGTACGATTATTTTAAGGCGAACGAAAGCGGCTATTACGATAATATTTCCGACGGCGGTGCGTTTACCTTTTATCTGCTTGCTCTTAAAAAGGGCGGCGACGTTGCCGAAAATATCGGCGAGCAGTTCGCAAAGCTTTGCAACATAAGCTGGCAGGAGATTGCAGACCTCGGCAAGCGTGTTTTTACCGATGCGTCACAGTTTTTTGACAGTATGATTGACGAAGTAACTTTTGAAGAAGTTTAATTTTATAAAAAATATAATGAGCTGTAAGAACGTTATGTTTTTACAGCTCATTTTCGTTTTACTGTTTATTCGGTTTCGATTGAATGTTTTGCTTTTACGGTTACCGTTCTGTCGTAGCAGGAGAAGATTTCATCAACCTTCTTCTTGTCGGGAGCCTTCGTGATAAGGCTTACAACGGGAACGATTATAAGTCCTGCAAGCATACAGAAGGCGCCTGCGTTGATTGGTGACCGGAGGAGAGTCGGGAAGATATCCTTTGCCACGATGTTAGCTATCATAAATACCGAAGAGAAAATGAAGCTTGCCCAACAGCCTGCCTTGGTTGTGCGCTTCCAATACAGACCGAAGAGGAACGGCGCGAGGAATGCGCCTGCGAGTGCGCCCCACGAAACGCCCATAAGCTGTGCGATGAAGGTAACATTTGACTTGTACTGAACAATTGCAATTACAACAGAAATTGCGATAAATACAACTATGAGCATTCTCATAATAAGAAGCTGCTGTTTTTCGCTCATATCCTTTTTGATATTGCCCTTGAGGAAGTCGAGCGTGAGCGTTGAGCTTGAAGTGAGAACAAGTGAAGAAAGCGTTGACATTGACGCCGAAAGAACAAGAATAACAACGATTGCAATAAGGATTGTCGGAAGACCCGAGAGCATTGTCGGGATAACGGAGTCGTATCCGTTTGCGGCGATGTCAATCTCGTCGGAGAAAAGTCTGCCGAAGCCGCCGAGGAAGTAGCATCCGCCCGCAACAACAGCGGCAAAGAAGGTTGAAATAATCATACCCTTGTTAATAGCCTTTTCGCTCTTGATAGCGTAGAACTTCTGTACCATCTGCGGAAGTCCCCATGTGCCGAGCGAGGTAAGAATCATAACGCCGAAGAGGTTGATCGGGTCGGGGCCGAAGAAGGAGGCGAAAACGCCCGGAGTTTCGGAAACTGACGGGTCGTAAACCTGACCGAGTCCGTCAAGAGCCGCCATAAATCCGCCCTTTGAGTTGAGCACGGCAACGATAACTGCAACGATACCGATGAGCATAATAACACCCTGAATAAAATCGTTGATAGCGGTTGCCATATATCCGCCCGCGATAACGTAAATCGCGGTAAAAATTGCCATAATGATAACGCATACGGAATAGTCAATGTCAAAAGCCATTCCGAAAAGACGGCTCAGGCCGTTGTAAAGAGATGCGGTGTAGGGGATAAGGAAAATGAAGATGATGGCAGATGATGCGATTTTGAGTGATTTTGAGTTGAATCTGCCTTCAAAGAACTGCGGCATTGTTGCAGAGTTGAGGTGCTGTGTCATAACACGGGTGCGCCTGCCGAGGACAGCCCACGCGAGAAGTGAGCCGAGAAGCGCGTTTGCAATACCTGCCCACGTTGCGGCGATACCGTATTTCCAGCCGAACTGACCTGCATAACCGACGAAAACAACGGCGGAAAAGTAAGACGTGCCGTAAGCGAAGGCGGTCAGCCACGGGCCGACACTTCTGCCGCCGAGAACAAAGCCGTTAACATCGGTGGAGTTTTTGCGGCAATAAAGGCCGACACCTATCATCACGCCGAAAAACAGCACTAACATACCGAGTTTGATAATCATATCTGTCATAAAAACTCCTCCTGACTTTCAGATTTAACAAAGATTTTATCCTTGCTGTTCATCACTTTAAAGTTTTAACGCTTTAAAGTTTAACACTTTCAATCATTAAAGTCAAGAGGGATTTTAAATTTTTTCTTTTTGTCCTGCCTGATGGTGTGCTTGCCTTTTTTATAAGTATATGCTACAATTTTTATATAGAAATCGGGAGGTTTTATTATGACCGACATCAAAAAGTTTTTAAGAAAAAGCAAGCTCTGTCCCGTATGCACAGCAAAAAAGCTGATGGCATCAACACAGATTCACCTGAACGGCGCAGACAGATTTTATAACGGAACGGCTCTGACACCGCCTATGGGCTGGGCGAGCTGGAATCTTTTCAGAAATCATATCAACGAAAATCTTATCGAAGAAATTGCCGAGGCAATGAAAAAATCTGGTCTTGCCGATTGCGGTTACATCTACGTCAACATTGATGACTGCTGGATGTCTTCAACGCGCGACGAGAACGGCAGATTGCGCGGTGACCTTGCGACCTTTCCGAGCGGAATCAAGGCTCTTGCCGAAAAGGTGAATGCCCTCGGGCTAAAGCTCGGTATCTATACCTCAAACGGGACGCTGACCTGCGAGGATTTGCCGTCGAGCCTCTATCACGAGCGCACCGATGCCGAAACCTTTGCCGAATGGGGGATTGAATATTTCAAGTTCGATTTCTGCCACAATATCCCCATTCCGACCAACGCTCCCGAGATTTCAACAGTAACGCTTACAAAGCCCGGTTGCAGTGACGGAATTGTCCTGCACGCAGAGGATGCGGAGCTTCGCGGCGATGCAATTCTTCTGACCGACGAAAAAATGGCGGGCACGGGCAGATATGTTACGGGACTTGAAGCGGGCGGCGGCTCGATGTATTTCAATAACGTTGATATCGAAGAGAGCGGAGAATACGCTCTTACGCTCGGCTTGCACAAGGCGGGACTTAAGGATAAGTATCTTGAAATCGTTGTCAACGACACCGACGTTTATACCCTCACCGAGCCGGGCACAAAGGGCTTTTCCCACGACGGCAGAAATCAGATAACGGTTAATCTGAAGGCGGGAAGAAATTCTTTTAAATTCCACAACCCCGTTGCATCAAGAATGGATTCCGCCGCAAAGCAGTACCGCAATATGGGCAAGGAGCTTCAGCGCGCAACAAGGCTTGTTGCCGAAAGAGAGGGCAGGGAGGAAAAGCCGATTTGCTTCTCAATCTGCGAATGGGGAAAAAACAGACCGTGGATATGGGGCCATACCGCGGGTAATCTCTGGAGAACAACGCCCGACATCAAGCCGTTCTGGACGTCAATTATCGGAATTTACGAGGCGACGGTGCTTCTTTACAAGCACTCGGGTGTCGGCAATTGGAACGACCCCGATATGCTTGAGGTCGGTAACGGTAAGCTGACCGACGATGAAAACAGAGCACATTTTTCTCTCTGGTGTATGCTTTGTGCACCGCTGATTCTCGGCAACGACCTGCGCAAATTCATCCGTCCTGACGGAACTGTTGATACGGAAAACAAGGTGCTGAAAATTGTATCAAACAAGGATGCGATTGCAATCAATCAGGATGCACGCGGCATACAGTGCAGACGTGTTAAAACAAACGGTCTTACAGATGTTCTCGTCAAACCGCTTGAAAACAGGGAGCTTGCGGTTTGCCTTCTCAACAAGGGTCCCAAGGAGATGAGCGTTTCCTTTAATATAAAGGATATTATAAAGGAAAGCTTTGTTGACCTTCCGGATGCTTCGGAATATGAGGTGTATGATATTTGGGAGGACGAGGAGTTCGAAATAAAAGCCTCCTACACCGCAAAGCTTGCGCCCCACAGCGTAAAGCTTTACAGAATAAAGGCTGACTGATAAAAATTAAGAGCAGTAATAACCGGTTTGGCTATTACTGCTCGTTTTGTTTGCTCTGTTATTCCGAAACCTTAACGCCGAAGGTTACCTTCTCGCCGTTGATGTTCCATTCTGCTGTGTGTCCGTCTGCTTCGCCGAAGGTGATTTCGTCTGCAACAACTGTGGTGAAGATGAAATCCTTGTTCTTCTCGATAAGCTCGGCAATCTTGTCGTTGCCTGCAACGGAGATGATGATGTGGTCTGTTACGTTGAAATCAGCATCCTTACGCATTGTCTGGATTTTGCTGATGATTTCACGGACAAAGCCCTCCTCGATAAGCTCGGGAGTAAGCTCTGTGTCGATTGCAACAGTTACACCGAAGTCTGAAACGGAGAAGAGGCCGCTCTTCTGGATTGCTTCGATAAGAAGGTCGTCTGCGGTAAGCTCAATTTCACCGATGCTGATGTTAAGCTTGATGCAGCCGTTAGCGTCAAGCTCCTTCTTTGCTGCTGTGCCGTCAAGCTCAGCAAGAAGGTTGCGGATTTCGCCGAGCTGCTTGCCGTACTTCGGACCGAGTGTCTTGAGCTGCGGCTTGAAGTTGTAGCTCATAAGCTCGTCTGCTTCATCAACAAATGTGATTTCCTTAACGTTAAGCTCTTCCTTGATGATGTCTGCAAAGTAGCCGTCAAGTGCGCCGCCTGCATTTACAAGCATTGAGCCGAGAGGCTGACGGTTCTTGATGTTCGCGCCGTTTCTTGCAGTACGTCCGAGACCTACGATGTTGAGAACGCTGTCCATATTTTTCTCGAGGTCAGCGTCGATGTAATCCTCGTTTACCTCGGGGAATGAGCAAAGGTGGATGCTCTCTTCTGCATTCTTGTCAACAGAGCATACAAGGTTCTGGTAGATATCCTCTGCCATAAACGGAATCATCGGAGCGGCTGTCTTTGCAACTGTTACGAGAGCGTTGTAAAGAGTGAGGTAAGCGTTGATCTTATCCTCGTCAAGCTCCTGCTTCCAATAACGCTCACGGCAACGGCGGACGTACCAGTTACTCATCTCGTCAACAAATTCCTGAAGTGCCTTACAAGCCTCGGGGATTTTGTAGTTTTCGAGGTTATTGTCAACAACCTTAACCATTGAATTGAGCTTTGAAAGAAGCCACTTGTCCATTACTGAAAGGCTGTTGTAATCAAGCTCATATTTTGTCGGGTCAAACTCGTCAATGTCAGCATAGAGGATATAGAAAGCATAAGTGTTCCAGAGTGTACCCATAAACTTACGCTGACCCTCTGTAACTGCCTTGCCGTGGAAACGGTTCGGGAGCCACGGAGCAGAGTTTGTATAGAAATACCAACGGATTGCGTCTGCGCCGTAGGTTGCAAGTGCATCAAACGGGTCAACAGCGTTGCCCTTTGACTTACTCATCTTCTGACCGTTTTCGTCCTGAACGTGACCGAGAACGATAACGTTTTTGAACGGAGCTTTGTCGAAGATAAGAGTAGAAATAGCAAGAAGTGAATAGAACCAGCCGCGTGTCTGGTCAACAGCCTCGGAGATGAAGTCTGCGGGGAACTGTGACTCAAAGAGCTCCTTGTTTTCAAACGGATAGTGGTGCTGTGCAAAGGGCATTGCACCTGAGTCAAACCAGCAGTCGATAACCTCGGGAACACGCTTCATCTCGCCGCCGCACTCGGGACACTTGATTGTAACGGCGTCAATGTACGGGCGGTGGAGCTCAATTTCGTCGGGGCAGTTATCGGACATTGATTTAAGCTCTTCAATGCTTCCGATTGAATGGCGGTGACCGCATTCACATTCCCAGATGTTGAGCGGAGTACCCCAATAACGGTTACGGCTGATACCCCAATCCTGAACGTTTACGAGCCAGTCTCCGAAGCGGCCCTTACCGATGCTCTCGGGAATCCAGTTGATTGTGTTGTTATTCTTGATAAGGTTATCCTTAACCTTTGTCATTTCGATGAACCAAGACTCTCTCGCATAGTAGATAAGCGGAGTGTCACAGCGCCAGCAGAACGGATAGTCGTGCTCGAACTTCGGAGCAGAGAAGAGGAGCTTTCTGTCCTCAAGGTCCTGAAGGATCGGCATATCCGCATCCTTAACGAAGAGACCTGCAAACGGAGTTTCTGCTGTCATATTACCTGTACCGTCAACGAACTGAACGAACGGGAGGTCATACTTTCTGCCGACCTTGGAGTCGTCCTCACCAAATGCGGGAGCAATGTGAACGATACCTGTACCGTCAGACATTGTAACGTAGTTGTCACAAGTAACGAAAAATCCCTTTTTCTTCTGCTTTGCGGCAACCTCGCCTGCGCAAGCGAAGAGAGGCTCGTATTCTTTTCCTTCAAGGTCTGTGCCGACAAACTTTTCGAGAATTTCGTAAGCCGGTGCATCCTCTGTTGCAAATGAGCCGAGAACCTTGTCGAGAAGTTCAACTGCCATATAGTATGTGTAGCCGTCCGCTGCCTTTACCTTTGCGTACTCGTCTGTCGGGTTTACGCAAAGTGCAACGTTTGACGGAAGTGTCCACGGAGTTGTTGTCCATGCAAGGAAGTAAGCATCCTCGCCGACAACCTTGAAGCGGACGATTGCCGAACGCTCCTTGACGTTCTTATAACCCTGTGCAACCTCGTGAGAGGAGAGGGGTGTTCCGCAGCGGGGGCAGTAGGGAACGATTTTGAAGCCCTTATAGATAAGACCCTTATCGTAAATCTGCTTGAGTGCCCACCACTCGGATTCGATGAATGAGTTGTGATAGGTAACATAGGGGTTGTTCATATCAGCCCAGAAGCCGACCGTGAAGGAGAAATCCTCCCACATTCCCTTGTACTTCCATACGCTTTCCTTACACTTCTCGATAAAGGGCTCGAGACCGTACTGCTCAATCTGCTCCTTGCCGTCAAGGTTAAGAAGCTTCTCAACCTCAAGCTCAACGGGGAGACCGTGAGTATCCCAGCCTGCCTTACGGGGAACCTGATAACCCTTCATTGTGCGGTAACGGGGAATCATATCCTTGATAACGCGCGTGAGCACGTGACCGATATGAGGCTTACCGTTAGCTGTCGGCGGTCCGTCATAGAAAACGTAAGACGGACCCTGCTTTTCGCAGGTTTTTTCGAAAATTTTGTTGTCTGCCCAGAACTTTTCAATTGCCTTTTCGCGCTCAACAAAGTTCAGGTTTGCGGGCACTTTCTTGTACATTAAATACACTCCTTACTCATTGTGAATAGGAACAAAAAATCCCGTCCCGTGTGAAACAGGACGAGACAAAACTCGTAACCACCTATTCAACATACTATAATATGCGTTCCCTGTAACGGAGGAAATCCGTCGAAGCTTACTTACTTTCAGCCCGAGGCTCGGAAGTGATTTTCGTCAATGCGTACATCATATCGGGCTTACACCGTCCCCGACTCGCTCTGATTTCGCGCAAGGCTTACTGTCTTCGTCATTGCCTTTCTTTATTACATTATAAATAAAGATATCATAAAAGCGTTGCAGTGTCAAGAAAAAAAGAACGGGAAGGGAGGTTATATCGGCAAAATGATAAAACTTTAACAAAATATACAAAAAAACACTCAATAAAAACCCAGATTTGACAAAAATTTTTCGATTTTAATGGTTTACATCTTGCGATAAAAGTGTTATTATTTACGGTGGTAAACTAAGTTACTAAATTTATCAATATAATTTAGGGAGGAAAAACCAAAATGGCAAGAATGAAACAAACCATGGACGGTAATACCGCTGCTGCTCACGTATCCTATGCGTTTACAGAAGTTGCAGGTATTTACCCGATCACTCCGTCAAGCCCGATGGCAGACTATGTTGACCAGTGGTCAGCTCAGGGCAGAAAGAACATCTTCGGCACAACAGTTAAGGTTGCAGAGATGCAGTCTGAAGCAGGTGCTGCAGGTACAGTACACGGTTCACTTAATGCCGGTGCTATGACAACAACTTACACAGCTTCACAGGGTCTTCTTCTTATGATCCCGAATATGTACAAAATCGCAGGTGAATTGCTTCCCAGCGTTTTCCACGTATCAGCTCGTTGCGTAGCATCTCATGCTCTTAACATCTTCGGTGACCATTCAGACGTTTACGCTTGTCGTCAGACAGGTTTCGCAATGCTCGCTGAAACAAACACACAGGAAGTTATGGACCTCGGTGCAGTTGCTCACCTTACAGCAATCGAAAGCCGCGTTCCGTTCATCAACTTCTTCGACGGCTTCCGTACATCTCACGAGCTTCAGAAGATTGAAATCTGGGATTACGAAGACCTCAAGGAAATGTGCAATATGGATGCTGTTAACGCATTCCGTGCACGTGCACTCAATCCCGAGCATCCCGTAATGCGCGGTTCTCACGAGAACGACGATATCTTCTTCCAGCACCGTGAGGCTTGTAACAAGTACTATGATGCAGTTCCCGCAATTGCAGAGAAGTATATGGACAAGGTTAACGCAAAGCTCGGCACAGACTATAAGCTCTTCAACTACTACGGTGCAGAGGATGCAGAGAACGTTATCGTTGCTATGGGTTCAATCTGTGACGTTGCAGAAGAAGTTATCGACTACCTCCTTGCAAAGGGCGAGAAGGTTGGCCTTATCAAGGTTCGTCTTTACAGACCCTTCTCAGTTGAGAAGTTTGCAGCTGCAGTTCCCGCAAGCTGTAAGAAGCTCGCTGTTCTTGACAGAACAAAGGAGCCCGGCTCAATCGGTGAGCCTCTTTACCTCGACGTTATCGCAGCTCTTGCAGCAGCAGGTAAGTCAGGCATCCAGGTAATCGGCGGCCGTTACGGTCTCGGTTCAAAGGATACTCCTCCGTCAAGCATCTTCGCAGTATACGACGAGCTTGCAAAGGACGCTCCGAAGGCACACTTCACACTTGGTATCAACGACGACGTAACTTACCTCTCACTTGAAGAGAAGGAAGCTCCGAACACAGCTGCAGAAGGCACAATCGAGTGCAAGTTCTGGGGTCTCGGCGGTGACGGTACAGTTGGTGCTAACAAGAACTCAATCAAGATTATCGGTGACCACACTGATAAGTTCGTTCAGGCATACTTCCAGTATGACTCAAAGAAGACAGGCGGTATCACAGTTTCTCACCTTCGTTTCGGTGACAAGGCTATCAAGAGCCCCTACTATGTAAACAAGGCTGACTTCGTTGCTTGCCACAACCCCTCATACATCGAGAAGGGCTTCAAGATGGTTAACGACGTTAAGCCGGGCGGCACATTCCTCATCAACTGCCAGTGGGATGCTGCTGAGCTTGCAGAGAAGATGAATGCTGAAACAAAGCAGTTCATCGCTAAGAACAACATCAAGCTTTACACTGTTAACGCTATCGACCTCGCTCAGAAGGTTGGTATGGGTAAGAGAACAAACACAATCCTTCAGGCTGCATTCTTTGCTCTTGCAAAGGTTATGCCCATCGAGGAAGCAGTTGACTATATGAAGGCTGCTGCTAAGAAGTCTTACGCTAAGAAGGGTGACGATGTTGTTAAGTGCAACTGGGATGCTATTGATGCAGGTGTTTCTGCATTCGTAGAAATCGAAGTTCCCGCTGAGTGGGCAGACGCTTCTGACAACGCTGTTGAGACAAAGACAGAGGGTCCGGCAAAGCTCACAAAGATGGTAGACAGTATTATGAAGCCGGTTGGCCGTATGGACGGTTACAGCATTTCTGTTTCAGATTTCGTTGATCACGCTGACGGTACTTTCGAGCAGGGCGCATCAGCTTATGAGAAGCGCGGCGTTGCAGTTATGGTTCCCGAGTGGAATGCAGAAACTTGCGCAAAGTGTAACAAGTGTGCTTATGTTTGCCCGCACGCTACAATCAGACCCTTCGCTCTTAACGAGGAAGAGGTTGCAGCTGCTCCTGCAGTTATGAAGAAGGCTCCGAAGCCGATCGTTAAGACAAACTACACTTATACTCTTGCAGTTTCCCCGATGGATTGTATGGGTTGCGGCGTCTGCGTAGGCGTTTGTCCGACAAAATCACTCGTTATGGTATCCCGTGAGAGCCAGGATGCACAGCAGGCAGCATTTGACTACTGTGTAGCTAACGTTACAGAAAAGGCAGAGACAACAGAGAAGATGACTGTTATCTCCAGCCAGTACAAGAAGCCGTTGCTTGAGTTCTCAGGCTCTTGCGCAGGTTGTGCAGAGACAGCTTACGCTCGTCTTATCACACAGCTCTTCGGTGACAGAATGTATATCTCCAACGCAACAGGTTGTTCTTCAATCTGGGGTGGTCCGGCAGCTACATCACCGTATACAACTGACAATAAGGGCCACGGTCCTGCTTGGGCTAACTCACTCTTCGAGGATAACGCTGAGCACGGCTACGGTATGTACCTTGGTCAGAACGCTATCCGTAACAGCCTTATCGAAAAGGTTAAGGTTGCTGCAGAGTGCGAAACAGCAACAGCAGAGCTCAAGGCAGCTTGCGAAGGTTACCTTGCAACAGTTGCTGACGGCGCAAAGAACGGCGCTGCAACAGATGTTCTTGTTGCTGAGCTCGAGAAGTGCGGCTGCGACACAGCTAAGGAAATCCTTGCACAGAAGGAATTCCTCTCAAAGAAATCAGTTTGGATCTTCGGCGGCGACGGTTGGGCTTATGACATCGGCTTCGGCGGTGTTGACCACGTTCTCGCATCAGGCGACGATGTAAACATTATGGTATTCGATACAGAGGTTTACTCAAATACAGGCGGACAGGCATCAAAGGCTTCACAGGTTGGCCAGGTTGCACAGTTCGCAGCAGCAGGTAAGGCAATCGCTAAGAAGAGCCTTGCAGAAATCGCAATGTCTTACGGTTACGTTTACGTTGCACAGATTGCTATGGGTGCTGATATGAACCAGACACTCAAGGCAATTATGGAAGCTGAAGCATATCCGGGTCCGTCAATCATCATCGGTTACGCTCCCTGTGAGATGCACTCAATCAAGGGCGGTATGGTTAACTGCCAGGCTGAGATGAAGAAGGCTGTTGACTGCGGTTACTGGAATATGTTCCGCTACAACCCGGCACTCAAGGCAGAGGGCAAGAATCCGTTCTCAATGGATTCAAAGGCTCCCGCAACAGAGGGCTACCGTGCATTCCTCCTCAACGAGGCTCGTTATGCATCACTTACACGTTCCTTCCCCGAGAGAGCAGAGGAGCTCTTCGCAAAGGCTGAGGCAGACGCAAAGGATCGTTATGCTCACCTTGAGAAGCTTGCAAAGCTTTACGGCACAGAGGAATAATTCCCTTAAAATTAAATCAAAGGCAGTCGGAAAATCCGGCTGCCTTTTTGCATATATTGGTATCGTAGGGGTTGATGAAAGTCCGAAACACCGACTGTATTGTATCGCCGAGGCTGCTATACAAGAGTGTGGTTTTGTAACAAAACTGACACAAAATGCTTTTTTGTTGTTAAAATGCACAAAGTTTATCGGTTTATACGACACCTCGGGCACAATATGTTGTGCAAAATGATAAAATTTACCAAAAATAATAAAAATTATGGAAAAAATATTGCAAAAAAAGAACGATTATATTATAATTGCACACGGGGAGAAGTGTTTTCAGTTGGTGCTTTCTTCGGATAGCTTTACACAGAAGCGGTACTAACGTTATACCACTTTTAAGACAAGTGAGAGCAAATCCTCAAAAAATTTTTATGGGAGGAATTGTAATGGCCACTAAGATCATTTCATTCATCTTGTCAATCGTCATGATGATCATGACAAGCATCTTCCCGGGCTTTGTATGGCCGGGAACAGAGACGATGGAAAAAGGCGAATTCTTGGCACGTGTAGGCGAAGCTTTCGGCTATGCAGTACCCGACACAGGCGATACATACTTTGGTGTTGAGCCCGGCGACGAGTATTACGAAGCTGTTGCTGCTGCTGCAGAGTACGGTATCCTCGTTGATTACGACGAGATCAAGTTCTTCAAGGCTGCTGATACAGAATTCGTTGCAACAGTCCTTGTTAACGCAGCAGGTCTCGAAATTGATGAGTCAGCTGTAATCGCTAACGCAGAGGATTTTGCAAACATTTCCAAGGTTTCAACAGCAGTTGTTAACGAGCTTATTCCCGTTGACAGCGAAGGTAAGGTAAGCACTGCTGCAATGTCCGTAAACGATATCACTGCTGCTATCACAGTAGCTGTTGGTCTTCGTTGCATTCCGGACGAAGTTATCGACGAGCTTGAGCTTGTTGACGGCGTTAAGACAGTAAGTGATTACACAGTAGCAGACGACGCTATCGTTCTTGACGCAGCTTCAGACATCGAAGCAGGTGACGTTTACGTTCTTGAACAGTCAGATGCTATCGTTACAGGCGCAGCTTACAAGGCAGAGTCTGTAGAAATCGTTGACGGTCAGAAGGTTGTTACTAACTCAGAAGTAGCTATTGACGAAGTTATCGAGAAGATCGATTACGAAGGTTCAACAGACGTTGAGTTCGGTACAGCTATGATCCTTGACGGTAACGGCGCTGTTATCAGCGACGGTTACTTCGACACAGAAGGTCTCAGCGCTGAAGAAATCGACAACATCATCCACGGCATCCTTCTCACAATCGGTAACATCAGCTTCTCAATCGGTGATTTTGACATCGATGCTGAGGTTACAAAGACAGGTCTTGACTTCGCAGTTGCAACATCTATCGTTGACGGCGTTGTTCTCAAGAAGGAGTACTCTCTTTCTAACCTTTCAGTTGATGCTAAGGCTGACGTAAACATCGAGAAGTTCAACATCAACGAAGCATACCTTAACGTTGAGTATGATCTCGTTGACAAGACAACACTCTCAGGTTCCTACTACAAGGAGTTCGGTGAGGTTGTAGAGACAACAGGCGAGAAGCTTGAAGGCAAGAATAAGTTTGAGGAGCTCGTTAACCAGTACATCCTCAGCGAGTTCGATTCTTCAGCAATCAAACTCTTCACAGTTGTTGTTCCTCTCGGCTCAACTCCGCTTACAATCAACTTTGACATTCTCCTTAACATTGATGTAAACGGCAGAATGACAATCACTGTTACTTCTCAGGAGTATCACGGCATTTCTGTTATCAACAACAAGGTAAGCAAGGTCAGCGACGTTAACGTTCTTGACCGTGTAGTTGATATCTACGGTTCATTCGAAGTTAAGCTTGGTCTTGGTTTAGGTCTCGGTCTCTTCGGATACACAATCATCGACGTTGAAGTTTACGGCGGTATCGGTGCTTGGGTAGAGGCACAGGCTAAGTTTGTTGATGCTGACGGTAACGTTATCCAGTCAACATACGCAATACCCGTTGACTATCTTGCAGAGGTAGCAGCAGGTATGGACTATGAAGGCGAAATCACAATTTCAGGTCATGCTGAAATCTACGGCATCCTTGAAATCGGTCTCGGCAACAACAGCGTTCTCAGCATCGTTGGTCTTTGCGAGACATGGACTATCTTTGGCAGAGATGTAGAAGGCAGCCTTATTGCTGAATTCGATTTCTCTAACATCTGATTAGATTAAAACTTACGGCCGTCGGGGGCAACCCCGACGGTTTTTTCTTTTGTTCATAGAATTTTTTTAATTGCTTTATATCCTATTAAAAAACAAATGTAATGATAATTATGGTAATTTGAGAAATATTTAAGAAAAAATGCGAAAAATAATCCAAAAGCATTTGCAAACGCGTTGAAAAGTGATATAATACTCTGTAATTATGGGCTAATGTGGATTTTTGTTCCCGTCTGACCGTAGTTGCAAAAAATCAACCGAAAAACAGGTTGTTTTGAAAGGATTGTTTTTATGGCTGAAAAAATGAAGCTTAATTACAAGAAAACCATACTTACAGGTTTTGGTTTCCTTGCAACTTCAATTGCTTGGGCAATTTATGACCCGTATATCACAAAGATTCTTAACAAGATTCTTTCCGAAAGTGATATGATTGCCCGCTGGAGTGAGGCTATCGGCAAGGCTATTCCGTGGATCGGCAAGTTTGCTGAAGCACAGGGCGAAAGCACGGTTGCTCTCGGCGGCGGCTTTACTCTCGTCCCGTTGTTCATCGGTATTATTATGACATTCGATAACATCTTCGGTGTTATCTTCCAGCCCACATTCGGTAAGCTCTCGGATAACTGCCATTCAAAGCTCGGTAAGCGCCGTCCGTTCATCGTCGCCTGTGCACCGATTTCGGCACTTCTCTTTACGCTTATCCCGATTGTTGCGCTCAACGTACAGGGCGAAGCAAGACTTCCGCTCACAATGCTCGTTGTTATTCTCTTTGTTTTCTCAATGTCCTTGTGGCGTGCACCCGTTGTTGCACTTATGCCCGACCTTACACCTCCGCAGCTGCGTTCAGAGGGTAACGCTGTTATCAACCTTATGGGCGGTATCGGTTCGGCAGTAGGTATGGTTGCAGGTACACTCGGTATCGCACTCTGCACACTTTTCGCAGGCTATACAAAGGCAGAAATCAAGGCGAACGAAACACTTTCCTTCCCCTACGTTTTTGCTATCGGTTCACTCGTTATGATTGCCGGTATGCTCGTTCTTCTCTTCTTCGTTAAGGAAGAGGATACAAGCATCAAGCTCAAGGGTGAGGCTAACCAGTATGCTGACGCGAAGGCAAGAAGAAAGGCTGAAAAGGAAGCTGCAAAGGCACATAAGGCTGCTCTCAAGGCTGAAAAGCTTACAAAGAGCGAAAGAAAGAGTCTTCTCTTTATGCTCGGCTGTCTCTTCTTCCTCTTCTGCGGTACTAACGCAATCACAACCTTCTTCTCGCTTTTTGCACAGGAAATTCTTCATATGATTACATCTGAAGCAACACGTATTATGCTTATCTTTGCTGTGTGCTCGGGTGTTGCAGCTCTTCCTGCAGGTAAGTTCGGCAAGAAATTCGGCAGAAAAAAGACTATCGTTGCAGGTATTTCTGTTTTCCTTACAGCATTCATCGTGTTCTTCGGAGTGTTCCTTGTAATGCTCGGCGGACAGGATCTTTCAATCAAGAGCTACGTTGAAGTAAACAACGCATACATCGCGGTTAATGACCACGTTAACGCATACAATTCAGAAATCAGTGACCTTGCCAAGGCTGAAGGCAGAGACCTTGCAGAGGCAGAGATCATCACAATGGATTCCTACATTAATTATAAGCTCGGCAAGACCGTTGAGGGCGCACAGTACTATGCAGAGTTTGATAAGTACTTTGCAGAGAATGCAGGTGTTGCTACCGAGGAAGCTGTTGTTGCAGTTGCAGAGAAGATTCTCGCTCTCGAAAATGCAGACTTCGCAACCTCTCTTGAGGCTATTTCAAATTCAGTTTCAGGCATCACAAAGATTCTTCGCGTTCTTATTTATCCCGTTCTTATCCTTGGCGGTGCTGCAAATATGTTCATCACCGTTAATACGCTTCCGCTTGTTCTTGACATCGGCGGTGTTGAAAAGGTCGGAACCTTCACAGGCTACTACTACACAGCAACCTTCTCTGCACAGATTGCTGCACCTATTGTTTACGGCTTCATCCGTATGTTTGCGGGAACGTATATGTCGCTGTTCTATTACAGCCCCGTTATGTTCGCGCTCGCAATCTTCTTCATTCTCTTCGTTAAGCACGGCGAGTCGAAGATTACGGACGATATGATTAAAGAAGCACGTATGTCAGAAGACTAATACCCCGATTTGGAGGAAGAAAAATGAGTGAGACTTTATTGAAAGTCAGAAATCTGAAAAAAAGCTACGGCACACATCAGGTGCTTAACGGTGTTTCCTTTGATGTGCCCGCAGGCAAGATTGTCGGCCTTCTTGGTCCCAACGGCTGCGGAAAGACCTCGATGATTAAATCAATCGTCGGTCTTATCAACGACTACGAGGGAAAAATTCTTATCAACGGCAAGGCTCCCGGAGTGGAGTCCAAGGCTATCGTTGCCTACCTGCCCGAGAAGAATTATCTCGCACCGTGGATGACGCCCAAGCACGCAATCAATTATATGGCAGATTTCTACAAGAATTTTGACAAGGAAAAAGCTCTCAATATGGCACAGACCTTTAACCTTGACTTAACCCAGAAGATTAAAACAATGTCAAAGGGTCAGCAGGAAAAGCTCCAGCTCATCCTTGTAATGTGCCGAAAGGCTGACCTTTATATTCTCGACGAGCCTCTCGGCGGTGTTGACCTTGTTTCAAGAGAATTTATCCTTGACACGATTATGAAAAATCACTCGGAAAATTCTACAATTCTTCTCTCGACACACCTTATCTATGATATCGAGCGCATCCTTGACCGTGTTCTTATGGTCAAGGGCGGCGATCTCGTTGTCAACACGGATGTTGAAAATATTGCCGCAACAGGCAAGAGTGTTGAAGATTTGTTCAGGGAGGTGTTCAGCTATGCTGTCTAAGCTTTTAAAGCACGAGCTTATTTCAACGGGCAGAATTATGGGCGTTCTCTATGCCGTAGTTGGTGTTCTTATGGCTTATATCGTCGGCTCATATTACATCGGCAAGGGCAGTGAGGCTGCAACAACGGGCCAGATGCTCGGAATGATGGTTCTTCTCCTCGTTTCCTCCTGCAGCTTCTTCCTGACGGTAATCGTTATGATTTCCAATTTCCAGCGAACACTTTACGGCGACCAGGGTTATCTTACGTTCACTCTTCCCGTCAAGAGCACGGCGCTCCTTGCATCAAAGATTATTGTTTCAACTATCTGGTTTATTGCCGCTTTTGTCTGCCTTATGGGCACAATGGCGATAATGTATTACGTTATCAGAGAGGATTATATCGGACAGGAAAGCTATGCGATGATTGAGTCGATGCTTCCGCTTCTTCTCGGCGGAAAGTCGCTTGCAACGGTTGTTGTATCAATAGTTGTTTATCTTGTTTCCTTCTTCATCCGCTTTGCAGTTCTTTCTATTGAGGTTTATTTTGCAATCAGCCTTGCAAACACAAGACTTTTCCAGAAGAGACATCTTCTCTGGACAATCGTTTTCTCAATGGGCATAATTTATGCCGCAGAAAGTGTCTCAACTCTCATTTCCGAGAATATTGATTTCGGTCTTGCGATAACGGCAGATAAAATGACGCTTATCACAAATCAGCTTCAGGTTGGTGCAAGCGCAACGTATATCAATCTTATAACAATCATTATTTCCCTTCTGTTCGGTATCGGCTTCTTCTTTGCAACGCACTACGTTATGAACAAGAAGGTTAACATCAGATAATGCGTATCGGAATTTTCGGCGGAACCTTTGACCCGCCGCACGCAGGGCATAAAAAATATGCCGATGAGGTGAGAAATAAGCTTTCTCTCGATAACTTGATTGTTATCCCGACCGCCGCTCCGCCGCATAAGCAGAAGAAAACCTCGACTACGGCTGAGGACAGGCTGAATATGCTCGGACTGCTTTTTGAAAAAGACAGCGGAGTGCTAGTCAGCGATATGGAAATTGCGCGCGGAGGAAGGAGCTACACCTTCGAAACAGTAACTCTTCTGCGTGAGCAATATCCCGACGACGAGCTGATTTTTATACTCGGCTCGGATATGCTGCTTTCATTTCACACGTGGAAAAATCCCGACGTGATATTGGAAAAGGTTAAAATCTGCGCCGTTACACGTGACGGTGAGATTAGTAAAAAAATGCTCGGGGAATATGCCGAAAAGCACTTCCCCGGAAAAAAAGAACGCTTCATTATCTGCGACTTTGAGCCGATTGAAATCAGTTCAACCGAAATCCGCGAAAAAGTAAAAAACGGCTTATCGGTTGAGGGGCTTGTTGATGCGCAGGTTATGGAATATATAAAAGAAAAGGAGTTATACCTTTGAACGGCTGGACTGATGAAAGAATCATTGAGCTCATAAGGTCAAAGCTTGAGGTAAGACGGTTTCAGCACAGTCTGAACGTTGCCGAAAGTGCGCGTTACCTTGCCGAAAAATACGGCTACGATGCGGACAAGGCGTATACGGCAGGTCTTTTGCACGACGTTATGAAAAATTCCTCACCCGAGGAACAGCTGGGGGTTATAACCGAGGCAGGGATTGAGCTTTTGCCCGAGGAACGTGCCAACAAAAAGCTCTGGCACGCAATCGCAGGCGCGGCTTACATCAAAATGGTTATGGGTATAGACGACAAGGAGCTTTACCGCGCCGTCAGATACCACACGACAGGCAGGGCAAAAATGACCTTGCTTGAAAAAATTGTTTATCTTGCGGATTACATATCGGCAGAGCGCAGCTATCCCGGCGTTGATGATATGCGCCGTCTGTGCGACGAGTCTATGGACGAGGCGATTCTTTATGCGCTCGAGTTCGGTATTCCCGATCTTGTCAGACGCGGCAACGTTATCCATCCCGACAGCGTTGACCTTTATAACGAGGTCGTAATCAAAAAGCAAAGGGGCGAAGAGATATGACATCACTTGAAACAGCAAGAAATATTGTTAAAATTCTGGACAATAAAAAAGCGATTGACATTTCGCTTATCGAAACGAAGGAGCTTACAATCGTTTCCGATTATTTTATTATAGCGAACGGTACTTCAAACACTCACGTGCGCTCGCTTGCAGATGAAATTGACGAAGAAATGGCAAAGCTCGGCGTACAGCCCGACCACATTGAGGGCAGAGCAACAGGCTGGATTCTTCTCGACTACGGCTGTGTGCTCGTTCACATTTTTGACCCGCAGTCAAGAGAGTATTACAACCTCGAAAGACTTTGGGGCGATGCCGCACACGTTGACATTTCCGACATTATTACGCCGGACTAAAATTCATATCGAACCGTTTCTGCCTCCCTTGTGTAAAGGGAGGTGGGTTTTGCGAAGCAAAAGTCGGAGGGATTGTTATGGAAAGAATACATAATAAAGAACTCGTTTCAACAGCGAAAATGCTTCGTAAAAATATGACAAAAGAAGAAAAGCATCTGTGGTATGATTTTTTGAGGACATATCCGATAAGGTTTATACGTCAAAAAATAATCGGACGATATATAGTTGATTTTTATTGCGCAAAAGCTAAGTTGGTTATAGAACTTGACGGTTCACAGCATTATGAAGAAAAAGGTATGAAAAATGATGCTGAACGGACGAAGTTTCTCGAAACATACGGATTAAAAATTGTGCGAATACCAAACACGGAAATAAACAACAATTTTGACGGTGTTTGTGAATATATCAATAAAAATATAAAACAATCCCTCAGTCCTTCGGACAGCTCCCTTTACACAAGGGAGCCACGATGATTGCAGGCTGAGATGATTTAACTCGGAGGAATATTGAAATGGGTTATGATTTTAAATCAGCAGAAAAAAAGTGGCAGGATAAATGGGAAGAGGAAGGCGTTTTCCATGCGGTAGATTTTTCGGAAAAGCCGAAGTTCTACGCTCTCGTAGAGTTCCCTTATCCCAGCGGTGCAGGTATGCACGTCGGCCACATCAAGGCTTATTCAGGTCTTGAGGTCGTATCAAGAAAAAGAAGAATGCAGGGTTACAACGTGCTGTTCCCGATCGGCTTTGACGCTTACGGTCTGCCGACAGAGAACTACGCTATCAAAACGGGTATTCATCCCCGTAAGGTAACCGATATGAATATCGAAAAGTTCTCAAGCCAGCTTAAGAGAGTCGGCTTCTCTTTCGACTGGACAAGAGTTGTTGACACAACTCAGGAGGACTATTATAAGTGGACACAGTGGATTTTCCTCAAGATGTTCGAAAAGGGTCTTGCTTTCAGAGACAAGACTCTCGTTAACTACTGTCCGTCGTGTAAGGTTGTTCTTTCAAACGAGGATTCACAGGGCGGTAAGTGCGATATCTGTCATTCTGACATTGTTCAGAAGTCAAAGGACGTATGGTATCTCCGCATCACGGAGTATGCAGACAAGCTTCTTGAGGGTCTTGAAAAGGTTGACTATCTCCCGAACGTCAAGCTCCAGCAGCAGAACTGGATCGGCAAGTCAACGGGCGCTTTTGTTGATTTCGAGGTTAAGGGTTCGGATGACGAAAAGCTCAAGGTTTACACAACACGTCCCGACACACTCTTCGGTGTAACGTTTATGGTTATGGCTCCCGAGCATCCGATGATTGACAAGTATGCCGAGAGAATTGCAAATATGGCTGACGTTGAAGCATACAGAAAAGAGTGTGCAAAGAAAACAGAGTTCGAGAGAACACAGCTCGTAAAGGATAAGACAGGTGTTAAGCTCAGCGGACTTTCAGCAATCAATCCCGTAAACGGAAAGGAAATTCCGATTTACATATCCGACTACGTTATGATGGGCTACGGTACGGGCGCAATTATGGCTGTTCCCGCACACGACGACCGTGACTACGACTTTGCAAAGAAGTTCGGCATCGACATCATCGAGGTTATCAAGGGCGGTAACATTGAAGAGGCTGCTTATGCAGGCGAAGGCGAGCTCGTTAATTCCGATTTCCTCAACGGCATCACATCAAAGCGTGAGGCTATCGACACAATGGCTGACTACCTCCAGAAGAAGGGTATCGGCGAAAAGGGTGTTCAGTACAAGATGAAGGACTGGGCATTCAACAGACAGCGTTATTGGGGCGAGCCTATTCCTATCGTTCACTGTGAAAAGTGCGGAATGGTTGCTGTTCCCTACGAGGAGCTTCCGCTTAAATTACCGCAGGTTGAAAACTTCGAGCCCGGCTCGGACGGCGAAAGCCCGCTTGCAAAGATTGATTCCTACGTCAACTGCAAGTGTCCGAAGTGCGGCGGCGATGCAAAGCGTGAAACAGATACAATGCCTCAGTGGGCAGGCTCATCCTGGTACTTCCTTCGTTATATCGACCCGAGCAACAACGAGGCTCTCGCTGACAGCGAAAAGCTCAAGTACTGGGGTCAGGTTGACTGGTACAACGGCGGTATGGAGCACGTTACACGTCATATGATTTATTCACGTTTCTGGCATAAGTTCCTCTACGACCTCGGCGTTGTTCCCAACGATGAGCCTTATGCAAAGCGTACCGCACAGGGACTTATTCTCGGACCTGACGGCGACAAAATGAGTAAATCAAAGGGCAACGTTGTTGACCCGAACGAGGTTGTTGACGAATTCGGCGCAGACGTTCTTCGTGCTTACGTTCTCTTTATGGGTGACTACGAAAAGGCCGCTCCGTGGTCAGCATCATCCGTTAAGGGCTGTAAGAGATTCATCGACAGAACCTGGGGTCTTCAGGATATTCTTGTTGACGGTGACGAGTATTCAAAGGAGCTTGAGTCACTCTTCCACAAGACAATCAAAAAGGTAACGGAAGATATTGAAAATATGAAGTTCAACACAGCGATTGCCGCTTTGATGACACTTCTCAACGCAATCTATGACAAGGGCGCAATCAATAAGGCAGAGCTCAAGACATTTGCAACTCTCCTTAATCCGTTCGCACCTCACGTCACAGAGGAAATCTGGGCACAGCAGGGCTTCGGCGGTATGCTTGCAAACGGCAATTGGGTAGATTTTGACGAAGCAAAGTGTGTTGACGATGAAATCGAAATTGTTGCACAGATTAACGGTAAGGTAAGAGCAAAGCTTATGATTCCTGCTCAAATCGAGGCCGCCGATGCAATCGCCCTTGCAAAGAAGGACGAAAAGATTGCCGAGGCTATCGAGGGCAAGCAGATTGTCAAGGAGCTCTATGTTAAGGGCAGACTCGTAAATATCGTTGTAAGATAAGACAAAAACCTCTTTCTGTCCAACAATAAAATTGGCAAAGTAAAAAAATCTTGTTGACATTCAGAAAAGTGTATGCTACAATAAGGTGTATATTAGAAATTTGCCCCTGCAAGTTGCGGAGGGAGGGAATACAATGAGTCAGGTAAAAGTTAAGGAAGGCGAATCTTTAGATAACGCTCTCAGAAGATTTAAGAGACAGACTTCAAGAGACGGCGTTATTCAGGAAGTTCGTAAAAGAGAACACTATGAGAAGCCGTCAGTTAAGCGTAAGAAGAAGTCTGAGGCTGCTCGTAAGAGAAAGTTCAAATAATCAATTAAGTGAGTGCTTTTTTGCACTCACTTTTTTGTTTTCTCGTTGACAGCGTTTTCTTGTTGTGGTATCATTTTCATAGTTTAATAAAGAAAGAATGGTTAAGATGAACGCGAAATACAACAAGCTTATCACCAACGTACTTGCACCGATTTTTAAGTGCAACTATCTTCCTTGTATCCACATTGCAAAGCTTTTCAATAAGCCGACGCAGGTTATTTCAATTAAAGGTAAGGGCGTTGACACTGCGGATGACCCGATTTATATGACCGCACACCGCGGTGTGACCTCAATCGCACCTGAAAACACAGTTCCTGCTTACGAAGAGGCGGTAAGACTCGGCTATTATTCCGCAGAGTGCGACATTCAGCGCACAAAGGACGGCGTATGGGTATTACTCCACAACGATACCGTTGATAAATATTTCTGCGAGTACGGCGAAATCAAGGAGGCAACCTTCGAGGAAGCAAGAAAGTACAGCTTCAAGGGCGGCTCAAACTTCTGGGCTTATGACGATCTGAAGATTCCGACACTTGACGAGTTCCTTGACGTTTTTGTCGGCTCTGATACAAGACCGCAGATTGAAATCAAGGCTGAAACCTACGACACTCTTCACGAGGTTGTTGATGCGGTTGTCAGAAAGGGTCTTGAGGACAGCGCGATTGTTATTTCCTTCGACCTTCAGCAGCTTAAAGAGATTTACAAGCTCAACGATAAAATTGAGCTGTGGTATCTCGTCGGCAGAATTACCGAGGAAAATATCGCCGAGGCAAAGTCAATTTCCGATAAGGTATGGCTCTCTGCTCATTTTGACCAGAACGACAAGCAGTCAATCCGCCTTGCAATCGACAGCGGAATCAACGCTTCATATTGGACGGTCAACACAATCGAGGATGCAAAAATGGTCTACGATCTGGGCGTAAGATATATTGAAACGGATATTCTTACAAAATGATGAGGTGATTTTATGGCAAAGGCAAAAAAGGCTGAAACCAAGGAGAAAAAAGAGCTCACTTATGAGGATTATTCCAAGGCAGTGTTGCTGACGGGCTTTGTTGCGGCAGTCAAGAATGAGCTTGCAAAGGGCGAAAATATTTCTGCCGTGCGCTTTGTACCGATTCTTGACGGATATCACATCTTTTTCAACAAGGATATTAAGGAATGTAAGATTGCTGTTGAAAAAAGAAAGCTTTTGGCAGGCTATAAGGTCCGCACGCTCGAGGACGGATTTAAAAAGGTGACCTGCAGCCTCAAATCAAAGGATGATTACGAAAAAGTAATCGCAAAGGTTTTCGGTTATAAAAGAGAAAAAGCAAAAAAGAAGAAATAAAAAATCAACGCCATCGGTCAAAAACCGGTGGCGTTGTGCTGCTTGTAAACTTAATTATACTTCGGCATCCAATCTCCGTGAACCTCGATGAGCTCATCGACCATTTTTACGATGTCGTCAATGCTCAGTTCAGAGCCTGTGTGCGGGTCGAGCATAGCCGCCTGATAGATATGCTCCTTCTTTCTTGTAACTGCCGCTTCGATTGTGAGAAGCTGGGGGTTGATATTTGTCATATTCATCGCCGCGAGCTGAACGGGGAGCTTGCCCATGTGGCACGGAGTTACACCGCTTGAATCAACAAGGCACGGCACCTCAACGCAGGCATCTGCGGGAAGGTTGTCGATAAGACCTGTGTTCAGCACGTTACCGCCGATTTTGTACGGCTCGTTTGTAACCATTGCCTCCATAATGTAAGAAGCGTATTCCTTTGAGCGTGTATGCGTAACCTTGCCGTCTGCAAGGATTTCGTCTCTCTGCTTTGCCCAGCCTGCAATCTGCTCAATACAACGGCGCGGGTATTCGTCAAGCGGAATGTTGTAATCTGCGATAAGGTTCGGATACTTGTCCTTGATGTAGAACATATTGTATTCGGAGTTGTGCTCACTCGACTCCGTGCAGTAATAGCCCAGACGCTTGATGTAATCAAAGCGCACCATATCGTGATGCTTCTTTTCGGGGTCATTTGTTGCAAGAGCCTTTGCGTTGATTTCAAGAGCACGGCGCTTGATTTCGGGATAAAGGTCGTTGCCCTGTTTGTCGTGAATTTCGAGAAGCCATGCCATGTGGTTGATACCTGCAATTCGGTCGTAGAAATTGCCCTCGCCGACCTCCTCGAGCATACCGACGTGTTCAAGCAAATCTCTTGCGCAGCTCTGAACGCTGTGGCAGAGACCGACCGTCTTGATGCCCGAATAGCGTGTCATATAGCCCGTAAGGATTGCCATCGGATTTGTGTAGTTGAGGAACCACGCGTCGGGACAAACCTCCTGCATATCGTGGGCAAAGTCTTCAAGAACGGGAATTGTTCGAAGACCGCGCATAATACCGCCGATGCCGAGTGTGTCGGCGATCGTCTGACGAAGACCGTATTTCTTCGGAATTTCAAAGTCCGTGATTGTACAGGGGTCGTAAAGACCGACCTGAATCGCATTGACAACAAAGTTTGCACCGCGGAGTGCATCCTTACGGTTCTCAACGCCGAGATAAGTTGAAATTTTCGCTCTGTTTTCGTTCACGTTTTTATTGATAGCGTTAAGGATGATTTCAGAATCCTCAAGGCGCTGTTTGTCGATGTCGTAAAGTGCGATTTCTGCCTCGCGAAGAGCCGGTGTGCACATACAGTCACCGAGAACGTTTCTTGCAAAAACGGTACTGCCTGCGCCCATAAATGTAATTTTCATAGGAAACACTCCTTTTTTGTTTTGGTATTTTCAGTATAATTTTTTAAAAAGTCTTTGTCAATAAACCAAACAATTTTTCGTCATTCTTGACATAAAAAAGGTGCCGTGATAAACTAAATTCACAAAGGAGATGATGTTATGATTTTTGCAAACCACGCTCACGTTTTTCCCGAGGATATCAAGCCTTCGGGTACAATCGACAATCTCAAACGGCTTATGGACGATTGCGGAATTGATAAGGCTGTATGCTTTGCTCCGTTTTCGGACAGATTTGAGGAGTGCGGACGCACGGACACACCGAACGAGTGGCTCGCAAAGGCTATAAAGAACGAGCCCGATCTTTATGGCTTCGGTACGGTGGATTTTACGAAAAATCTGCGCGACGAGGTTGACCGCATTGCGGATTTCGGCTTTAAGGGAATCAAGATGCATCCGCCGTATCAGGAGTTTGATATCGACGGTGAGGATGCCTTCAAGGTTTACGAAAGGGCGGAGGAGCTCGGACTTTTCATCACCTTCCATTGCGGAATGCATTGGCACAGACTGAAGGGTGTTCGCCCGATTCTGTATGATGAGGTCGGCTGGTTTTTCCCGAAGCTTCGCTTCAGCCTCGAGCACCTCGGCGGATATCATTTCTTTAATGAAAGCCTTGCAGTAATGTGCAACAATTCAAGGGGAGAGGTGCGCCCGAGAGTATTTGCAGGCTGGACATCCGTCAGCGACTGTGAGGGTATCGACGCCTGGACACTCACCAACGAACAGCTCGAGACGATAATCTCACAGACGGGTGACGAAAGCTCGATGTTCGGTCTCGATTTCCCGTTCCACGGCGCGGAGTATATCAAGTATGAAATGGAACGCTTTAAGAGTCTCAACATTTCCGACACTGCAAAGGAAAACATCCTCGGCGAGACGTTGAGAAAGGTGCTTGGGGTTTAAGAAAATCTGTTTTACTGACAAAAAAATTACTGCTCGCACGTTTTTGTGTGAGCAGTATATCTTTATACAGTATTATTTTTTCTTGTTTATTATATCGTCTGAAAATACAGACGCGTTTATAAGGTCAGCAGGGTCAACCTCCAAAGCGTCAGCAATATTAAAGAATACTTCTAAAGAAAAAGGACGGATAATTCCGGGTGCTTCAATGGCACTGATGTGTGAACGGCTTACGTTTGCTTTTTCGGACAACTGCTCTTGTGACATACCTCTCATTTTGCGCAGAGCCGCGATTGCAATTCCTAATTGCAAAAATCTGTCTCGGTTTTTAAATTCAACTTCCTTGCTCATTTTATACACCTGCCTTATTATAATTATACTTTTTACAAAAAATATTACTGTATACTATAAAAAGCACTTGACTAATATTTAGAGCAAATATATAATGAGGATAGGCAGAAGATTTTATTATAAAGCATATAAGTGTATCGAAACGGCCACTATACACACATATTATCAGACTAATGTCATCTTCCGTTTTAAACAACGGACTTTTAGGGATAGTGAGCCGTTGAGATTGCCCGACAGTCAAGTGCTGTCGGGCATTTTTGTTCATCAAATTGGGAGTTTATCGGGATACTTGTAATAAGCCGCGTAGGGACGGGCGTCCTCGACCGTCCTGAAAACAGCAGAATCTACGGATGGTCCGGGAGGCCCATCCCTACACGCACTGAGTTTGTTTGTGCAATATTTTCTCCCCGACAAATTAAAATTTGCATTTCGGCAGGGATTTCTCCCTGCCCTGTTTTTTTGCTGAAATATGAAATCGTAGGGAACACATTGATGTGCTCCGAAAATGACAATAAAGATTCTTTACGTCGCCTGGAATGATACGTTCAAAGATATCAACAAATCAACTTTGTTCCCCCCTATGGGAAAAACGGCATTATTTAATTGTTAAAATTTTGACTTTTATCAAACAATTTTGTAGAAAGATGTTTACTAATTGATTTTATTATGTTATAATGCAATGAACATTATTATAATGTCACAAGTGCGGCTATGGAATGTTAAAAAAATAACATTCTTTTCCAGGGCGAGATTTTTCAAAGCTCTCGGACTTGAAAATGTCGCCTGTAATTTTGAAATTGTTGTAAAGGAGGAACAACTCAATGCTCAAAAAAATCAGCAAAATCCCGTTCAAAGGAACACCTGAGCAGGAAGCACAGTTGCGTGCTGTTATTGAGGAGTGTAAGGACGACAAGAGTATGCTTATGCATGTAATGCAGCAGGCACAGGCAATCTATGGCTATCTTCCGTTCGAAGTTCAGACTATGATTGCAGACGGTATGAACATCCCGCTTGAAAAAGTTTACGGTGTTTCTACTTTCTATGCTCAGTTTGCACTCTCTCCGAAGGGTGAGTACAACATCTCTGTCTGCCTCGGTACAGCTTGCTATGTTAAGGGCGCACAGGACCTTATCGACAGAATCTGTGAGAATCTCGGTATCGGCGCAGGTGAGTGCACAGACGACGGAAAGTTCTCCGTTGAGGCTTGCCGTTGCATCGGTGCTTGCGGTCTTGCTCCCGTTCTTACTGTTAACGACGAAGTTTACGGTAAGCTTGTTGCAGATGACATTGACGGTATTCTTGCAAAATATAAAGCATAATTTATCGGCTTAAATTCGGAGGGACTTATGCGGGAATTATCCTTGAACGTTCTTGATATTGCCCAGAATTCCATTTCCGCCGCCGCACCGCTGATTGAAATTGAGGTGCTTGAAGATACCGTGAAGAAGGAACTCTTAATCGGCATCTACGATAACGGCAGGGGAATGACGGCTGAACAGGTGGAAAACGTCAAAGATCCGTTTTTCACAACGCGCACCACCCGTAAGGTTGGTATGGGTATTCCGCTTTTTAAGCTCGCCGCCGAGCAGACGGGAGGTCACCTTGACATTCAGTCCGAGGTCGGCAAGGGTACAAGGGTGCAGGCTGTTTTTAAAACGGACAGCATCGACTTTACCCCTATCGGCGATATGAATTCCACCGTTTTAATGCTTATCACAATGAATACCGACCGTGATTTTATTTACCGTTTCGGTATTGATGAAAAAATCTTTACTCTTTCCACACAGGAATTGAGAGCAATTCTCGGCGACGTTCCTTTTTCGGAGCCGTCCGTTTCAATGTGGATTAAGGAGTATCTCGAAGAACAAACACAAAACATTCGTGGAGGTGTACTATAATGAAATCACTTGAAGAATTGATGGCTATCCGTGACAAGGCGAGAGCATCAATGACCGACCGTGAGGGTACAGGCGAAGGCATCCGTGTTGTTGTCGGTATGGCAACCTGCGGTATCGCAGCAGGCGCAAGACCCGTTCTCAACGCTTTTGTTGAGGAGGTCGCAAAGAGAGGTCTCAAAAACGTTACGGTTGCTCAGACAGGCTGTATCGGTATGTGCCAGTATGAGCCTATCGTTGAAGTATTCGCACCGGGCAAGGAAAAGGTTACTTATGTTAAGCTCAATCCTGAAAACGTGCCCGAAATCGTTGCTAACCATATCGTAAACGGCAATCCCGTTGTCGAGCTTACGGTTGGCGCTATCGTTAAAGACTAAGGAGGAAAAACAATGTATCGTTCACACGTTCTTGTCTGCGGCGGTACCGGTTGTACCTCCTCTCACAGTGCCGAGATCATCGAAGCTCTTGAGTCAGAGCTCAAGGCAAAGGGTCTCGAAAATGAGATTAAGGTTATCAAAACCGGTTGCTTCGGACTTTGCGCATTAGGTCCCATTATGATCGTATATCCCGAAGGCTGCTTCTACAGCGAGGTTAAGGTTGAGGACGTTCCCGAAATCGTTGAAGAGCATCTTCTCAAGGGCCGTATGGTTAAGCGTCTTATCTATGATGAGACAATCACTCAGGACGAAATCAAGCCCCTGAATGAAACAAACTTCTATAAAAAGCAGAACAGAATCGCTCTTCGTAACTGCGGTGTTATCGACCCCGAAAGCATCGAGGAGTATATCGCAATGGACGGCTACCAGGCTCTTGCAAAGTGTCTTACTGAGATGACACCTGAAGAGGTTATCCAGGTAGTTAAGGATTCAGGTCTTCGCGGCCGTGGCGGCGGCGGATTCCCGACTGGCCTCAAGTGGAGCTTCACAGCAAAGAATGCAGCAGACCAGAAGTATGTTGTATGTAACGCTGACGAAGGTGACCCGGGTGCATTCATGGACCGTTCAGTTCTTGAGGGCGACCCCCACTGTATCGTTGAGGCTATGACAATCTGCGGTTACGCAACAGGCGCAACTGAAGGTTACGTTTACGTTCGTGCCGAGTATCCGATCGCTGTTGCACGTCTTGATAAGGCTATCAGAGACGCTCGTGAAAACGGTCTTCTCGGTAAAAACATCTTTGATTCAGGCTTTGACTTTGATCTTCACATCCGTCTCGGTGCAGGTGCATTCGTTTGCGGTGAGGAAACAGCTCTTATGACTTCAATCGAGGGCAACCGCGGTGAGCCGCGTCCCCGTCCTCCGTATCCTGCAGTTAAGGGTCTCTTCGGCAAGCCGACAACAGAAAACAACGTTGAGACATTTGCTAACATTCCGCAGATTATCCTCCACGGTGCAGAATTCTTCTCATCAATGGGTACAGAGAAGTCAGCAGGTACAAAGGTATTTGCTCTCGGCGGTAAGATTAACAATACAGGTCTTGTTGAGGTTCCGATGGGTACAACTCTCCGCGAGGTTATCGAAGATATCGGCGGCGGTATTCCCAACGGCAAGAAGTTCAAGGCTGCACAGACAGGCGGTCCTTCAGGCGGATGTATTCCCGCTTCTCTTATGGATACACCTATCGACTACGACAACCTCACAGCTATCGGCTGTATGATGGGTTCAGGCGGACTTATCGTTATGGACGAGGACAACTGTATGGTTGATATCGCAAAGTTCTTCCTCGACTTCACAGTTGATGAGTCCTGCGGTAAGTGTACTCCGTGCCGTATCGGTACAAAGAGAATGATGGAAATCCTTGAAAAGATTACAGACGGTAAGGCTACTCTTGCTGATCTTGATGAGCTCGAAAAGCTTGCATATTACATCAAGGAAAATTCACTCTGCGGTCTTGGTCAGACAGCTCCCAACCCTGTTCTTGCAACTCTCCGCTTCTTCAAGGATGAGTACATTGCTCATATCGTTGACAAGAAGTGTCCCGCAGGCGTATGTAAGGCTCTCCTCAGCTACTCAATCGTTGCTGATAAGTGTAAGGGCTGTACTCTCTGTTCAAGAAAGTGCCCCGTCGGCGCAATTTCAGGTACAGTCAAAGAGCCTCATACAATCGACACAACAAAGTGTATCAAGTGCGGCGTATGTATGGATTCTTGTAAGTTCGGCGCAATTATTAAGAAATAAGGAGTGTGTCAGATATGGAAATGATTAATATTAAAATAAATGGCATGCCCTACAGTGTGCCTAACGGTATTACAATTCTTGAGGCTGCACGTTATGCAGGTATCGAAATTCCGACACTCTGCTACCTCAAGAAGATGAACGAGATCGGCGCTTGCCGTATCTGTATGGTTGAAGTCAAGGGCGCAAGAAGCCTTGTTTCAGCTTGCGTATTCCCCGTAAACGAGGGAATGGAAATTTCTACAAATTCACAGAAGGTTCGTGAGTCAAGAAAGACTACTCTTGAGCTCATCCTTTCAACACATAACCGTAAGTGCCTTTCTTGCGTAAGAAGCGGCAACTGCGAGCTTCAGAAGCTCTGTAAGGAGTACGGCGTTGAAGATGAAGGCCGTTTTGACGGTGTTCTTCCTGAGTTCAACTTCGACGATTCTATGGCTCATATGGTTCGCGATAACAGCAAGTGTATCCTTTGCCGCCGCTGCGTTGCAGCTTGCGACAATCAGGCTATCTCTGTTATCGGTGCAAACGCTCGTGGCTTTGACACATGCATCACTTCTCCCTTCGAGAAGAAGATTCAGGAATATTCCTGTATTTCCTGCGGTCAGTGTATCGTAAGCTGCCCGACAGGCGCACTCTACGAGAAGGACAGCACAGCAGACGTTCTTGCTGCTATCAATGATCCGGACAAGTACGTTGTTGTTCAGACTGCTCCTGCAGTCCGTGCAGCTCTCGGTGAAGAGTTCGGCTACGAAATCGGCACAAACGTTGAGGGCAAGATGGTTACAGCTCTCCGTCGCCTTGGCTTTGACAAGGTATTCGATACAAACTTCGCTGCTGACCTTACAATTATGGAAGAGTCACAGGAGCTTATCGAAAGAATTACAAACGGCGGCAAGCTTCCGATGATCACATCCTGCTCACCGGGTTGGATCAGATACTGCGAGTTCTACTATCCCGAGCAGCTTGACCACCTTTCAACCTGTAAGTCACCGCAGCAGATGTTCGGCGCAACAATCAAGACCTGGTATGCTCAGAAGATGGGCATCGACCCCGAGAAGATTGTTTCCGTCAGCGTAATGCCCTGTACTGCAAAGAAGTTCGAAATCGGCAGAGACGATCAGAACGCAGCAGGTATGGCAGATGTTGATTACTCAATCACAACTCGTGAGCTTGCAAGAATGATCAAGGGCGCAGGCATCAACTTCAACATTCTTCCCGAAGAGGCATTCGACAGCCCGCTCGGCGAGGGTTCAGGTGCTGCAGTTATCTTCGGCGCAACAGGCGGTGTTATGGAGGCAGCTCTCCGTACAGCAGTTGAGAAGATTACAGGCAAGACTCTTGATAACGTAGACTTCACAGAGGTCCGCGGTATGGAAGGTGTTAAGGAAGCAACTTATGCAGTCGGCGATCTTGAGGTTAAGGTTGCTGTTGCAAGCGGTACAGCAAACGCAAAGACACTTATGGAGAAGGTTAAGGACGGTACAAGCGAGTACCACTTCATCGAGATCATGGGTTGTCCGGGCGGCTGTATCAACGGCGGCGGCCAGCCGATCGTAGATGCAACAACACGTAACTTTGAAGACTTCAAGGCAAAGCGTGCATCTGCTCTTTACACAATTGATAAGAACAACGCAAACCGTAAGTCTCACGAGAACGAGGCTATCAAGCGCGTTTACAGCGAGTTCTTCGGAGAGCCCGGCAGCCACAAGGCACACGAGATTCTCCACACATCTTATGTAAAGCGCAACCTTTACAACAACTGATTATAAAATTAAACGCCCTTACTGCGGTAGGGGCGTTTTTGTTGTCAAGAGTAGAGATTCATCCCTGCCGAGGGTTGCAAATTTTAATTTGTCGGGATATTTTGCTTTTGCTGTTGCTAACTTTGAGCTGTCGCCCCTGAAAGGGGAGATGTCACGAAGTGACAGAGGGGTTCGTTGCAAAGCAACGAGGGAAACAAGATATAACAAAGAACTTTTTTGTCGCTGACGCTCCACCCATCCGCCCTGTCGGGCACCTTCCCTTTCAGAGAAGGTTGCTTGTCTTTAGCTTGTTTCAAATTTAAAAATATATCGACAACCCCCAACTCATCCGGCAGACTAAATTTTGTTTTGTAGGGCACGGCGCTTGCCGCCGCCTAAAATATATCCAGATTTAAAGGACGGTCGAGGACGCCCGTCCCTACGTGGTGAACTGTAAATCGTGCTTTGCCCTCCTTGCCTAAAGGAGGGTGGCGCGGCGTAAGCCGTGACGGGAGGATTGTTAGACTTTAAATTTTACAATCCATCAATCGCTCCGCGTCAGCCTGAAAAACCAAGCCATATCAACAACAAAAGAAACCGATTAAAAATTAAAAAGAGCTCTCAACGAGCTCTTTTTAATTTTTCTTAAATTTATCAAGTTCAACAAGAATATTATAAATATGCTTTTGCTCACATAAAGATTTTGAAGCGATTATCTCATAACACTCAAAAGGAATACTTTCATCGTTACTGTTTGTTTCTTCGAGCAATTCAAATAATTTTGAAAGAGGGATATTCAAAGCACGAGAGATTTTCTCGACACTTTCAAGTGTTGCGTTTTTCTCGCCGCGTTCAAGCTGACCGATATACGTTGGATGACAACTTGAAAGCTCTGCCAGTTTTTCTTGGCTGATGCCAAGCTCGTTACGATAATTTCTTATGCGTTGACCTACAATTTTCGCAATATTGCTCATATGTCAAACAGCCTTTCTTTTAATCTTGATAATAGTCTAAAAATATTAAAAGAAATTATCCATATACTATTGATATTATTATCTAATGGTGATATACTATAAATATTATATAGTGGTAAATTTAAATTTATAGTATATTTTACCAATAAAGCCAAATACTTCAAAAAACTAATACCGATGGGCTGCTCCGCAAGGCCGGCTCGTGTTTGAAAAAAACAACAATTAATGGGGTATGGTGGCTTTTGCCGACGGAAGTAACGATCCGTCGGTTTTTTGCAAACAAAAAGCAGAGCTGTTAGCTCTGCTTAAATTATCTTCCGTATTTATCTTTAAGATACTCCATAGCCATTATATAGCCGTCGAAGCCGTAGCCGGCGATTGTTTTTTCTGCATACATTCCGACATAGGAAATTTTGCGGAAATCCTCGCGCGAATTGACGTCCGAAATGTGCACCTCGCACGTCGGAATCTGTACCGCCTTGAGCGCATCAAGAATGGCAACGCTTGTGTGCGTATATGCCGCAGGGTTGATAACAATGCCGTCAGCCTTTCCGAGTGCATCCTGAATTTTATCAACAATCGCGCCTTCGTGATTGCTCTGGAAAAGCTCAACACTCACCTGCATTTCGTCCGCCTTTGTTTTTATAAGATTACAAAGGTCGTTGTAGGTGCTTTTTCCGTAAATGTCAGGCTCGCGGATGCCGAGCATATTGATGTTCGGTCCGTTGATTACTAAAATATGCATTTTATCACCCTTTCGGTTGTAGTTTCTGCGTCGGGACTTACTTCAACGGTAAAGTCCGCAAATGCCTCATAGGTGTCCTTGCGCGCCTCGTATATTTTTCTTACGGCATCCTCGTCCTTGGAGAGCGGTCTGCCGTCGAGCGCAAGAAGAGACAAATCTTTTTTAAGATAAACTATCGTGCCGTTCTGTGCGAGAGCGTCACGGTTTTCTTTTTTCATAACCGCACCGCCGCCCGTTGCGATAATTTTCGCAAGAGCTTTTCCTGTGTTTTTACAGGCATCGGTTTCAAGCGCGCGGAAGAAGGGCTCGCCCTCTTTTTCGAAAATCTCGGGGATTGCACGTCCGTCAGCCTTTACGATTTCGTTGTCGGTGTCGAGCAACTCTCTGCCGAGTTTTTCGGAAAGGAGCTTGCCGACGGTCGATTTTCCGCAGCCGGGCATACCGATGAGAACAATGTTTTTCTGCTCGTTGAGAATGGCATTGTAAACGCGGTCGATTGTCTCATCACCAAGCTTTTGCTCAATGAACTGCTCGGCTGAACGCAAGGCCTGGGCAACGAGCATTGTCAGCCCGTTGGCGTGGGGGATGCCCAGCTCTTCGGCATCAAGAAGAAAGCGCGTTTTGCACGGGTTATAGATGAGGTCAAGCGCACATTCGAGCTTCGTGAATTTTGAAAGGTCAACGAGCCGTTCACCGTTGTTCGGATACATTCCGACGGGGGTTGTGTTGACGATAATATCGGCATCATAATGCTTTGCAATGTTTTCATAGTTGTTCTCACCGCTGCGGCTGACAACAATAATTTCCCTCGCACCGAGGTCTTTTGCAACAGTGCATACGGTAAGGCTCGCACCGCCGCTGCCGAGCACAAGAACTTTTTTGTTTTTGTAATCAGCGCCGCAGCTTTTGGACATATAATCAAAACCGAAATAGTCGGTGTTGTCGCCGTAAAGCGTACCGTCAGCACGGCGGATGACGGTGTTGACACTGCCGATTTTTTTTGCCGTTTCGGAAAGAGCGTCGCAATGCTTGTATGCATCAACCTTATATGGAATTGTAACGTTATAGGCTTTCAGTGTCTTGTCCGCGAAAAATTCATCGAGCTCATCGGGCTCACGGCAAAAAAGCTCGTAGGGATAGTCGCCGAAATGCGCGTGAATCTGCGGTGAGAGACTGTGTGAAAGCTTGCGACCGAGTAAACCGTACATCATCAGTCCTCCGTATAGCTGCCGAGATAGGTGAATGCTTCGCAATCGTTTTCGAGCTCTGCAATAAGCTCCTTGAATTCGGGGGAATAGACGGAAGCATCAATGTCGAAATAGAACATAAATTCAAAATTACTGCCCGAAATCGGACGGCTTTCAAGCTTGGTCAGGTTAAGACCGAGAGCCGCAAAGCGTGCAATGATGTTGTAAAGTGAGCCGGGCTTATGCGGAACGGTGAGCATAAGGCTGGTCTTTTTTGCACCGGGATAAATCTCGGGGGTTTTGGAAATGCAGATAAATCTTGTGTAATTGTTCTGCGTGTTGAGCACGTTGCCCGAAAGCACGCGCAGGCCGTAAAGCTCGGCACAATCCTTTGAGCCGATGGCCGCAATATCTGTTCTGCCCGATTCGGCAACGATTTTTGCCGCCTCCGCCGTATTTTTGCAGACGTGCGCCTTAACGCCGAGACTGCTGATGAAAGCCGAGCACTGGTTGAGAGCCTGCTCGTGGGAGTAAATTTCCTTTATCGAGCTGATGCTCGCACCGCTGTTTGCGAGGAGCTTGTGCTCAATGCAAAGCTTTGTGCTGTGCGTAATATAGAAATTATATTTTGACATCAGGTCGTAAACCTGATTTACAGAGCCTGCGGCACTGTTTTCCACGGGCAGAATACCGTAACGGCAAAGTCCGCTGTCAACCGCCTTAAAAACGTCCTCAAATCCGCCGAAATACATAATGCTCGGATAGGTGAAAATCTTTTCGCAGGCGTGCTGTGAGTATGCACCCTCAACACCCTGACACGCAACCGTTGCGCGGTTCGGTCGCTCTTTCGGAGTTTCTGCGGTAACCTTTTCGATTTTTTCGAGAAGTGCGGATTTTTTGGAATTGATACTGCGCTGATATGAACAGCTTACGTCAAAAATCGTCTGATATAGCACACGCGTATATTCGCTGAATTCGGGACTGATTTTCTCCGTAACCTTGTTGATAACCTCGCGCTCTCTGCCCTTGTCGGAGACGGGGAGTCCGTTTGCGCGCTTGTAGTCTGCAATTGCGGAGGCTGTGCGCATACGCTTTTCAAAAAGCTCAACGAGCTGATTGTCGATTGAATCTATTTCCTGTCGTAAATCTTTAATATCCATTTATATCACCATATTAAGAATTGCTATTGCTGTTGCCGCCTCAACGCACGGTACGGCGCGCGGAACGATGCACGGGTCGTGTCTGCCCTCGATAATGAGCTCTTCAGGCTCATTTGTTTCAAGGTTTATCGTCATCTGCGGCTTTGCGATTGACGGTGTCGGCTTTACCGCAACGCGGAATATAAGAGGCATACCGGAGGTCAGTCCGCCGAGGATACCGCCGTGGTTGTTGGTCTTTGTCGAGATTTTGACGTCTGTAATTGTAAAATCATCGTTATTTTCACTGCCTGTTAAATCTGCGCAGTCAAAGCCGTTGCCGAATTCAATACCCTTAATTGCGGGAATTGCGAAAACAGCCTGACTTAAAACGTTCTCGACACCGCCGAACATCGGCTCGCCAAGACCGACGGGAAGCCCCGTTACCGCACATTCGATAACACCGCCGACAGAGTCGCAGTCAAGTCGAGCGGCTTCGATTTTTGCGAGCATTTCGTCCTTAACGCTGTCGTTGAGAAGCGGAAAATCCTTGCCTTCAAGTGCTTTGAGGTTAGGGGAAACAGGGTTGAAGCGAGTATCGCTTATGCCTGCGATTTTTTCAATATGAGCACCGATTCTGATGCCTTTTTCTTCTAAAATCTGCATCGCAACCGCACCTGCAAAGCACATCGGAGCGGTCATTCTGCCCGAAAAGTTACCTCCGCCGCGGATATCGTTAAAGCCGTTATGCTTTACAAAAGCGGGGTAATCGGAATGTGACGGGCGGGGGAGGATTTTTAATTTTGAATAATCCTTTGAGTGCTGATTTGTGTTTTTTATAATCGCACAAATCGGAGCACCGCAGGTAATGCCGTCCACGACACCCGATACAATTTCGGGTATGTCGGCTTCCTTACGCTTTGTTGAATATGCGTTCTGTCCGGGAGCACGGCGAGCCATAAATTTTGCGATTTTTTCGCTGTCGAGAGTGATTCCCGAAGGAATACCGTCAATCACAACACCGATTGCCTCGGAGTGCGACTGGCCGAAGATTGTTATTTTAACTTTTTCACCAAAGCTACAAGACATCTATCTTACCTCCCAGTGAAATATATTCGTTGAAAAATTCGGGATAGGACTTATTGACCGCCTGCGCGCCCGTGATAATAACGGGATTTTCGCAATTTGCCGCCGCAACCGCCGCGGACATCACGATTCTGTGGTCACCGCAGCCGTCAACCGTACCGCCCGAAAGCTTTGTTTTTCCTTTTATAATAAGACCGTCATACGTAGCAACAGCCTCACCGCCGAGCGAATTTATCATTCTGACGGTTGTTTCAATTCTGTCACTTTCTTTAAGGCGAAGGCGTGATGCGTTATAAATCCTTGTTTCGCCCTGTGCTGTTGATGCGAGTGCAGAGATTACGGGAACAAGGTCGGGAATGTCAGCGGCATCAATTTCAGTACCGTGAAGGTGAGAAACATCTGCACTGAAGGTATCGTTGCTTTCCTTAATTTGTGCGCCGAGTGAGCGGAGCACATCGAGGATTTTTCTGTCACCCTGAACGGATTTTTTTCGGAGTCCCGTAACGTCAACACCCATTGCAAGCAGAAATGCGCCGTTTGACCAGTCACCCTCTGCGGTAAAAGCACCGCCTGTCGGTCGGGTGGGGGAGACGGAATAAATATTGCCGTTTTCTTTTATATCGATACCGAAATCCGCAAGCACGGATGTGGTGATATCAATATAAGGCTTCGATTCAACGGGAGGGATAACCTCAATTTCACTCTCGCCGTCACAAAGCGGAAGAGCAAGGAGAAGTCCCGTGATGAACTGTGAGCTGATGTTGCCTGCGATTCTGTATTTACCGCCCGTCAGCCTGCCCGAAACCTTTATCGGGAAACCGCTTTCGGCTTTAACGCCGTGCTTTTTCATCTCGTCAAGAAGCGGTGCAATCGGTCGTTCGGGAAGTCTGCCGTGCCCCGTGAGGGTTGCAGCTATTCCGAGTGCAGAAACGACGGGCAGCATAAAGCGAAGCGTTGAGCCGCTTTCACCGCAGTCGAGAGTTGCTTTATCGGGGAAGCTGTCGGGCGGTATTACCGTCCATAGCTCACCGTTTTTTTCTATTGCTACACCGAGTGATTCAAGACAGCCTGCCGTTGCCTCGATGTCTTCGGAGGTTTTGTTTATTCTAATTGTACTTTTTCTGTCGGCAAGTGCGGCACAGATTAACATTCTGTGCGCAACGGACTTTGAGGCGGGTGCTTCCGCCATACCGCCGAGTGCCGAGGGTGTGATTTTAATATCCATTATTTCAACAGCTCCCTGAATTCTGCAAGAGCAATGTCTTCAATTCTGCATTTGCCGATTTTTTCGGGTACGATAATCGAAATTCTGCCTGATGAGCTTTTTTTATCGTTTTCAGTTGCGTAGTAAAGCTCGCTGTTTTTGTAGGGACAGGTAATGGGAAGATTGTTTTCAAGAAGTGCATCAACAATTTCGTCCTGACACCGCTCCTCGGACATTCCGTTAGCCCACGCGATTTCGGAAACAATTACCATACCCATCGCAACTGCACTTCCGTGGGAAATTTCAAAATTACTTTCTTTTTCAATTGAATGTGCGAGCGTGTGACCGAAGTTCAGAAGCTGTCTCTTGCCCGTGTCAAATTCGTCCTCTCCGACGATATCTCGCTTGATTGCGACACAGCGTGTAATGATTGCTTCAAGATTTTCTTCAATCTCGCCGTTTTTTACAACGTCAAACAGCTCGCGGTCGGCAATCACTCCGTATTTGATAACCTCCGCCATTCCGTCGGCAAAAATCTCGCTCGGAAGAGTGGAAAGCATATCGGTATCACAGAGAACAAGCTCGGGCTGGTTGAACACGCCGGCAAGGTTTTTGCCTGATTTAAGATTTACTGCTGTTTTTCCGCCGACGGAGGAATCGACCATAGCGAGCAGGGTTGTCGGCATCTGTACAAGATGCATCCCGCGCATATAAAGTGCGGCGGCAAGTCCCGTAAGGTCGCCTGTAACGCCTCCGCCGAGAGCAACGAGAACGTCCTTGCGCGAGAAATGCTTTTTTGCAAGAAATTCGAGAAGCTCAAAAATCACCTCGGGAGACTTCGAGCTTTCACCGTGCGGGAAGATGAAAGCATCGTTAGCGATGCGGCCTTCGTTGAGCACGGATTTTATCTTGTCGAGGTGTAAGCCTGCAACCGTGTCATCGGTAACAACACAGACCTTAACGTTGCCGAAAAGCTCCTTCACTTTTTCGCCGAGAAGGGCAGAAGTGTTCTTACCGATTATAACATCATATTTTTTTGAAGCGTTGACTTTGACTGTGTGCATAGTTTATCCCGCCTGTTTTTTAGTATCTTTACCGTCTTTAAGAAGCTGTCTTAATTTGGTTTCATCATTTTCTTTTAATGCGTCCGAATATTTTGTAAGGTTTTCTATCAGCAGATCAATTTCTTCTGCAAGAAAATCCTTGTTTTCAAGGAAAAGCTCGGTCCACATATTTTCGTTAAGCTTTGCAACTCTTGTCATATCCTTGTAGCTGCCTGCGGAAAAGCCTTTGCGGTCGAGTGCCGTCGGACTTTTGATATAAGCGTTGGAAACGATGTGAGCGAGCTGTGAGGTATAGGCAATAATGCGGTCGTGGTCCTCGGGCGTGGTGAAGGTGGTGTCCGCAAAGCCGATTGAAACAAAAAGCTCTTTGACCTTTTCAAGAACCGCGATGTCAGTTGCGTCGGGTGCGAGAATCATTGATGCGCCCTTGAAAAGACTCGAACGTGAGGCGTCAAAGCCCCAGAACTGTGTACCTGCCATCGGATGTCCGCCGATGAAGATGAAGCCGTTTTTATCGGCGACAGGCTCGAGTGCTTCGCAGATGCTTCTCTTGACACCGCTGCAGTCGATGACGATACAGCCTTTTTTGAAAAGTGTTGCATTTTTTGTAACGTATTCGACCGTTGCCTGAGGATAAAGCGAAACAATGACTATGTCACATTCCTGAAGATTTTTTTCATCCAACACGCTGTCAATGGATTTTGTCATCTGTGCGGCGAGCAGTGAGCTTTGAAGAATGTCGTAGCCGTAGACCTTATGCGCCGTCATTTCTTTAATTGCCTTTGCCATTGAACCGCCGATAAGACCGAGACCGACTATTCCGATATTCATTGTCATCATTCCTTTTATATTATATATCTTTTATTATTCAGTTTCAATGCCGTGGAGAACTTTACGGATAATTTCTCCTTCTTTTACAACCTGTGCGAATTGCTCGGGAGTGAGAGCCTGCGGACCGTCACAAAGAGCGTGAGCGGGGTCGTTGTGAACCTCAATCATAAGACCGTCTGCACCTGCGGCGATAGCGGAAAGTGCAAGAGGACGAACAAGTCTTGAAAGTCCTGCCGCGTGGCTCGGGTCAGCAATAACGGGAAGGTGAGATTTTTCTTTGAGAAGTGCAATTGCGGAAACATCCATTGTGTTTCTTGTGTACTTTTCGAAGGTGCGGATTCCGCGCTCACAGAGGATGACCTTTTCGTTACCGCCTGCCATAATGTATTCGGCGCTCATCAGGAGCTCTTCCATTGTGCTTGAAAGTCCGCGTTTGAGGAGAATCGGCTTGTCTGTATGTCCGAGCTCCTTGAGAAGTTCGAAGTTCTGCATATTTCTTGCGCCGACCTGAATAACGTCAACGTTTTCGAAAAGATCAAGGTGGGAAAGATCCATAATTTCCGTAACGATAGGCATACCTGTTTCAGCCTTTGCCTGCTCAAGAAGCTTAAGTCCCTCAGCGCGCATACCCTGGAAAGCGTAGGGGGAGGTTCTCGGCTTGAAGGCACCGCCGCGAAGGAGCTGTGCGCCTGCCGCCTTGGTTTCGCGTGCGATTGAGCAAATCTGTTCGGGTGATTCAACTGAGCACGGGCCTGCGATATACTGGAAGTTGCCTCCGCCGATTTTATAACCGCCGATGTCGATTACCGTATCATCGGGATGAAATTTTCTGTTTGCGTTTTTGAACGGCTCACTGATTCTTGTAACGCGTTCAACAATATCAAGACCGTTGATAAGGTCAATGTCAACGTGGCTTGTGTCGCCGATAAGACCGAGAATTGTCTGGAATTCACCGACAGTTTCGTGAACGTCAATGTTCATTGATTTGAGCCATTCAACAAGTCTGTCCTGCTGAACCTTATCAACACCGTTTTTGATTACTACTACCATAATAAAACCTCCAATAGCAAATAAAAAAGGCTCCGCAGCTCATTTTACTGCGGAACCTTGAAAATCCTTTTGTTAATCAATTTACAGCAAAACAAACTCTATTAACTTTTGTTAATAAAGTAAAAGAAAAAGTATGCAGCTGTAGAATTGATTCGCTTCATTGCTTTAATCTCCTAAAGTTTTGCCTAATTATAGCACCGTGAAAATACGTTGTCAACAGTTTTTATGAAATTTTTTAAAAATTATCATAACCAACCTTCAGAACAAGGTCGTATTCTGCGCCTTCTTCAAGGCTGATTGTGTCTGCACCGGTCATCAGTGCCTCGCCGTTCTGCTCGAGACTCCACCATTCTTCTTTGCTCTCGTCTGCGGTTCTGCCGTCCTTGAACGGGCCGTAAACGGTCTGAATGTAAAGTCCGTAGCTCGACTGATTGTTTTTGACGAAGCCTTCCTCGACAAGCATCTTGCCGAGAGTCTGTGTGCCTGTTGTAACGCCGTAGGTCTCGCTTACTCCGTCGGCAGAAATCGTGAGGGATACCTTGACCTCTCTGTCCTTGACGTCATCGGCAGGGTTGAAATGAACGTAAAGTCCGATACCTGCGGCGATGACAGCAACAACGGCAATAACAGCAATAATTTTCTTCATATTATCACCTTAGGGTGACGGTAATAATCCGAACCGTGTTTTTTATCGGATGATTTCCGCCACTTCTTTGTTAAAATACTCGCCAATCCGCAAGGATTGGCTGCGTTTTTGCCATGAATTGCCAAAAATCCTCACGATAAAAAATCTTTGACCCGAAAGTTAGGGTATAGTAAGTCGAACACTGCACGGTTTTGGAAGACAAATTTTCGCCTTGACTTCAGAAAAGCCTTTTGCAATACGACAGTATTACTGCAAGGCTTTTCCTTGTCAGAACAAAAATTTTTGTCTTA
>JAFQJH010000021.1 GCA_017415025.1 Clostridia bacterium
GCCGACAGAGCCGTCGGAATATTTACCGAGAGTCTCGGTCTGTCCGCCGACAACCTTCATGGCGCGGGAGATAAGCGCAGTATGATTATCGCTGATCAGACCCGGAACGGCAGACTGCTTTGTCATTTTTATTCCGGTTTTGGATTGTAATATATTTACCTTGAATTCCATACCCGTGAGTGCTTCTGCCTGCTGAGTGGTCATCTTTCCGAAATTATACATAAAGAGCGTTGTCTTGCCGTCTTTATGAAGTGCTGTCTGAAGCTGTTCTATCTGCTCATCCGTCATATCAAACGCAGATGTGATGATATACAGTTTTGCATCGTCAACACGTCCCGCAAGCACATCTTTAAGCTGAACATAGCAAGTTGAGAGTCCTGCGTGATAGAGATTAAGCTGCATCTCGCCCAGCAGTTCATCACCAACAGGACCTTGATTTGCCATGCGGTGAAGTGAATATTCATCTACAACAAGTGCCACATCGAACCGAGATGCCTGTCCGTACCCGTTCTGATATGCCTGATACAGATTCGACAGCTTTCCGATGTTTTCCCATATTGCCGGATCATCCAGCCATCCTCTCGCCCATAAATCCATTGCCCACAAGCCGTTGCCGTGGATAATGGTATCGCCCAGCTCTCGCTTATGAACTTCAATAACGTCACTCAGGCTTCTTATGGGGGTTAAAAAAGTATCTTCATACGGCTCATCGGTGTGATTGATAAATGTCCGCTCATCACTTTCCTGAAACCATATTTTTCCGTTTCGCTGAATTGAGTCAACCGTTGACATATATGCGCCCGTAGCACCCACAGGTGAATTCGGAGCGTATGAACTGCCGTTGCGGTCTCTGTAACTGATCGGCCCTGCAAAGCCGTCGATATTTTTGTCAGACAGCAGCCAGTTCAGATTATGGTGCCCTGAAAGAGAGCTGTATAATTCAAAATGATAACCGTAGAAAGAAATTACGATAGCGCGGTTTTCTGTCCGCTCTTTGATAATACGCGCAAGATTCGAAATGCGCGCTACCGTAAGGTCACAGATATACTGATGATAATCAACATATTTCTGCGTTTTTGTTCCGTAAAAGAGAATATCTTTATACAGCTTGCTGCTGTCATAAATGTTGCCGGGGAGATTATTCGGAATAGTCGCTGTGGAAAGCTTCACGAAAGAACTCCCCCACGCTTTCTGCAAATCCCTGTCTGTCGGATATTTCACTTTCAGCCACTGGGCAAATTTTTCATTGTTTGCGTTTGAAAAGTCCTGTCCGTTTTCACGGTACAGATACTGAAACCATTCATTATTTTCAAGATGATATCCGATAATATGCTTCGACAGCTCATCGTTGGAGCTGACATAATCGACCAGATGAGCAAGCCTTCTGCCGGATTCTTCATTGAATAAATCTGACGCCATTGATACAACACCGGATTTTATGCTTTTATCTTTATACTGTATTATTTCGCTTTCGGGTACGGAGCCTGTATCGGGCATTGTCACCTTGACACGAAGCAGGATTTTTGCATCCGGGTCCCCCTCTGTAATACTCTTAACGCTCTCGTGAAGATGAGAGTATAACTGTCTGTATTCCGCCTCGCTGATGCTGTCAAGGTCGGCATAATAATTGATATTTTCAATAATGGAGTGAAGATGTATTCCCGCATCAGCGGCAAATCCTGCCTGACTTGTTGTGACACCGTTGGGATTCGGGAAATCCGTATTGCCGAAAAAGAGGACGGGAGATGTAAGCTGACCGTTGATTGAAAGCCGTGATAATCCGTTAACCGAGATAACCTCTGATTCCGGCATATCCGCCGCAAAAACAGGCTTCGGTGTGTCAATCGCAACACTTTCATTTTCAGCGAATTCTGCTGTTACAGCAACCGCCTCTTTGCAGGTGTATTCCACCTTGTTGTTTGCGCACGGAAAAATTGAAAAAATAAAGGCAAGAATGCCGGCAAAAAACCTTTTAAACATACATCATATCCTCCTGCTTTTTCACAATAATATCACAAAAGATTCAAAAACTTATTAAAACTCTATAATTTTGAGTGTCGGATCGTGGTCCGTGTTCCTTGCTACCACATAGCATTTTTCTAAAGTTTTGCAATAAGTAACATTTATCCACTTAATAAAACCATCTGTTTCAGCAATGGTACATTTTCTTCCGTTGATTAATTTCCGGTAGTCAGGATCTTCGGCGGTCGAAACCCATTGTAAAAACTCTTGTCCTATCTCCTCTATATGCAAGAAAATTTCATCGGGTATTGCAATTATATCAGCATCATCAAAAATATCATCAAAAACGATATTAACTTTCCTCATTTGTAACACCTCTATTTTATTATATCACAAAAGTTGTGTTTTTCAATAAGAGTGAACCCCTCTTTTGTCTGGTAGACAAAAGAGGGGTTTTATATGGCGCCTCAAACAGGAGATTCCCCTGACAGAGGAAATGTCACAAAGTGACAAAAAGGTGTGAACCTGTGACAGATACGGTCAGAAACAATGTCGCGCTACTTCGCTTGGAGCGCTCGTATCGCTCGTGTTTCTTCCTGTTCTCGGCTTGCTGTATCTGCCACCGGCAGCGCAAGCCTGCGAACCAGTTAACAGCCGCAGTGATAACTAACGAGGTATTGCAAATCTGAATTCTATCTGAGATACAAAAAAGAAAACGACCACCTATTGGTGATCGTTTCTTTTTGTGTCTCGGTAACGAAAATCAAACTAATTATAAATGAATTCATTTCATATTTTCTTTTGCAGTATTAATGGATGCTATTAATATCTTTTTAATTTCAATACATTTATCTTGTATTTCTTTATTATTATAGTATCCACCATCTATTAAAAGTTCAATCCAATATTCAGTCTCATAACACTCTTTTAATGCTATTTGCAGCTTTGACACAAAATCAGCTTTACTATGTGCATAAAAAGCTTCCCTTATATTTGCGCCTATGCTTGTTCCCGAACGAATAAATTGATTTATCAAAACTCCTTCACATTTAGTAGCTCGTAATTCCTTGCAAACTTTTAAAACTTCAAGAGCAAAAGATTTAGATTTGTTAATTAAAGGACTTTCCTTCATAAGATTACCACCTTTCACAAGTATATTGTAGCAACATTAACTACATTTTACAATACACTTCTTCACTATTCACTCTTACTTTTTACCTGAAATTCCGTTCAAAAAATTAAATTAGTGAAGAGTGAATAGCTAATAGTGAATAAGTAAAAAATTCCGTCCACTCTCGTGAACGGAATTTTTTGGCGCCTCAAACAGGGCTCGAACCTGTGACACCGCGGTTAACAGCCGCGTGCTCTGCCAGCTGAGCTATTGAGGCGTATTTAATTTATGTGCTAGGAACCTGTGACACCCTCGGTCAGAAACATAGTCGTCTCACTCGCTTGGAGCGCTTCGTGATCCTCCTTGTTTCTTCCTACTCGATGTCTTGACTGATCGTCCGCCGGACGGTCAAGACCTCTCGTCAGTTAAC
>JAFQJH010000007.1 GCA_017415025.1 Clostridia bacterium
TTCAGGAAAGTGATGAGCGAACATTTATTAATCACACCGATGCGCCGTATGAAGATAGTTTTTTAACTCCCATAAGAAGCCTGAGTGACGTTATTGAAGTTCATAAGCGAGAGCTGGGCGATACCATTATCCACGGTAACGGCTTGTGGGCAATGGATTTATGGGCGAGGGGATGGCTGGATGATTCGGCAATATGGGAAAACCTCGGAAAGCTGTCGAATCTGTATCAGGCATATCAGAACGGGTACGGTCAGGCATCTCGGTTCGATGTGGCACTTGTTGTAGATGAATATTCGCTTCACCGCATGGCAAATCAAGGACCTGTGGGCAATGAATTGCTGGGCGAGATGCAGCTTAATCTCTATCACGCAGGACTCTCAACTTGCTATGTTCAGCTTAAAGATGTGCTTGCGGGACGTGTTGACGATGCAAAACTGTATATCATCACATCTGCATTTGATATGACGGATGAGCAGATAGAACAGCTTCAGACAGCACTTCATAAAGACGGCAAGACAACACTCTTTATGTATAATTTCGGAAGCATGACCACTCAGCAGGCTGAAGCACTTACGGGTATGGAATTCAAGGTAAAGAAATTACAATCCAAAACCGGAATAAAAATGATAAAGCAGTCTGCCGTTCCGGGTCTGATCAGCGATAATCATACTGCGCTTATCTCCCGTGCTATGAAGGTTGTCGGCGGACAGACCGAGACTCTCGGTAAATATTCCGACGGCTCTGTCGGCTTTGCAATCAACAGGCAGAAAGACTATACCACTATTTATTACGGTGATTCGCTGATTTCAGTCAACAATCTGAAAGCCATTGCACGTGCTTGCGGAATCCATGTTTATTCCGATTCAGAGGATGTGCTGATGGCAAATCAGAATATGGTGGTATTCCACGCTGTCACGGCAGGGGAGAAGACCGTCACCTTTGAAGGTAAGACTGATGTATGGGACTACTTTAATAATAAATGGTATACAGATGTGGATTCAGTCACATTCTCTGCTCAAATCGGCGAAACAAAATATCTGTTCTACGGCGATAAAGAAGAGATAGAAAATTGGAGTCTGCCGATTTACGGATAAAAGCAGAAACAACCGTGAAAGGATAATGATGACAAATAAACAAAACAGCCTGCCGGGGTGATTGCCTCGGCAGGCTTTGTTACCTTAAGAAAAATCTTTAAAACAGTCATATTCATTCCCCGGTAAAGACCTCTTTGATTGCTTCCAGATAGCCGTAACCGTAAAGGTCGTCAGGCTGGAGATAGCTTGTTTCAGTCCATTCATTCCAACTGTTAACTGTAATGAACGGAGCTTTCATAACACCCTTTTCTATTGACTCATCAGCAAATTTTTTGACCTTTTCGCAGGCGATTCTGAAATTTTCGGGAGTGTTGTTTTTAACAACGCCGGGAATGAACTTGTTGAATCTCACGTTATTATCCCAGCCTACTGAAATATTGGGATAGAAAGGCACATTCATCAACTTGGTTTCTTCTTTTTTTTGGTGTATTAAAATGGCTTTCACCTATGACACCACATTCGTTATCACCGCGGATTTAATGACGGGATATCAAGCTGCATCTGTTGCACTAAAAATTTTTATATGCTATAATCTATATTACAAATCAGAAAATACTAACCATTTCAACGCGGAGGTAATTTTATGAAATACCGTGAGGATAAATACGGAAACCGATTGTCGGTTTTAGGCTTTGGTTGTATGCGCTTTAAAAAGAAAATGGGCAGAATTAATATGGCGGATGCGGAGCGTCAGGTGATGTCGGCTTTCCGTAACGGTGTTAATTATTTCGATACGGCTTTCATATATCCCGGCAGCGAGGCGGCGATTGGTGAGATTTTTGAAAAGAACAACATCCGCGATCAGGTGTATATAGCAACAAAGCTCCCGCCGCAGCTCATCCGAAGCACTGAAATCCTCGATAAGCTTTTCAACGAGCAGTTGAAAAGACTCCGAACTGACCATATTGATTTTTACCTTATGCACATGATGGCAGATATCAAGGTCTGGGAGCGCTTGAAAAGCATAGGTATTGAAAAGTGGATTGAGGATAAAAAAGCAAGCGGTGCAATACGTCATATCGGCTTTTCATACCACGGTAAATCTGATATGTTCTGTAAGATTATTGATGCTTATGATTGGGATATGTGCCTTATTCAATACAACTATATGGATGAGCATACCCAGGCAGGACGAAAGGGCTTGAGGCATGCGCACGAAAAGGGTATTCCCGTTATGATTATGGAACCGCTTCGCGGCGGCAGACTTGTGAATAACCTTCCTGCAGAAGCTAAAGAAATTTTTGCCGGGCATCCTGTTCAGCATACTCCTGCGCAGTGGGCTTTCCGCTGGCTGTGGAATCAGCCCGAGGTTACCGTTGTGCTTTCGGGTATGAATTCTGACGATATGGTAGCTGATAATATAAAGACCGCCTCCGAGACTGAAATCGGCGAGCTTACCCCCGACGATGAAGAGATGCTCAAAAGAGTTGTCGGTGCCATTAATTCTAAAATGAAGGTTGGCTGTACGGGCTGTGAATACTGTATGCCTTGTCCGCAGAAGGTTAATATCAGCGGAACTTTTTCTGCATATAACCGACATTTTTCTGACGGAAGATTTGCGGGCTTCAGAGAGTATGTCAAATGCACAGCACCAAAGCAATTTGCACCTGCTTCAATGTGTATAGGCTGCGGTAAATGTGAAAAGCATTGTCCGCAGGGCATTGAGATACGCAAACAGCTCAAGGGAGCCGAAAAGGTGCTTGAGGTTCCTGCATACAAAACACTCAACAAGGTTGCGTCTGCGTTTAAAAAATAAAACATTCAACCTGTAATTATTGTTCGTTTCGGTTTGATTGTTAATAATGATAAGAGAAAGAGGCTGTTTTTACGGTCTCTTTTTTATCGGATTATTACCGTCACCCTAACGTGATATTGTCTTATCGACATCTTTGTGGTACAATTATTCTGAAAAATCAGCGGAGGTGTAAGAATGAACCGTCTTTCTTTTAAAGATATAAATGATGCTGAATTTAAACTGTTTGAAAAAAATCCGATTATACGCAACCCTCTGTCAAGCTTTGTAATTGCTGACCCGAGCGTCTTGACTCCCGATGAAAGCCACGACGGGAAATGGCATCTTTTCTGCCATACTTTTTTCGGCGTTTACCGATACGAAAGCTCTGACGGTGTCAGCTTTAAAAATCAGGGCAGAATCGTTACAAGGGCGATGCGACCGAACATTAACCGCATTGACGGAAAATATTATCTCTTTTATGAACGAACAAGACCTGTTATTATGAACGCGCTGACTCTCCTCGGCGCGAAATGGAAAAGTGAGATTTACTGCGTTGAAAGCACTGACCTTAAAAGCTGGTCGGAGCCTTATGCCGTGCTTACGGAAAGCCGTGGCTATGAGAAGGATGAAAACGGCTCTGCTCTTTCAAATCCTTTTCTTATAAAAACGGAAGAAGGCTACCGCCTCTACTATTCCTGCGGTCAGACCTTTATCAAGGATTGCGGCTTCTGCGAGCCGAGACACATCAGCTTTGCTGAAAGTGAAAAGGTCAGCGAAGGTTATACTGCGAGAACGTCACCGATTATCAGCCCCGATAAAAGCATCGAATGGCTGAATTTATGCTCGGGCTGTCTTAAGGTCTATAAGCTTCGGGATTGTTACATCGGACTGCAGAACGGAATTTTTGAAAAGGACGGCAAAAGCCATTCCGCAATTATGCTTCTTAAAAGTGATGACGGGGAAAGCTTTGAGCTTGTAAAGCCGTTTCTTGTTCCGCAGAAGTGTAAGAACAGTAATTGGATGGCGCAGTATGTATATGCCTGCTGTCTGACCTACCATAATAAAAAACTGCGGCTTTACTTTAACGCGCGAAATACCGCAAACAACATTACGGGCAGAGAAAGCATCGGCATTTTTGAGGCGGAAATAGGCTGAAATATATTTCTACTTAAATTCTACCCCGATTTTCTTGCTTTTTCGCGGGGCTTTGAGTAAAATTGCTTTGAGGTGATCGAGTGAATAACTATAAATTCGGCAATTATATCTGCTCGTTGCGCGAGCAAAGAGGACTTACGCAGGCGGAGCTTGCAGAGCGTATTGACGTTACGGACAAGGCCGTTTCAAAATGGGAGAACGGACAGGCTTTCCCGAGGATTGAAACGTTCGAAAGACTTGCTGACGAGCTGGCAACTACGGTTGAGGATATTTATTCCGCAAGCAAGGACGGCGTAAAAAGAGTTTGCATATCGAACGATTTTGCATCAGTTATGAATGTTGACGTCAACGGCGAGCTCCATTGTATAAGACTTGATGAAAGCAAGTGGGTTGAGGTCAAGGACGAGACCTTGATTCTGAAAATTACGGGCGAGCTTGCAACACAGGAAGACCTTGAAGAGATTAAGAATTGGAAATTTGAAGAAGAAGATAATCCTACTTGGAAGGATAAGCTGACTCTCAAGGGGCTTAAGTTTCTTACCGAAAAGGCGTTTGATAATTTTAATGAGTATTACCTGCAGGTGGATTGCACATATAAAATCGCAAACGTATCTGAATCTTCCGTTGTAAAAATTGAATTTGACGATTTTGAAATTGCGGACAAAACTCTTATGGATATTGACTTCAGCGTTTTTTACCCGAAGGCTGTGTGTGAAAATGCCGAGGTTGAGTTACTTGAGACAAGGGGAAAGAACGCAAAAGAGGTAATTAAGAAATACAAAAAGCTCGGGGTGATGGAGGATGTCGGCATCGGCTTTATTGAAGCAATAGTTGCTTACCCTTTGAGAGGACTGTATTTCAAGCATCTTTGCAAGCCTGCGACGATAAAGAAAAATATTTTAAACGTTGAAAAGCACAAGGAGAAGACTGAAAAAGAACGGAAAAAGGGTTGTTTGCCCGGATGTCTGCTGTTTGTAGTGGCTTTGATTGCAATTTTCCTTTTTGACGTTTTGGTGCTGGATACTCTTTTTGTCGCAAAAGACAGACCGTATCTCGTTGCTACGGACTATTCGACAATTATCTACGATGATGAGGACGTCTATGTCAGAATTGATGAGCTGCCCGAAAAAGCGAAACCCGAAACCACACCGTTTTTTGATGCGCAGATATGGGTGGACGCAAGAACGGACGGTCTTTCAAGGCTTGACCAGTCAACTCAGGATATGAAGGTTATGCTCTACGAGGATGATGAGGGCGGAAAATATCTCTGGCTTGTTGAAAATTATACCGAGACGGTCCTCGGTGCGGATGAGAACGGCGAGGACAAGGAATACGAGGATTTCGACGAGCATTATGTTTATTATTTTAAAGATGCAGAATAAAATGAACCCGAGGTTGCAATAAACCTCGGGTTTAAACTGTTTGTACCGTTTTTTGCTTATTCCTCATCTGCGGTGAGCAATGCAAGCAATTCGGGGATGTCGTTTTTCAGCGTTTCGTACACAATATCCAACACAACATTGCCGTAATCATGAACAATTCGGTTTCTGAAGCCGTACACGGCATTCCACGGAATGTTATTGTGTTTTTCTTTATATTCGTCTGAAAGCTTTTTGCTGTTTTCTGATATCTGAATCATACGGAACAGCATAGAGTCCAACAAAATCTCGTTTTCATTGAGCTCATCCATATCAACGCCTTGCATTTGTTCTGTTACAAAGGTCAGGTCTTTGATAATCTTTTGCAGATAGTAGCTGTCGTTCTTTATATTATCCATAAATTTTCACCCCGTCTTTGAGGATTTCGTTCAGAAGCTCAAGGTTATCTTTAAGCTGATTAACGTTGAGGGCGTCAACCTTTTTGTGAAGCACGGTGCGGAGCTCTTCTACCAATCCGTAAAATTTCAAGCCTGTTATATTTGCAGAAATCAGCAAATCGACGTCGCTTACGGGAGTTGCCTTTCCTTTTGCATAAGAGCCGAAAAGATAACAGTAATTCACGCCGTATTTTTTGAAGACATCGGAGCATTTTTTTATAATGTCTTCCCTTTCAAGTATACCGTGTTCTTCGTCAATAACATTTGTTTTTTCCAGTATATCAATGATGTAGTTGTATTTTATTGTGTCTGCCCTGTCAGGACTGTTTTCATAGGTTTTATATGACCGCAGAGAAATGCCGACCAGGTCTGCAACCTGCTGTTGAGTCAGTTTCTTTTCAATTCGTAAGGTTTTCAGCTCGTTCATATTTGCACCTCCAAGGTTAGTATAGTGCAATTTTTGCACCTTGTCAATATTAAGAGTGCAAAAATTGCACCTTTGCCGATAATATTATTTGTAAAATTTTATTTTTTATTATAGGTTTCTGCTACTATTGCTACCTTTGAGTACGTGTGGTATAATAAATCTATTCAAGGAGGCGATTTTATGGCATTTATTTCAACCGAGCGTGTGCTCTCAAAGCTTGACGAGCACCTCGGCAGGAATGATTACGATTCCGCCGAAAGACATCTTTTATATTGGCTCGGCGAGGCGCAGTCGGTCGGGGATAAACGCTGTGCGCTCCTGTGCCTTAACGAGCTTGCAGGTCTTTACCGTAAGCTTGCGAAAGAGGAAAAAGCGATTGAAACGGTCGGTTCGCTTCTTAATTTAATCGGCGAAATGGGTATTGAAAACAACGTCGGCGCAGGCACAACCTATATCAACTGCGCAACGGTTTACAAGGCGTTCGGCAGGGCGGCAGAGGCTCTTCCGATATTCGAAAAGGCGCACGAGGTCTACGAAAAACATCTGCCCGCGACGGATAAACGCTTCGGCGGACTTTTCAACAATATGGCGCTTGCTCTTGTTGACCTGGAACGTTACGACGAGGCTTATGAGCTTTATAACAAGGCGATTGAGGTTATGCAGAATACCGAGGACGGAGATCTTGAGGTTGCCATAACCTATCTTAACATTGCTAGTGCAAAGGAAGCCGAGCTCGGCGCGGTTGAGAGTGAGGAAGCGGTGAGGGAGTGCATCGAAAAAGCAACGGAGCTTCTTGACAATCATCCCGTAAGGGACGGATATTACGCTTTCGTATGTGAAAAATGCGCGTCCGTTTTCGGTTATTTCGGATATTTTGTTTACGAAAAAGAATTGAGCAGGAGAGCAAGTGAGATTTATGAAAGGTCTTGAGCTGTCGGAAAAGTTTTATTATGAATACGGCGAAAAAATGATTAAGGAAGGCTTTGCCGATGTTGAAAAGTATCTTGCTGTCGGACTTGTCGGCAGCGGGTCGGAGTGCTTCGGCTATGATGATGAGCTTTCCCGCGACCACGATTTTGAGCCGGGCTTCTGCATTTTTATTCCCGATGAAGACTTGATTGATTCGCGTACGGAGTTTGCTCTCGAGCGTGCTTATGCGAAGCTCCCGAAGGAGTTTATGGGATATAAGCGAAGCCCCTTGAATCCTGTCGGCGGCAACCGCCGTGGTGTTATACGCATCGGCAGATTTTTCGAGATGAAAACGGGCGACAAAAATGCCGACATACCGACGGATGTGTGGTTTCACATTGCAGAGCAATTCCCCGCAGAGGCGACGAACGGAAAAATCTTCTTTGACAACTTCGGAAAAATGACAGAGCTTCGCGAGAAAATCGCATATCTGCCCGAGGATGTGCGCATCAAAAAGCTTGCGGGCAACATTCTTCTTATGGCGCAGTCGGGTCAGTACAATTACAGCCGATGCATCAGCCGAGGCGAGACAGCGGCGGCACAGCTTGCAGTCGGTGAATTTGTCAACGCTTCGCTTAAAGTGATTTTTCTGCTGAATAAAAAATATATTCCGTATTATAAATGGACGTTCCGTGCGTTGAGAGAGCTCGAAATCCTCGGCGGTCTGCATAACAGCCTTGAATATCTGATTTCAAGCGGTAACACGGCGGAGGAGACGGAGAAAAAACAGGGGATAATCGAGGATATTTCCTCCCTTATTGCAGAAGAGCTGCGCTGTCAGGGCCTGACGAAGGTGACGACAAACGAGCTTGAGCAGCACGCCTATTCCGTCAACGATAAAATAAAGGACAGCAACATCCGCAATCTGCACGTGCTTTATGCGGTGTAAAGTGGGGTATAGATATGGAAAACAAGGACAGTTTTGAAATAATTTTTATCCGCCACGCGGAAACTGACTATGATGATTGGGCGGGACGCGACCCGAGTGACGGTGAGCTGACCGCAAGAGGCGAGGAGCAGTGCCGTGAGCTTGGCGAAAGATTAAAGGACGTACAGATTGATGCTTACATATCAAGCTCACTCCTGCGTGCGTTCAAAACGGCGACGGGTGTCTGCAAGGCGAAGGAGAATGAGCCTTTGCTTGAAATCTGTCCCGAGCTTATCGAGTGTGGCTGTACCCCGGGCTATTTCGGCTGCAGTGAGGAGTATCTTCAGAGGTACTATAAAAACACAAGGCTTTGCGAGAGCCTGTACGGCAAAGGAAAGCACGATTTTCCCTGCGCGACAAAAGAGGAAAACGATGTCCGTGCAAAAAAGGTTATTGATTACCTGAAAAGCCGCTTCACCTTCGGCGAGCGTGTCGCGGTTTTCAGCCACCACGGAATGCTCGAGCATCTTATCCCGACGGCGTTGGGTGTTGAGCCTCATGTTTTCCGCTTCGCGCTTGATAACGTTTCGATGACCGCCGTATCCTTTGAGCGTGACGAGAATGTAGTTTTGCGCTATGTGAATAAATAAAAAACGAACCGACCTCACATCAAGGTCGGTTCTGCTTATTTATAAAAGGTCGGATTATCTGTTCTTTCGAGCAGATAGTCGATTGAAACGTTGAAATAGTCGGCAAATTTAATCAGCGTGGCATAATCAGCCTGACGGATGCCGTTTTCGTAACGGCTGATGCTGTTCTGATTCATATTAAGGTCGATTGCCAGCTTCAGTTGAGAAATACCCTTTGCTGTGCGCAGTTCTTTTAGCCTCATATTGTCACCTCTTGACAATATTATCCCACTTTGGTATAATTAAAATATCCCGATACGGGATATTTGTCGGAGCGCGGTTCAGCGTGGCAGATATCAGAAAAATGTTTATTATGGGGATAAAAATCAAAGGAGAGAGAAAAAGTGTCATTATTCAGAAAAGGCAACGCGGCTGCGCCCCGTACCGAAAGAAAAATTCTTGAGGACAGATACAAAAACAGCATTGCCAACATCCTGTTTATTATAGGCTTTACAACGCTCAATGCGGTTCTGCTTTTACTTAATTCAAGCACATATTTTTTGTTCTCGGCTTTTCTGCCGTACCTTGCGGTTGATTACGGAATGTATTTCTGCGGAATGTATCCTGCGGAGTATTATGTAGGTGACGAGGTTTTCCTCAACAAATCGTTTTTGGTCACGATGATTGCCGTTGCCGCAGTTATGCTTGTTCTCTACCTTGTAAGCTGGCTCGGCGCGAAAAAGAAAAAGATAGGCTGGTTAATTTTTGCGCTTGTTTTCTTCGCAATCGATACCGCGGCTATGCTTGCGTTCACTCCGATTGCCGCGGATTCTATCGTTGATATGGTTTTCCATATCTGGGTTATCGGTTCTCTTGGAATGGGAATACACGCTTATTACAAAATGAAAAAGCTGCCCGAGGAGGAGCCTGTACCCGAAGCGGTTGCCGAGGCGGTCCCGGGCGAGAGTGAATTTCAGCCGAACACACCCGTGTTGAGAATGGCTGATACCGAGACAAAGGCGAGAGTTTTCGTTCAGGCGGATTTCTACGGTAAGCATATCGAGTTCCGCCGTGTAAAGCGCACGAACGAGCTCGTTATCAACGGTATGGTTTATGATGAATACGAGGCACTTGCGGAAAGTGCGCATACTCTCACAGCCGTTATCGGCGGACAGAAGTTCGAGGCGGTATTTGACGGCTTTACGAATGTGATGATTTTTGTTGACGGTCAGGAAATTGCACGTGCAACGCGGATAGTATAAATTGAAGCTCAAGAAACGCTCGAAAAGGGCGTTTCTTTTTTATGTCGGTATCATTTATCCTGTATATTTGAGCGGTTTTGTATAAAAACAAGGCTTTTTTCATATTTGTTGTGTGCTTTAAACCGCAAAAGTATTGCAAAATCTGAAAATATAGTTTATAATAGGTTAAATATTTTTATGAAATCGGTTTAAGCGGTTTCAAATTAATAAAATATGGAGGCAGTTTTATGAAGAAAAAGTTAGCAATCGTAATTTCTCTCATTCTTGTTTTCGCAACGCTCTTCTGCACAGCTTGCGGTAACAACGAGAAGCCCGATGCAGATCCTGCACAGGGACTTTCATCAGTTAAAATCAACATCGGTACAGGCGGTACAACAGGTACATACTATGGCTTCTGTAACACAGTAGCAACCGTTCTTAACGAGAAGGTTGGCTCACAGCTTACAGTTATGTCATCAGGTGCTTCAAAGGCTAACATCCTTGACGTTGATGACGGCATCGTTCAGATGGCTATCGTTCAGAACGATGTTATGGACTACGCTTACAACGGAACTTCTCTCTTCGAGAAGGACGGTGCTATCAAGTCTTTCTCAACTCTCGGCGCAGTTTACGCTGAGGTTTGCCAGGTTATCGCAAGAGCTGATTCAGGCATCAAGACACTTGCTGACCTCAAGGGCAAGAAGGTTTCTGTCGGCGACAGCGGCTCAGGTGTTGAATTCAACGCACAGCAGATGCTCGGCGCTTACGATATCACATTCGAGGATATCGACAAGCAGAATCTCAGCTTCCAGGCATCAGCAGACGCTCTTAAGGATAACAAGATCGACGCATTCTTCTGCACAGCAGGTGCACCGACAGTTGCTATCACAGACCTTGCTACAACAACAGGTATCGTAATCGTTGAAATCGATGCTGAGCACCTTGCACAGCTTCAGAAGGATTACGGCTTCTATGCGGAGTACACAATTCCTGCAGGCACATACAAGGGCGTAGATAAGGACGCTAAGACTGTTGCTGTTAAGGCTACATTCATCGTAAGCAACAACCTTTCAGAGCAGGTTGTTTACGAGCTTACAAAGGCTATCTTTGAGAACAAGGACGAGTATACACACGACAAGGCTAAGGAAATGAGCCTTGAGTATGCTGTTTCAAGCATCTCCGTTCCGTTCCATCCCGGTGCAGAAAAATACTTCAAAGAGGTTGGCGCTATTAAATAATGAGCCAAAGGCTTTCGTCTAAGTTTAGAAAGTTAATCGTCGCAGCCGTTTTAATGATATTCATTACAGCGGCTGCTGTTTCTTTCAACGCTCTGTCTGAAGAGTATCTGGTGTTGTATGACTCCGATAACGGTAAGGTGCATATAACCGAAAAGGCAGAGGAAGGGATGATGTTTTCCGTCGAGTTTATCCACTCGGTCAATCAGACTCCCTTAAGAGATACTTACATTATCGAAAACGGAGAAATCCGTGCCCATTCCACTCTTTACCGTTCCTTCGGCGCGGGAGTGCAGACGGCACTCGAGGGCGACCAGAAGATGACCTACGATGAAGAGGGAAATATGATTATAACGGGTTTTGATATCACCTATGACCCGTTGCGGTATATCGTCGGTACTGTTTCCGACCATATACTCACACTCGGCGGCGAGGAAATCAGCCTGCGCGATATGTGCGGCAGAAATGCAAGGGTTGTTTTTGAAATCGCCACGGGATTTGAAATTCTGACGAAAGGAATGAAATAATGTCAGACACAAACACGAAGCCCATTACAATGTCGGCTGATGAGGACGAGGTTATTGACGTCGATCAGCTTATGGCGGACTTTGACAAGGAGTCAAACACACGTCACTTCAAGGGCATATTCGAAAAGATTATCAAAATTGCAATGATTCTTTTCTCTGTCTATGTTATGTTCGACGGCTGGACAGGCACAATGGAGGAAAGACAGAAAATGGCGTGGTTCATCGGTGTAATCGTCTTTATGGCGTTTATCCTTTATCCCGTCAGCAAGAAGGAAAAGAAAAGAGTCAACCGTGTTCCGTTCTATGATTACATCTTTGCGGTGCTCGGCGCAGGCTCGTTCTTCTATTACGCAATCAACTGTCAGGCCATCGTTGACAGAGCATCAAGAATCAACGAGGTTGATATCGCAATCGCAATCGTCGGTACGCTTCTGTTGTTTGAAGCCTGCCGAAGAGTTGTCGGTCTGCCGATTGTCTGCGTTTCGGGCGCATTCATCGCTTATGCATTCATCATTAACGAGACAAATCACCCGCTCAGAATGATTATGTATAAGCTTTTCTATACAACAGAAGGTATCGCAGGCACACCGCTTAACGTCTGCGCTTCGTTCATTGTGCTGTTCATCATTTTTGCATCCTTCCTCGAGCAGTCGGGTATCGGTGCATTCTTCGTTGACCTTGCAAACTCAATTGCAGGTAAGTCAACGGGCGGCCCTGCAAAGGTTGCTGTTATCTCCAGCGCAATGGAGGGTATGTATTCGGGTTCATCAGTTGCCAACACTGTCGGCAGCGGCTCCGTTACAATCCCCACGATGAAAAAGTGCGGTTACAAGCCCGAATTTGCCGCAGCAGTTGAGGCTGCTGCTTCAACAGGCGGTCAGATTATGCCCCCGATTATGGGTGCGGCGGCATTCCTTATGACCGAATATACAGGTCTTCCTTATGCACAGATTGCCATTGCAGCAATCCTTCCCGCTGTTCTTTATTTCACGGGCATCTTTATGATGATTCACTTTGAGGCAAAGAAGCTCGGACTCAAGGGTCTTCCGAAGGAAGCAATCCCCAATTTCTTCAAGCTTATTATCTCAAAGGGTTACCTTCTTCTTCCCGTTGTTGCGCTTGTTGTTGCAATGAACAATTTCTCACCCGCAAAGGCGGCTATTCTTGCAATCTTCTGTGCAATCGGTGTTAAGCTTGTTGAAGGTATTGTCAAATCTATCGTTCATAAGAAATTTGAGATGGATTTTGCAATCTATTTCCGTTCGCTCGCAAACGGTACAAAGAATGCAATCGGCGTTGCACTCGCTTGTGCGGTTGCAGGCTGTATCTCCGCTATGGTTCAGCAGACAGGTCTTGCAAACGTGCTTTCATCACTTGTTCAGTCTGCGGCAGGACTCCACCCGATTTTTGCACTTATGCTCACGATGCTTATGTGTATCGTCCTCGGTATGGGTGTTCCGACAACCGCAAACTACGTTATTATGGCGTCAATGGTTGCTCCGATTCTTATGCGAAGCCTGAGCATCCCCGTTCTTGCGGCGCATATGTTCGTATTCTACTTCGGTATTGTTGCGGATATCACACCGCCCGTTGCTCTTGCGGCTTACGCAGGCTCGGCTATTGCGAAGTCCAACCCGATGAAAACGGGTGTTACGGCAACAAGACTTGCTATTACGGCATTCATCGTTCCATATATCTTCGCGTTCAGCCCCGAGATGCTTATCATCGGTTCAGACAAGCCGTGGTATGAAATCGTGCTTCTTGTTATTACGGCACTTTGCGGTATCTTCATTGTTTCCGCAGGTATGGAGGGTTACCTCCTGAAGAATATGCCGTGGTGGCAGAGAATTATGGCTCTTGCAGGCGGACTTTGTATGATTATCCCCGGCCTTGCTACGGATATTGCAGGTATTGTCCTGATTGCTGTGGTTATCCTTGTGCAGAAATTTTTAACAAAGGATAAGCCTAAAGCGGTTGCTTAAATAAAATTGCTTTTTAAAAGGATGGCAGATTGTCTGCCATCCTTTATTGTTCTATTTGACAAAATCTACGTGAAATGATATAACAAAGTCAGAAGATTTTACGCCGGACGGCATAAAAACCTTTACCGATTTATTTACGGGTGAGGAAATTTCCTCACCGCGAGAAATAAAAATACTGTCTGTTGGCTGTTGAGCCGATAGGAAAAGGAGAAATTTATGTTTTTACAAAAAATCTGGGCAATCATTACCTTACCTCTTTTGCTTTTATCAATGCTCACAACTCCCGTAGCGCACGATACGGCGACGGCTGACCTTGTTTCGACCCACAATTTTGTGTTCGAAAAGGCACTTCTTATGGGTCAGGGCATCACAACGGACGGTGAGTATTATTACACAAGCGGCTCAATCACGGCGCTGAATCTTACCGCGCTTGCAAAATTCACCGTTGAGGATATGACTATGGTTGACAGTCACGTTAATCCGCTTCCCGATGAATGTACCGACCGCGGAAACAACCACATCGGCGGTATCAGCTATTATGACGGCAAAATCTATACACCCGTTGAGGGCGGCGACGTCTGTTACGCGTGCATTGTAGTGTTCGATTGCGAAACCCTCGAGCCGACAGGCGAGATTTACGACCTGCCGAACGAGATTTATTCTGACGGTGTGCCGTGGTGTGCGGTTGACCCCGATACAGGCTATCTCTACGCTTCAAAATGGACGGACATCGAAACGATTTACGTTTACGATACGGCGAACGAAATGAAGCTTGTGCGCGAAATCGACCTTAACGGAATGGAAAAAATCCACCGCATCCAGGGCGGCGAATTCTATAACGGAACGCTTTACCTTTCAGAGGATATCGAGAATAACGGCACAATCAAAAATGTTCTTGCCGTCAATCCGAAAACGGGCAAGGTTACGCTTGCCGCCGAGCGTGACGTCGGCGGAGACAATATTGAAGCTGAGGGCTTGACCTTCCTGCCCTGTGAAAACGGCGCAGAGATGCACGTGCTCGATTACAATAAGATTATCGGCATTGCCGTAAGACATTATAAGGTGAGCTTTTGACCGAAGGCTTTGATTAGTAAAGATTTTTACAAAGACAATAAAGATACAAACACCCGCTATCATTTTTGATAGCGGGTGTTGCTGTTTTTTCGGTTGTTCGATGAATTGGGGTTTGTCGATGTCTCTTCAATTTTGAAACAAGCTAAAGACAAGTAGCCTTCCCTGAAAGGGAAGGTGCCCGACAGGGCGGATGGGTGGAGCGTAAGCGACCAAAAAGCTCTTTGATTTATCTTGTTTCCCTCGTTGCTTCGCAACGAACCCCTCAGTCACGACTTCGTCGTGCCAGCTTTTTCTCCGAAAACTGGCACCCTTTTGTCTGCTTCGCAGACATTTCCCCTAACAGGGGAATCTCCTTTCAGGGGCGCCTTTATTATGCTCTTTTTTCAATCTAACCGACAAATTAAAATTTGCTATTACTGCTACGGATGCGGATGAAGAGGATGTAAAATCAAAAACCCGACGGACATTATGTTCGTCGGGCTATCTTATCGGCTGGGGCTATCACTGTAAGGTTAAATGTATGGATGAGACATACTGATTCGTTTGTGTGTATAGCCGCCGATTAAGACCTGTGTTGGTTGATTTCCGTTGTACAAACAATTATAACATCTACAACACGATATTGCAATATCAATAACGCTTTTTATCAAATATTTTTGACCTATTTATGGGTTAAAATATGATAAAAGGTTGGTGACGTGTAATGGAAGAAAGAGATTTTGCGTTAAGACTTGCACAGCTTCGAGAGAACAAGGGTGTTTCCGCCCGAGATATGAGCTTGTCTATGGGACAAAATCCGGGATATATTAATAATATCGAATCGGGCAAATCGCTTCCTTCTTTACCGGGAGTATTCTATATCTGCGAATTTCTCGGTGTAACTCCGTCAGAGTTTTTTGACCTGGAATCAAAAAATCCGACTAAATTAGATTCGATTATCAAGGACCTGAAATGTCTTGATGACAAGCAGCTTGAAACAATTGCGTCCCTTGTCAAAGGCTTGGCGCGTAAGTAAAACTATATTCAACCACCGTCCGATTTTTCGGGCGGTTTTTATATATCCGATTGAAAATATTTTTCCCGTATGGTATTATAAATTTAAAAAGGAGGCGGATTTTAATGAAAAAGCTTTTATGTACATTACTTGCAACGCTGACGGCGGTTGCCTGTATGTCTGTTACGGCAAGTGCGGCTGACGGCTTCAACGTTGCTGACGCCGTTATCGTTGTTTCACAGAATGTGTCGCAGACGGACAATTATGCCGCACAAAGACTTAAATACTATCTTGATGAAATCATCGGCGGCGATATCGCGGTTATTACCGACGACAACGAGGCTTCGGTTGAAATCTGTGTCGGTGCAACTAACCGTTCGGATGCTGATTTTGGAGATAAGGCTGACGGCAGTTATGTCATAAAGTCGGCTCAGGATAAGGTTATAATCAATGGTGCAGGCAACAAGGGCACAATCAACGGTATTTACGCTTTCCTTGAAAAATACTGCGGATGCCATTGGTACGAGTCGGAAGTGATTGTTGTTCCCGAGAACAGCGCGCTTACCGTTCCGACAAATATTGATATCGAATATTCTCCGTTTTTTGAATATACCGAGACAGACACGACAAGCTCACGCGATACAGAATTTTCGCTCGCTAACGGACTTACGGGCGGTGTTTACAGAAGCTTTACCGCCGAGCAGGGCTCGCACGTCGGATATGCCGGCCCGTTTGCACATTCATTGGTTACTTTTTATTGCAAGCCTGAAAAATATTTTGCCGAGCATCCCGAATATTACGCGTTGCGCGGAGGCGAAAGGGTGCCCGAACAGCTTTGTCTGACTAATGATGAGGTTAAGGACATCGTTACGGCAGAGGTTCTGGCTTTGCTTGCGGAAAATCACAACCCTGATGCGGATATGCAGATTGTTTCGCTCACACAGCACGATAACCGCTCATACTGTCAGTGCGACAGGTGCAAGGCGCTTGACAACGAAAACGGCTCACAGTCGGGCACGATGATTACTTTTGTCAATGAAATCGCGGGCAGAGTCAAGGCGCACGGCGGATACGACAATATTGTTTTTGATACATTTGCTTATCAGTATACGAGGAAGGCTCCTGCGGTTGTAAAGCCGCGCGAGGACGTTATCGTCCGTCTTTGCTCAATCGAATGTTGCTTCGGCCACACGCTCGACAATGAGAATTGCGAGCTGAACGTCGATTTTATGAACGACCTTAAGGAATGGGGAAAAATCTGCAACAGAATTTACATCTGGGACTATGTTAATAATTACAGAGATACTGCTTGTATCTTCCCGAATTTCGGTGTTATGCAGAGGAACGTTCAGATTTTTGCAGAGAACAACGTAAAGGGGGTCTATGAAGAGGGCAACTATTACATCGCGGATTGCGATGCAGAGTTCGGTGAAATGCGAACGTATCTTCTTTCAAAGCTGATGCAGAATCCGTATCTTGATTACAGCGCAGAAATGGACGGCTACCTCAATGCGGTTTACGGTGACGGCGGAAAATATATCCGCGAGTTTATTGATATTATGACCGAGCACGCAGTTACAGAGAAAAAGCACCTTTCAATTTATCAGGCGCCGACAGATACGCTTTACAAGATGAAGAAAAAGGATATTGAATACTGCAACGAGCTCTGGGAAAAAGCAAAGGCGGCGGCAACGACTGACGAACAGCTTCAGCAGCTTCGCAGGTCGGAGCTTTCGTGGAGATATTGGAAGAACGCAAACAAGCGCGGCGAGTTTTCAAGATGGCAGTTTGCTTATAAATATATGAATGAGGGCGAAAAGCTCCACCATGATTTAAAGGAAATGGGAATCAGATTCCTTGGAGAGGGCGGAGTGCACGGAATTTCCGACTGCGAATTGCTCTATCTTTACAGACCTGTTACCAAGTGGACAACTCTTTATGAGGAATGGTTCTGGGATGTCCTCAATCCGCTTGCCGTAAAGCTTTACGAGGCGCTTGGATTTGTGTATAATTTGTTTAACTGATTTTAACGGGGTGATATTGTGAACAGAAAACTGTTCTTGCAGGCGATAGTCAAGTTTTTGCTTGGTGTTGTCCTTGTCGGTGCGTTGGTTTTCCTGCCTGCAGGCACGTGGAGCTTCTTCGGCGGTTGGCTGTTTATGGCAGTACTTTTTGTGCCGATGTTCCTTGCGGGAATTGTGATGATGTTCAAAAACCCCGAGCTGTTAAAAAAGCGTCTTAATGCTAAAGAAAAAGAGGATGAACAGAGCCTCGTTATCAAGCTCAGCGGACTTATGTTTCTTGCCGGCTTCATCGTTGCAGGGCTCGATTTCCGCTTCGGTTGGCTGCCCTTGCCGAAGGGTGTTTCAATCGGTGCGGCGGTTGTTTTCCTTGTTGCTTATGCGCTTTATGCCGAGGTACTGCGCGAAAATACTTACCTTTCGCGCACGATTGAGGTGCAGGAGGGTCAGAAGGTTATCGACAGCGGACTTTACGGTATCGTCAGACATCCGATGTATGCCGTTACCTTGCTTTTGTTCCTCGCAATGCCGCTTGTCCTCGGCTCGCTGATTTCGTTTGTCGTTTTCCTTGCATATCCGTTTATCATTGCAAAGCGGATTAAAAACGAGGAGGCTTTTCTCGAAAAAGAGCTTGACGGCTACGCGGAATACAAAAATAAAGTAAAATACAGGTTGATACCTTTTGTATGGTGATTTTATGCAGATAAATCCCGAACTGCAAAAATATTTGACAGAAAACATCCTCCCCGAATACGCGGAAAACGACAGCGGACACTCGGCGGAGCATATTGAATATGTAATCAGGCGAAGCCTTGATTTTGCACGGCAGTTTGAAAATGCGGATACCAATATGGTTTACGCAATCGCGGTTTATCACGATATCGCACACCATATCGACAAGAAAAATCACGAAAAGCTCTCTGCTCAAATCTTTTTTGAGGATGAGGAAATGAAGCGGTTTTTCACCGATGAACAGCGTGTTGTGATTAAAGAAGCGATTGAGGATCACCGCGCTTCACTTGACGGAGAGCCTCGGAGCGACTATGGAAAGATTATCTCGTCCGCCGACCGCTCAACGGATGCCGATGAATTTTTGCGCCGTACCCACGCCTATACCCTGAAACATTTTCCCGAGATTTCAGAGGCAGAAATCGTTGACCGCGCCTATAAGCATACGCTCGACAAGTACGGCAAGAAGGGATATGCAAAGCATTACGTTAAGGATGAAGAATACGAGCGCTTCAGAGAATATATAAATCTTCTTGTGCAGGACAGGGAGATTTTTGAACGGAAATACAGGGAAGTAAACTGTTTTTAAAGTACGGTGAAATTTTATGCCAACCTTCCACAACATCGGAATACTAGCTCACGTTGACTCGGGCAAGACGACTCTGACCGAGCAGCTTTTGTACCTGACGGGCGCAATCCGCAATGCGGGAAGCGTTGATGCCGGTACGGCGGCAACTGACAGCCTTTCTGTTGAAAAGCAGAGGGGCATTTCCGTGCGCACAGCTACGGCTTCTGCCGAGTGGAAGGGCGTTACAATAAATATTATCGACACACCCGGTCATATTGACTTTGCAGGTGAGGTCGAGCGTGCAATTTCTGCGCTCGATTACGCCGTTGTCATTGTTTCCGCTGTCGAGGGCGTGCGCGCACATACGGAGAATATCCTGAAATTGCTCGACACGGCGAAGCTCCCGAGGATAGTTTTTATTAATAAAATCGACAGAACGGGTGCGGATACAAGCAGTGTCATAAATGAACTGAAAAATATTACATCGCAGTCATATCTTGTGCTTTCACAGCTTGAAAACGAGGGTCAGGAAAATCTGACGGTGTATCTTGCCGACGAAGAGGCTTTCCGCCTTCGTGCAACGCAGGCTCTTGCGGATATTAACGACGAGGCGGCGGACGCTTTTCTTTGCGATGAGCTGTTGACTTACGAGAGGGCGACCGAGCTTGTGCGTGAAGAGATTTCGGCAAGCAGGCTGACTCCCGTTGTTTTCGGCAGTGCGAAATATGCAATCGGTATTGAGGATTTTGCCGACACGTTGGTAAAGCTTATGCCCGATTCGGCGCGCAGGGCAACGGATGAGCTTTGCGGAATTATTTTTAAAATTGAGCACGATAAAAACCTCGGCAAGATTTCGCATATCCGTCTTTTCGGCGGCGAAATCGCAAACCGTGACGAGGTTGCGCTGTTCGCTCCCGAAGAAAAATCTGCCGTTAAGACGGATGCGGTGGAGGTTGAAGCGAAGCCTCCCGTCAAAGAAAAGGTTTCACAGATTAAAAAATTCTGCGGTGCGCGCAGTACGGATACGGGTATTTTAGTCGGCGGTGACGTTGCGGCGGTCTGCGGTCTGCCGTCGGCGAAAACGGGCAATTTTATCGGCTCGCTTGCCGTCAGTGATTCGGCAAGGCTTGTCAATCCTTTTTTGCGCGTCAAGGTGACACCGTCGGATTCAGATCCGCTTAAAATCCCTGCATTGGCGGCGGCACTCGGTGAGCTTTCGGACGAGGAGCCGTACATTGATGCAAAATGGGAAAACGGACAAAAGGAAATCACAATCAGCACTACGGGCAAAATTCAGCTCGAGGTGCTTGCGAATATTTTAAAGGAACGCTACGACCTTTCTGCGGATTTTTCGCCGCCGACGGTTATTTATAAAGAAACGCCTGCGGGTACGGGCTTTGCACGCGCAAGCTACACTATGCCGAAGCCGTGCTGGGCGGTGGTTGAGTTTTTGTTCGAGCCGATGCCTAGAGGCTACGGCGTTTCGTACCACGGCAGATTACCGTCCAACCAATGCTTTTATCGGTATCAGTCGCACATCCGCACGTCGTTCAATTCCTGCCTTGAGCAGGGTCTTTACGGCTGGGAGGTCACGGACTTTAAATGCACGCTCGTCGGCGGTGAGCATCATACAATACATACGCATCCGCTCGACTTTTTTGTGTGTACACCAATGGCTTTTATGAACGGACTTTCAGAAATCGGTTCAACAATTCTTGAGCCCTTGCTTAAAATCAGAGTTACCGCACCCGAGGAGCTTTCGGGTAAGATTTTTTCGGAAATCATCAAAATGGGCGGGGAATACGATACACCCGTGATTCGTTCGGGCATTGCAACGCTTGAGGCAATCGTGCCCGTTGCAACGTCAATGAATTTTCCCGAGCGCCTCGCAACGCTTTCTTCGGGAAAGGCGGTGCTTTCACAGTCGTTTTACGGCTACCGTGAATGTCGCGACGGTGCGGAGCATATCAACCCGAGGCGCGGAGTAAATCCGCTCGACCGCTCAAAGTGGATACTCTGGGCAAGAGGAGCATTAGGAGAGATACTATGAAAATTATCGGCAGTGATTACGACGGAACGCTCAATCACGGCGGAATAGATGAAAAAAAGAAAAACGCGATTGAAAAATGGCGCAGGGCGGGCAATCTTTTTGCACTCGTCAGCGGAAGAGGTCCGCGTGAGGTTATTGAGCTTTATAAAGAAAAGCAGTTCGGCTGTGATTACCTTATCGCGAACAACGGCGCGGTTGTATTAAAGACGGACGGAACGTCTGTTTTTGAAGCTCATTGCGATTCTTCGCTTGCCGTTCCGCTCCTTGCGCATCTTTTCAGGCTCGGATGCACCTGGGCGCACGTTCAGACGGCGTTTGAATGCCGTGTTTTTGCCGATGTGAAGGATTGTACCGAGCCGTGTCATTATACGCTCGATACTATGCCCGAAATCCCGTATTTTACACAGATTAACACCCAGCTTCCCACCTTTGAAGAGTCGGCGGGGGTTACGGCAAGTGTCCGTCAGACTTTCGGCAAGGAGCTTAATCCCTTGCAGAACGGCGAATGTCTCGATATTATCCGCGTTGATATGAACAAGGCGAAAGGGCTTTACATACTGATGGATATTGTCGGTGCAAAATATGAGGATATCATAGCCGTCGGCGACAATATCAATGACCGCGATATGATTGCCGAATTCCGCTCCTATGCTATGGAAACGGGAGTTGATGAAATCAAAAACCTTGCCGATTTTATCGTCCCCGAGGTTACGGATTTAATAGAAAAAGAGTTGAAAGAATAAGAAAAACGCTGTTTCGTTTCTGAAACAGCGTTAATTTTTTATACGGCCTTGTAAAGCATAATAACTGCCTTCGGCGTTTCGTTGATTGTAATTGTATAACCGTCACTCATCAGCTTTTCGCCCGTAAGGATGATTTTTGCGTCGGGATTATCGTAGTCGGAAATCTCGTAGCTCTTATCGGGGTCGAGACCGTTAAGACGGAGCGTATATTTGTTATCTGTCACGTTTTCGCGCTTGTAGATAAGTGCCGTACCCTCGGCTGCATCCCTGTCAAACTGCATTGCAAGGTATCTTGAGGTGTCAAGACCGCCGTAGGTGAGGGGGTAATAGTTGCCGACCATATACGGACGGACGTCCTGATAGCCGAGTCTCTGCGAGCATGAGATGATGTTTGTTCTGTCGGCATATTCGCCCTCGATGTAAGCACAGGTGCCGTTATACGGAAGCCAGAAGGAAATGCCGTAGGTCTGCGCCTGAGTTGCCTCGAGAATATCGGGCTTCGATTTACCCTCGCCGTCCATACAGTTGTAGTCGGTTCTCCAGAGAGGTATACTTCTGCGGGACATTTCGATATCGAGTCTCTTTCCGCCCGAGCAGCAGTTGTCAATCAGCAGACCCTCGTTGTTTTCGGTCAGCGTGTCGAGCATACGGTAAAAATTAGTGACATAATGATTTTCCGTAAAGCCCTTTCTGCCCTTTTCCCAAAGCTTATCAGCCTCATCCCAGAAAGGACCGGGGGTGGGGATTGAGTCAATTCTCAGATAGTCTACACCGTTTTCTGTGATAGAACGCTGCATAATACCTGTGATATATTCGAGGCATTCCTCGTTTGCGAGGTTGACCTGATTGCGCGAGGTGTCATTTTCATTAAGAACAAGCCAGCCGTCATGCTTTATACATTCATTGTAAACCTCCGTATCCTTCGCACAGCGTTCGGGCTCGTGCCAGAGAAGCCAGCCGATGCCTTTTTCGTGTGCGGCATCAGAAACCTCCTTGAACGGGCGGTCAAATTTATTGGGGTCAACATACCAGCTGCCTACGCTGTCGCCCCAGTCGTTTTTAATCTCATACCAGCCTGCATCGACCCAGTAGTAGTCAACTATCTGAGCGAACCAATCGGGGATAGATTCAATATTGGCAACAAGGCTGTCGATTGTCGATTCGGGGAACTCTACGCCGACGCCCGATGTTGTAATCTGCTTTGTACCCTCGGGGTAAACACAGTCAATCGTAAAGTTACGGTATGTGTTGAAGCCCTTGAGCGCGTTGTCGGTGTTATAGAAGGAAAGGCTGACGAGCGGAGAACGGATGCTTTCGTCGGGCTTGAGGCTTCCCTTGAGCTTTTCCTGCTTAACCTTGATTTTAACGCCTTCACCCTTCTGCTGAAGAGAGGTGAACCACTGTCCTGACCAGCCTGTTGCAAGAACAACACCACCGTTGTCACCGATAAGATTGAAATACGGAAGGAAGGATTCTGTTCTGCCTCCGTTAGCGCTGAACTTCATCTGAGTAAGGCTGACGGGAGCAGTGAGAAGCTCGAAATCATCGTTCGCAGGGTTACTGCCCTTACTGAAATAAACGTCGGTATTTTTACCTGTAGGGAGAGAACAGTCAGCGGCAAGAAAATCTGAAATTTTCGGCGAATTTCTGTCGCCCGTGTTTTTGACAAACACCGTCCAGTCGCAGGTGGCGTGCTTTTCATAAATAGTAGCCTCAACAGTTACGACGAGGTCACTTTTTTTATGTGTCAGAGTGATATAGGTTGTCTTTCCTCCGCGGTAAACGGCGCTCTCGGCACTTTCCTTGCCGATATCAAACGACCAGTCGTCGATACAGCTCTGCAAATCCTTTGTGCTGACGCTGAAGTTATATGCGGGAGTTACTGCTGTGAGGATGTTTTCCTCATACCAATCACGGCATGCGTCTCTTTCTGCGTCAGAAACCTCGTATTTGTCAGCGTCCATGCTCCCGAAGGAGATATCTGCCGTCGCACCGAGTCCCATAGCGGCACGGTCAACAAGAAGCTTGAAATCGGAGTCCGAAACAGCAAGGGCTGAAAATACAAGCAAAAAAGCCTGAACGAGTGAAATTATAGCCTTCATTAGAAACCCTCCGTTAAAAGTACTTAACAAATTATAGCAGATGTAAGAATTTAAATCAATACGGAATGAAATATATAAAAAACGACAAATTTTAGTTTACATCAATGTGAATTTTTGGTATAATACATAATTATAACTTTAACAGGAGGAAATCATGAAAAGAGTTATTGCTGTTTTTATGAGCGTAATGATGCTTATGCAACTCTCGGTTAATTCAGCAGCGGCATTTGATGCGCCGAAGCTTACAGAAAGCGAATGGAACACTTTATATGAAAGCTACCGCTATGACAACACTCTTCCCACACTCAACGTTGGAGCTGACGAAACGCAGGTCAGCCTCTGTTGGCACGCGGATAAGTCAAAGGCAGTGGCAAAGGTTGAGCTTTCAAAGAACGCGGATATGTCCGATGCCGTGCTTTTTGAGGGTGAGGTTACTCCCGCGGAAACGGGACTTCAGCGAGTGTGCCGTGTAACGGTTACAGGACTTGAAGAGAACACAACATATTATTACCGTTGGCATATCGGTGACGGCTGGAGCGAAACTGAGGAATATGAAACAAAGTCCTTCGGCAAGCATAAGGCTCTGGTTATCGGTGATATACAGATTACGGAGGATTTTGCCGATGACGGCACAATGCAGAGGGAAGACGGCTTGAATTGGAACAACGTTCTTGCAGAGTCTCTGGCAAAGAATTCCGATATCAGCTATTTGGTAACCCCCGGTGACAACACGGGCTCGGGCAGAACAGCGGGTGAGTGGCAGACTCTTCTGACACCGGAGGCTATGCGTTCGCTTCCCGTTGCAATGGCAATCGGCAATCACGATAAAAAGGGTATGATGTATGAGTATTATACAAATATGCCCAACGAATATTACGGAAAGAATTTCGAGAGACTTGACCGCGATTTCTGGTTCAGATACGGCGATGTTCTCTATCTTTTCTATAATTCCACCTCGGGTAACGCACCCGACCATAGGGCGATGACAAAAGAGGCAATCGAGCTCAACAGCGACGCAAAATGGCGAATCGGTGTTGTTCACCACGGCATCTACGGCGCGGGTGATTCAATCGGCGATATGGAGACGGAAATCCTTCTCAAAACGATTTTTGCACCTATTTTTGAGTCGTTCGACCTCGACCTTGTCATCACGGGACACACACATTCGCAAGGTCGCTCGCACTTTATGCGTGACACAAAGGTAGTGCAGACCGCAGAAAGCGGCGGAACGTTCACGAACCCCGACGGAGTGGTTTATCTTAACTCAAACTCCTGCTGCGGCAGACCGACAAACGAGAGCTACGAGGCGGAGCATCTTGCTTACAGCTTCCTTGAAAATGACGTTACAACCTATTCGACCCTCGAGTTTGACGGCGACAAAATGGTTCTCGAAACGCGCAGGGGCGACAACAGCGAGCTTCTCGACACGATCACAATTATTCACAACGAGGAATATAAGGAAAAATCCTTCGGTAATGTGCTCAAGAGACTTCTTTATAAGGTTGTTGAGGTTATCGGCTGGATTTATGCAAAAATCGACTATCTTGTAAAGGATATTCAGGATCTGAACGATAACGGAGGTATCTTGAAAAAGAATAAGACCGATGTCTTTATCGAAAACCGCGCAGATCCGTATGTTACAAGAGGCAGTGACGGCTGGTATTACTTTACGGCATCATACCCGATGTGCGGCGGCGCTGACCCCGAGGGCTATGACAGAATTATCCTTCGCCGCGCGCGAACAGTTGCAGACCTTGCAAATGCCGAGGAAATTGTAATCTGGGACGAAAAAGACAATCCGACGGCGCACCGTTATATATGGGCGCCTGAGCTTCACGAAATCGCAGGCAAGTGGTACGTGTATTTTGCGGCGAGTGACAGCGCGGATAACGTATGGGATATCCGTTGCCACGTTATCGCGTGCGAGGGCGACGACCCCTACACCGACAAGTGGGTAGATAAGGGCAGATTCCAGGCGTGCGAGGGTGACAACTTCTCCTTCCGCTGGTTCTCTCTCGATATGACTTACTTTGAGGCGGGCGGAAAATCCTACGTTTCGTGGGCGCAGAACGACGTCAACTCCAACGTTTATATCGCGACGGTTGACCCTGCCGAGCCGTGGAAGACGACCTGCCCCGCAGTGCTTCTGACAAAGCCTGAATATGATTGGGAAAAGGTTAAAATTCCCGTCAACGAGGGCCCCGCAGTGCTCAAGGCAGACGGAAGGGTATTCCTTACCTTCTCCGCATCAGCAACAGGACCCGAGTATTGTATCGGTCTTTTGTATGCTGACGAAAACGCCGACCTTACAAAGCCCGAAAGCTGGACAAAGCTCGACAAGCCCTTGCTCACATCGGATGACCTGTATCAGGAATACGGCCCCGGACATAACTCATTCGTCAAGGACGAATGCGGAAGCTGGGTGTTCGTTTACCATTCGCGCGGCAAGGATTGCTATAAGGGCAGGTGCGGATATTCGCACGAGGATTCCCTCTACGACCCGTGCCGAAGCGCAAGAATCCGCCTTGTTGAATGGGACGAAAACGGATTACCGGTTCTGAATAAATAAAAATCAACCTGCTTGCATCAAGTGATGTAAGCAGGTTTTTGTTATCTGTTTAATCTTTCTTCAACCGCAACCAAATCGGGAAGAGAGGGGATTGCGCCGTGCTTTTCAACGCAGAGGCTTGCAACGGCGTTGCCGAAGAGGGCAAAATCGGTTGCTTCTTCGAGCGTGATTTCGTCTGCCTTTTTACCGCTTTGTGCGGCTTTCAGCAGAAATCCGCCCCAGAAGGCATCGCCTGCGCCCGTGCAGTCTACGGCATTGACCGAAAAGCCTTCAACATAATTGCCGCCGTCTTTTGTGCGGACAAAAGCACCGTCCTTACCGAGGGTGACAACGGCAATTTTTGCGCCGTTCTGTATCAGTTTTTCCGCCGCCTTTTCGCAGTCGGCTTCATCTGTCAGCAGCTCGGCCTCCTCGTCGGAAACTTTAATTAAATCCGCAAGTCTTGCACCGTTGCGCATTTCTCTTTTTGCCGTTTCTTCGTCACACCACAGCGATGCACGGTAGTTCGGGTCGTAAGCAACAGCTATTCCGAGCTCGCGGGCTTTTTCTGCACCGAAAAGTGTTGCCGAGCGCGACGGCTCATCGGTCAGCGACACCGAGCCGAAGTGGAAAATTTTGCTGTTTTTGATTAAAGCGAGCGGTATATCGTCCGTTGACAGCATCTTGTCCGCGCCGTGCTTACGCGCAAAGGAAAACTCTCTTTCGCCGTCCTCTTTAAGGTCAACAAAGGCGAGTGTGGTGAAATAATCCTCGTCAAGAATAAGCGCAGAGCAGTCAACCTTGTTTTCTTTGAGGATTTCCTTCAGAAATCTGCCGTGCATATCGTTGCCCGCCTTGCCGATGAAAGCGGATTTGCCGCCGAGCCGTGCAACAGCTACCGCCACGTTCGCGGGCGCGCCGCCTGCATTCTGCGCGAAAAGACGCTGTCCCTCCTCGCTTTTGCCCTGAGAGGTGAAGTCTATAAGAATTTCTCCGAGAGTTACGATGTCAAGCATTTTTATACCCCTTTAGTCAAAAGCACCCACCGAAAGGTGAGTGCCTCGTTTTTTTAGAAACCGTTATTGAAATACTGCTCCCAATAATTCTGTGTCTGCTGCTCCTGCGTTTCGTTGCCCGAGCCTGTATCCTCAACGAGAGTTGCCGTAACGGTGAACTCCTTGATGTTGTAGTTGTCGTCAACGATTCTGCACAGCGTGAGAGTCAGCTTGTCGCCGACGTTGCCGTTTTCGATTTTATCGAGCAGGACGTCTGCCGAGTCGAGCTTCTCGCCGTTGACCGCAATAATAAGGTCGTAAACCTCTGCCTCTGTCTTTGCAAGTGAGCTGTCGGGAGAAATCTCTCGGATGATGAGTGAGCCTGTCGGGAGGTCCTCATATTTGATAAGCATCGCAAACTGCTGATACTGCATAGCGGAGGAGTACGAGATGCCAAGCTTGGGTCTGTTGGTAACGTAGCCGTTGGCGATGATATCGTCGATAATCGGCTTTGCATCGCTGATGGGAATAGCGAATGCCATACCCTCATAGCCCGTGCTGACAATTTTTGAAGAGTTGATGCCGATGACCTGACCGTGCTCGTTAAGGAGAGCACCGCCCGAGTTACCCGAGTTAATGGGTGTTGTGTGCTGGATACAGTTCATCTCGTAGCCGCTTTCACTGCTGATCGGGCGGTCGATTGATGAAATCATACCGTCAGTGAATGAGCCGAAGAATACCACACCGCCGGGGTTGCCGATTGCGTATACCTTCTGTCCCTTGCGAAGCTGTGAAGAGTCGCCGAATTCAGCCTTCGGCAAGCCTGTTTTTGCAATTTTGATAACACCGAGGTCGGTTTTGATGTCAAATCCGACAAGAATACCGTCGTAGGTGTTGCCGTCAGCATCCTGAACGGTGATTGAATATCCGTCCTTTGCGGCCTCGCTGATAACGTGAGCGCAGGTTAAGATATAGGTGTACTTTCCGCTCTTGTCCTCACCCATAAGAATACCCGAGCCTTCGCCTGCGAGCGAGTTTGAGGAGTTGGAAAGGAAGGACTGCACCTTGCCGTAGATAAGAATACCGACGTTGATTTTTTCTGCGTTTTCGGCAATCTGGATTGTGGAAAGACTCTCGGAATTTTTGTCGAGCGACGGTGTACCGCTGATGTTGAGTGTTGTGTCGTCGCCCTTGAGCTGATTGTCGTTGCTGTTTCCTCCCGCAAGTCTGGGATAAACGGCAAGAAGAATACCGACACAAAGAACGACAGCGACAACGGCAATCAGAAAGCCTTTGAAGCCCTTGCTTTTCTTTTTCTTTTCGGGCTGCTCGTCAAAGCTCTGCGAAGCGGTGTAGTAGCTCTGCTGAGAATAATTCTGATTTGAATAAGGGCTGTATGCCGGCTCGGCTTCAACCTTAGGAGTATCCTCAACGGAGTCCCTGTATTTGCCGAAATCGGAATAGCTTGCGGAAGAAGTGTTTTCCGTGCTCTGATTTTCGGGTGTTTCGTAGTTTCTTTCGTTGTCGTTCATATCATTTCCTCCTGTTATATGGGGGTTTATTGAATATTATTGGGAATCCAGAAAGCAAATTCGGTGTATTCGCCGACGTTGCTGTCAACCCTGATTTCACCGCCGTGAAGCTCGATGATGCTCTTGCAAAGGAAGAGGCCGAGACCTGCACCCTTAACGTCGTAGCTTCGCGAGTGGTCAACCTTGTAAAAACGCTCAAAGATTTTCGGCAGCTCGTCTTTTTCAATGCCGCTTCCGCTGTTGCGGATGCTGACAAAGGTTTTTTCGCTGTCTTTGTAATCCTTGATGAAGATGTATCCGCCCTGCGGTGTGAATTTGACTGCGTTGTCAATGAGGTTATAGATAACCTGCATTATCATATCCTCGTCGGCATTGACCGTGATGCTCTGCATCGAGTCAAGACCGATAATTTCGATCTGTTTTTCATTTATTTTCTTTTCGAAGCTCAGAAGAGTTTTGAAAATATCCGCGCTCAGGTCAAAGCTCTTGAGGTTAATCTGCATTTCGCCCGCTTCAATCTTTGACATATTCAGCATACCCGTAACGAGGCGCGAAAGCCGCTTGACCTCGTCAGAGACAATGCGCAGATAGTAGTCGTGCTTATCCTCGCTGATTGTTCCGTCGAGAATGCCGTCGATAAATCCGCCGATAGAAGTCATCGGGGTTTTTAATTCGTGCGAAACATTCGCAACAAAGCTTCGTCTTGAGCTTTCCTGCGAAGAAAGCGACATCGCCATACTGTTGAATGCCTGCGCCAGCTCGGAAACCTCGTCGTTGCCGCGAACCTTTACCTTGTAGCTGAAATCGCCGTCTGCATAATGTCTGATAGCCTGTGACATTTCCTTGAGCGGTCGGGTAAAGCGGTAGGAAAGGTAGTAAACCATAAGGAACGAAACAACGAGCGCGAGCAGTGCCGCGGTGAGGAAAACCTCCATAACTCTTTTTGCATAGCTGTACCAGGTCATTGTCATCGGCTCGGTCGCAAAAACGATTGCTACCGGCTTTTCGTTGACGATAATCGGAGATGCGGTGGTAAGCTGGCTGTTCATAAAGGTTTCTCCGAGCCTTGAGCTGTCGGTAAAACCGCCCTTTGCCGCTTTGTCGATGACATCCTTGCCGATATGGTATCTGTCATGGAGCATACAGTGAGCTTCCTCACGGAAGGAAAACTGGTCAACCATCATATCCTTACATACGACAACGTCACCGTTCATATCAGTGATGAAAATATCCGCATCAATCGCCTCGGACATAATTCGCATCGTGTTGCATATCATCAACAGCGGTGTGATATCGGTCTGCTCATCCTTTTCTGATATGTTCATACGGCCGAGGAGATCCTGCGCGTTCTGTGCGATTATGTTTGAATTGTGCTGAAGGGTGTTTATCTGTTCGGAATTCCAGTGCCTTGTGACAAGGAAAAGATAAACCGAGCAAAGTAGTATAACGCTGACAAGGATTACTGAGGTAATAACCATCAGGTATTTGCGAAACAGCTTTGTACCCTTTTTTTGTGTGGTTCTGCCCATAGACTATCAGTCCTTGGTTTCAAATTTGTAGCCGACACTCCAGACCGTCTTGAGCTCCCATTTGTCAGAGACGTCCTCGAGCTTTTCGCGGATTCTCTTGATGTGAACGTCAACTGTTCGGCTGTCGCCGTAATAGTCGAAGCCCCACACCTCGTCAAGAAGCTGATCGCGGGTGTAAACGCGGTTCGGGTTGCTTGCAAGGTGGTAGAGAAGCTCCATTTCCTTCGGCGGTGCTTCAACACGCTTGCCCTTGACCGTCAGCTCATAGTTTGTGAGGTTAATGGTGAGATTATCGTAGGAAACCTGCTTGATTTCTTCCGCTACCCCCGTACGGATTGCGTTGGCGGAACGGCGAAGAACTGCCTTGATTCGCGCGAGAACCTCTTTTGCCTCGAAGGGCTTTGTGATATAGTCGTCAGCTCCGAGCTCAAGACCGAGCACCTTGTCGAAGGTTTCGCCCTTGGCGGTGAGCATAATGATAGGCTTGTTGGAATACTTTCTGATTTCACGGCAGACCTGCCAGCCGTCAAGCTCGGGGAGCATAATATCAAGAAGCATAAGGTCGGGCTGCTGCTCTGCAAAAACGCGCACGGCCTGCATACCCGTATGGGCAAGAGCTACCGCATAGCCCTCTTTTTCAAGATAAAGGCGAAGCAATTCGCAGATATTGTTGTCGTCATCAACTACAAGAATTTTTTCTGTTGCCATAGTCTTTCCCTCCTGAAAAGTTGTCTCCAACTTATGTTTTCACTTACTATTATAAGTCTTATTTTGTCTAATTTATGAACTAATCAAAAATAATTTTAAAATTCGGGGAATTCCATTGAGATTCTGCCGAGCTTGCCGCCGCGGTATTCGTCAAGGAGCATAACGGAGGCCCTTTCCGTGTTGATTTCGCCGCCGCTGATGAGCATACCTCTTTTTCTGCCGATGAGCTCAAGAATTTCCCACGACTGCATATCTTCAAAGTCGGAAATCTTATATCTTTCGGCAAGCCTGTCGGGATAGCCCTCGCGCAGAGCATCAATAAGGCGCACCGCCATTGTCTCGATATCGAGAACGGTGTCCTTTACAGAGCCGATGAAGGCGAGCTTGTCGCCGACGAGGGGATCGTCAAATTTCGGCCATAGAACACCCGGGGTGTCGAGCAGCTCAATTCCGTTACCGATGAAAAACCACTGATTGCTCGTTGTAACACCGGGTTTGTCGGCAACCTTTGCGCGGACTCTGCCCGCCATTTTATTGATGAAAGAGGATTTTCCGGTATTCGGAATACCGACGACCATAACGCGCAGACTTTTGCCGACCATACCGCGAGCGTTGTTGGCTTCGATTTTATCCGCAAGCACCTTGCGCACGAGTGCCTGATAGCCGTTAAGTCCCTTGCCCGTCCTGCAATCGACGGCAAGAGCCTCAAAGCCCTGTGCCTTAAAGTATTTTATCCAATCTGCGGTAACCTTTTCGTCAGCCATATCGCATTTGTTAAGAAGGATGATGCGCGGCTTTGAGGACGTAATTTCCTCAATTTCGGGGTTGCGGCTCGCGAGAGGTATTCTTGCATCAAGTATTTCCGTTACACAGTCAACTCTCGACAGACTTTCTTTGATAAGTCTGCGGGTTTTTGCCATATGACCGGGAAACCATTGTACGGTCTGTTTCTGAAAATCACTCATAATTTTTCTCCTGTATAAACGCAAAAGGGAGCTGTAAAAGCCCCCAAAATCAGTCTATCTTTGTAAATTCGGGCGCAACACGGTATTTGACAACGCCGAGAACATATCTTTCATCCACGCAGCCGACCATTGGCGAACGGCTGTCCGAGGACTCATTGCGGTTATCGCCCATAACAAAAAGCTTGCCTTCGGGCACAAGAATCGGGAAGCTGACGCCCTCCGTTGTGTGGGTAGGCTCTGCGATATACGGCTCGTCAAGAAGCTGACCGTCAACGTAAACCTCACCCTTGACAAAGTCAATGTCAACCGTTTGTCCGCCCGTTGCGATAACTCTTTTGACAAGAGGCTCGTTGAAGGCGTTGGGCTGGGTGCTGATGATGATATCACCGTACTTGATTTCGGGATTGACCGCAGAAACTATCAGCCAGTCGTTGTCCTGCAGGGTTGGCTCCATTGAATCGCCGTCAACGCCGACGAAACGGATGAAAAAGGTGAAAAGAACAGAAATGAACACAAGCGCAGTTACAAAAATTGAAACAACGTCAAAAACAAGGTTTACAAAACCGTACTTTTCTTTTTTATTTTCATTGCTTTCACAATTCTGAACGGGAGCTTCCATATTTATTCTCCTGAATTGAAGTTTTCGTAAATGTCAAATTCGCCGAAAGGAAGGATTCTTAACTGAGCCTTACCGAGGATATACCTTGTGTCGATAAAGCCGACACCGCTTGAACGGCTGTCCGAGGAGCGGTTGCGGTTATCGCCCATAACGAAAACCTTACCCTCGGGGACGATGAGCGGGAACGTGACGTCGGAGGATGTGTGGGTCTCTTCGTTGATGTAGGGCTCGTTGAGCTCAACACCGTTGACGAAAACCTGACCCGATGCAAAGTTGATGTCAACCGTCTGTCCTTCGGTAGCAATAACGCGCTTGATGAGCGGCTCGTTATGAACGTTCGGCTGTGTTACAACGACAATGTCGCCGTAAACGTACTCGCTCTTCGGCATTGTGATGAGCCAGTCGCCGTTGTGAAGAGTGGGTACCATTGAATCACCGACAACGCTCGTCGGACGGCAGATGAAGGTGAATACAACAAAAATTATAATAATTGCAGTTGCAACTGAACCGCAAAGGTCAAAAATGCGAAGCCATCTGAGCCTGTTCTTTTTTGCCTGCTCGGGAGTAAGTCCGTCCGCAAGGTATTGAGTGCGCTCGAGCTGAACGCGGCGCTTACTTAAAAACATAAGCTCAACCTCCGTGAAGAATAGTATAATAAAAAAGGAAAAAGGGCATGGCGAAGCCGTAAGCCTCCCATACCCTCAACGGTACGTTGCGTACCCTCAGCTCTTGGTTTATTAGCCGATCTGCTGCTTAACTTTAGCTGCCTTACCGACTCTGTCACGCAGATAGTAGAGCTTGCTTCTGCGTACCTTACCTGTTCTGATAAGCTCGATCTTATCAACGTTGGGGGAGTGAATCGGGAAGACTCTCTCAACACCAACACCGTAAGATACACGGCGAACAGTAAAGGTCTCGGAAACACCGCTGCCCTTACGAGCGATTACTGTACCCTCGAAAGCCTGGAGTCTTTCTCTCTCGCCTTCACGGATCTTAACCCAGATTTTGATAGTGTTACCGACTTTGATTGCTTCGGAAACCTCAGGCTTGAGGCTGTCCTGTGCGATTAACTTAAGTGCGTCCATTACAGACACCTCCCATAGAATTTCAGGCGTTCGTACAAGATTACTCTTCAGAGGACCGTCCGCTTTAATGTTGGGCATTAAACCCCGCCACAGGGCATACTTATCCCGTGGTGGTCAGAAATGCTCATATATACTATCATAAACCATTGAGGATTGCAAGGTTTTTTTGAAAAAATCAGCGGAAAATTTCATTATTTTTTGTGATGAGTTTTTTGCGTACAACATATAGTTGCTTGTGGTGAATATCAACACAATTTTCAATAGTTTCAACGAGCAGAGTCGGGTTAAGATTTGTGGAATTTCCTGCCGCAAGGGAGCATTGAAGGTTGACAACGTTACCTGCACAGGTGATTTTTTTATCAAAAATCATCTCGATAAGGTTGATCTGCTTCATAATTTTGCGGTGTCCCTTTTTGCCCGGCTTTTCGGCAATGAGCTCTTCACCGTTCATCAGCTCATCCGCCTTTTCGCAGAAGGAAGAAGCCTGCTCCTCGTTTTCAAAAACAAGTTTTACAAAATACTGCGCGGCGGCAATATCCTTTGCATCGTGTACGGGAGAGCCGACGGAAAGGATTTTTATGCCCTCGGGCAGAGTTTCGTTGAGCCTTTTCATAATATCGGCGTTCGTCATATCGCCCTCAATGCGGATGTCCATATATTCGCAGTCGCTTTCCTGACCGAGTGAGAGAGGAAGAGCAAACGCAATGTACGGGTGAGGGTTGAAACCCTCGGTGTACCACATCGGAAGCTGTGCACGGCGCACGGCACGGGTCATCATTCTGTTTACGTCAAGGTGAGAGATGTAAATCGCTCTGCCTGTTTTGGAAAAATTAAGCCTTACTGAGCGCATCACACTTACCTCCGTTGAGCTTGTTTGAGCCGCAGCCTGCACACTTGATACGGCAGTGCGGTGTTGTCTCACTCTTGTGAGCTTTTTTGTTTTCGTTTACAAGGAAAGCCTTGCTGATGCCGTAATCGAGGTGATCCCACGGGAGAATCTCGTCATAATCACGGCGGCGGTTAGCATAGAAGGCGGGGTCAATGCCCGATTCTTCAAAGGCTTCCATCCATTTATCGTATTTGAATTGGTCGTCCCAACTGTCGAATTTACAGCCCTTGCGCCACGCGAGCTCAATTACCTTTGAAAGCTTGCGGTCACCGCGTGCGAGAACGCCCTCCATAAAGCTCGTTTGTGTTGTATGGGTGGAAATTTTGATTTTCTTTGTTGTAACGCTGTTCATCAGGTGCTGTTGCTTCTCGGCGAGCATCTCCTGTGTATCCTGCGGCTCCCACTGGAACGGAGTGAACGGCTTGGGAACAAAAGACGAAGCGCTGATGCTGACCTGAACGCCCTTGCCCTTCGGTCTGTCGGGAAGGCGGTAGAATTCGTCAACAACTCTCTGTCCGAGCTGTGCTATGCCTGCAACGTCGTCGAGTGTTTCAGTCGGCAAGCCTATCATAAAGTAGAGCTTAACGGCTGTCCAACCGCCCGAGAAAGCCTTGTCCACGGTGGACATAACGTCCTCTTCGGTAACATTCTTGTTGATAGCGTCGCGGAGTCTCTGTGTACCTGCTTCGGGTGCAAAGGTCAGCGAGCTTCTGCGTACAACCGCGAGCTTTTCCATAAGCTCGTCGGAGAAGTTGTCAACACGCAGAGAGGGGAGAGCGATGTTGATTTTTTCCTTAGTTGTCCAATCGAGCATCGAATTGAGAAGAGGCTGAAGCCCCGTATAGTCGCTAGTGCTCAATGAGCAGAGGGAAATTTCGTCATAGCCGGAGGTTTCGCAAAGCTTTTTGCACTGCTCCTCAACAACCTCGGGGGATTTTTCGCGTATAGGTCTGTAAAGAAAGCCTGCCTGACAGAAGCGGCAGCCGCGGATACAGCCGCGGAAGATTTCTGCAGTAACTCTGTCGTGAACAACCTCAATTGACGGTACAATGAATTTTTCGGGATAAACCGCCTTGTCCATATCCGAAACAATCGCCTTTTCAGCCTTTTCGGGAGCGGTTTCCTTGGCAGTCACGCTTGCGATTGTGCCGTCAGCGTTGTATTCAACGTCATAAAAAGCAGGAACGTAAAAGCCCTTGTGCTGTGCAACGTCACGAAGGAAATCAAGCTTTGATGAGCCGAGCTCCTTGTGCTTTTTCACAAGAGAAATGAGCAGGTCGGTTGTTTCCTCACCGTCGCCAAGCATAAAGACGTCAATAAAATCAGCCATCGGCTCTGCATTACACGCGCACGGACCGCCTGCTACAACAATGGGAGCGAGGTCGGGTCTGTCCTTTGAATAAAGCGGAACACCCGCAAGGTCGAGCATATTGAGCACGTTGGAAAAGCTCAGCTCATACTGCAGAGTGAAGCCGATAAGGTCAAAGTCCCTGATGCTGTCTCCGCTTTCAAGCGCCCAGAGGGGGATACCCTGCTCACGCATTTTTTCTTCCATATCGTTGTCGGGTGCAAAAACGCGCTCACACCACGCATCGTCACGGTTGTTGACGACCGAATAAAGTATCTTCATTCCGAGGTGCGACATTCCGATTTCGTAAGTATCGGGGAAGCAGAAGGCATAACGCACCGCAACGCTGTCCTTATCCTTGACAACGCTGTTCAGCTCACCGCCGACGTAACGTCCCGGCTTCTGCACCTCAAGCAAAATTTTCTGTATTTTTTCCGAAAGCATAGTAAAGTCCTCGCTGTTCAAATAATAAAATAATTCTACTATGTTTTGACGAAATTTTCAAGTGCCGTGCGGTATATTAACAAATAGTGGTAAGGTTGTTAATAATTACTTAACACGTAAACGCCTCTTTTATGTTATAATATAGAAAAATAAAAGGAAGTGATGAGGTGGCGAAGGTGTATCCGAAGCCGATTGACGGAACTTTGAGGAAATTTTCGTTGCGTGTACCCGAAATCATCCGCGAGTGCAGCGGAATTACAGTTTTCGGAAAAAGAATAAAATCGTTGGTCTTTTCGACCGATGTTGCAATAATAAGAAACGTAAATGCGGATGCCGTGATAGCGGTCTATCCGTTCACTCCCCAGCCTGTGATAACGCAGGCTATTTTGCAGGCATCAGACATTCCTGTTTTTGTCGGGGTGGGCGGCGGTCTCACGCAGGGACAGCGTGTGCTCAATCTTTCGAATTATGCCGAGATGCAGGGCGCGATGGGCGTTGTACTTAACGCGCCGACCTCGAACGAGGTTGTACATAACGTTTCGCAGACGGTGGATATTCCGACGATTGTTACCGTTGTGCGTGAGGATGAGGACATTGGCGCAAGAATTGAAGCGGGTGCGAGCGTGCTGAATGTTTCCGCCGCGGCAAAAACGCCCGACATTGTGCGCAAGATACGCGCGGAATATCCCGATATTCCGATTATAGCAACGGGCGGCCCGACGGATGAAAGCATAAAAGCTACGATTGATGCGGGAGCAAATGCAATCACCTGGACACCGCCGTCAAACGGAGATATATTCAAAAGCATTATGGCGGCATACCGCAACGGCGAACCGCACCCGTGAGCGAAGTTGTGAAACAACTTCGCAATGAAATACGACCTTTCGGTCGTGTGAAATGTTGCTTTCGCAGCGCGAAATATCGTCTGCGACGATATGAAATTTTTGCTTGCGCAAAAGTTAAGGGCCTGCGGTGCTGAATATAAAATTAACGGACTATCTCATTTGAGGTAGTCCGTTTTACTATACATTATATATTATTAAAATTCATCGCTCAACACCGCGTGGGCACAACGGATGCCGTCAACTGCGGCAGAGACAATTCCGCCCGCATAGCCTGCACCCTCACCGCAGGGGTAGAGACCTCTGACCTTGAGAGCCTGATAAAATTCATCACGCAGGACTCTGACGGGGGAGGAGGAGCGTGTTTCGGGCGCGGTCAGCACCGCATCGGGCAGGTCAAAGCCCTTGAGCTGTTTACCCATCTTCACGATAGCATCTGCCATTGTATCTGTAACCTTTTTCGGCAGAACCTCTCGGATGTCGCCCATCTTAACGCCCGTCGGGCAGGAGGGATTGACACTTCCGAGCTGGGTTGACTTTACGTTCTGCAAAAAGTTGCCGACAAGCTGTGCGGGTGCGGTGAAATCTCCGCCGCCGCAACGGAATGCCTTTTCCTCAATTTCACGCTGGAGCTTAAAGCCTGCAAGCGGATGCTCACTGCCGAAATCCTCGGGCTCAACGCCGACAAGGAGTGCGGAGTTCGAATTTTCCTCATTACGTGCAAAATTGCTCATTCCGTTTACGACGACACCGCCGTTTTCGCTTGCCGCCGCAACGACCGTTCCGCCGGGACACATACAGAAGGTATATGCGCCTCTGCCGTGGGGCGGATGGCACGAAAGCTTATAGTCGGCCGCGCCGAGCGCAGGGTGTCCTGCAAAATCGCCGTATTGCGCGCGGTCAATCATCGTTCTCGGATGCTCAATTCTTGCACCGACGGAAAACGGCTTCTGCATAATATCTATACCTTTATTATAAAGCATTTCAACCGTATCCTTTGCGGAGTGACCGACTGCAAGGATAACGCTGTCCGTTTCAAGGTCGATTGCTTCGCCCTTTTCATTTATATATGTTACGCCGTGAACAACGCCGTTTGCGATGATGATATCCGTCAGCTTGCACGAGAAAAGCACGTCACCGCCGAGCCGCTTGATTTCCTCACGCATATTTTTGACGACCTGACCGAGCTTGTCAGTGCCGATGTGCGGTCTCCACGAGTAAAGAATTTCCTCGGGTGCGCCGAATTCGACGAAATCAAGAAATACCTTTCGGCAAAGCTTGTCCTTGATGCCTGTTGTCAGCTTGCCGTCGGAGAATGTGCCTGCACCTCCCTCGCCGAACTGCACGTTCGAGGTTTCGTCGATAACCTTTGTCTGCCAGAAACGGTTGACGTCCGCTGTTCTTGCGTCAATGTCGCGTCCGCGCTCAAGAACAATCGGGCGCAGTCCTGCACGTGCAAGAGTGAGTGCCGCCCAAATTCCGCCCGGGCCGAAGCCTGCAATTATCGGCCGAAGGTTGCTTTTTCTCTTGTTTTCAGGTATACTATAATAAAAGGGCTCGGTGAGCTGTGCTTTTTTGTACTTGCTCTTTTCGAGAATTTCTGCCTCGTCGCCGTCAAGAGTAACGTCAACGCTGTAAACGAAGAAGAGGTTATCCTTCTTTCTCGAGTCGAGAGACTTCCTGGCAACGTCAAGCGTTGATATTCTTCTTTTAGGTATACGCAGAGCCTTTGCCGCCGCCGCGAGCAGGTCGTCGGACGTGCCTTCAAGCGGAAGCTTTATTTCATTAATTCTTATCATAATTATATCGCCACGCAAAAAAATTTTTATTACGCTTCATTTTATCAAATAGATTGTATAAAGTCAATTCGTACATTTAGTGGCGGAAAAATAAACCTGACACTACCCCTTGCGAGGAAGTGCAAATAAGGGCTCTTTTTGAAAATATTGCACAAAAACGCTTGACAAAACTTGATATATCTGCTAGAATATCTCTACCTCTTGTAGAGGGTTCTTTTTTTGTGCCCTCTTTTAGGAACTTACAGGGTGTTTGTTCCGTTACGAGGGAGGCTTATAATTCCGGATTTACCGGTTAAATGGAGGTGCCGAAAAATGAGAGTTAAAATTACACTCGCATGCACAGAATGCAAACAGCGCAATTATGACACAATGAAGAACAAGAAGAACTCACCCGACAGGTTGGAGATGAACAAGTACTGCAGATTCTGCAAGAAGCATACTCTCCACAAAGAGACGAAGTAAGCTGGGAGGATTAACTGCTATGGCTAACAAAGAAAGTTCAGAAGCAGCAAAGAAGATTGCCAAGGCTGAAAAAGAAAAGACAGCTAAAAAGCCGAAGAAGAATAAGAAAAATATCTTCAAGGTAATCGCACGCTTCTTCAAAGACCTCAAAGGCGAAGTTAAGAAGATTACTTGGCCGGGCGCAAAGGATGTTCTCAAGGGAACAGCAATCACAATTGCTTGTATCGCTGTAATCGGCGTTGCAGTTTTCCTTGTTGACTTTGGTCTTACTAACGGTATCGATGCTCTTCGCACCGTTGCCGAGAACAGAACAACTACAACAACAGAGGCTTCAACAACAACTACAACGACTACGACAGCAGCACCCACATCATCAAACGCGGCTGCTGAATAATTCAGAGTATACGGAGGAAAGGCAATGTCTAATGACTCCAGATGGTATGTTGTGCATACCTACTCAGGCTACGAGAACAAAGTAGCATCAAACATTATGAAAGCTACGGAAAACCGTAAAATGCAGGACGAGATTTTCGAGGTTAAAATCCCGACCGAAACCGTTGTCGAGGTCCGCGAGGACGGCAAGACACGCGAGGTTGAGCGTAAAATCTTCCCCGGCTACGTTATGGTTAAAATCGCAACTTTCCTTGACGAAAACGATATGCCTAAAATCAGCGATGAGGCTTGGCTCGTTATCCGCGGAACACGCGGTGCAACAGGCTTCGTAGGTCCCGAGGGCAAGCCCATTCCCCTTACGGAGGAAGAGGTTTACAGACTCGGCGTTGAAAAGAAGGTTGTCGAGGTTCGTTACAGCGTTGGCGACACAGTCAACATCATTGATGAAATCTTTGAAGGTTTCTCAGGAACTGTTGAAGAAATCGACCTTGATAACAACAAGGTTAAGGTTACAGTTTCTGCTTTGTTCGGCAAAGAGACTTTGGTTGAGCTCGAGCTTGATCAGGTAGAACCCGTTGCCGATTAAGTTTTAGTGTACGTGATAATTAAGCGTTTTCGCTTTAATTATATACCCCTTTGGGTATGGAGCTTCGGCTCCCCGTGGGAGGAGCAAAAAACTTTTCAATTGCTCCGCCGAACCACATATTTTTGGAGGTGCAAAAATGGCTCAGAAGGTAGTAGGCTTTATTAAGCTTCAGATCCCTGCAGGTAAAGCAACACCGGCTCCCCCGGTTGGTCCTGCTTTAGGTCAGCATGGTGTTAACATCATGGCATTCACTAAGGAATTCAACGAGCGTACAAAGAATGACGTAGGTCTTATCATCCCCGTTGTAATCACAGTTTATGCTGACCGTACATTCACATTCGTTACAAAGACACCGCCCGCAGCTGTTCTTATCAAGAAGGCTTGTGGTATTGAGAGCGGTTCAGGTGTACCGAACAAGACAAAGGTAGCAACAATCACAAGCGAGCAGGTTAGAAAAATCGCGGAACAGAAGATGCCCGACTTGAATGCAGCTAACATCGAGACAGCTATGTCTATGATCGCAGGTACTGCACGCAGCATGGGTGTTACTGTTGTAGACTAATCTCCCGCGTGGGAGGAAAAATCCGATTAACCACTTTTCAGGGAGGAATTAACTAATGAAACACGGTAAGAAATATTTAGAGAGTGCAAAGCTCGTTGACAGAGCTACACTCTATGAGCCGGCAGAAGCTCTTGAGCTTGCAATCAAGACTTCTTCCGCAAAGTTTGATGAAACTGTTGAAGTACACGTTCGTCTCGGTGTTGACTCACGTCACGCTGACCAGCAGGTTAGAGGCGCTGTTGTACTCCCCAACGGTACAGGTAAGAAAGTAAGAGTTGCAGTTTTCGCTAAGGGCGAGGCTGCTGACGCTGCAGCTGCTGCAGGTGCAGAAATCGTAGGTGCTGAAGACCTTGTTGCTAAGATTCAGGGCGAAGGCTTCCTTGATTTCGACGTTGCTATCGCTGCTCCCAATATGATGGGTCTTGTTGGTCGTCTTGGTAAGGTTCTTGGTCCTCGCGGTCTTATGCCTTCACCCAAGGCAGGTACAGTTACTCCTGACGTTGCTAAGGCTGTTGAAGAGGCTAAGGCAGGTAAGATTGAGTACCGTCTTGACAAGACAAACATCATCCACTGCCCCATCGGCAAGGTTTCCTTCGGCGCAGAGAAGCTTGGCGAGAACTACAAGACTCTCCTTGCTGCTATCGAGAAGGCAAAGCCGGCTGCTGCAAAGGGTCAGTACATCAGATCTTGTGTTGTTGCTTCAACAATGGGCCCCGGCGTTCGCATCAACCCCGCTAAGGCTGTTATCACAGACTGATTAAATTTTCGTTAATACTTGACACGGTGAAAATCGTGTGGTATTATATCTAAGCTGTTCTTTATTCAAAGACAGCAGGTGCTTTATGCGTAACGGTTTTTAACCACCTGCCGAGGATAGGAGCATACAAGATTTTCAGGCATAGGTCTGCAAATCCGTAAAATGTATGTTTGTTCCCTGTCCACGGTTCGTGGGCAGGGATTATTTTCGTTATAGCACCGTATCCCATTTTTGAGAGGTGAAAAAAATGCCAAGTGCAAGCGTATTGGAACAGAAGAAGAAGATAGTTGCAGAGGTTGCTGACAGAATCAGCAATTCATGCGCAGGTGTAATCGTAGATTACAAGGGTATCTCCGTTGCTGACGATACAGCTCTTCGTCGTGAACTTCGTGAAGCAGGCGTTGAGTACACTGTTGTTAAGAACACTCTTATCAAGCTCGCAATTCAGGGCACAGCTCTTGAGTCAATGAGCGAGGTTCTTGACGGTACTTCAGCTATCGCAACATGTAAGGACGATTACGTAGCAGCTGCTCGTATCCTCAACAAGTATGCTGAGGGTCACGAAAACTTCAACCTCAAGACAGGTTACATCGACGGTGAAGTTATCAGCATGGATAAGCTTATGGAGCTCGCAACACTTCCGTCAAGAGAGACATTGCTCTCTATGGTTGCAAATGTATTCAGCGCACCTATCGCTGGTTTTGCAAGAGCTGTACAGGCTATTGCCGATAAGGCAGAGGCTCCCGCTGAGGCTTAAGTCAGCAAACTAATTTAAAAATTACTAAAAATTATTATGGAGGTAAATAACCATGGCATCAGAGAAAATTATGGCAATCGTTGAAGAGTTAAAGACTCTTTCAGTTCTTGAGCTTTCAGAGCTCGTACACGCAGTAGAGGATGAGTTCGGCGTATCAGCTGCAGCAGCAGTTGTAGCAGGTCCCGCAGTAGCAGGCCCCGCAGCAGAGGAGAAGACAGAGTTTGATGTTATCCTTGCTGGCGCTGGCGACCAGAAGATTAAGGTTGTTAAGGCTGTTAAGGATATCACAGGTCTTGGCCTTGCAGAAGCAAAGGCTCTCGTTGATGGCGCTCCCAAGGCTATCAAGGAAGGCATCTCTAAGGACGAAGCTGAAGAAATCAAGTCAAAGCTTGAAGAAGTTGGCGCACAGATCGAGATTAAATAAGTCTCTCTCAAATGGATTTTTTAAAGACCGTCGGTTTCCGACGGTCTTTTTTCTTCTCTTATTTAGTTATTTCCCGGACGTAAAGTGTGTTGCCCGTGACCGAAAATTTAACCTCAAAGCCTGCAAAGCCGAAGCCGTAAATGCGGTTTTCGTCATCCTGATATGCGGGTCTCGGGTCAAGCTCAAGAACCTTGAGCAACGCTGTGCGCTTCTCCTCGGGCAGGGGAGTGAGCATAGCCTCGGGACATTCAACGTTCAGCCTCGGCGCGCTTGAATCCTTCGAAAAACCGCCCGTGGCATCGGGGTGACAATCGGCGTAGGGGATGTAAGGCTTGATGTCAACAATTTCCGTGCCGTCCATAAGGTCAGCTCCGGAAACGTGGAGAACGGTACCGTGTTTTTGAGTTTCTTCAATTCTGTCGAGCCTTACGCAGGAAAGTCCGAGGGAATTCGGGCGGAAGGGTGAACGCGAGGCGAAAACGCCGACCCTTGTGTTGCCGCCGAGCTTGGGCGGGCGCACGGTGGGCGACCAGCCTTCACCGACGGATGTTGAAAACCTCCATATCAGCCAGATGTGAGAAAAATCCTCAAGCCCGCGCAGGGCATCTGCGTTGCGGAAGGTGGGTTCAAAAATAATCCTGCCTTTGAGTTCTTCAACAAGACCGCTTTGCCGCGGTATGCCGAATTTAGTCGGAAAATCCGTTCTGATTTTTGCAATAGTTTTAATCATCTGCTCACCTAAATAAAATCGCCCGAGTTTTTCGGGCGAAAAATTTTTACTGCTTGAAGGCGAGGAGCGTATATCCGTCCTCGTCGATGTAAACGGTCTCTTTAATAACGTTGTCACGTGTAACCGTGCCGTCTTCGGCGGTTGTTGCTGTCGTAACGGAGAAAACTGTTTTCCAGATACCCGTTGTACGGTCAAAGAAAACCTGAATCTGATTGTAGTCGGACGAAGCCTCCTGCTGTGCAATTTCGATAACGTCAGCCTTTGTTTTGATTGCGCCCTTTGCGTTTTCCTGAGTTACCTTAAAGCCCTCTGTGCGGATGCCCTTGATGTTTTCGAGCTCATCCTCTTCGTCGGAAAACTTGAAGGGCTTTACCTCCTGAACGAGTGTGTAGCCGTTATCCTTGTTAACTGTTGTCTGCTTGCCGAGGTCGCCGTCATTCTTATTACAGGCGAAGAAGGTTATTGAAATCACAACAAGAAGTAAAAGTGAAACAACTTTTTTCATAGTATTATCCTCTGTAATTCTGATATTCACCGCTGAGGATCTTCTCCCACCATTCGCGGTTGTTAAGATACCATTCGATTGTCTTCTGAATACCCTCGTTGAAGAGCGTTTCGGGCTCCCAGCCGAGCTCTGCGTGGATTTTCGCAGGGTCGATAGCGTAACGCATATCGTGACCGGGACGGTCCTTTACGAAGGTGATAAGGCTCTCGTCCTTGCCGACCGCCCTGAGGATTGTTTTGACAACGTCAATGTTAGCCTTCTCGTTGTGACCGCCGATGTTATAAACCTCACCGATTTTTCCGTATTCAACAATCATATCAATAGCCTTGCAGTGGTCGTCAACATAGAGCCAGTCGCGGACGTTGAGACCTTCGCCGTAAACGGGAAGCTTCTCATCAGCAAGAGCCTTCGCAATCATAACGGGAATAAGCTTTTCGGGGAACTGATACGGGCCGTAGTTGTTTGAACAACGGGAAATCGTAGCAGGTGTGCCGAAGGTTCGGTGATATGCCATTACGAGAAGGTCAGCAGAAGCCTTGCTTGCAGAATAGGGTGAGGATGTGTGAATCGGTGTATCCTCGGTGAAGAAGAGGTCGGGTCTGTCAAGCGGAAGGTCGCCGTAAACCTCATCGGTTGAAACCTGATGATAGCGGGGGATGTTATATTTGTTGCAGGCGTCAAGCAAAACCTGTGTACCGAGTATGTTAGTCTTTAGGAAAACCTCGGGATTCTCGATTGAGCGGTCAACGTGGCTTTCTGCGGCAAAGTTGATGATTACGTCAAACTTTTCCTCCTCGCAAAGGTCGAAAACGAGCTTGCGGTCGCAGATGTCGCCGAGCACGAAGCGGAAATTGTCGCCTCTCGCATCGTCGAGGGTGCAAAGATTGCCTGCATAAGTGAGAGCGTCAATACAAACCAGACGGTAGTCGGGATGCTTGCGCTGCATATAATAGATGAAATTACTGCCGATGAAGCCTGCGCCACCGGTAACGAGAATGTTCTTCATAGAAACTCTCCTTATAAAATGTTAATTGCATTATACACCATATTTATGAAAAATAAAAGAGGTATTTGTGAATAAATAAAAGCAGAGATTGCTCCCTGCTCTTAACTGTATTCATCTATCATCATTGAAGATGTTTGTCCTGCTCCTCGTTAGATTTGAAAGCATATTCAACATCGGTAGTATCAAAGGTGATTTTGTCCTTATCAATTTTACTTAAAAGGTTATACATATTTTTAAAATTATAACCAAAACCTTCAGGGACAAAAGTATAAGTTTTATTGTCTGCTGAAATATCAATATATACCTCGTATGATGAACCTTGAGCTTTTGCATCCAACTCTTCGGAAACATATATTCTTACCGAATTAATGGATTCATAATCAAAAACTGTTTCGTCTTTTTGGAACAACGTGCTGTGTTTATAGCATTTGTCATCGGCAACAAAGTTGTATTCACACATCGGGAAAAAACTTATAAAAGAAATGGTAAGCGAAACGAAAAGACATATCAAAACAATCAGGTTTCTGTGATTTTTCTCGGAAATGAAAACCTTGAAGGGCTTGTGTTTCTTACCGAAAGAATGACATATCAGACTTCCGAAAAGTAGGATTGAAAGAATGTAGAAAATATAAAAGACTATATGAAAAACCGACATATCAATGAAGATATAAAAAAGCTCTGTATCTGCAAACTGTCTTATCAATACAGCACCGAGATCGTCAATAAACAAAAAAACGAATACAAACAGAATAAAAGGTACGACTATAAACAGAAAATCTAGCACTATTTCACGAATCAGCTTATCGTCAAATTTTTTCTTTTCCATTTTTATTTCTCCAAAAATTTATTTCCAATAATCAACCTCGTGCGGAAGGTCGATATCTTTTGCCCTGAATACAGGTTCTTTTCCCTCTTTTTTCTGCTTCTCATAATCCTTCAATGCGCGGATTGCATATTTGCCGAGGATGAAGATGACGGGGATGTTGATAAGAGCCATTGCGCCCATCGTTATATCTGCAACGCCCCACAGCAGGTCTGCGCTCAAGCCTGCGCCGACAAAAATCAGAAGTGCCGAGATGACGTTGTATGCTGTCTTGAACCTTTTACCCGGTATTTTGCCGAGAATAAAGAATATTCCCTGGTCAACATAATAGAGGTTGCCGAGCAGTGTTGTGAAGGCAAAAAGTATCATTGAAACGGTGATGAATATCGGTCCGAAGGAGCCGAGAGTTTTGCTCAATGCTGCCTGAACGTAGGGTGCACCCGAAAGCTCGGCTGTCGGCTCAACTCCCGAGCAAAGGCAGAAAAATGCGGTTGCCGAGCAGACAAGAATTGTATCAATAAAAACCGAAAGAACCTGCACGAGTCCCTGCTTTGCGGGGTGGCTTACGTCGGCGGATGCCGAAGCGTTCGGCGCGGAGCCGACACCTGCCTCGTTCGAGAAAAGTCCGCGCTTGATGCCGAACATAACGCACGAGCCGCTGAAGCCGCCGAAAATTGACTGCAAATCAAAGGCTTCTTCAAAAATGCGGGTAAAAACCATTGGCAGTGTCTTAATATTGAGAAGTGTAACCGCAAGAGCAACGAGGATGTAAGCAACGCCCATAACGGGAACAAGAACGCTTGTTATTTTAACAACGCGCTTGCCTCCGCCCAGAAGACAGTAGCCGACGGCAACGGCAACAGTAAGTCCGATAATCCACGGTGAAATCTCGGGGTTATAAAACTTGTAGGCAGAAAAGGTTGACTGCAGATTGTACGATGCGAGCATATTGAAGCCGACACCGTAGGTGATGATGAGAAGCACGGAAAAAACGACCGCAAGCACGCGGTTTTTTAACGCACCCTGAATGTAATATGCAGGTCCGCCGTAGCATCCGTCGGGACCCTTTTTCTTGTAAATCTGTGCCAGCGTGCTTTCAATAAAAGCGGAGGCACTGCCTATAATTGCGATAATCCACATCCAGAAAACCGAGCCGAAGCCGCCGAGGCAGATGGCTGTCGAAACGCCGACGATGTTGCCCGTGCCGACTCGCGAAGCGGTGGAAACCATAAGCGCCTGAAAGGATGAAACGCTCTTGCCGTCCTCGGGTTTTTCCGTAACGGCGCGTATCTGTTCACCAAAAAGGCGGAACGGCGCAAAACGCGTTCTTACGGTAAAATAAAGTCCCGCGAGGATAAGAAGGATAATCAGCACGTAGCTGTACAGTGCTTCGCTGATAAAAGAAATTACATTTTCAATCATAAAAACCTCTCCAGAAATGATATAAAAATTATATCTAAAACTGCGGTAAAAGTCAATCAAATCAAGGATACAAAAAAACACCACAGAAGTTAATCTGTGGTGTGATTATAGGTTTTATCAGTCAGCTGTGTAAGCCATAAGAGCTACGTGACGAGCACGCTTGATAGCTGTTGTAAGCTCTCTCTGATGCTTTGCGCAAGTACCTGTTACACGACGGGGAAGAATCTTCGCTCTGTCTGAAGTGTACTTGTTGAGCTTGTTTACATCCTTGTAATCGATGCACTCAACTTTATCTACGCAGAATGAACAAACCTTTTTGCGGCCCTTTCTGTTAGGACGGCCGTTGTTCTTATCGTAAGCCATTGTAAAATACCTCCTTATTTAGTTAAGACGGTAATTTGCTCAGAACGGCAAATCATCGTCGCCTGCAATTTCTTCGAAGTCACCCTCAGTAGCTGTTGAGAATGACGGAGCTGCAGGCATTCCGGCAACCGGAGCGGAGTAACCTGTTGTGCCTGTTTCTGCCTTTGAGCCGCAGAAGCTTGCCTGGTCAACCACAACCTCAGTTGCTGTTCTCTTGTTGCCGTTCTTGTCTTCGTAGTTACGGGTCTGGATTGAACCTGTAACAGCAATCATAGAGCCCTTCTGGAAATATCTTGAGATAAATTCAGCGGTGTTTCTCCATGCTACACAGTTGATGAAATCAGCCTGTCTCTGCTCACCTGCGCGTGCGAATGAACGCTCAACAGCAAGTGCGAAGGTTGTAACAGCAATTCCGTTCTGGGTATTTCGCAACTCGGGGGTTGCGACAAGTCTACCCATCAATACTACATTGTTAATCATTGTCGCTTCCTCCCTTATTTTTTGATTATAAGTGAACGAAGCACGCCGTCTGTAATGTTAAGGATACGGCTGAGCTCTGCGGGGAATTCCGGCTCAGAGCTGAAGTTGTAAAGAGCGTAGTAGCCTTCTGTCTCATAGTTGATTGCGTAAGCAAGCTTTCTCTTGCCCCACTCCTCAACGCTTTCAACAGTACCGTTCTTTTCAACAAGAGCCTTGAACTTCTCTACCAAAGCCTTAGCTGCGTCCTCGCTCTCCTTAACAGAGAAAACGAGCATTGCCTCATAGTTACCTACTGCCATCTAAAAGCACCTCCTTCTGGTCTTTTGGCCACCGAAGTGGCAAGGATGCTGTGTTCAAAATTTCACAGCCTTGATATTATACATATAAAAGTGAATAAAGTCAAGCCTTTTTGCTATCTTTTTTAAAGGAATTAGTCGTGTGAAAGTCTTTATCTACAAGATATTGGGGTGTTCGGCACGGCTTTTGAAAATCGGCAAAATAGACATAAAAATTATTCGTATTGTTAACAATTTGTCAATGGAATTTGACGGAAAATAGTATTATAATAGGGTTGTAAATTTAGCCGACCACGGCAAAAGGAGAATGATAACCAATGAACAGATTTGTACTTAACGAAACATCCTATCACGGCAAGGGCGCTATCGGCGCAATCCCCGAAGAGATTAAGGCACGCGGCTTTAAAAAGGCTTTCGTTGCTTCTGACCCCGACCTTATCAAGTTCGGCGTTTCAAAGAAGGTAACAGACATCCTCGAGGCTGCAGGCATTGAATACGTAATGTTCAGCGAAATCAAGCCGAACCCGACAATCGAGAACGTTCAGGCAGGTGTTGAGGCTTATAAGGCAGCAGGTGCAGACTGCATCGTTGCTATCGGCGGCGGCTCATCAATGGATACTGCAAAGGCAATCGGTATTATCATCAACAATCCCGAGTTTGCAGACGTCCGCTCACTTGAGGGCGTTGCACCCACAACTAACAAGTGCGTTCCCATCATCGCAGTTCCCACAACAGCAGGTACAGCGGCTGAGGTTACAATCAACTACGTTATCACAGATGCTGAAAAGAACCGCAAGATGGTTTGCGTTGACGTTCACGACATCCCCGTTGTAGCAGTTGTTGACCCCGATATGATGGCTTCAATGCCCAAGGGTCTTACAGCAGCAACAGGTATGGACGCTCTTACACACGCTATCGAGGGCTACATCACAAAGGGCGCATGGGAGCTTTCCGATATGTTCCACATCAAGGCTATCGAAATTATCGCAAAGAGCCTCCGCGGAGCAGTTGAAAACACAGACGAGGGCAGAGAGGGTATGGCACTCGGTCAGTACGTTGCAGGTATGGGCTTCTCAAACGTCGGTCTCGGTATCGTTCACTCAATGGCACATCCTCTCGGCGCACTTTACGATACACCTCACGGTGTTGCTAACGCAATTCTTCTTCCCACAATTATGGAATACAACGCACCCGAAACAGGCGAGAAGTACAGAGATATCGCAAAAGCAATGGGCGTTGAGGGCACAGAGAATATGAGCGTTGAAGAGTACCGCAAGGCTGCTGTTGATGCAGTTAAGAAGCTTTCTGCAGACGTTGGTATCCCCGCAGACCTTAAGGAAATCGTTAAGGCAGAGGACATTCCGTTCCTCGCACAGTCTGCTTTCGACGATGCTTGCCGTCCGGGCAATCCGCGCGACACAAGTGTTGAAGAAATCACAGCTCTTTACAACAGCCTTATGTAATAAAACTTTTCCCGTATGCTGTTTATCGGCATACGGGATTTTTCTGTTAAAAAGTTCTTTACTTTTGAAAAAACAGGTATATAATAAAAGCATAAATTTCAGAGTAGATTGTTGTGCGTTAAAAACCGACAGGACGGGGAGTTGTCTGTTGGCATTCAGTATGACAGTCGCATCCCGCTGAATAGTACCGAGATAAACCTCTCTATTATTCATTACGGATGATGGGAGGTTTTTGGTTTGTATTCAAAGCGAAAAAAGACAATGATAAAGCTCATTCTCTGTGCACTTTTCATTGCGATGCAGGTTGTACTGTCACGTTTTTTGTCAATCAATCTGCAGTATCTTAAAATCGGATTTTCGTTCATTCCGCTTATGTTCGCGTCGTATCTCTTCGGCCCTGCGGGCGGAGTTCTGGTTGCTACGGTCAGCGACCTTATCGGCGCAATCGCTTTTCCGTCAGGTCCGTTCTTCCCGGGCTTTACGGTAACGGCGGCGCTTTCGGGTCTGATTTACGGCATTGCTTTCCATAAAAACTGTACGACGTGGAAAATCGTTACGGGTGTTCTGGCGAATGAGTTTTTCTGCAGCGGTATTCTTAACACTCTGTGGCTCTCAATTATGTATACTTCAGATTTCAGAACGCTGATTGCAACCCGTGTCTGGCAGACGGTTGCTATGGCGATTGTTCAGATTGTTTTTGCAGAAATTTTCTTTAATCGCCTCAAGGTTGCCAAAAGACTCAAGGCTATGACTACTAAATAAAAACTTCACTGTAAATTTTTACAGCTTCACTTTAATCCGTAGGATTGAAACTTCACAAAAAGGAACACCCGAAAAGAATTTTTTTCTTCTTCGGGTGTTTTTCTTTTATTTTATAGTAATCTTGAAAAGTCTTGCACCGTGGGGATTGACCGTTGCGGAAAATTCTCCGTCCGTTACGGTATATTCTTCGTGGAGCCACATATCACGAACGCTGTATTCGACACCGCTGATTGAGATGTCGGTGATATCAAAGCTGATTTCGCGCTCCTTGTCATCTGTGTTGAAGAGCGCAACGTATTTACTGCCCTCACCCGAGGATGTCCAGATAATTTCACCCTTGCCGTCAGTCTCCTCACGGCTGAACTGTCTTGCACCGCTTGAGCTTTTGAGCATATCAATAAGCTCTCTGTTCTGAAGAAGCGAGAGGGTAAACTCATCGTTTTCGCGCATTTCGCCGCCCATCATAAGCGGTGAGCGGAAGATGCCCCAGAGGGTCATCATCGTTATCTGCTCGTCGTGGGTGAAGCGTGTGTAGCGGTTTCTGTATTTTTCAAGCTTTTCGGTAAGCTGTATTCTTCCAATCGGAAGCATATCACAGTCAGGCCATGCGCCCGGCTGAACGTATTCCTGCCAGGCGTAGCAGCGCTCGAACATTGCGTGGAGCTTGCTCCACTCGTCCCAGAAGTCGCCCGTCATACGCCACATATTTGCGTTAGCCGCAAGATGCTCGTGCTCCCATACGGGTGCAGGTCCGGGAGAAAGGCTGAGAACCATAGGTCTGCCGCACTTGTCAATAGCCTTGCGGAGCATTTCGATTTCTTCTCTTGCGGAATAGGGGTCGTGAGGGAAGATTTCCGTGTTTGCGATATCGTCACACTTGATGTAATCAACACCCCAAGAGGCGTAAAGCTCGAAAATAGAATCGTAATATTCCTGTGCGCCCTTTTTGTGGGTTTCAAGACCGTACATATCGGGATTCCACAGACAAACCGAGGACGGCTTTGCAATGTCTCTTGCCGTTACACCCTCACACTTGATTTTAGTGTTGCGGTGCGCCGCCTGACGCGGAACACCTCTCATAATATGGATGCCGAATTTAAGACCGAGCGAGTGTATGTAATCCGCAATGGGCTTGAAGCCCTTTCCGCCTGCCGAAGAGGGGAAGCGCTCAACCGAGGGGATGAGACGCGAATATTCGTCCATACAAAGCTCTGCGAAATAGTGATAATAGAAGCTGTCTGCGGTTGGCTCTGACCACTGAATGTCGCAGACAACGTATTCCCAGCCGTAGTCCTTCAGGTGCTCTGCCATATAATCGGCATTTGCGAGGAGCTGTTCCTCGTTTACTGCCGCGCCGTAGCAGTCCCAGCTGTTCCACCCCATCGGGGGAGTAGGTGCTAATTTTTTGTGCATATAAATCTACCTCTTGATAAAATGGCACACTCCTCGCGAAGTGTGCCACAGTTATGTTCAAATTAAAGCTGTGAAGCAAGATCCTTGATGTAAGCCTTGAAGTCCTCGCCGATTTCGTGGTGGTTGAGAGCAACCTCACAGTTAGCCTTCATAATGCCGAGCTTGTTACCCATATCGTAACGGATGCCGTCAAAATCAAGAGCAAGAAGGTTACCTTCCTTACCGAGACGAGTAAGAGTATCTGTGAAGTAGAGCTCTTCGCCTTCGGGAGTGTTAGCAAGGTCTTCTGCAAGGTAATCGAATACCTGCGGAGGAGCAACAACTCGACCGAGGATTGAGTAGCAGGACATAATCTGGTCGTCTGTCGGCTTCTCGATGATGTTGTGAACATCCATAACCTTTTCGTTATCCTCGTGGTGAGTGATGTCGAGTGAGCAGTACTTTGAAACGTCCTTTCTCGGCACTTCCTTAACGCCTACAACACCCTTGCCTGTCTGCTCGTAGATGTCAACAAGCTGCTTTGTAACGGGATATTCGTCGTTGATGATAACGTCGTCACCGTAGAGGATTGCGAAGGGCTCGTTGCCTACAAAGCTCTTTGCGCACATAATAGCGTGGCCGAGACCCTTTGTTTCCTTCTGACGGATGAAATAAACGTTTGCAATATTTGAGCAAGCGAGAACGTCCTCATAAAGATCCTTCTTTGAGGGATTCTTTGAAAGCTTGTCTTCAAGCTCGTAGCTGTGGTCAAAGTGGTCCTCGATAACACCCTTACCGCGGTTCGTGATGATGAGGATATCCTCAATACCTGCAGCTGCAGCCTCTTCAACAATGTACTGGATAGCCGGCTTGTCAACGATGTTGAGCATTTCCTTCGGCACTGCCTTTGATGCGGGCAGAACTCTTGTACCGAGACCTGCTGCGGGGATAATAGCCTTTTTGATTTTCATTGTAAACTCCTCCTATAAACAATAGTTATATAAAGTTTTTAATAACAGACATAATTACAGAGGGCAGATAGCTTTCTGCCATAAGAGCCGCAAAGCCGGCAAAAATCGAAACACCGCCGCGGCGAAGAAGTGAATACCGTTGGATATTCGGGTCACTCGTTGCTCTTTTTGCAATTCTTATATCATCAAGCATCTTGTTGCGGTAAAGGCTGTTTGCCATAATTGCCGCGGCAAGACTCGGGATAACGAAGGTGGCAAGGTAGTAGATTGCCGTTGCGGGTGCAACCTTCACAAATTCGGCAAAGGCGGCATCAAGCGCGGTGTCGAGTGCCGCTTCGTTTTCCGCACTGCTGTCCTCCATATATGCGGAGACGGCCTCTCTGTATTCCGTAAAAGCGGCTGTATAAGCCTCCGCATTTTCACTGATAATATTTGTGAAGGGAGTTACCATAAGCGTTGCCGCAATAACAAACGTCAGGAAGAACGCGCCTGCTTTGTAAAGCTTGCGGTAGAAGAACCACGCAGGGGTGAAGAAGAATGCGCCCCAGTTCCAGGAAATAAAATTCTTTTTGTGCTCATTCTTCATAAATTTTTTGATGTATTTGTTCGCATTTATCTGCAGATAAGTCAGAGCCTCTCTGATCCTTATTCCGTTGAACTCCTTGCTTGTGCTGACCGTTCTGCCGTCAATGACAATCGACTGAGCATTGAACATCGGCAACGCAACCTCGGGGATTCCGCCGTCAGGGTTGAGTATCGGCGCGGAATTGCCGGTTGCTTCTGCGGTCTTGGGAGGCTCTTCGGGCTTGATGTTTTCCTTCTGCCAATCAAAGCCCTCCGCGTGCAGATGTGCGTTCACGCAGGCATTATTCTTATTGTAGCATTCTCTGTGCTGGGGTGTACCGCATTCGGGGCAGACAACAATGTCCTCTCCCTCGTTCATAATTTCGGCACAGCCGTCACAAATTTTTCCGTCAAAAAACAATTTTCTCACCAATCTGTAAATTTTTACATCTATATTATATCACAACATTTTACAATAGTGTAGAGTATTTTTGAATATTTTTGAAACAAATTAAAACAATTCTTTACATAAGGAAAATTTTACTGTATAATTATGGAGTTAAAATATGTACTCGGAGAGGTATAGTATGGTACAGTTTGAAGAATTAAGACTGAATTTGCTCGGTTACGAGGATAAACTCAAGGAGCTCGGCGAGGCTCTCGGTCTTGAAGAGATGAAAGCGGAGGTTGCTTCCCTTGAGGAAAAAACAGCGCAGGACGGCTTCTGGGACGATATTGCAAACACGCAGGTTGTTCTGCAGAAGATTGCCGCGCTCAAAAACAAAATTTCAAAATACGAGAATCTTAAAGCATCGTTTGAGGATAATCTTACAATGATTGAGCTTTCAAACGAGGAAGAGGATCTCGATATGCTCGATGAGTGTCAGTCGAGCGTTGATGATTTTGTAAAGGAACTCGACAAGCAGACGTTGAGCACTCTTCTTTCGGGCGAATATGATGCCAAGAACGCTGTTCTCACCTTCCATGCAGGTGCAGGCGGAACAGAGGCGCAGGACTGGAATCAGATGCTTGTCAGAATGTATATGCGTTGGGGCGAGCAGCACGGCTTTAAGGTAAGTATGATTGACTTCCTTGACGGTGATGAGGCAGGTCTCAAGTCTGCTGTTCTCCGTATTGAGGGCGAAAACGCTTACGGCTATATGAAGAGTGAGGCAGGCGTTCACCGTCTTGTCCGCGTTTCTCCGTTCGACTCCTCGGGAAGAAGACACACTTCATTTGCTTCTCTTGAGGTTATGCCCGAAATCGACGATACAATTGAGGTCAACATCAGCCCCGACGATATCAAGATGGAGGTTTACCGCGCATCAGGTGCAGGCGGACAGAAGGTTAATAAGACCTCATCCGCAGTCCGTCTTATTCATATCCCGACTAACATCGTTGTTTCCTGTCAGGTTGAAAGAAGCCAGCATCAGAACCGAGAGGTTGCTATGCGTATGCTCAAGTCAAAGCTTCTTGAAATCAAGGAAAGAGAGCATCTTGATAAGATTGAAGACATCAAGGGCGAGCAGAAGGAAATCGGCTGGGGCAGCCAGATCCGTTCTTACGTCTTTATGCCGTATACACTCGCAAAGGATCACCGCACAGGCTACGAAATGGGTAATATCAATGCGGTTATGGACGGCGACATCGACGGCTTTATCAACGCTTACTTAAAGCAGATTTCACTTTCCGAGCTTAACAAATAAAAATATCAGGGATGTTGTATTATGAACATTGTTGACATTTCAAGACCGTTGCTGACGACAATCGAATATCCGGGCGACCCCGAAACTAGGCTGGACACGGTGCAGAGCATCGAAAAAGGTGATGCGTGCAACCTGTCGGCTGTTTATGCCTGCGTTCATACGGCGACTCACGCCGATGCGCCCTGCCATTTCCTCGAGGGCGGAGAGACGATTGAAGAGGCTGACCTTAACAAGTATATCGGTCAGTGTACGGTTATCGAGGTTCCCCCGGGAGTTATCACGGGCGAGTACGTCAACAAATATTTCCCGAAGCATTGCACAAGACTTCTCATAAAGGGTGACGGACAGTCGTTCTTTATGGAGAGTGCTGCTTACGAGGCGGTCGATACGGGCATCTGCCTTATCGGCACGGATGCTGACTCAATCGGCAAGGAGGGCAATCAGCTGAAGCCGCACAAGGCTTTTTTGCAGAACGGTGTTGCCATTCTTGAAAATCTCGACTTGTCCGAGGTTGAGCCGGGCGACTATTACCTCGTTGCACTTCCCGTAAAAATGGGTGCTATCGACGGTGCGCCCGTCAGAGCGGTGCTTATTGACGACTATATTTTATGGAACAGACTGCACTGAACGGAGGTGCACGGGTGAAGAGGATTTTTGATTTTGTTGCAAGCCTTTTTGCGGTGATTTTACTTTCTCCGCTTTTTCTTGTTGTTTCAATTTTAATTCTTGTGACCGACGGCTCGCCCGTACTTTTCAGACAGGAGAGAGTCGGCAAGGACAATAAAATTTTCACTGTCTACAAATTCCGCACTATGCGCAACGGCACGGGCGACATCGCAACGTCCGAGCTTTCGGATGCAGACGAAAAGATTACAAAAACGGGCAGATTTCTGCGAATGACGAGCATTGACGAGCTGCCGCAGCTTTTCAACATTCTTAACGGAACAATGAGCATCGTCGGTCCTCGTCCGCTTATTCCTGCGGAAAAGGAAATCCGTGAGCTCCGCGAGCAGTACGGAGTTTATAACGTTCTCCCCGGCATCACGGGATATGCCCAGATTAACGGCAGAGATAACATTGACGACAAAACAAAAGCCCTGCTCGACAAGGAATATGTCGAAAAACAGAGCTTTAAGTTCGATATGGAAATTATTTTCAAAACCTTTATCAAGGTTATAAAGCGCTCGGATATCAAGGATACCGAGGAGCTTTAAGCAAGACCTAAATACTCCTCGAGCGTTACGCCCTTGGCTTTGATGTCCTTTGCGGTGTCAATGCCGACGAAACGGTAATGCCACGGCTCATAGACAACGCCTGTAATTTCCCTTGATTTTGCATCCTTGGGATAGCGGAGGATAAAGCCGTAGTTTGCCGCGTTTTTGCTGAGCCACTCGAATTCCTTTGAGTTTTCAAAGCTTTCCGAAAGTGAACAGATATCCATAGCAAGACCTGCGTTGTGCTCGCTCGAGCCGGGAACCATAATTACCGTTGCGGCTTTGATTGTAGCTTCCTTGCGGTCAAGTCCCGCTTTCATATTCTGCGCAATGCGGTTTTCGAAATTGTTTGTCTGTCTCTCGTAAGAGCGGTAGCCCGAAACGGGAGTGAGTGTAATTCCGTCAGCCTTGGCGGCATCATACATTGCCTGGTAGTACGGCGCAACTCTGTAATCGAGCATAACGTCCGTGCCCTTTACCGCCTCGGCAAGAGTCGGCTTATAGTTTTTCGGAAGAGAGTATTTTCCGTTGACGATGAATTTTGAAAGGTCAACGTTTACGTCCGTGATTTCGGGCATAAAGCCTGCATAGGCATAAGGGTATTTGTCGCTGTCAACGGGAGGCTGTGTTGATGATGTTGTATCATCGGGCTCCGATGACTGCTGCGACATTGATGAAGAAGATGTACTCTGCGTGTCTGTCACCTCTGAAGAGCTCTGGGAATCCTGCGAGGAGGTTGTGCTGTCAGGGTCGGGAGTATTCTTATACTTCTGGTGGGTTATTACCGCACCGCCGACGACCGTTATCGTGATGATTATCAGCACCGCCTGAACAACAATCGTGCGGATAACCTTTGCTGTCATTTTTTTATTCATAATCTCAATCCTTAGCTTTATAATACTGCGGAAAATATCCGCTTAATATATTCTATTCAGTATTTCTGATATTGTCAAGAAAGAAGACGAAAACTTTTTAAGAAAGGAATGGTTACACAATGAAACCGAGTGAAAGTGTCGCAAGATACGATTCCGAAGTAAGACTTTACACCAACTATGCAATCAAGCACATCAAGACAATGTGCAAAAGCTTCGGCCCGCGCCCCGTCGGCAGTGAGGCAGAGCTCAAGGCGCAGGATTATCTTGCAAAGGAGCTTGAAACAACCTGTGACAGCGTCCTTAAAGAGGAGTACAAGTGCTCCGACAAGGCATTTATGTCCTGGGTTCCGATTGGTGCGGTGCTCCTCATCCTCTCGGCGGCTTTATTTACATTAGGCATTCCCGTTGCTTCTCTTGTTATAGGCTGTGTGACTCTTTTCCTCATCCTTGCAGAGTTCATTTTCTACAAGCCCGTGCTTGATATATTCTTCCCGAAGAAAAACTCGGTGAACGTTACTGGTATCCGCAAGGCTTCGGGCGAGACGAAGAGAAGAATCATCTTCTCGGGTCACGTTGACTCGGCTTTCGAATGGACGTACACCTACCACGGCGGCAGACCCGTTGTTGCAGGTATTATCGTAACGGCTGTTATTGCAGTGCTCCTGAGCATCGGCGGCGGTATTTACGGAATTATCGCAGGTGACGGCATTGTCTGGACAGATGACAACCTTGCGCTCAAGATTATAGCTGTTGTAATGTATGTAACAGTTCCCATAATGGCTGCGGCAATTTTCTTCTGCAACTACAAGCTTCCCGTAACGGGTGCGAACGACGACCTTTCGGGCTGTATGGTTTCTGCGGCAGTGCTCAAATTTATGGATGCAAATAATATCCGCTTTGAAAACACAGAGGTTGTTGCACTTATGGCAGGCGGCGAAGAAGCAGGTCTTCGCGGTTCAAAGGCTTGGGCAAAGGCTCACGCTTACGAGATGAAGGCTGACGGCGTTGAAACGGTATTTGTTTCCTTTGACACAATCCGCGAAATCGACTTTATGGCGATTTACGATAAGGATATGACAGGTATGGTCAAGAATGACAAGCGTGTTGCGGCACTGCTTCAGCAGGCGGCAAAGAACGTCGGTCACGACGTACCCGTAAAGGCAATTGAGCTCGGCTCAACGGATGCCGCCGCAATGTCGCAGGCAGGTATCCCCGCATCAGCATTTACGGCTATGGATCCTTCACCGGCCAGATACTACCATACCCGCCTTGATACCGAGGACAATCTTGACCCAAAGATGCTCGAAACGGGCCTTAAAATTGCTCTTGAAACAGCATTTTTGTTCGATGAGCAGGGAATTTCATAAATTTTACAAAAAGTATTGGCTTTTTAAAAAAATTATGATATAATTCACAATATACCTAATCTATTAAGGAGTGGATTGCGCGTGAATAAAAAATTATTGAGATTTTTCTCTCTTACATTAGCTGTTCTGATGATTTTCTCTCTTTGCTCTTGTGCAGGAAATGTAGAAGAGGAAGAGGAAGAAGAAATCAAGTATGCATCCGAGGTTCCCGTAGGTAAGGCTGAGGTTCTTGCAAGATTCAATGAGGTTATGAAGACCGCAAAGGAAGGCAAGCCGGCGATTTCTTACTCTCTCGGTCAGGGTGCAGGCGGCTGTGAATGTGAAAACGCTACTATCAAGGGCGGCTTCAAGACAATTGCAAACAAAATCACAAACAACGATTTTGCTATGTCAACAGAATACGGTCAGCCGACAACAGATGTTTTCCCGCTTATGGGTACAGATGAGGCTGCTGTACTTACTCTTACAGACATCCGTTCAGCAATCATCACCGATAATGAGGGTGACACTACATACACTATCATCATCAAGATTAACCCCGAGACTAACCCCGAGCAGGAGAACAGCATCTACGGCAAGCTTTACAAGATCGAGAAGGATGAGGATATCCTCAAGCACTTCGATGTTGTTAAGGACTTTATGACTGCCGATTCTTACAGCGCAACCTACGGTACAGGCACAATCAGAGCTATCGTTGATAAGACAACTGACCACATCATCAAGCTCGAGCTCAGCCGTGACGTAAGAGTTGAAACAGAGGTTACGGGTCACGGTACTCTTGAGAGTGTCGGCACTGTTCCGATGTCATTTGACTACAACTCAACAGCTCATTATGACCTCAATTGGGATAACCCCGAAACAGAGGAAGTAGAAGCATAATTTAAAATGATCATTAACACCCGAGTGGAAAAATCTCGGGTGTTTGTTTTTTGGCTTGATTTTATTTCTGTTATCAGTTAGAATGTAGTTGAGGAACATTCCGAAGAGGCTTCGGAAATAAATTTTATTAAATCGGGAGATGAAACACTATGAGCAAAGCTCCTCAGAATGCAGTCCGTCCGTTCGGCTGGCAGGATAAGCTCGGTTACGCAATGGGCGATATGGGTTGTAACTTCTCGTTCCAGCTCGTGTCAACCTTTATGCAGTTGTTCTACCTTCAGTACATCGGAATTGAAGCAAAGCACTATGCAACAATCATCCTTATTTCAAAAATTTTTGATGCGGTCAACGATATTGTTATCGGTAACCTTGTTGATACAAAGAAAATCGGAAAAAAGAGTAAGTATATGCCGTGGATTATCCTCGGTGCAGTAACGCTTGTTATCTTCAACGTTATGCTTTTTGCCCCCGTTACAAGCTTGCCCTATGCAGGTAAATACGCGTGGTGTCTTATCTCATACTGCTTATGGTCAATTGCTTATACAATGGTAAACGTGCCCTACGGCTCGCTCCATTCCGTTATCACGGATGACCCTCAGCAGAGAGTTACACTTTCAACCTTCCGCAGTATCGGTGCGGCTCTTCCCGCAATGATAGTTATGATTGCTCTTCCGCCCATCGTTTACAGCAAGCAGACTAACGCACTCGGCGAGGAAATCGACGTTCTCAAGGGCGGGATACTTCTTCCCGTTGCAGTTGTAATGTCCGTGTTTGCCTTCTTCGTGCTCTGGGGAACGACAAAGCTCGTAAAAGAGCGTGTTCACCGCGATACGGCTGAAAACGTTACCGGCTTTAAGGCAATTATTTCGTCCGCAAAGTCCTATTTCACAAACCGCGCAATGGTTGGTGCGACTATTGCAACAGTTGCATCCGTCGGCCTTATCAACTCGACAATGTCACTTAACAATATGGTCTTCCAGTATTTCTTCAATGCTGCAGACAAGACGGGTATTGCAATGGTCGGCAGCTACGCTCCGATGATTGTTGTTATGGCAATAATCGGCAAGCTTACAAAGAAGTTCGGCAAGAAGAACGTTCTTGTAACGGCAATGTTTATCGGCGCGGTTGCAGGCGTGATTTCCCTCTTTGCACCTATCACCGCCGACTCAAAGGGTATGATTCTTTACATCGTCTGCCTTATGGGACTTAACGTTGGTAACGCTGTTTTCCAGATTTCAGTATGGGCAATCGTTGCCGACTGTATCGAGGTCAGCTCAAGAAAGACAGGCAAGAGCGAGGAAGGCTCACTCTACGCTATCTATTCGTTCTTCCGAAAGCTTGCACAGGGTATCGGTCAGGCGGTTGTTTCCTGGGGACTTGTTGCCATTAACTTTAAGGAAGGCGAAAACGCTGTTCAGGATCTCGGCTTCGGCAATAAGGTAAAAATGCTTTATATCATCCTTCTTATGGTCGCTTCCGTAATTTCAGTTCTTGCGATGAAGTTTATCTACAACATCGGCAAGAAGGAAGAAGAGGAATTCGCAAACAAGGCGGCATAAGTAATACGCAGATAAAAATAACGGAGAAACTTTTCGAAGTTTCTCCGTTTCTTTCTTTTAACATCCCCGATTATTTTGAAGCAGTGCTTTTTTCCTGCTTTACCTTATGGTCAATAACGTGACGGGAAGCAAGCTCATCAAAGATATCCTCGAGCGAAATACCCATTTCAATCATCATTACCATTACGTGATATGCAAGGTCAGCGATTTCGTATATTGTCTCGCCCTTGTCGTTGTCCTTTGCGGCGATGATAACCTCTGTTGATTCCTCTCCGACCTTCTTGAGAATCTTATCAAGACCCTTTTCAAAAAGGTAGGTTGTGTAGGAGCCCTCCTGCTTGTCGGTCTTTCTGCCCTCGATAAGCTTCATAAGTCCTTCGTAGGAAAATTCGTGAAGCTCGTCGTTTTCCCAAACGGTGTTATTGAAGCAGGAATCTGTGCCGAGGTGGCACGCGGGACCTTCCTTTTCAACTACTACCGTAAGTGCATCCTTGTCGCAGTCAGTGGTGATGCTTACAATCTTCTGCACATTGCCGCTTGTCTCACCCTTGCGCCAGAGTTCCTGACGAGAGCGCGACCAGAAGCAGGTGCGCTTTTCTTTAATGCTTATTTCAAGGCTTTCTCTGTTCATATAAGCGACGGTAAGCACCTTTTTGCTTTTTGCGTCAACCACAACAGCAGGGATAAGCCCTTTTTCGTCAAATTTCAATTCATCAAGATTCATTTTTTATAACCTCACTACTATTCCGTTATCTCGTAAGTTTTGTTTCAAATCCTTAATCTGCACTTCGCCGAAATGGAAGATAGAAGCCGCAAGACCTGCATCAACCTTGGGAAGAGCTTTGAAAAGCTTTGTAAAATCGTCAATTCCGCCTGCACCGCCCGATGCAATAACGGGTACGTTGACCGCGTCGCATACCGCTTCGAGCATTTCAAGGTCGAAGCCTTTTTTAACGCCGTCGGTGTCAATGCTGTTGACAACAATTTCGCCTGCGCCCATTCCGACACATTTTTTTATCCACGAAATTGCCTCCATTCCCGTATCCTCTCTGCCGCCCTTGGCAAAGACGCGGAATTCGCCGTCAACGCGCTTGATGTCGGCTGAAAGGACAACGCACTGGTCGCCGTATTTCTGTGCCGCCTCGCGCACAAGGTCGGGATTGCGGATTGCTCCCGAATTGACGCTGACCTTATCCGCACCGCATTTGAGAACGCGGTCAAAGTCGTCAACCGTGTTGATGCCGCCTCCGACGGTGAGGGGAATGAAAATCTTACTTGCAACCTCCGTCAGAATGTCGGTAAAGAGCTTTCTGCCCTCGGCAGATGCAGTAATGTCGTAGAAAACGAGCTCATCAGCACCGCATTGCGAATAAAACTCAGCGAGCTTAATCGGTGAAGAAACGTCCGCAAGACCGAGGAAGTTTACACCCTTTACAACTCTGCCGTCCTTAACGTCGAGGCAGGGGATAATTCTTTTTGTAATCATTTTGCCACCTCGATTGCCTCTTTAAGGTCGATTGCGTTTGTATAGTACGCCTTGCCGATAATTGCACCGTAAAGGTTCATCTCGCGCAAAGCCTTAACGTCGTCAATGCTCGAAACACCGCCCGAAGCGATGATGTCAAGGTCGAGCTGTTCACTCAACTGCTTGTAAAGCTCGCGGTTAGTGCCCTTCATCGCGCCGTCCTTTGAAATATCGGTGCAGATAAGAGTCTTAACGCCCTTGTCCTGCATCTTTTTGCAGAAATCTTCAAAGGTAAAGGCGGATTTTTCCGTCCAGCCCTTGATTGCAACGTAGCCGTCCTTGATGTCAACACCGACAGCGATTTTTTCGCCGTACTTTGCGATTGCTTCATCAAGAAGCGTTTCGTCAGTAATTGCCGCCGTTCCGAGAATAACACGGCTGACACCGATTGCAAGATACTTGTCAATCGTTTCCATTGAACGGATACCGCCGCCGAGCTCCACGAAAAGAGAAGTGTTTTCGACTATGTTTTTTATTGTTTCAAGGTTTGGTGTAAGACCTGTTTTTGCTCCCTCAAGGTCAACCATGTGCAGGAAAGTTGCACCGCAAGCCTCAAACTTTTTTGCTATATTGAGAGGATTTTTATCATAGACCGTCATTTGGTTGTAGTCGCCCTTGAAAAGACGGACGGCGGCACCCTCATAAAGGTCAATTGCAGGAAAAATATTCATCAGACCGCCTCCGTTTCACAAAATGCTCTTAAGATGTTAAGTCCGACCTCACCGCTTTTTTCGGGGTGGAACTGACAGCCGTAAATGTTTTTGTACGCAACTGCGGCGGTCAGCTCTGCGCCGTATTCCGTTGTTGCGGCAACGCTTTCGTCACAGTCCTGAGCAAAGTAGGAGTGGACAAAATAAACGCAGTCGTTTTCTTTTATGTATTTAAAAAGCGGACAGCTCTCCTGACTGAAATGTAATGCGTTCCAGCCGATATGCGGAATTTTCAAATCCTCGGGAACAACGCCCTGCATTGTGACAACCCTGCCTTTAAGAAGACCGAGGCCGTCGTATTCGCCGTATTCGAAGCTCTTTTCAAAAAGCATCTGCATACCCAGGCAGATACCCATAACGGGCTTACCCTTGCTTGCTTCGTCAACAAGCACCTTGTCAAGTCCTGTTGCGCGGAGCTTTGCTATCGCATCCGAAAAAGCGCCGACACCGGGAAGAATAATTTTATCGGCAGAGCGTATTTTTTCTTCGCTGTCGGTAACAATTACGTCTGCGCCAATGGCGTTGAACGAGCTTTTAAGCGAAAAAAGATTGCCAACGCCGTAGTCGATTATTGCTATCATTATAAAACACCTTTTGTGGACGGAATTTCGTCCTTGAATTTCTCGTCAATATTTACAGCCTGACGGAGCGTTCTTGCAAGGCACTTGAAGGTGCCCTCAATAATGTGGTGGGAGTTTGTGCCGCTGAGCTGAATGATGTGAAGGTTAAGTCCTGCGTTGCGTGTGAACGCGAGCATAAATTCTTCAACAAGCTCCGTGTCGAATGTACCGACCTTTTCTGTGGGGATTTCAAGGCGGTAAGCGAGGTAATCTCTGCCCGAAATGTCAACAGCGCATATAATAAGTGCCTCGTCCATCGGAAGAGTGAAGCTACCGTAACGGATGATACCTTTTTTGTCGCCGAGAGCCTCGTTGAAAGCCTTACCGAGGCAGATGCCGATATCCTCAACGGTGTGGTGGTCGTCAACGTCGATGTCGCCGTCACAGTCAACGGTCAGGTCAAAGCGGCCGTGCTTTGCAAAAAGTGTAAGCATGTGGTCAAGGAAGCCGCAGCCTGTTGCAATCTCGCTTTTGCCCGTGCCGTCAAGGTCGAGGGTGAGGGCGATTTTTGTTTCAGCGGTATCTCTTTTAATTTCACTTGTTCTCATTTATTTCACTCCCAGAATTTCTTTTGTCGCTGTCAGAAGTGCATCCATCTGTTCCTTTGTGCCGATGGTGATTCTGACGTAGTCGCTGATAATCGGCTTTGTAAAATGACGGACAAGGATGCCCATTCTTTTCAGTGTAAGGTAAAAATCCTCACCGCCGATTTTATCGTTTCGCGTGAAAATAAAGTTTGACTTTGAGTCGAGAGTTTCGAACCCGAGCTTTGCAAGCTCTGCCTTTGTATACTCTCTGTTTTCTGCAATCGTCTTGCAGTTGTTCATATAGTAATCGTTGTCCTCAATTGCGGCAATGCCTGCGGCTGAGGTCATACGGTTTACGTTATAGGGATTGGTTGAATATTTGATTGTGTTCAGGTCAGCAATCAGCGCCTCGTTACCGATGCCGAAGCCGAGTCTTGCGCCTGCCAGCGAGCGTGACTTTGAAAAAGTCTGCGTCACGAGCAGATTGTCGTATTTTTTAGTAAGCTCAACAACGCTTTGAGCGCCGAAATCGACATAAGCCTCGTCAATGATAACAACGCTGTCCGCGTTTGTTGTGACGATTTTTTCAATCTCGTCTGCAGTCAATGCAAGTCCTGTCGGAGCGTTGGGGTTTGCAATAACGATGTTCATCCCGATGTTGCAGTAATCCTCAATGTCAATACTGAAATCGTCCTTCAAAGGGATTTCTTTATAAGGAATGTGATTGAGTTCAGCAAAAACAGGGTAAAAGCCGTAGCTGATTGACGGGAATGCGATGCCCTTTTTCTCATCACAGAATGCCATAAATGCAAAGTTGAGAATCTCGTCCGAGCCGTTTGTCATCAGCACGTTTTCATACTTTACGCCGAAAAGGTCAGCCGCCTTTTGTGTAAGAACACGGCTCTCGGGGTCGGAGTAGAGATTGAGTCTCTCACTTTCCGCCTTTGCGTATTCCGTAACCTTTGGTGACGGAGGGAAAGGGGATTCGTTTGTATTAAGCTTGATGTATTTCATATCCTTGGGCTGTTCGCCGGGGGTGTATGCCTCAAGGGATGAATATTTTGAACTGAAAAATCTGCTCATTGGTCTTCCTCAAATCTGATAGTTGCGCTTCTTGCGTGAGCGGAAAGACCTTCCTTTTCTGCAAAGAATGCGATGTCATCCGCAACTGCTGAAAGTGCATCTCTTGTGTAGTAGGTGTACTGTGTTTTCTTGACAAAATCGTCAACGGAAAGGGGACTCGAGAAGCGAGCCGTACCGCTTGTCGGCAGGGTGTGGTTCGGGCCTGCAAAGTAGTCGCCGAGAGCCTCGGGACAGTACTTGCCCATAAAGATTGAGCCTGCGTGCTTGATTTTATCAAGGTAGTCGAACGGGTTATCCATACAAAGCTCGAGATGCTCGGGTGCAATTTCGTTTGCGATGTCGATAGCCTTGAGAAGGTCGTCCGCAACAATGATTTTGCCGTTGTTGTCGATAGATGTTCTTGCAATTTCCTCACGGGGAAGGAGGGGAATCTGTCTTTCGAGCTCGGCACTTACAGCCTCGGCAAAGTCCATATCGTCACAAACAAGAACAGCACTTGCCATCTTGTCGTGCTCCGCCTGTGAAAGAAGGTCTGCCGCAACGAACTTCGGGTTGCAGGTCTTGTCCGCAACAACAAGAATTTCGCTGGGGCCTGCAATCATATCAATGGAAACCATACCGAAAACCTGCTTTTTTGCTTCTGCAACAAATGCGTTGCCGGGGCCGACGATTTTATCAACCTTCGGCACGCTCTGGGTACCGTAAGCGAGAGCCGCAACAGCCTGTGCACCGCCGACCTTGAAAATGCGGTCAACACCTGCGATTTTTGCCGCCGCGAGGATAACGGGATTAACCTTGCCCTCGGAGTTCGGAGGAGTTACCATAACTATTTCCTTACAGCCTGCGATTTTAGCGGGGATGCTGTCCATAAGCACGGTTGACGGATAAGCCGCCGTGCCACCCGGAACGTAAAGACCGACCTTTTCAATCGGAATAACCTTTTGTCCGATAACAATGCCGTCTTTTTCGTTGAGGATAAAGCTGTTTCTTACCTGACGTGAGTGGAATTCTTTTATGTTTTCTGCCGCCGCGCGGATAATCTCAACAAACTTCGGCTCAACCGTATTGAATGCCTCTTCAATTTCCTCTGCGGAAACCTCGAGAGTGTTGAGCTTTGCCTTGTCGAACTTTTCGCAATATTCAAAAAGTGCCTTGTCACCGTTTGCACGGACGTTATCTATAATACCTGTAACGATGTCTTCAACGCTGGTTGCCGCAGTACCGCGTGCAAAGATGTCCTTGTTGTCAACCTCGCCGTATTTCATAATTTTAATCATCTGTTTTCACCTGAGCTTTCAGACCGTTTTTAATGTTTTCAATCTGCTCCATTTTGAACTTGAAGCTTGATTTGTTAGCAATAAGCCTTGCGCTGATAGGAACAATATTTTCTTTCGGCTCAAGGTCGTTTTCGAGTAAGGTTTTGCCTGTTTCAACAATATCCACGATAACATCGGAAAGACCGAGAATCGGGGCAATTTCAATCGAGCCGTTGAGCTTGATGATGTCAATATCTCTGCCCTTTTTGCTGTAATAATCCTTTGCAATGTTCGGGAACTTTGTTGCAACTCGCAGGGTGTTTTCCGTATTGTCGCGGAAATCCTTTTTTGCGGCAACAGCCATTCTGCATTTGCCGAGGTTAAGGTCAAGCAGCTCGTAAACGTCGGGAGCGTATTCGAGAAGGATGTCCTTACCCGCAACGCCGACATCTGCCGCGCCTCGCTCAACGTAGATTGCAACGTCGGAGGGCTTTACCCAAAAGTAACGCACGCCTGCTTCTTCGTTTTCGAAAATCAGCTTGCGGTTGACTTCCTTAATGGAGGGACATTCATAGCCTGCTTTTTCAAACATTGCATAAACCTTTTCGCCAAGTCTGCCTTTGGGCAGGGCAACGTTAATCATTGTTTTCAAGAATCTCCACTCCTTTGCCGTTGAGCTTTAAAAGCTGTCTGTATTTTATGCTTTCGGGGATACATTTTTCTGCCATAACACTCTTTCCGTCAGAAGCGAGCATATTGACAGCCCTTGCGATGTCCTCGGGGAGACAGCTTTCGTCATAAAGAAGCACGGTGTCAACATCGTACTTCTTGGTTGTAAGGTTAAGTCTTTCGAGCGTGTCGAGGTAAACGGCAAAGCCGATTGCACCCGACTTTCTGCCCATTTTCTTCATCAGGTTGTCATACTGACCGCCCGAGAGAACGCCTGTCGGCACGTTTTCCACAAAGCCCTGGAAAACGACGCCGTTATAATATCTCATATCCGTCGCGATTGAAAAATCAATGTTGATTTTTTCGCCGAGACCGCTTGCAACAAGAAGTGAGCAGATACTCTCAAACTGTGCGAGTGCGGTTTTCAGCTCGTCCGTGTCGCAGATAGCGGAAAGCTTGGGGAGAACCTTTTCAATTTTTCCGTAAGTACCGACAAGTGAAACAAGCTTTTTACAAGCATCAGCAGAAATGTTTTTCTCTGCACATATCTTTTCGATTCCGCTCTGGTTCTTTTCGCCGATGCAGTTAAGCAGTGCCTTGCCTGCTTCGCGGTCGCAACCGATTGAATCAATCACAGCCGAAACAATGCCGATGTGCGAAAGGTCGAGCACGAAGCTGTCGCTGATAGCTTCGAGGCTTTTGGCGGCAAGCATAATTACCTCAAAGATGTTGTAGGTGTCAATGTTGCCGATGCATTCAAGACCGGTCTGCATAATTTCCTTGAATTCGTGAGTGTTTTTGGAAACACGGTAAACGTTTTCGTTATAATAAACCTTCTGCACCGTGTCGGGAATGTCCTTCGTGTTCTTGACAATAGAAAGCGTAACGTCGGGCTTGAGGGCAAGGAGCTTGCCGTTCATACCCGTGAAGGTGATAACGCTGTCAGAAACGAGGAAATCCTTATTGCGGACATAGAGGTCGTATTCCTCAAATTTGCTCATCTTGAACGGAGTGTAGCCGTATTTCTGATAAATGGAACGAAGGGCAAAAACAGCCTTTTCTTCATTTTTAAGTAAGCTTGTGCTGAACATTATGCCACCTCAATCCTTTTTTGTTCTTTCCATAACCATTTTGTAGCCGTCGTTGCCGTACATAAGGCACTTGTTGACGCGAGTGATTGTTGTGCTGGAAGCACCCGTTGCTCTGGTTATTTCGTTGTAGTTTTTCTTATCGGTCAGAAGGCGCGCAACCTCATAACGCTGTGCGATATCCTGAATCTCCTTGATAGTGCAGATGTCCTCGAAAAAGCGGTAGCACTCATCCAGGCTTTCAAGCGAGAGGATTGCCTCAAAAACCCTGTCGATATTCTCGTTGCGTAAGTTCATAAATCTCACCACTGTAAAACAATATGACGGTATGTTACCACATTAGTGTGGTAAAGTCAAGCGGTTTTCGGAAGTTTTTTTACCTATTTTCAAGAATGTTCAAAAACACCCCGAAACCCTTGAAAAATAAGGGATTTTTGTACGGTTTGACAACGAAAAAATGTTGTGATACAATCAAATCGGAGGGAGTGAGAAAATGCAGATAAGATTGCTGAATAACACAAGCTATAAAAAGATAAAGGCTGTGTGCGACGGGAAAGAATATTTTATCAGACAGAATGAATCCGCCACGGTTGATACTCACGAAAGCTTTATTCTGAAAATTTTTACAGGGGATAAAAACCACCTGTATTTTAACCTTTTTGATTTGCTGGTTGACGGCTGGACTGATGATGAAGGCATCATTAACAATATAAATTATGATGCGGAATTTGAACTTGTGGCGGACGGCGCAGAGGGTATAAAGGTAATCACGGTTGATGACCTCGAAGCGAGGGATGACCACCGTCAGTTTATCTATAACTCGGTGTACCTCAATTCGGAAAGCGTTAAAGTTTTGAATACAGAATATCTTCCGACAGACACAAAAAAGCAGAAGAGAAGAAGCTGGCTTTATCTTGTTTGTCTTTCCTCGTGGATATGGCTGATTATTCCGCTGGTGGTTGGAGCGTTTGTTGCCGACTCTCCCTTACCTCTTTTGGCGGCATTGTTTTTCTTTGTCGTAGGAGCTCCGAGCTTTAAAAAGGCAAGCAGACTGAAATGGTATTTTTCCGAAGAACACATAATTGCTTCATTGCAAGAAAAGGAAATGGAATACAGGTCAAACGGAGGGAAACCCATTCCGCCCGAGCCGAACGGAATTATCGAAAAAGGCTTGGATAAGGTTTTGAACACGGTATTTAAAAAGAAAAAATAAAGCACAACCCCATAGGAGTAAATTTCCCGTGGGGTTGTGCTTTTTGAAGGGATAACTTTTAATTTGTCGAGCAGAAATGAAAAGTCAGCAGAACAAAGGCGCCCCTGAAAGGGGAGCTGGCACGGCGTAGCCGTGACTGAGGGGTTTCGTTGCGAAGCAACGAGGAAAAGTTGATAATAACGGAAAAATTGCCCTTCGGGCAACCCCTCTGTCTGCTCCGCAGACATCTCCCCTTTCAGGGGCGACAGGGCTACAGCGTAATTTTTATTCGCAACAACACCCCTACAAACTCCGATTTGTCAAACAAAACGACCTCTCGTTTTAACGGGAGGTCGTGGTTGTTATATTTTTTATACCTGTCTTGAAATAAGGTCGTCAAAGCTCTCGCGCTTGACAGCTACGTAATCGTTTTCGCCGTCGAGCATAATCACGGGAGGCTTGCAGATTGCGTTATAGTTGGAGGACATAGCGAAGTTGTATGCGCCTGTCGTGAGGACGGCAATCGTGTCGCCGCGCTCCGGCTTCGGGATTTTAACACCCTCCTGAATAAGGTCACCGCTTTCACAGCACCTTCCTGCGATTGTGCATTCATAATCCGCCTCTTCGTTCGCCTTGTTGGCAACCATTACGGTGTAAGCGGATTGATAAAGCGCGTATCTCGGGTTGTCGGGCATTCCGCCGTCGATGGAAACATAGTTCTTAAAGCCCTTGATTTCCTTGCGCGTGCCTGCGGTGTAGAGGGTGAGACCTGCATCCGCAACGATGCTTCTGCCCGGCTCCATAAGGATTGTCGGCATTGCGACACCGAGCTTTTCACATTCTGACTTGACGAGCGTTGCGATGCCCTCAATGTTCTTTGCGTAGTCGATTTCGGGATCAGCTTCAACGTACTTTACACCCATACCGCCGCCGAGGTTGAGAACGCTTGCCTCAAAGCCGAGCTCGGTTTTTATATCTGCGAGGAACTTGATCATTATAACAGCCGCATCGCAGAACGGGTCGTATTCAAAAATCTGTGAGCCGATGTGGCAGTGATAGCCCATAAGGGCAATATTTTCTTTTGCAAGTGCAAGCTCAACAAGCGCCTTTGCCTGTCCTGTTTCGATAGCTGCACCGAACTTGGAATCGACGTTACCCGTGCTGATTTTAGCGTGGGTATGAGGGTCAATACCGGGCGTAAGGCGGAGAAGAATCTTCTGCTTTATGCCCTTCTTACCTGCCTCTAGGTCAATGGCGTTCAGCTCCTCGACGTTGTCGCAGACAAAATAACCGATGCCGTTTTCGATTGCAAATGCGATGTCAAAATCCGTCTTATTGTTGCCGTGGAAATATGCTCTTTCCATCGGGAAGCCTGCCTTCACAGCCGTGTAAAGCTCACCCGGGGAAACAACGTCAATTCCCATTTCCTCCTCGCGCATAATTTCATAAATGCGCTTGAAGCAAAGTGACTTGCTTGCAAAAAGAGGCATTGACTCGCCGCCGAAAAACTCGCTCATTGCGGATTTGTAAATACGGCACTTCTCTCTGATTTTATTTTCGTCCATTATATATGCAGGTGTCTGATACTTCTGAGCAAGCTCAACCGTATCGTGTCCTGCAAACGTAAGATGACCTTTTTCATTAACACCAAGGTTATTGCAGATCATTTTAAAACATCCTTTCGGGTGGGGATTGCTTTAGATTAAAGCATATGTGCGCGGATTTCTTCGCCCGACTGTGTGATAAGCTGTGCGGGTGCAATGTCAAAAACAGTCTTGCAGCCTGCTTCGCCGTTCTGACTGAGTCTGTATGCCGCACGTGCATAAGCGGTAAGCACACTGCCCGTAAATTCGGGGTTCGATTCAAGCTTGAGGCTGTATTCGATAGTGTGCTTTGTCTCAAGGTCAAAGCCCGTAAAGCCGCTTCGGATAACGCTTCCGCCGTGGGGGATGCCCATGTGGTCGCGCTGAAGCTCCTCAAGTGAAATAAAGTTTACGGTTGTGTCATAGTCGGCAAAGTAGTTGGGCATTGTCTTGATTTCGTTTTCAATTCTTGCCTTGTCTGCGCCGTCCTCGACAACAACGTAGCACTCTCTTGTGTGCTTCTGTCTTGTTGTGAGTGTGGGATTCTCACCGTTGCGCACGCTTTCAACCGCACTTTCAACGGGCACCGTATACTGACGGGCATCAATAACACCGTCAATGCGGCGGATTGCATCCGAATGGCCCTGACTTACACCCTTGCCCCAGAATGTGTAATCGTTACCGTTGGGGAGAACCGCGTTCATATAAAGTCGGTTGAGCGAGAACATACCCGGATCCCAGCCGACGGAAATAATTGCGATTTTGTTGCCTTTTTTTGCGCTCGCATCAACATTTGCAAAATGCTCGGGGATGCGTGCGTGAGTGTCAAAGCTGTCGATAACATTGAAGTTTTCTGCGATTGCGGGCGTTGATTCGGGAAGATCCTTTGCACTGCCGCCGCAGTTGATGATAACGTCAATGTCATTCTTATAGTCTGCGATTTTTTCGTAGGGATATACCTTGACACCCTCTGTTTTGATTTTTAAGGAGTCGGGGTCTCTGCGCGAGAAAACCGCAACGAGCTCCATATCGGGATTATTCTTAACAGCGGCTTCAACACCCTTACCGAGGTTGCCGTAGCCTGCTATACCAATTCTTATCATAGCGTGACCTCTCATTCAACAATACTGTTCATATTGTAAAGTCCTGCGCCCTTGCCGAGAATAAACTCTGCCGCAGAAACTGCTCCCTCCGCAAACAGGGCTCTGGAATGTGCCTCGTGCTTGAGGGTGATTGTCTGGCTGTCGGTGGAAACGAGGACCTCGTGGATACCGACGATGTTGCCGCGTCTTACTGCGTGAACGCCGATTTCGTTTTTCTCACGCTTTGCGTTGCCCTCTCTGCCGAAAACAAACTGTGCCTTTTCGCGAACGGCTTTTATTGCGTTTGCAATCATAAGTGCAGTACCGCTGGGAGCATCAAGCTTACGGTTGTGGTGAGTTTCGACAATCTCAATGTCGGCATCGGGCATCGTAGCCGCAGCCTTGACAGCAAGCTCACAAAGAAGCGCAACGCCGAGTGACATATTTGCGGAATGGAAAACCGCAATTTTCTTGCTTGCTTCTTCAATGTATGCAAGCTCCTCGGGTGTGTGACCTGTTGTTGCAACAACTGTCGGGATGTTATTTTTTACGGCATAGTCGAGAAGCTCTTTTGTGCCGAGATGATTTGAAAAATCAATGATAACGTCAGCCTTGCCGACAAAATCGTTGATGTCCGTATAGCATCCGCTTTCAGCCGCCATCTTGTCAACCTTTGCGGCAACGCTCATAGTCTCGGAGGACTCGACGATTTTCTCGACCTCCTTGCCCATTCTGCCGCAGGCGCCGTTAATAAGTACCTTTATCATACGTTCAACCCCTGCTGACGCATAAGTGCGAGCATATTCTGCTTGTGTGCATCCTCCATCGGAGTGAGCGGAAGTCGGAGATAATCCTCGCCGAAGCCCATAGCAGCCATAGCGGCCTTAACGGGAATGGGATTAACCTCGCAGAAGAGTGCGTTGATAAGCGGAAGGTAGTCGAGCTGCATCTTGAGAGCCTCGTCTGTCTTACCCTCAAAGAACTTGTGGCACATCTGTGATGTTTCCTTCGGGAGAACGTTTGAAAGAACGGAGATAACGCCCGAACCGCCGAGTGAAAGAAGAGGAACGATCTGGTCGTCATTACCTGAATAAAGGTCAAGTCTGTCACCTACGATTGCCATTGTTTCAACAATCTTTGAGATGTTGCCGCTTGCTTCCTTGATACCTGTAATCATCGGGTGGTCAGCAAGAACGCCGTAGGTTGCGGGCTCAATGTTACAGCCTGTTCTTGACGGAACGTTGTAAAGAAGGCAGGGCTTTGTGCTCTCGTCAGCGATAGCTGTGAAAGTCTTGATAAGACCGTTCTGTGTAGCCTTGTTGTAGTAGGGAGTAACAAGAAGCATACCCTCGTAGCCGATTTCGCAAGCGAACTTTGTAAGGTCGATAGCGTAAGCAGTATCGTTTGAGCCTGTACCTGCAATCATAGGAACTCTGCCTGCAGCACGCTTGTATGCAAACTCAAGAGCATCTCTGTGCTCATCGTCGGTAAGTGTTGAGCCTTCGCCTGTTGTACCGCAGATAACAAGAGCATCAATGCCTTCGTCAATCTGCCAGTCGATAAGCTTACCGAAATTTTCGTAGTCAATGCCCTGTGCATTGAGCGGTGTGATAAGGGCGGTAGCCGCACCTCTGAAAACGCTGTTTTCTGTCATTTTAAAAACTCCTTTTAAGATTCTCAAGCAATAAAAAATAGCCGATTTGCATCGACTACCTGCATTAATCCCGACAATACAGCCGTGAAAAAATATAAGATAGCTCTCCGCAATATGCGACAATAGGCGGGATCTTATTCCCGACTACCAGCTCAGCCTTGGCTTCGGCTGCCTTCGGCAACGATTCCTTTCACAACTGCCGTAAGCCTTTGCCACGGCCTTGAATAACAGTTGCTACTGATAATGCGATGCGCCTCTATCGTTAATTTTTTATTAACTTGCGCATATATTAACATACTATATTATAAAAAGCAAGAGTTTTTTCTGTATTTTGTTAAAATTTTAATTAGTGAAAAACAAACCAAAACCGCACCCCTTTCGGAGTGCGGTTGATTGCTGTATTTATGCTGCCCAGAAGAAGAACGGGAAGAGAATTACTCTCATAGCCTTTACTATGAAGTTCATAACAGGTCTGAAGATGTTTGCGAACTGATAGTAAGCCTTTCCGTGGTTGCCGTCGGGAAGCTTTGAGCCTTCCTCAAGTGCAAGGTCTGATGTGTAGAGCATTGTTCTCTTGTAAGTTGAAAGGTCGTTTTCGTCAAGAGAAATCATCATAAAGCCCTGAGCGAGCATATCGTAGTATGAGTTGTAGGTTGAGCCGGGAACATTGACTGCATCAATGCCGTTGATGTTTGCAACGTAGGTGTTGATGTGGTCGTGGCCGAAGAATACAGCCTGAACGTCGCCGCGCTCGGTGATTGCGTCCCACTGACCTTCGCAGTCAGGTGAGGGACAAGCCTGCTCAAACATCCAGCCCTCTTCAAAGCCCCAGATGTTGGGAAGGTATGTAGCTGCTGTGCCGTCAGAGAAGTTTGTTGAGCCGAGAGCACCGAGGTCGCCCTTAACTGTGAACATAACCTCTTTTGCAACCTCAGCAGGAACGATGTGCTGGAACATAAGAGAGGGAACCTTGCCGCCGTTGTCAGCCTCAAGCTCCTTGCTGACACCCTCGTACCACTCAAGCTGGTCAGCACGAACGCAGTCGTAGCCGCCCTCGATATAGTCGCCGCTGTCCATCATCCAAAGGTTGTAGGCTGTCTTTGTTCCGTCTGATGAAAGGATTTCAAGGTTGTGTGTACCTGAGCCGTGGAGTGCAGGGTCTGCATCGTAAGCGAGGCAGTTTTCAAAAGACATATACTTTGCGAGCTTCTCGTCCTTTGTTGAGCCCTTATGTGCGTCCTGGTCGTCGTGGTTACCGAAAACGAGTGTGAAGGGGATGTCTCTGTCAACAAGGGGATTAAGAAGGTCGCCGTAGCCTGCCCAATATTCTTCGTCTGTTTCAGCGGACATAACGATGTCGCCGAGGAAGATTACGAGGTCGGGCTGTGCCTTATCAAGAGCCTGATTGAAAGCGTTTTTGAAGTCGTCTTCAATGGGGAAGCCGTCCTGTGCGTCAGCAACGAGCATAATTTCAAATTTGCCGTTTTCGTCAAACTGAAGGTTGCCGTTTTTGCTGTCTTCTGCTGCGAATGATACTGATGAAAGTGTAAGCATCATCATAATCGCAAGGAGAACTGCGAGTATCTTTTTCATAGTGAATACCTCCTGAAATATTCGTAATTTGCGCAAATATTTTATCACAAACAATTTTTCAAGTCAATTAAAATCAGAGTGTTGCACCCTCGTAATTCTTATTTTTGTTGAAAAGCCACACATATCCGACGTCATTGCCGTGCATTGTGCTGAACTTTCCGTCCTCAAAAATGAGTGCTGCACCGTTTTCAATGCCGATACCCGACATCGGACGGGATTTGATTTCGTCCTTGAAGTTATACCAGCCGTTGCCCTCAAAGTGGGGACACGCGCTGTAAGGCAGAATGCCGAGACAGTCACAGAATATGAAGCTTCTGTCGGGCCCGCAATCGTCATAGCCCTCGTTGAACCAGCAGACCGCACCTGCGCTGTAACCCGACATAATAATTCCCTTTTCGTAAGCCTCGCGCAGAGCATCGGATGCGCCCGTTTCGTTCCAGGTGTTCATCATAAATTCAACGTTACCGCCGCCGACGTAGATTACGTCAGCCGAAAGAATTTTATTGCGGATGCTGTCCTTTGTCAGAGCTTTGTCCGTCAGAAAAAGATAGTCAAAGCTGCAGCCGCAGCCGAGGAAGATGTCGCGGATGTGCTCATCGCCCTCGATGTCGTCAAAGCCTGCCGTCGGAAGAAAAAGGACGGAAGGATTTTCCTTTTTTGCGCAGGATGCAATGTATTCAAGAATGTTTCTGATTTCGCCGTCGTCATATCGACCGCCGCCGATTGCAATAATCTTACCCATAAAATCACTCCGTTCAAATTATGGTATATATATTAAACCAAAAATTAACCATATTCAAGTCAATCTGTTATTGTTTTTTCAGCATTGATGTGTTAATATTTAAATGTATATGAACTCAAACGGAGGTTTTATAATGACACGTTACGAATATGCAAAGGATTTATATTCAAAAATCGGTATCGACACCGACAAGGCGATTGAAAAGCTTATGGAGCTGCCGATTTCTATGCACTGCTGGCAGGGCGACGACGTTGTAGGCTTTGACTCAAAGGAGGCTCTTTCAGGCGGTATCCAGACAACGGGTAACTACCCCGGTAAGGCAACAACTCCCGAGGAGCTTATGGCTGATATTGATAAGGCTTGCTCACTCATCCCCGGCAAGAAGAAGCTTAATCTCCACGCTTCTTATGCGATTTTTGAAGACGGTGAGTTTGCAGACAGAGATGCAATCGAGCCGAAGCATTTTGCAAAATGGGTTGAGTATGCCAAGGCAAGAGGAATGGGTATTGACTTTAACCCGACATATTTCTCTCACCCGATGGTAAAGGATAATCTCACCCTTTCATCACCCGATGAGGAGGTTCGCACCTTCTGGGTAAATCACGGCAAGGCCTGCCTTAAAATTGCAGAGTATTTTGCAAACGAAACAGGCGTTCCCTGTGTTATGAACATCTGGATTCCCGACGGCTATAAGGATATTCCCGCTGACCGTCTTGCACCCAGAGCGCGCTTCAAGAAGAGTCTTGATGAAATTCTTTCGGTTGACTATGATAAGTCAAAGGTTTACATAACTCTTGAATCAAAGGTTTTCGGCATCGGACTTGAAAGCTATACTGTCGGTTCGGCAGAGTTCAGCCTTTCTTACGTAAATTATAAGGGCATCACACCTCTTATGGATAACGGCCACTATCATCCGACAGAGGTTGTTTCCGACAAGATTTCCTCGCTTCTTCTTTTCAATGAGAAGATCGCTCTCCACGTAACGCGCGGTGTCCGTTGGGACAGTGACCACGTTGTTATCTTTGATGACGAGACAAAGGAAATCGCAAAGGAAATCGTTGCCCACGATGCGCTTGACCGCGTATTCATCGCAACAGACTATTTTGATGCATCAATCAACCGTGTTGCGGCTTGGGTAATCGGTATTCGTAACGTGCAGAAGGCTATGCTCAACGCACTTCTCACTCCGCACGCCGAGCTCAAGGCATTGCAGGAGAGCGCAAACACAACAAAGCTTCTTGTTATGCAGGAGGAGCTTAAAAACTATCCGCTCGCCGATGTATGGAATGAATACTGCGAGCGTTGCGGTGTTCCCGTTGGCGAGAGCTGGTACGAGGAAGTAGAAAAATATGAAGCTGAAGTGCTTTTGGAGAGATAAATATGAAGCTTGTTGAAATTGAAAGCGGATTTCTTTTTGAAGAAGGAAAGTTTTTTGACCAGTGCCACGCAACGACCGTGCTGAAGGTGGGCGACAGAGTGCTGTGCGCTTTCTTTGCGGGCACGGAGGAGGGTAACGAGGACGTTCGAATCTTCCTTTGCACCTACGAAAACGGCAAGTGGTCAGACCCCGTGCAGATGTCTTTTTCTGATAACATTCCGTGCTGGAATCCCGTTCTGCACGAAAAGAACGGCACGGTTTATCTGTTCTTCAAGATTGGTACAAAGATTACAAACTGGTGCACATATCTCCGCACCTCAACCGACGGCGGCAGAACGTGGTCGGAGGCTGTTGAGCTTGTTGAGGGTGACCGCTCTGACGGAAGAGGCCCTGTTAAAAACAAGGCAATCAATCTTTCGGACGGCAGAATTGCCGCACCTGCATCGGTTGAAACCGCTACAACCTGGGATGCGTTTATTGATGTTTCTGCCGATGACTGTAAGACTTGGCAGAGAGGCGAGCTTATCGGCTTTGACCATACGAACGCACGCGGCAAGGGTATAATTCAGCCGACACTCTGGGAGGCTGACGGCAAGGTTTATGCGCTTCTCCGTTCGACCGAGGGCCGAGTTATGAAAAGCTGCTCGGAGGATATGGTTCATTGGACACCTGCCGAAAAAACCGACCTGCCGAACAACAACAGCGGCATTGATTGCGTAAAGCTTCCTGACGGAAAGGTTGTTGTTTTCTTCAATCCTAATCAGGACGATTGGGGCGACAGAAACGTAATCTCTTATGCGGTAACCGAGGATAATGCACAGTCATTCTTACCGCCTGTTGAAATCGAGCGTGACGAGGATACGGAAGCGGAATTTTCCTATCCTGCGGCGGTAACGGACGGCGAATTTGTATACCTTACATATACACATTATCGCAGAAATGTAATGTTCCGCAAGTTTAAGATTGAGGAATAACTTGTTATTTTGCACAAACCTGAAAGTGTATTTTACATCAATCCGTGCATTGACAAGTAGTGTATAATTATAATGCAAAAATATTTAGGAGGACATTCTAATGAAAAAGCTTTCCAAGAGAATTCTTGCAGTTTTGCTTTGTCTTGCTGTCGTTTTCGGCGGCTCGGTAATGGCAACCTCTGCAGAAGAGACAGATGCAGTTAAAAGAGTAAGTGTTTCTTTTAACGGTGATGCAACATCATCAAGAGGCTTCTGCTGGTATACAACGGAGTATTCCGATGCTGATGTTCAGATTATGAAATCTGCTGATTACAAGGGCTCATTCGCAGGTGCCGCAGTTTATTCTTCAGATAACATTTATCAGCACCGCGACCAGTACTGTCACAAGGTAACTGTTGACGGTCTTGAGCCGGGCACAGAGTATACATACCGCGTCGGTGATAAGTCAAGAGATTTGTGGAGCGAGGCAGGTACCTTCGTAACAGATGACGGTGACGATTCCTTCTCCTTCATCACAATCGCTGACGTTCAGGCAAGCAGTGACGAAAATTTTGCACAGGCTGCAAACACAATCAAGGGTGCTATGGCTACTCTTCCCGAGTCAGAGTTCACGGTAAATCTCGGTGACTTTGTAAACGACTGTACAAACGACGAGTGGGATTGGTATTTCAAAAACTTTGCAGTCAACAATATGGTAACAACACTTGCTCCTGCAGCAGGTAATCACGACGGTAACATCACAAACAAGCTCAATATCAACGTTTTCAATTCTATGTTCAACCTTTCAAATCCGAACACAGAGTCAAACGTTAACTGGGTAAACGGTGTTTACTATTCTTATGATTACGGCAACGCACACTTTGCTGTTCTCAACACAAACGATATGTACCCGATGTCACAGTCACAGAGAAACTGGCTTGTCAACGATATGTCGGCTTCTGACGCTGACTGGAAGTTCGTTATTATGCACAGAGCGTTGTATTCACAGGGCAAGAACATCAATAAGCCCGATACAATCATTATGCGTAACGTTCTCATTGAGCTCTTCGACGAGCTTGATATCGACCTTGTTTATGCAGGTCACGACCACGTATACTACCGCTCGGTTCCCGTTAAGGGTGACGAGGTTGTCGACGGTGTAACTTATGTTACAGAGAATTACAAGGGTGAGGAAATCACATTTGCTAACAACCCTGACGGTACCGTTCATATCCTTCCTTCAACAGCAGGCACAAAGAGATACGGCATCAACGAGGATGCTATTGATCCTATCGGCGAGGCTTGCGCATTCCATCTCTCAACAAGAGATATGGGCGGCTGCTTTATGACAACTGTTGTTGACGGTGATAAGGTTATCATCAAGTCATATCTTGTTGACGATGAAACTCAGGAAATTTCTCTCATCGATCAGTACGCTATCAAGAAGGATCTTTCACAGAAGGAAGAGCCGGCACCGACAGACCTTCCGACAGACAACGTTTCAAATATCGCAGCTTATGTTTCTAACATTGTTTCGGAAATCATCGGTATGCTTTACAGCTATATCGCAGTTCTCCTTCCGCAGGCAATCAGAGGCTTGTTTTAATTTGTTTGAATAATATTTTTACTGCACGATGAGAGTCGTGCGGTATTTTTTGTAACAAAATACACAAAATGGTCGATAAATTTTTACATATCCTTTGAATAATATACTCAAAATAACTTGAATTTTACCTTGCAGTTTGGTAAAATAATATATGTGTAAGTGGAATTTTTAAGGGAGAAGGTAAAAAATGAACGGGGATTTTTATCCTTATGACGTTCCGGTGTATCTTTTTCATCAGGGAAGCAATGCCAGAGCGTACGAATTCTACGGTGCGCACCGCGCGGAAGGCAACAAGGCTGTTTTTCGTGTATGGGCGCCGCACGCAAGAGCAGTCAGCGTTGTCGGCGATTTTAACGGCTGGAACAATGACGCAAATTTTATGTACCGTCTGGGTGACGGTTCAACGTGGGAATGTTTTGTTGAAAATATAAAACAGTTTGATACCTACAAATTCTGTATCACAACGGCGGACGGCAGACGTATTTTTAAAGCTGATCCGTATGCTTTTCATACGCAGACGCGTCCCGAAACAGCATCGAAATTTTATGATACCGAGGGCTACGTCTGGTCGGATGCAGGCTGGCTTGAAAGCCGCAGAGGAAAGTCCTCTTATGACAGTCCGATGAACATCTATGAGGTTCACGCGGGTTCGTGGAGAGTGAACGGTGAAGAAAAATTTTACTCTTACCGACAGCTTGCCGATGAATTGACAAAATATGTAAAGGAAATGGGATATACTCACGTGGAGCTTCTGCCGATAAGCGAGCATCCGTTCGACGGCTCGTGGGGCTATCAGGTGACGGGGTATTTTGCTCCGACCTCACGCTACGGTGAGCCGAAGGATTTTATGTATTTTGTTGACAAGTGCCACGAGGCGGGGATAGGCGTTATCCTCGATTGGGTTCCTGCCCATTTCCCAAAGGATGCGCACGGGCTTTACGAGTTTGACGGACAGCCTCTTTATGAATATGAGGATATGCTCAAGGGTGAGCACAGGCAGTGGGGAACGAGAGTTTTTGACTACGGTAAAAACGAGGTCAGAAGCTTCCTTATCTCGAACGCTGTGTTCTGGTTTGATAAATATCATATCGACGGTCTGCGCGTTGATGCGGTGGCTTCGATGCTTTACCTTGACTATTGCCGCGAGGACGGTCAGTGGAGACCGAACAAAAACGGCGGCAAGGAAAATCTCGAGGCGATTGAATTTCTGCAAAAGCTTAATACGGCGGTTTTCCGCGAATACGGCGACGTGCTGATGATTGCGGAGGAAAGCACGGCTTGGCCGATGGTTTCAAAGCCTGTGTGCGACGGCGGACTCGGCTTTAACTTCAAATGGAATATGGGCTGGATGAACGATTGTCTGAGGTACTTTTCTTTACCCGGAATTCACCGCAAGTTTAATCATAACAACCTGACATTTTCGTTTTTCTATGCCTTTTCGGAGAATTTTGTTCTGCCGATTTCACACGATGAGGTAGTGCACGGCAAATGCTCGCTTATGGGTAAAATGCCGGGCGATTATGAGGAAAAATTTGCAGGTGTGCGCTCCTTCCTCGGCTATATGATGGCCCATCCGGGCAAAAAGCTGATGTTTATGGGTCAGGAGTTCGGTCAGTTCATCGAATGGAATTATAAGCAAGGACTTGATTGGCTTCTGCTTGACTACGACGCCCACCGAAAATTACAGTATTTTGTAAAAACAATAAACAGCCTTTATAAATCAACCCCTGCACTCTGGCAGGTGGACTACGATTGGACGGGCTTTAAATGGATAAGTGCGGATGATGCCGACAATTCCGTAATCGCATTCCGCAGAATTGATAAGGACGGAAAAGAAATTATTGCCGTGTGCAACTTCACTCCCGTAATGCGCGAGGGCTACCGTATAGGCGTCCCGAAATCGGGAACGTACAGGGTTGTTCTCAATACCGATGCCGAGGCTTTCGGCGGTAAGGGAACAGGTACAACGGGCAGTGTAAGGAGCAGAAAAGTGCCTGTGCACGGTCTTGAATACAGTATTCCGCTCGACCTTCCGGGCCTGAGTGTAATATATCTTACAGCACCAATCCCAAGAAAAAAGAAAGAAAATGCCGCAAAAATTGCGACGAAATAAAAAGGAGGCAGCATAATGTCACGTAAACACGAATGTATTGCAATGCTTCTTGCAGGCGGTCAGGGCAGCAGACTCGGCATCCTGACAAAGAACATTGCCAAACCTGCCGTGCCCTACGGCGGAAAGTACAGAATTATCGACTTCCCACTCTCGAACTGTGTAAATTCAGGTATTTACACAGTCGGCGTACTTACTCAGTATCAGCCTCTTGAGCTGAACGATTATATCGGCAACGGTCAGGCTTGGGATCTTGACAGAGCCGACGGCGGTGTGCATATCCTTTCTCCGTATCAGCAGATTCAGGGTACAGAATGGTACAAGGGTACTGCAAACGCAATTTATCAGAACATCAATTTCATCGACAGATACGACCCCGATTACGTTCTTATTCTTTCGGGCGACCATATCTACAAGATGGATTATTCAAAAATGCTCGCTTACCACAAGGAAAAGAATGCCGATTGTACAATCGCTATGCTCGAGGTTCCGTGGGAAGAGGCATCCCGCTTCGGTCTGATGCTCGTCAACGAGGACGGCTCAATCTCCGAGTTTGAAGAGAAGCCGAAGAATCCGCGCTCAAACAAGGCATCAATGGGTGTTTATGTTTTTAGCTGGAAGAAGCTTCGTCAGTATCTTCTTGACGATGAAGCAAATCCGTCTTCAAGCAACGACTTCGGCCACGACCTTATCCCCGCAATGCACGAGGCAGGCGAGAGAATGTTCGCTTATGCCTTCGACGGCTATTGGAAGGACGTCGGAACAATCGACAGCCTCTGGGAGGCAAACCTCGACCTTCTTAATCCGCAGGTAGACCTTGACCTTACGGATTCAAGCTGGAAGATTTATGCAAAGAATCCCGTAACCTGTCCGCACTATGTTGCAGATACTGCAAAGGTGCAGAATTCAATGATAGCCGAGGGCTGTGAAATTGAGGGCGAGGTTGACTTCTCCGTTCTCTTTGCAAACGTCAATGTTGAAGAGGGCGCAATTGTCAAGGATTCAATTGTTATGCCGGGCAGTGTTATCAAATCGGGTGCAAAGGTTCAGTATGCAATCGTTGCCGAAAACGTTGTTGTTGAGGCGGATGCACAGGTCGGCAAGCGTCCCGAGGATGTTGAAAATATTGACGATTGGGGCGTAGCTGTTGTCGGCCCGAACGTTACGGTCGGCAAGGGCGCCTGCGTTGAACCCAAGGCTATGATAGGCGAAGATGTAAAGGGGGCAGAATAATGAGAGCCAATAACGTACTCGGACTTGTTTTTTCAAACAATTTTGATAATTATCTCAACGAACTTACTTCAATGCGTTCAATGGGCTCCGTGCCCTACGGCGGACGCTACCGTCTTATCGACTTCACCCTTTCCGCAATGGTGAACAGCGGAATGGGCAAGGTCGGTATTATCACAAAGAGCAACTACCAGTCGCTTATGGACCACGTCGGTAACGGCAGAGCCTGGGACCTTTCAAGAAAGCACGGCGGACTCTACATTCTTCCTCCGTTCAATTCTTCAAACACAGGTCTTTATAAGGGCAGAATAGAGGCTATTGCAGGCGTTATGAACTTCCTGCAGTATTCCGACGAGGAATACGTTATGATGTGCGACTGTAACGCGCTTTATAACTTTAATTTAAAGAAGCTGTTTGCTTACCACGAGGAAAAGGGTGCGGACATCACAATCGCTTATGTCAACGGCGAGACACCCGAAATTGCAGAGCTTGCAGTTCTCGACGTTGAAGAGGACGGGAAAATCTCATCCGTTTCCCGCAGACTCAAGGACGGCGTGGCTAATTATTCAATAAACATAGTGCTTATGAGAAAGTCTCTTCTTGAAAGACTTATCAACGAAGCAATCAGCCTCGGCTACCATTCGTTTACAGACGACATTCTTAAGAGAAACGTTAAAAAGCTCAAGATTTACGGCTACGAGGTTACGGGCTTTGTCAAGATGCTTGACAGTATGCAGTCATACTTTGAGGCTAATATGGCTCTTCTTGATAAGGAGAACAGAAATGCACTCTGCCGCACACAGCCTGTTTACACAAAGGTTAAGGATGATGTTCCCGCAATTTACGGTCTCGGCTCGGATGTTAAGAATTCACTCATTGCCGACGGTTGTGTAATTGAGGGTAAGGTAGAAAACAGTATTCTCTTCCGCGGCGTTCATATCGGCAAGGATGCGGTTGTTAAAAACTGCGTGCTGATGCAGAATGCGTATATCGGCGATGACGTTCAGCTCAATTGCGTTGTTGCTGATAAGGATATCGTCATCAAGCCGGGCAAGGTGCTTTCAGGTGACGAGAAATTCCCCGTTTACATCGGTAAGGGAATCGTAATCTAAGGGAGGTTGACCTATAATGAAAGTTTTATACGCTGCAAGTGAAGCTCTGCCCTTTATGGCGAGCGGCGGTCTCGGTGACGTAGCGGGCTCATTGCCTCAGGCGCTTCGCAAGAGACTTATCGGCTGCCGTGTTGTTATGCCTCTTTATGATACAATCCGTCAGGAGTTAAAGGATACGATGAAGTTCATTACTCACATCTGTGTTCCCGTTGCCTGGCGCCGTCAGTACTGCGGTATCTTCGAGGCAAAGCATAACGGTGTTATATACTACCTTCTTGATAATCAGTATTATTTCAAGCGCGATACAATCTACGGTCAGTACGATGATGCGGAGCGTTTTGCGTTCTTCTCACGTGCAATCCTCGAGATTATCCCGTACATTGATTTCAAGCCCGATATCATCCATTGTAACGATTGGCAGACGGCACTTACTCCCGTTTACTATTCAACGATGTATGCGAATGCACCGGGATTTGAAAATATAAAAACAGTTTTCACAATCCACAACATTCAGTATCAGGGTATTTACGGCAAGGAGATTCTTGAGGATGTGCTCGGCATTCCGCAGGAGTATGCTCCCGTTCTCGAATATGACGGCTGTGTCAACTTTATGAAGGGCGCAATCGAATGTGCAAATAAGGTTACAACGGTCAGCCAGTCCTATGCTGACGAGATTCTCGACCCGTGGTATTCACACGGTCTTGACAGCATCCTTAACGAGAGACGCTATAAGCTCAGCGGTATTCTCAACGGTATTGACGTTATCGGCTATGACCCCGAAACGGACAAGAGCATCCGTGCGAATTATTCCGCCGCAAATCCTGCCGACAAAAAACTCAACAAAGAGGATTTACAGCAGGTTATGGGTCTTCCCGTAAAGGCAGACGTGCCGATTGTCGGTATGGTTTCCCGTCTCGTTGCGCATAAGGGTCTTGACCTTGTTAAGGGTATTCTTGATGAGCTTCTTTCAACAAGCGAAATGCAGCTTGTTGTTCTCGGCTCGGGTGATTATGAATATGAGAGCTTCTTCAGAGAAATTGCTGAAAAATATCCCGACAAGGTGGGCTTAAGAATCGGATTTATCCCTGACCTTGCAAGAAAGATTTATGCGGGTGCAGATATGTTCCTTATGCCGTCAAAGAGTGAGCCCTGCGGACTTTCACAGATGGTTGCTCTTCGTTACGGCACTGTGCCCATCGTCCGCGAAACAGGTGGTCTGCGCGATTCAATTTCCGACTGCGGTGACGGCGAGGGCAACGGCTTTACCTTCAAGAGCTATAACGCTCACGATATGCTCGATGCTATCCGCCGTGCACTTAACGTATACTATAACTACGATTGGGCTGCACTTACACAGCGCGCTCTTGAATGTGATTACAGTTGGGGTCGCTCGGCTAACACTTATATCAAACTCTACAAGGCAATGTTAAAGGAATAAAAAATTAATGAAGTCTTACTATATCCAACTTATAAGAAACGGAATAACGGCAGGCAATGTGGACGGTAAATACATCGGACACATTGACGAGCCCTTGAGCGAAGAGGGAGTAAAGCAGATTTCGCAGATGAAGACGGATTATAAATATCCGCCCGTCGAGGCTGTTTTTTCGAGTCCGCTTTCCCGTTGTACGCAAACTGCAAAGCTTATTTATCCCGAATGTGACCCGATTATTATTGACGGCTTTATCGAATATAACTTCGGCGAGTTCGAGGGTAAAACGGCGGAGGAGCTTGAAAATCATCCCGTTTTCCCCGATTGGCTTGCAGGAAAGAAGGGTGTCAATCCTCCTTTCGGCGAGAGCAACGAGGAATTTTCAAGCCGAATTGCACAGACGATGATTAAGGTCGTTGACGGTGTTATTCAATCAGGTATCACAAAGACGGCAATCGTCACCCACGGCGGTGTTATAATGGCTCTGCTTGCGATGTTCGGTCTGCCCGAGGCTTCAATGCACGAATGGCTGACTCCCGGCGGCTGCGGTTATACAATCCGCATTACTCCGTCACTCTGGTCGCAGGGCAGAAAGTTTGAGGTTTTCGCCCAGATTCCCGAAATTGAGGGCGAAAACGAAATTGAAGATATTGACGATTTCAATATTGAGGACTTTTTATATGAGTAAAATGGATTTTGTTACACAGCTTATCTGGCGTTATCCCGTGCTTAAAGCTAACGAAAAAGAAATTCGCCTTATGTGCGATGCGGTTATAAAAAGCTACGAATCGGGCGGCAAGCTCCTTGTCTGCGGCAACGGCGGAAGCTGTGCGGATGCCGAACATATTGTGGGCGAGCTGATGAAGGGCTTTCTTAAAAAGAGGCCGATTCCCGAGAAGAAGAAAGCTGAAATGCTCGAGCGTGTTCCCGAGCTTGACGGCATCGGACTTGATAAGCTTCAGCAGGGTTTGCCTGCAATTGCACTCAACAGCGGTGTTGCGCTGACAACGGCTTTTGCCAACGATTGCGATCCCGACCTGATTTATGCACAGCAGGTGCTGGGACTTGGCAAAAAGGGTGACGTTTTCCTAGGTATCAGCACGTCGGGCAACGCGAAAAACGTTTATGCCGCGGCGGCGGTTGCAAAGTCCCTCGGACTTGTAACGGTTGCACTTTCGGGCAAGGACGGCGGAGTGCTTAAGGATGTGTGCGATATTTCCATAATCGTAGATGAGGATGAAACCTATATGATTCAGGAGCTTCATCTGCCCGTCTACCACGCACTTTGCGCAACGGTTGAGGAGCATTTTTTTAAAGAATAGCTCGTTGAATAAAAGAAAAGGCAGAAACGAACAAGCGTTTCTGCCTTAATTTTTGTGTTTTACTATGCTCGTTAGGGTGAGACCTGCTCCCGCCGTAAAATTCAGTCTTGATTTTTCGGGGGGGGGGTATGATATTATAAAGAAAATGAATCAAGGAGGTAAATCTATGTCTTTTCTTGCAGCACTTATGGGAGCTATCCCCGTGGCATTGATAGCCGCTGTTTGTATTCCTCTGTTGGTTATTGAGATGGGAATTGAGGTTTTGCCGTCACTTTTTAACCCTGAATTCTATACAGAATTAATTGAAGGAATAGCCAACATTCCGGAGTTACAGCCGGATGTATTTCTGGATTATGTAAAAACTTTGCTTGAAAACGGAGTTGGACTGTAATAAAAAGTTAAACGCTGTGCCGAAATTTCGGCACAGCGTTTTGTAAAAGGTATTAACAAGTTTTAATTTGTCGGGATGTCAAATAATAACGGTTGCGTTGCAACCTACACCTCACCACCGCCTACGGCGGAGCCTCTCCTCAAGGAGAAGCCTTGATTAGCAGTGATTTTCAGAGCCTTCCCCTCGAGGGGAAGGGGGACCACGTTAGTGGTGGATGAGGTGTTATAAAAATACCCCGACAAACTACCATTTTATCAAACTAAACTTTTCTTAACCCCTTCGGATAATGATTCTTTGCCGTACCGTTGACAGCCTTTGCGCCGCCGAGGGTACAGCCGTCAACCGTAACAACTGCCCAGCCGTTTTCGCAATCGCAGGGAATGGTGTTACCCTTAAGATACGTTTCCGCTTCGTCGGGAGTGAGGTCGATTTTTCTTTTGAAGGCATCTCCCATTGCCATAAAAAATTGGTGGTGGGGCTGAACATAGTTCTTCTGTACTGTGCCGATTGTAACTCCGCAGGAGAACGCAACACCCTTCGGCACAACAAAATCGGGTTCAAAATAAACGATGCTGTCCTTGTACTTTTTAACGCATTTTCTGTCGTATTTTTCAAGTGTAGCATCAAGAAAATCGAATACAATTTTTTGCTCGTTCTTGGGAATTTCCTCAAGAGCGTTTTCTCTTTTTATGCGGATGCCGTTGTCGTACTTTTTCTTCATCAGGGCAACGAACTGTCCCTCACCCTTTGAAACGTGGGGATAAAAACGACGGCATTCCGCAATATTTTCTGTTTTACATCCTTCAAAATTTATTCCGTCTGCCGTATTGCTTTTTACACAGTCCTTAACAGGGATAAGCTCAAACTCGGGATGCTCACAAAGAAACTTATCAACCTGCATTTCATTCTCCTCGAGCGAAAAAGTGCAGGTGGAGTAAAGAAGATATCCGTCCTCTCTGACAAGTGAATGTATGTAGCTGAGGATTTCCTCCTGCCTCTCGGCACAAAGCCGCACGTTGTCGGGCGACCATTCGCTGATAGCTGTTTCGTCCTTGCGGAACATTCCTTCTCCCGAGCACGGTGCATCGACGATAATAAGGTCGAATTCCTCGCCGAAAAGCGAAGAAAGTCTCTTTGCGTCCGCGCAGGTGGTTACGGCATTCTTAAAGCCGAGGCGCTCCATATTTCCCGTCAGAATTTTACATCGGGAGGGGACAATCTCGTTAGAGACAATCATTCCGTTTGTCAGCTTGTCCGCCGCTTGAGTGGATTTGCCTCCGGGTGCGGCGCAAAGGTCGAGGATTTTCCAATCTTCCTCGATGTCAACGCTCGCAACCGCACTCATTGCCGCAGGCTCCTGAACGTAAACCATACCTGCGTGGTGGTAGGGGTGATTGCCGATTTTTTCGTAATCAAAATAATACGCGTTTTCGGCAAAGGGAAGCTTTTCGCCGCCGAACGGATTGATTTTCAAAAAATCCTCTTCACTTATTTTGTTTGTATTAATTCTGAAGGAGCGCACGGGTGCATCGTCATACGACCTTATAAACGCATCGTAGTCATCCCCGAGCAAATCCTTCATTCTTGTTAAAAATTCCGAAGGTAGCATATTTTTATCCTTTATAAAAGATTAGATTCAATGTTGAACATACAAATTGCAAGTGCGGCAATGCTTGCAGTTTCCGTGCGCAGAATACGCTTGCCGAGTGATACGACTTCTCCGCCCGCCGCCTTCGCTTTTTCAATCTCGCTTTCCTCGTAGCCGCCCTCGGGGCCGATGAAAATGCCGATTGTCATATTCGGCTTGACGTTTTCAAGCTTGTTTTTTAGCGCTGCCATACTGTCCGCACATTCGTAGGGAACGAGAAGAAGGTCAAAGCCTTCCGCAATTTTCAGCGCATTCGCAAAGCTGACGGGCTCGTGAATTTCGGGGATAACCGTCCTGCCCGATTGCTTCGCCGCGCTTTCGCTTATTGACTGCCAGCGCGCGGTTTTGCTTTTTTTCTTTTTGTCGTCGAGCTTAACAACGCAACGGCTCATCTCAACGGGATAAATCTCGCTCACGCCGAGCTCGACACCCTTTTGAATAATCAGCTCAAGCTTATCGGATTTCGGAAGTCCCTGAAAAAGCACCAGCCTTACGGGCAGCTCGTTGCTCATAAGCTGACCGTCCTCGATATCCGCAACAACTCTGTCGTCATAAATCTCTCTGATTGCACAGCAATAGCTTGCGCCGTTGCCGTCATTGGCGACGAATTTTTCACCGATTTTCATCCGCAGAACGTTTTTGATGTGGTTTACATCACTGCCGACTACCGTAATCTCGTTTTCGGTCACGTTTTCGGGTGCAACAAAAAAATGAAACATAGTTTTTCCGCCTTTATTCTTTGTGTTTTTCAGTATATCATCAGACGGGATTTTTTTCAATGCAAAGTGTGTCGTATTCTGCGAAATTTTTTGAAAGCATAAAAGTTGACTATTTTTATGAATTGGCATATAATAGAAACGGTATTTTTTAGGAGGCGATAAAATGAAGAAAAGAATTATTGCAATACTTCTTGTAATTGTAACCGTGTTTTCAGCGGCGGCAGTGCCTGTCGGCGCAGCAGTTGAAAAGAAAAATAAGCTTGATATTGTTGATATCTGGCAGAACGGATACCCGATGTTCAACATTGGCGCTTTCCTCGAGACGGTTTTTGCTTTCAACAAACAGATGAATGCGATTTTCGGAGTAAAAATCTTTAATGAGGAAAAGCTTGTTATTGCGGCTGATGATATACTCTCGGGTATCGTTGAGGGAGTTCTTGAATCCACGGGTGTAGACTTCAGTCAGATTTATAACAATCTTCCGCAGACTAATCAGTATGCGGAGCTTCTCACGTCTTCTATGAAGCTTGATATTCCCGAAACGCAGAAGTTCCTCAACAGCGTTTCAGGCGATTATTTTGCCGAAGGCAATATGGTTATGGGCGTTGTTGTCCGTATGGTGTCCGTCTGGCTCGGAATTGTTGATGAAGTTAAGCTCGTGGCAACACCCGTTGAGGGCAAGCCCGGTCTTTATGAGCTCGGCGTTAAGATTACCTATCGCGACGGCAGAACGGACGGCTCTTATTCGGGCATTTTCTATGATGAGGTTGAGAACGCTTTTGTCGGCAAGGACGGCGGCCCTGCTCTTATCGGATATCACATTGACTTTGACGATAACGTAATTTATACGGGTATTGACGTATGGCAGCGTGAGCTCGGCTTCAATATTTTCTATGACGTTTTCTGTTATCTCACTCCGTTCTTCTTCCACTATACAACACAGCGCGTGAAGTTCACTTATGACGGTAAGGATTGGATGATTCAGCTCTGGAAGGGCAGATATGCGATTGCGAACGGCGGCGAGGTCGGCGTTTACACACGCGATGAGAGCAAGTCGGGAACGTTCTACGACTGCGCATCGGACGAGGATATGCTTGTTATGAGTATGGACGTTTATCACGGCGATACGCTTCTCTTCTCACGTCCCGCCGAGCTTCATTGGTGGGTGACAGGCTTCCAGCTCAGCGATACGGCATACCTTCCTCACTCAATGAAAATTGTTTCCACAATCACGATGAAGGATGAGGAAATGCTCGCGGCGGCAACGGGTGCGCTTGATAAAATTTGGAATATCGACTACGAGGTTGACGGACTTGACGTCACACTTACCTGGTAAAAACAAAACTGCTGTTGAAAAAGCTCAACAGCAGTTTTTCTTATCCCGAAAAGGTTATTTCATATTCTTTTCGTAGGATTCGATCATCTTCTTAACCATCTGACCGCCGACAGAACCTGCCTGCTTAGATGTGAGGTCACCGTTGTAACCCTGCTTGAGGTTAACGCCTACTTCAGAAGCAGCCTCCATCTTGAAACGGTTGAGAGCCTCTCTTGCCTCGGGAACTACGTTCTTGTTGCTTGACATAACTTTTCACTCCTTTGCAAAGAATTGTGTTTGCGTTTGCATTAGTTAGTGTTATCACAATTCTCAAAAATACAACTGAAAAAATTTGTTAAAAGTTAAATTGAAATTAAATTAGAAAACTATTTGATAAATTATTGCCCTCGTGCTATTATATAAGTGACATAAGTTGCTGCACGCACAGGCTTCTTTGGCAAAGGAGGCAAAGACGCGGTGCAATATTGGTTTCAATCTGCAAAAAAACAAACGATAAATAAACGCAGAACGCAGAGTGCAGAACGCAGAACGGAGTGTGGAATTGAAAAGTATAGTTGAAAAAAAGAGCTTTGATTTTGCGGTGAGGATTGTTAATCTTTACAGGCATCTGACGGCTGACAAAAAAGAGTTCGTTCTGTCAAAACAGCTCTTAAGAAGCGGAACGAGCATCGGTGCCAATGTTGCCGAGGGTGAAAGAGGTCAGACCAAGCCTGACTTTAATACTAAAATGAACATAGCACTGAAAGAAGCAAATGAAACATATTATTGGTTAAGGCTGTTGCACAGTACAGATTACCTGACTGATAAAGAGTTTCAGAGTATGGAAAAAGATGTAGATGAAATAATAGCAATATTAGTTTCAATCTGCAAAAAAACAAACGATAAATAAACGCAGAATGCAGAGTGCAGAACGGTTTGCACTCCGCAAACAATTAATAATTTATTTGCAAAGTGTAAGAAACGAAGAAACAGAATTAAAACAGAGTGTATATATTAAAGCAGATGCTGACGGTTAATCTTGTCGCCCCTGAAAGGGGAGATGTCACGAAGTGACAGAGGGGTTTCGTTCTGCGTTCTGCGTTCTGCACTCTGCACTCTTAAAAGGAGGAGAATAAACAATGAAAAAACTTTTATCAATCATTCTCTCAGTCTTAATGGTTGTGACAATGCTTCCCATGTCGGTACTGCCGGCTTTTGCGGCAACAGAGGCGGCTGAAGTGACAGATGATGCGTTCATTACCTATTCATCCGGCGTTACACAATATGTAAAGCATAATAATTATCTTTACAAGGTAGCTTATACCAACCTGAAAATAGAAAGTGTCGATATTGACATTTCTTCTTATGAAGATCTGAGGATATACGGAACTACGAATCGTTATTGTGCCTTGCTCCTTGCTTATCAAGGAAGCAATGCGAAATCGAGTAATCTTCCCACCTCCCCGGGCAAGTCCGTCAGTTTCTACACCGCTGATACGTATGCAAGCAATGAGAAGAAACCTGTCGTTACCGTTACCTGTATGGCAGTTAGTGAGCCTGTCTGGAGTTGGAATGATGTTTCTTCCGCTACTGCCGTATTTACTTCCACAGATGGTGGCGCAACAATGACTGTGGACGCCGCAATTGAAATTTCTGAAAAAACTGCTGAAAACTGTCTTGAAACAGATACCACTGCATATACTGCTACTGCCACAGCCAACGGTAAAGAATATACGAATGTAAAAACAATATACGGTGAACAGGGTTCCCATAATATTGAGTATATTAAATCGGGAGATTATATGATCGGCAGTTGCACTAATGGATGTGGAATGAACTGCACCCACAACTGGACTGATAAGAATGACTACCTTTGTGATAACTGCGGTTTTGAATGTCATCACGAAAGCTACACAGACGGCTTCTGCACAGTCTGCGGCTTTGAATGTGCTCACGAAAACTTTACAAACGACAAGTGTGATGTTTGCGGAGAAGAAGGAATCGTTGTTACCATCACTATGACCGACAGCTACAGCGACGGTTGGAGCGGAAATGGGATTGTTGTTAAACAGCTTGTTGACGGAGCATATACAGAGGTTGCAACAGCAACCTTTGAAGACGGTGCAAGCGAAACCTTCACAGCACTTCTCCGACAAGACGGTATTTATGCTTTCAGTTGGGTTTACGGAGAACATCCTGAAGATTGTGGATTTACGCTTGCAGTTGATGGTGAAACCGTCTATGAATGTGCAGACGTAGGAACACTTGCAGATAGCGAGATATTTTATATAATTTGCAAGCATACATCCTACACCGACGGAAAATGCGATGTTTGCGATTATGAGTGTCCCCACGAAAATCAGACAGGTTCAGTTTGTGAAATCTGCGGTGAACACATTTGTAGCTACGACAACGGCTTCTGTACTGAGTGCGATGCCTATCAGCCTGCTACGCTTGTCACCAATGAGAATTACGAATCTTTCTACCTGAAAGCCGACTATGTTGGCTACTATGCGATCTCCAATGCAGGTCAGCTCTTCTGGTTTGCAAACCATGTAAACACTGTTGACAGAACAGCAAATGCAGTTCTTGTGGCAGATATTGACCTTGAAAACAGACCCTGGACACCCATCGGCTCCACGGGTGAAAACAGCAACAATTTCCGCGGTGTCTTTGACGGACAGGGATACACCATCAAGGGTCTGTACGTGGAGGGCGGCAGAGCCGGTCTCGGCTTCTTCGGTGAAGTCAGAACCGGTACGGTCAAAAACTTCACCATCTACGGTGAGGTAGTTGCCAATACCGAGGTGAACTATGTTGGCGGTGTCATCGGCTCGATTTGCGGTGTCAACGGTGAAAATGACCTTGAAAGAAACGGTGCGATTATTCAGAATATTAGGTCTTTTGTAAATCTTACCGCAAAGGCGCACGGCATCGGCATGATCGGCGGCTTTGTGGGTTATGCAAACCACCAGAGCCTTATTGAAAACTGCTCCTGGTACGGTACCTTTGATGCAGGCAAGTACCGTGTGGACTCGGGTGCAGGCGGATTTATCGGCAAGATTCAGGAGAATTCAAGTGAAGTTACTATCCGTAACTGCGGAGCCTACGGTACAATAAAGACAAATTACGCAGGCGACTATAATAACACCGCGACCATTTATATGGGCGGATTCCTGAGCTTTTCCAACACGAACGCAAAGACTACCATTGAAAACTGCCTGTTTGCAGGTAGGTTTGAGCGCGGTGCAAACCTGACCGATCAGGCGTTTCTTGGTGCATTCGGCACGCTTCGGAGCGTTAAAGCAATCAAGAATTGCTATTACCTCGGTGATGACGGTCTTGAGGCCGTACACAGCGATTCGGATCTGAAACCCGGGAGTGATAACGTAGAGATCACAAAGGTAACAGAAGAACAGCTCAAGTCCGGCGAGATTGCCTACAGGCTGCAGGAAGCAAATGAAATCTGGGGTCAGAAAATCGGCACCGATGATTATCCCGTACTTGGCAGTGAGTCTGTTTACTACGGTTATGTTTCCTGCGCGGATGATGCGGTTACGGTCTATACGAATGACAGCACCGCAAGCGATAAAAAGCCTGCACATAACTGGTCAGATAAAGACGGCATCTGTGCAAACGGTTGCGGAGAAAGGGCTTTCAACGCAATAAACGGTATGACGGCAGACAGCGAGAAGAGGATTCTTTCGGGTATCGCGCCGGGCAGTGAGTCGCTTGACGGATATACGGAAATACTTGTTGACGGAATTGGATGGACTCTCGAAAACGGTGTCGGCACAGGCTGTACGGCGACACTCGGCAACACGGAAGAGGTTTTTGCCGAATACACAATTCTCATCTTCGGTGATGTCAACGGCGACGGCTGGTACGACGGTCAGGATGCGGTTATCGTTTCCTGCCTTGCGAACGGTATGCTGACGCAGGAAGATGTAAGTGAGGCTGTTTATACTGCGGCAGACTGTAATCACGACGGTGTGATAGATCAGCTTGACGTTGATCTTCTCAATCAGGCAGGTGCACTTCTTGCGAACGTCGATCAGTCCAAGTCAGCAGAAGTTCTTCTTGAAACTTCATCAGAGTATGTTGAGTATCTCGACCTCATCGATCAGTCTCCTGAAATTGAGATTGAAGATGAAACAGATACTCCCGAAGCTGATACAGAGGATTCAACACAGCAGGATGCAAGGGTTGATGTTTTTGAAATGATACTGAACTTTATCAGATTTATCATCGAAATGCTCCTTTCCTACATCCCAATGCCAATTAAATAAGCATATTTAAACAAAAGCCATACAAGTTGACTTTGAAATCAGCTTGTATGGCTTTTTACCGCCAATATTTTATTGTACCCGGAAATCAATTTAAAAGAATGGTATTTGCATTTATTACTGCTGTGATTACCGTTCGCACTTACGTCTTTTTCAGCCTGCTGTAAGAACCTTTTTAAGCTACTGTTTGAAAAAGGTATCAAAGCCGTCAGTCAGAGCAATCAACAGTAAATCTCTACTTTTTGTATTGATATTTTAATTGTCTAAAATACTGATTAATGGTGGATATATCGAAAAAAATTCGTATTTTACTTGAAAAATGATATCGGAGTGATATAATGAAAAATCATAGCAACATAAGAAGGTGAACTTATGATTTCTGATCTTATCGGAGCGGCTGTTTCTGCGGCTGTTGGGGTAGGAGTGGCATTTGTTAACTACTTGCTGTCGAAAACTGTTCTGGTAAAAAATCCCCAAAAATATTCGGCTGTGACGGTTTTAAGGCAGTTGATACAGATAGGATTTCTTGTTGTTGTATATTTTACAGGTCAAAAAACCGAATACGATCCGATGTATCTTCTGATCGGTGCAGCTTTGGGAATGACCTTACCGATGATTATTTTTACAAAGAAGCTTCTCAGATATAATGAGATTCTTCAGCAATCGGAAAAGAGAAAGGAGGAAGACCCTGATGGGTGAAAAATCTAAGGTGCTTTTCAGCATTTTCGGTATTCTTGATGTTACCGGAGAGGTTGTAACGATGTGGATTATTCTTGCTGTTATTGCAATTCTTTCTCTTATCGTAAAGAAAAACCTGAAGGAACGACCCGGTAAATTTCAGAATATCATTGAAACGGGTATTGAGTATCTTGACAATTTCTTTTCAGATACTCTCGGCAAGAAAAAAGCCAGAAAATACTTTACTTTTTTAGCTTCGCTTTTTATTTTTATTATTTTTTCGAACTATTCGGGACTTATTCCCGGAGTTGGTCTTACGGATTATGTCAAGGCTCCGACGGCGAGCCTGTCCGTAACATTAGGACTTGGTATTCTTACTTTTGTATTCCTGCAGATATCCGGAATACGACACAATGTCAAGCACTATTTCAAGCGTTTTGTATCACCGATGTTCTTTATGCTTCCTCTGATGCTCCTTGATGAAATAATCAAGCCTGCCTCTCTTGCGTTGAGACTTTACGGTAACATTTTCGGTGAAGAAACGGTAACCGAAGAGCTTTATCACATTCTTCCGATAGGTGCGCCTGTTGTAATGATGGCACTTTCAATTCTGTTTTGTGCCTTGCAGGCAATAGTATTTACAATGCTCGTATCTATCTATTTGGATGAAGTTACAGAATAATATTTTAAAGGAGTTTTTTATATGACAGATTCAGCTATTATCGCAATCGCAGCAGCAATCGCAATCGCACTCAGTACACTCGGACCGTCTATCGGTCAGGGTATAACAGCTAAAGCAGCTATGGAAAGCATCGCGCGTCAGCCCGATGCCGCAAAGGATATCCGCTCAACACTTATTATTTCCCTTGCACTTATGGAGGCTCTTACAATTTACGGACTTCTTATTGCTTTTATGCTTGTTTCAAAAATCGCATAAATCAGTTCTGTTCAAGTTTCAATAATCGCTTGTCAGCGGTTACTCAAGGAGAAATATTATGAATATACAGATTTCTGTAGTGATCTGGACTGTTATTTGTTTTATGATTCTTATGCTGATACTTAAGAACCTTCTTTTTACACCTGTTCTCAGAATGCTTGACAGCAGAAAAGAAAAAATTGATGCCGCAAGGGAAAAGAAAGCGGAAATCGAAAGACTTACTGCTGAAAATCAAAAATACATTCAGGAGCAAAAGGAGCTTGACCTTGAAGCAAGAAAAAGTGCAGCCAAGGTCAGGGTACAGGAAATACAGTCCGAAGGCAAAAAGAAAATTGAAGCCGCACAAAGAGAAAGTCTTAACGAAATCAATGCATACAGAGACAGTATAAGTGATGAATGCGAAAAAATCGTTAAATCTGTTGCCCCCGAAATGGAGACTGTTACGGAGATTTTTGTTAACAACATAATTTCGCATAGGGTATGATGTTATGGAAATACAATATGTAATTATAAATTTTATAATTCTTGCAGTTATACTGTTTTTATTCGGCAGAAAAATGGTTAAGTCCATTTTCAACACACGCTTTGAAAAAATCAACCGTGAGCTCGACGAAGCAGAAGAAGCCGAAAAAACAGCTATGCCCGTTTTTGATGAATATCAGCCTGAGGAATCAGTAGAGTGTGACGCTGAAGAAATTACACTGGCACAGGCAACTGTTGACGAAAAAATCGCACAGATTGAAGAATTCCGCAATCATCTTTGCAGTGAAATTCATCGCGAGATGATTGAGGATGCCCGCGAAGAGCTTCTTTTGATAATGCGTGAAAATGTAATAAAGCTCTTTTCCGATGAAAAATATCAGAAAGCAATAAGGGACCTTGATGCCGATGTTATAGATGCTATTCTCCCGCAGATAAAACTTACTCCCGGCGATATGGCATATTTAAAGCATCATGATGTTCTCTACGTTACCGTTACGTCGGCATATCCTCTTGATGAGACAATAGTGAAAAAGGTTGATGAAGCTACCACAGCGATGCTTGAAGCTGTCGGCGGCAAAACCTCCTTATGGGTGCTTGAGGATCCTGATCTTATCGGAGGACTCAAGTTGAGAATCGGTGATACCGTTTATGACGGAACTGTTGCAGAAGAGCTTTATCGTTTTTCGAAGAATCTTAACCGAGAACCTGTTCTGACAACAGATACGGTAGGTCATCTTATTCAGGAATTTTCGGAAAAAGCAGAGTCTTTCCGTCCTCAGATCTATGTTTTCCAGCTTGGCAGGGTGTTGACTGTATCTGACGGTATATGCTGGATGGACGGTCTTGCCGATATTATGTACGGTGAAGTTGTTGAATTTGAATGTGGAGAAAGAGGTATGGTTCTTGACATTCAGCAAAACCGTATCGGTTGCGTTATTTTTGGCGATTTTGCCCATATTGAAAGTGGTACACGTGTCAGAAGAGTCGGCAGAATTGCTTCGGTTCCCGTAGGTAACTCGCTTCTCGGAAGGGTAGTGAATGCCTTGGGTGATCCGATTGATGCTGAGGGCTATATTACTTGTGAGGGAAAAAGACCCATTGAATTCAAGGCTCCCAGCATTCTTGACCGTGCGCCGGTAAATTCACCGCTTCATACGGGAATCAAAGCTATTGATGCCCTTGTTCCTATCGGAAAGGGACAGCGAGAGCTTATCATCGGTGACCGACAGACAGGTAAAACAGCAATTGCTATTGACACGATCATCAACCAAAAAGGAAAAGATACAATCTGTATATATGTTGCAATCGGTCAGAAGGATACACTTGTTGCCGAGATCAAGGATAAGCTTAAATCCCACGGAGCTCTTGATTATACGGTTATTGTTGCTGAACCGGCTTCTTCATCAGCGGCACTTCAGTATATTGCTCCGTTCTCAGCCACTGCTATTGCCGAACATTTTATGTACAGCGGTAAGGATGTTTTGATTATCTACGATGATCTTTCAAAACACGCCGTTGCTTACCGTGAGCTCTCACTTCTTCTTCACCGACCCTCGGGCCGTGAAGCTTATCCCGGTGATATTTTCTACCTGCATTCCAGACTTCTTGAAAGATCAGCGCATCTTTCCGATGAACTCGGCGGAGGCTCAATTACAGCTCTTCCGATTATCGAAACGCTTGCCGGCGATATTTCTGCCTATATTCCGACTAATGTAATCTCCATTACGGACGGACAGATTTTCCTTGATGCCGAGCTGTTCAACGAAGGTCAGAGACCTGCTATCAATGTCGGTCTGTCGGTTTCCCGTGTCGGCGGTGCAGCACAGAATCCTGTTATGAAGAAGGTTTCATCTTCTCTCAGAACCCGACTTGCCCAGTACCGTGAACTTGCTGAATTTATGCAATTCGGTTCGGATATTGATGATACTACCAAAGCTACTCTGGCTTCCGGCAGACTTCTGACAGAAGCTCTCAAACAGGGTCGTTACAAGCCGATCGACGACCATCTGCAGACAATCCTTATTTTCGCTGTCAGTGCAGGATATGCTGACGGAATAAGTCCGGAAAATATGGAGAATTTCGAAAAGGAACTTTATAAATACTTTGCAGAGGAAAAAGCAGGTCTTGTTGAAAAAGTCAGGACTGCAGCTAAATTTGACGATAAACTGAAAAACGAACTCGGCGAGGCTCTCGTTGAGTTCTCAGCGAGGTTTTGATTATGGCCACGGTACAAAACTTGAAAAAGAAGCTACAGGTCATACGTTCAACAAAAAAACTCACTCTGGCTATGAAAACAGCCTCAACAGTTAAATATTCACGTCTGAATACACTTTACGGTAATTATGAAAAATATGAGCAACAGTGCGCTCAGCTTTATAAAAAATATCGTAAGGAATTCAATGATGTGTTTTGTTTTAATAACACAAATGCACCCATATGCTACATAGTTATAGGTGCAAACCAGGGTATGTGCGGTGCGTTTAATTCAGAGCTTCTTAATTTTTTTGAAAGTATAATTGAATCGGAAGAGAAACCTTCATTTATATTTTCCTGTGGGGAAAAAGTCGGCGAGCTTTTCCGTGTAAAAGGTATTTCTTATGCAAGAGAATATAATTTCGACGATATACCTTTATACTTTCAGGTTCAGGAGTTGTTTGAAGAAATATGCTGTCTTATGCAGGAGGGAAAGATTTCATCAGTCCGTATTGTGTATCCCGAATACATTAATATGATGAAGCAATCTCCTGTGGTATGTGACCTGTTCAGTGCAGATGAGACAGAAAGTGATAACGGTAATTCGATGTTTGTTCCGGATAAAGAAACCGTTATAAATAATGCATCCAAAAAAATATTTGTTTCAATCCTGTACAAAAAAGTGCTTGAAGCTGCTTTGGGTGCACAGGCGGCAACGCTTACAACTATGCGCTCCGCTTATGATACGGCGTGCGAATACTGTGTTCTGCTTGAAACCCAGATTAATCGCATACGTCAGGGTCAGGTTACAGCTGATGTTATTGAAATTTCAGCTGAATACTCAACGAAAGAAGATGAATGATATATGGCTGAAGGTTCCGTAGGAATGGTTCAAAGAATTACGGGTCCCGTAGTCGATATTCTTTTTGATAAATTCGATATTCCCGATATATTCAATGCCATAAATGTTGAAGTCAATAACGAAATATATACTCTTGAAGTATCACAGCACCTCGGCAACGGTGAAGTCCGATGCATTTCAATGAATCCTACTGACGGTATGTCGAGAGGTATCAAGGCTGTTGATACAGGCGCGCCGATTAAAATTTGTGTGGGTGAAGAAACCCTGGGCAGAATGGTTAATGTTACAGGCAAGCCCATTGATCGCGGAGAAGCTATAAATGCCAAAGAGCATTGGCCGATACATCATCCTGCTCCCCCATTTGCAGAGATTGTTTCTGCAAACGATATACTTGAGACAGGCATTAAGGTTATCGACCTTATGACTCCCTACGTAAGAGGCGGTAAAATCGGTCTTTTCGGCGGAGCGGGAGTCGGCAAAACAGTTCTTATTATGGAGCTTATCCGTAATGTTGCGTTTGAGCATGACGGTTACTCTGTTTTTGCGGGTGTAGGTGAGCGTTCAAGAGAGGGTAATGACCTCTGGAATGAAATGAATCAGTCAGGAGTTATTGATAAAACCGCTCTCGTTTTCGGTCAGATGAACGAGACTGCGGGAGCCAGACTTCGTGTACCGCTTGTAGGTCTTACAATGGCTGAGTATTTCCGTGAGCAATCACACAAGGACGTGCTTTTGTTTATTGATAATATCTACCGTTTTACTCAGGCAGGCAGTGAGGTATCTGCTCTTTTAGGCAGAATGCCTTCAGCCGTAGGTTATCAGCCTACGCTTGCATCCGAAATGGGCAAGCTGCAGGAAAGAATTGTGTCAACGGGTAACGGATCAATAACATCGGTACAGGCTGTTTATGTTCCTGCCGATGATCTTACAGACCCTGCTCCTGCTACAACGTTCTCACACCTTGATGCAACAACGGTTCTTTCAAGAAAGATTGTTGAATTGGGTATTTACCCGGCAGTTGATCCTCTGGAGTCTTCATCAAGAGTTCTTTCTCCGGATTTTGTCGGTGACAGACACTATCGTGTAGCCAAGGAAACACAGCGCGTTTTGCAAAAATATGCCGAGCTTCAGGATATTATTGCTATTCTCGGAATGGAAGAGCTTTCACCTGAAGATAAGGTGGTTGTAAAAAGAGCCCGCCGTGTACAGCGTTTTATGAGCCAGCCTTTCCATGTTGCAGAGAGCTTTACAGGTCAGCAGGGCATATATGTCCCGTTGGAAAAGACCGTCGAAAGTGCCGAAGCAATCCTTTCGGGAGAATGCGACAATATTCCTGAACAGTATTTTCTTATGTCAGGAGCAATAGATGACGTATTCAACAAGTACAAAGCGGATATCAGGTGACACTATGAACGAAAAGCTTTCACTTATTATTTTTACCGTTGACCGACAAATCGAGGTTTCGGAATGCGACAGCATCAGGCTTAATATTGCTGATGACAGCAAGGGCAGATTTTCAGGCTCTTACGGAATAAAAAAAGGTCACACTGACACGGTGTTTTCTTTGAGTGCAGGTACGGTGACTGCGTACAGGGATAATGAGCCGATTTTTTTTATTGAAACATCCGATGGGTTCGGAATAATGGAAAACAATACCGTAAGGTTAACAGTAGACAGTGTCAAAGAAAACTCCGAAAACAAAAGTTGATTCCAATTTAATAAGCATATTAACACACAACCCCGATGCACATTAAACGTGCATCGGGGTGCTGTTTTAAAAGAAAAAATAACAATTTTCAAAAAACTATTGACAATTAGTTGCACTCGTACTATTATATCACTAGTACGGGTGCAATTTTCTTTTTGCAACGTAAAATCTCTTTGTTCCAAGGAGGAGTTATGACTAAGAAAACAAAGGAAAATACCAAGCATAAAATAATACGCGTAGCAACGCATAAGTTTCTTGAGCTGGGATACACGGAAACGTCGGTAAAGATGGTCAGTGACGAGCTGGGCATCAGCAAGGGCAATTTCACATTCCATTTTCCGTCGAAGGAGCATATTCTTGCCGAGCTTGTCGAGATGCTCTGCAAGTTCCAATGGAAGCTTATGGGCGAGGAGGCGGACGACGGTATCAGCTCGTTGCTTGCGTTGTGCTTTGAGCTTATGACGATGGCATCGGCGTGCGAGCAGAATAAGGTTGCAAAGGACTTCTTCGTTTCGACTTATCAGAGCCCCGTCTGCCTTGCAATTATTCAGAAAAATGATACAGGGCGTGCCAAGGAGGTTTTCGCGGAGTATTGTCCCGACTGGACGGATGAGCAGTTCCGTGAGGCAGAAACCCTTGTTTCGGGTATCGAGTACGCAACGCTCAACGCAATAGACGAGACGGTTCAGCTTGAAACACGAATCTCGGGCGCACTGAATACGATAATGATGATCTACAACGTGCCCGAAGAAATACGCAAAAGAAAAATCGAAAAAACCCTGTCGTTGGACTACAAGGGCATGGGAAAACGCATCTTCAAAGAGTTCAGAGATTATGTTGAACAGATGACTGCGGAATAAAAACACATAATCACTCTACAATTAACATAGGGAGGAAAATTTATGAACAAAACCTTAAAGAAAACATTATCAGTCATAATTACAATTCTTATGATTGTGACAAGCGTACCTGTTTCGTTAGCTGCAGATGATGTTAACTACATCGAATGTAGCTGGGACGGTACAAATAACACGGTTGTGTCCGAAACCAAGTCTGTGATCGAATATACAAAGATCACAAGTGACTTAACAGCATGGAGTACCGGTTGGTATGTAGCAACGGGCGAGGTTACAATCCCCTCCCGTGTTGCGGTAAGCGGGGATGTACATTTGATTCTTTGTGATGATGCTGTATTAACAGTTAATGGCGGTGTCAGAGTGGAGGGAAAAAACTCTTTGACAATCTATGGTCAATCCGACGGTACCGGTAAATTGATTGCAACAGCAACTACGGATTATTATGCAGGTATTGGCTCTAACAGAAATGGTGGAAGAGAGCCATCAGCCTACGGTACAATTGTCATTCACGGTGGCACAGTCGAGGCTACCGGAGCTTGGGGAGGTGCAGCGGGCATTGGCGGCGGCACTATAAGTGGCAATGGAACAATTTTAATCTATGGCGGTAATATTACAGGTACCGGCACGAGTAATGGTGCGGGTATTGGCTCCGGCGGAACGAGTTCTCAAATGACACAAAATATGGGTAATGTTACTATACTTGGGGGCATAGTCACCGGAAGGACACTGTGGGGCGCAGGTATAGGAAGCGGAAGAGGAAACAAATCCGGTGGCAGTCTGACCGTTCTGGGAGATAATGTCCAAGGATATTCTGATGGCGGTCGAGGTGAAGGTATTGGACGCGGAGAAAACGCTGCAGATATCGGAAAAATGGTTTTAAGTGACGGCACCCCGATAATCAGTGGTGCGTACACCTTGCCGGTTAGCTATACGGTGGATGAGAGCAATACACTGAATGTTCCGGCCGGAACTACGCTGACCATTCCTGCAGGTGTGACACTGACAAATAGCGGAACAATTACCGTTCAGGAAGGCGGAACGCTGATCAATAACGGTGTCATTGTTCAGAACGGAAATTTCACAAATAACGGTACATTTACATGTACTCACAGTGTGATTGCCGATAAATGGACAACAATTGAAGGAACGCATTATAGAGAATGTCTGAGCGGTTGCGGTGGGAAGGTTTTCGAAGGAGCTTGCTTCGGCGGTGTAGGTACCTGCCTTGAAGGCGGCATCTGCGTTGACTGCGGTGCAGTTTACCTTCCCAAAAACCCGGATAATCACGTTACTGAAGATACATATATTGAATATATCAACGACAGCAATCACGGTCTGTATCATTCCTGCTGTAAGGCGTTGATTCAGGAGATTCCTCACTCTCCCAAAGAGGGACAGGAGGCTACCTGCGTAGGTGTGGCAGTCTGCGCCGACTGCGGCTTCGCTTTCGGCGGCAACGATACGACAAATCATACCAGTGAGGAATTGAAATATGTTTCCAACGGTAAGGGAACGCACATTCTGACACACGCTTGCTGCGGTAACCCTGCGGCTGCTGCCGAAGGTCACAATATGAGCTATACCGTCAACGGTGAGTTGACCATAGAAGGTATTTGCGAGGATTGCGGTGCGACGGGTAGTGTGACATTAGAACCCTCCGTCGGTGGTATCTATAACGGTTATGCTTTTAAATCTACATATTCCGCGACCGGCATTTTGAGTGGTCTTGATGCTTTCGAAAAACCCGTTATCAGCGGTTGCTGTGAAGACGGTTGTGCTGATGCAGGTGAACATACCGTTACTATGACGATGGATGACAAATCAGTGTCAGCTACCTTCACGGTTGCTCCGAAAGAGTTGACTATTACTCAGCTCAGAGCGTCATCCAAAGAGTATGACGGCAACTCTGTGGTGGGTGTTTACGGAATTGATCTGGAAGGTATCGTGGTTTACAAGGAGGGCGACTATCCCGATGCTATGTGGGACGATGTCCACGATGATGTAAGCCTGAGTTACGACAATCTGCTCTGTACGGTGGACGATGTTGTTCCCGGCACTTATGAGACTGCTAAGCTTTCAGGCGTGGCGCTGAAGGGTAACGATGCTCATAACTATGTCATAGCAGAGTCCCTTGAAAATGTGCCGTTGAAAGACAGTAACGGATATGAATACACGATAAGAAACCCGATAATTCATCTCGAAGCTCTTGATCAGTTCCTTGTTGGTGATGCAGAGCTTGACCAAAATGAGTATATCGCTGATGGCCTGAGAGAGCAGTTTACAATGGAAGGCGTTCTCCTTTATGCGAGCGGAACTTCTATCGAAGTCGATATTGATAATGTTGTCATTCGTTTTAACGGTGAGGATGTAACTGAATATTTCGATATCTGGACTTACTCCGGAACCTTGTCCAGAGTCTGTGAGGGCCACGAGTTTGACGAAAACGGCTTCTGCTCAACAGGTCAGTGCAACAGCTACGAGCCTGCCGACAAAAATGTCGGAACAGACGAATGGGGCATGGAAGTTGAATATTACGATATCTATAATGCAGGTCAGCTTTACTGGTTTGCAGAGCAGGTCAATGTCTATAGCAACAACGGTATCAATGGCCGCCTGATGGATAACATCACGGTTAACGAAGATATAACTGCAGAAAACCTCCGTCAGTGGACTCCTATCGGCGGCGGATATACACCGTACACAGGATTTTTTGACGGTCAGGGATATACCGTTTCGGGTCTGTACTTTAACGATCCTGAGGCTACAGTGGTAGGTCTGTTCGGATACACGGACTATGCGTATGTTATCAAAGATGTTCATGTTTCGAACAGTTATTTCAAAGCTGATTCCCATGTAGGTGCGCTTATAGGCTCGGCGGGAAGTATTGTCTCAGGTTGTACGGCAGATGGTACGGTTACTGTTGAGGGCGAAACATATCGAGGCGGATTGATCGGATACACCTCAGGCGGTGAAGTGAAAAATTCATGGAGTGCTGTGGCGGTACCGGAGGGTGTCGGCGGTCTTGTAGGCTACAATTGTGCGACAGTTACTAACTGCTATACAACAGCTTCCGTTTTAGTTGGCAATAACTACTATGGCGGCACTACCGCCAACTGCTACTATCTCTCCGAAACCGAAACTGAAGACGGCGGCAAGACTGCTGAGCAGTTCGCTTCAGGTGAAGTTGCATATCTTCTTCAGAACGGCGTTGTTGCAGAAGAGATCTATGATGACGAAGGTAATTATGTTGAATCTGTGACACCACATGTATGGGGACAGAAAATCGGCTCAGACGATTATCCCGTTCTCGGCGGCGACAAGGTTTATCTCGTAACCAACTGTAACAACGAAAACGATTACAGCAACGAAAATATAAATAATACACACGACTGGTCAAATAAAGACGGTATCTGTGCAAACGGTTGCGGTACTCAATGTTCGCACGAAGGCATTTCGGACGGTGAATGTGATATCTGCAAGGCAGAATTTCAGGCATCCGTAACCGATAAGGACGGCAACGAAATCAGCACATACAAAACCTTTGACGAAGCGTTTGCTGTGGCTCGCGAGAATGAAGACAGCACGTTGACTTTGCTCAGAAGCGTTACCCTTACGGACTATCTCTTTGCAAATTCCTGCAGGTTTACGCTTGACCTTAACGGAAAAACATTGCTTAAAGAAACTGACCGCGTGTTACAAACCGGCGAAAATGCAGATATAACAATCAAAGACAGCGGCGAAGGCGGAGCTATTCAGACTACCGCAGAGTACGCGACGGCAATTGTTAATTTCGGCAATCTCACCATAGAGTCCGGCAAGATAAAGAGCGCTATGGGCATTTCAAATGATGGTACTCTCAATTTTATCGACGGAGAGGTTGAAGTAGAGTCTTTAGCGGCGATATATAATGGAGAAATGGGCGTAGTCTATATTTATGGTGGATCGCTGGCAAACAATGGCGAAAACAGTCCAACGATTTATAATTATGGCAACTTGTATGTGTATGGCGGAGAAATAAACGGTAACATCGATATCCTTAATGATGGTTCTGCTTATTTTTCAGGCGGCGAATTCCCGAACGGTCTGAAACTCGCTAATAACGGAAAAGCTAATGATATCCTTGCTCTTGGTTACGCTTTTTATGATGAACTCGGCAACAGGCTCGATGTCGCTGACGATGCAACGGCAATTGATGGCTATGTAAAAGTTGCAGAGTCTGCAAGCAAAATCTTCAAGGTTGCATACACACCGTCAGCCGATACTCACAACACCTTCACGGTGAAGGTAGATGGCAGACCGACGATGATTCAGTTCATCGAGGAGGACGGCGGCACCAGAACCTATGACAGAAACAACAAGAACGTTACAATCACATCATACGATGCAGACGGTAACGAGGTAAGCTCTCTCGACCGTACAGCGGCTTATGAGGTTTGGACGGTTTACACCAATCTCATCGGTCCTAACGTAAGGATGCGAGCAAAGTATATTGAAGGAACAGCTTATAAGTGGGAAAAGGGAACCTATGATTTCACACTTGAATTTGCAGAGCCCGTATATGACACGGAAATTTACGAGTCATATTTAGAACCCGTGACCAAGAAAGGCCCTGCAAAGGTAGTTCTTGTAACAGGTGCTGATGTTCAGGGCGTTCGCTTTAAAATGCCGAACGGCACAACCACAACATACTATGCTACCGGTGCAAAAGTACTTGAAGACGGTAAACTCGAATTTACGGGCAAGGCATGGATGAACGAAAGCGGTGAAAACATAATCGAAGTCTATGTCCGTTCACAGAATACCTGGACATATTACGGCTACTTTACAGGAACGGTTGAATAATTCTTATAACTCACACCCCGATGCGCTTGCATCGGGGTGCAGTTGTTTTTTCTTCAATAAAAACTGATTGCAGTTTCGGAAAATAGTGCTATAATAGTATTAAATTTCCGCAAAGGAGAATGCTTATGTATATAATCAGACAGCTTACGGCGCTTATACTTTCAATTATGTTCACTCTCGGCTCGTATGTTCCCGAGAGCCTTACAATTGCAAACGTACCCGAAAAGCCCGAGGACAGCATAAGAATTGTGTCCTTCAATGTTCGTTGCAAGGATGATACCTTCGGCTCGGTTGAGGGCAGAAGTCAGCTTATCTGTGCCGCGTTGGAGCAGTACGCTCCTGATTCCTTCGGCGTGCAGGAGGCGACAGCCGAGTGGATTGAAATCCTTGGCGAAAACCTTACCGACTATGATTGTGTCAGTCAGATGCGCGACGGCAAGGAAAGCTCCGAGGCTTCGGCGGTGTTCTACCTCAAGGATAAATACGAGCTTGTTGACAGCGGAACAATCTGGCTTTCCGATACTCCCGATGAGTTTGCTTCAAAATTCACGCTGTCCTTCTGTCCGCGAATTGCAACGTGGGCAACCCTTAAAAATAAGGCAACGGGCGAAATCTATACCCATATCAACACTCACCTTGACCACGTGCTTGAGTCCGTCCGCGTAAAGCAGATAAACGTGCTTAAGGTTAAGATTGAAGAGCTGAAGGCGGAAGGCTATCCTGTGGTGTGCACGGGTGACTTCAACACCAAGGAGGGCGCGGATGCATACAACGAAATGAAGCCGTGCCTGAACGATTCAAAGTATCTTGCAACAAATTCCGATGACGGCGCGACGTTCATCAATTACGGCAAAAATATTTTCGCCAAAAAACCGATTGACTTCGTTTTTGTCTCTGACGGTGTAAAGGTTGAAAATTATAAAATCATTGACGAGCAAATCGGGGATATGTATCTTTCCGACCACGCTGCAATCTGCGCGGACGTAATTTTCTGATAAAACAGCACAAAAGCAACAAACAAGCCTTCCGACAGGGGAAGACTTGTTTGTTTTTTTATTTTGTTCGGGTGAATTCGTAATGCTCTGCGTCGGCAATTTTCGTGCCGTCAACACCTGTCATCGAAGCCTCGCCGTTTTTGCTCAAAGACCAATATGTCTGATCTATATCGTAGTCGGCAAGGATTCCGTTGACGGTTTTTACGTAAAGACCGTAAGCGCCCTGCTCACCCGCAATGAGCCCGTGCTCAAGCAATGCATCACCGAGAGTTTCTTTGTCGGTATGTATTGTAAAGGTGACCGACTGCTCCTCGGCGATGACCTCAAGCTGAACTGTTTTCGCGCCTTTTCCGAATTCGGCATCCTTGAGGTAGGTTGCGCTTTCCCACACACCGCTTTTATCAACCTGCTCGGTGCAGGCGGAGAAGGAAAAGATAAGCACAAAAGCGAGAATGACGGCAGTGATTGACGTAATTGTTTTTTTCATAAATAAACATCCTTTCTTTTTTCACAAAAAGGATAAAATAAAAGCACCCTTCGTGGGGGTGCTGAAGCTAACAAAAACAAGAATATCCTGCCATATCCCGAATCACCTTCATCTCTCCCACTTGCCCAAGAGACTTTTACGAGGCACAGAACGATAAGCATTCCGACTTGAGAAGCAGAACTTCAGTTACGGTAATGGCTGTTGCCGCAGAATTTCACTGCGATTTCCTTATCCCCGAGCGTGTTGCGCCCGACCACCGAAAAACGGTTGAACTGTGTTTATTCTTTTGTGTGTCTGCATTTTATCATATCTTTATGGATTTTGCAACAAAAAACGGTGCAGAAAATCTGCACCGTTTTGTTACTTGTTAAATGAATTAAACCTCAACGCTCCAGATGTAATCTGTTCTTACAATCTGTGAAGCGAGCATTTTTCTGCAGCCCGATTCATAGAGAACGAGTAGCTTTCCGCCGTACACATCGACACCCTCGGAGCGGGGGAGAGCCTTGAGAGAATCAAGCATTGCTGTTGAATCGAGGTAATAAATGTCAACGTCCTTGCCTGAAACCTCAACCTTGCCGTCAGCTTCGCCGTCGAGCACGTTTTCGTAGAAGTTGAGCTCGGATTTTGTCATCTTACCCGAAATACTTGTAACAAATCTGCCGTCGGGAAGCTGTGTAAAGCCCTGACACATTGACTCGGTTTCAAGAATGAAATCGGGAGCAACAATATCCTTCGATTTGCCGTTATAGGTAAAGCCCTGCGGATTTGTGCTGTCGAGAACATAGCCGCAGGTCCAGGCGCACATCTCTTCACCGTTGGGTGAGGTGAGGTGGTGGCTGTCCTCGGTGACGTAGTCGTCGCCCTTCTTATGATATTCGCCGACCCAGAGAATACCGTTTGAGCAGTTTGCGTAGGATGCTCTCGTACCTGTATTGAATCGGTCGATAAACTGAACGGAGGCTTCATTTTCGGCATCCTTGAGGACGTCAAGTGAGAGTCGGCGCGCATACTTACCCGAAACGACCCAGGCGTTGCCCTCAAAGGTTGCGATTCCGCCGCAGTGACCTGTGTAGCCGTCGCCGTCAACCTCGATGAGAGATACATACTTTTCTGTTTCGCCGCTTTCGGGGTCAATAACGTAGATTCTTGAGTTGCCCTCGGTGTTCATATATCCGCAGACAAGAACCTTATCAAGATAATTGCTGTAAGCAAGACCCTGAGGAACAAAGTCTGTATCCGTATCGGGATTTTCGCAGAATTTTTCCGCTTCCTCGTAATACTCGTTGAAAATGAGCTTTGAAGTCAGGTTTTCATCGCTCGTAACAGTTTTAACAAGATTTATGGGTAAAAGTGAAATCGCAGTAACAAGCGACATAAAAATTGCTGTGATTTTCTCAAAAATTCCTGCCATATTAAAAGCTCCTTATTTAAGAGTTTCCTTGATTTTATCAGCCGCGTCGTAAAGCTCGGTGATTTCTGCAAGCTCAACTGCGCCCTTGTCAACGAGGCTTGCGATTTCGCTTCTTATCGGAAGCTTTGCAAGCACGGGAATGTTCATTTCCTTTGCAACCTCGTCAATCTTGCTTTCGCCGAAGACAGAAATTTTCTTTCCGCAATCGGGACACTCAAGATAGCTCATATTTTCAACAATGCCGAGGATGGGCACGTTCATCATATTTGCCATATTGACAGCCTTCTTAACAATCATTGTAACAAGATCCTGCGGAGTTGTTACGATAACAATGCCGTCAACGGGAATTGACTGGAAAACGGTCAGAGCAACGTCGCCCGTGCCCGGAGGCATATCAACGAACATATAGTCAACGTCACCCCAGAAAACCTCCTGCCAGAACTGCTGGATGACACCCGAAATAACGGGGCCTCTCCAGATAACCGGCTGATCCTCTTTTTCAAGAAGAAGGTTGATTGACATCAGCTTGATGCCTGTTTTGGTTTCTGCGGGAAGAAGTCCCAATTCGTTCTGCATTGCAGGACCCTTTGCGCCGAAAGCCTTCGGAATTGACGGGCCTGTGATATCGGCGTCGAGAATAGCGCAGGCGTTACCCTTAACCTGCATTGCTGTTGTGAGCATTGAGGTTACGAGCGATTTACCTACACCGCCCTTACCGCTGACAATACCGATAACCTTTTTAACCTTACTGTATTGATTACACGGAACGTGTAAATCCTTCTTTTCGCTGCAGCTTGATGAGCAGCTTGAGCAATCTCCTGTACAACCCATAGTTAATTCTCCTTAAATAGTATTTTTTCTACTGCCCTTGCGGCATCTTCGACAAGCTGAACGCAGGGTCTTTTTTTATAGTACTGTTCTGTCCGCGCCTCGGGCTTCGGGTCAGTGCCTGCACCCTCATTAAGCTCAAGAAGCTCGCGACAGACGATTGACGGATTATTTTCTTTAAATTCGGCAATAATCTGCTGAACAACCTGATAACAGCGTTGCTTTGCCTCGGCATCGTTGCCGTCCGTTGCACCGTATTTAAAGCCGACGAGCATTGCCGCTCCGCTGACAGCACCGCAGACTTCTCTCGCTCTGCCGACACCGCCGCCGAGACCTGCCGAAACCTTGAGCGCAGTTTCTTCGTCCATACCGAATTCGCCTGCAAAGGCGGCAAAAACAGACTGAGAGCAGTTGAATCCGCTTTTAAAAAGCTCGACAGCTCTTTGTGTTCTCTCTGACATTTTATCGCCTCCTTTTTACATTATAGTATTCTAACACACTCAGAAAAAAATGCAAGTACATATTTGCTTGACACGGAAGAATTGAGGCATTATAATTGAAAGGCTTAAGAAAATAAAAGGAACGTGTTTTATGGATAAGCTTTTTGAAAAAATCCACGAAATCTGCGGAAAATTTATAAAGAGCGAAAAGCTGATGGATATCATCCGCAAGGTGGTTTCAAAAGAGGTGTTTTTCTACCTGCTTTTCGGTGTTCTGACAACGGTTGTCAATCTTGTTACGCTTGCGATTTTCAACAGATTTGTTGATATTATGGTTTCAAATATCATCGCGTGGGTAGCGGCTGTTGTTTTTGCTTACGTCACCAACAAGCTCTTTGTCTTTGAGAGCAAAAGCTGGAGGTTTGACGTTATAAAAAAAGAAATTCCGTCCTTCACGGGTGCAAGAGTGCTGACTCTCGGTATTGAGGAATTGGGTATCCTTATTATGATAAAGTGGCTTCATCTTGATGTGCCGCTTACAATCGGACCTGTCGGCGGTGAATTTATCATCAAGGGAATTCTTGCTGTTATTGTTGTTCTTCTCAACTATGTTTTCAGCAAGATGCTGATATTCAAGAAAAAATAAAATTTGGGGGAGGCTGTGAAAGTCTCCCTTTTTCGTTAAATTACACAAAAAATAACCGCATTGTTTTATATTGTAAAATTGTAATTTTGTGATATAATTACTTTAATATGGATGCGTGTGCACACACATCCGAATGAAAGGAGATAAAATTATGAAAAAAGTACTTCTTTCTGTTATCTCGGTTATTCTTTGCTTAAGCCTTATGATTCCTGTCGGAGTTACGGCTTTTGCAGAAGTTCCTTCCGAAGATACAGCTATTGTTGAAGACACAAACGTAAATTTTGGTGACATCCTTGCTGATGTTGATTTGAGCGGTATCGGTGATCTCGCTGCAGGTCTCGGCGACAAGTTCGAGTCACTTTCATCGACAAGCTTCAAGGTTCTCTTTATGAACTTCCTTGCAAAGATTGTCAACACTCTCTCAAACGTTCTTATCACGATTATCGGTAAGGTGCTTAACCTTGTTATCCCCGCAACTCCCGCATTGAATTCTTATGCAGATTTCAATCTTGATGAGTACGGCAATTTCCTTCCCGGTATGGAAGAATTCCTTGATGAGCCTGCACAGGGCGCACAGTGGCACCTCGGCTACGCTCAGGAATCAATCCTTCCCGACGATTTCGGCGAGGTTCCTTACACAATGGGCGGTTACGGCCTTATGGCTGAAACAACAGAGACATTCGACGGTCTTTGGGTTCGTACAATCATTATGAATGACGGCACAGGCAGAGGTAACGTTGCTTTCTGTGTTCTTGATGCAATCGGTATCGCAAACGCTGATGTAAGACTTATCCGTGAAGCTGTTGCAGATTTTGCAAAGGCTAACAACATCGTAAGCATCAACGTCGGTGTTACACATACTCACTCAGGTATCGACCTTCAGGGTGTATGGGACAACACAGTAGGTAATGTTCTTAGTAACATCACTATCGGTGCACTCGGTCTTACAGAGCTCAAGAGCGGTGTTGACCGCAAGTTCCTTCAGACAATCATTGACCAGACAGCAAAGTCAATCAAGGACGCTTATGCAGATATGGAAGCAGGTACACTTGAGCTTGCAACAATGGATATCGGTGACGATTACCTCCGCGACAGAACTGCTCCGTATAACTACGACGGCAATATGTACCGTCTTGAGTTTACACCCGATGACAAGAACGAAGAGCCGACAATTATCACAACCTTCGGCGTTCATCCTGAAAACTCAGGCTTTGGCCATACAGTAATTTCTGCTGACTTTATTCCTTATACAGAAAAGGTTCTCAACGATGCAGGCTACAACTTCATCTTCATTCAGGGTGCAGTCGGTACAATCACTTATGACCGTCACTATTCAAACGACGGACTTGACCTTTCAAGATACGAAGAGGCTGTACGTTACGGTTATGAAATCGGCTATATGCTCCTCGGTATGACAAAGACAGAGGAAGAGTGTAAGGCTATCAACTTTGCTTACGGTGATTACCTCGGCGTAGCAGAGTATGAGGGTCAGGAAAACTACACAGTATGGTATGAGGGCTGGACACCTGTTACAGAGAAAGAGGTTGAGCCGCTTCTCAACATCAAGAATAAGCAGTACGTTATCGAGGTTTCAAACGTTCTTCTTGACATCATCGGTAAGGTTGGTATCACAGACTACTTCTTCCTTTATGATAATGCAACAGGCAAGTATTACGAAGTAACAGAATGTGCATATATGGAAATCGGCGATGCACTCAAGGTACTTATCAGCCCCGGTGAACACTACGGTGAAATCCTCAACGGCGGCAAGGGACTTGAAGGCTTCGAGTATGATTCATACCGTGATATGTTCGGCGAGAACGTTATCATATTCGACCTTATGAACGATGCTATCGGCTACATTGAGCCCGATCCCGAGTTCGTAATGGCAGGTATGAAATACAGCGAGGAGAACGACGAGTACGATACAGATACATGGTGCCTTATCTCCTTCGGTGAGCACACAGCTTCAAAGGTAGCAGGCGAGTTTGTATCACTTGTTGAAAGCGTAAGATAATTTTTAAACCACCGCTTCGGCGGTGGTTTTTCTATGAGGAGGTAATTATGAAAATACCTTTTTGGGAAAAAGCCTTTAAAAACGATAAAACCTTTCTGTTCGGTTCGTCGCCGAATAAAACTGTAACAGAATTTGAAAATCTTTTTGATAAAAACGGTGTGATTCTGGATATTGGTTGCGGTGACGGCAAAAATGCGGTTTATCTTGCACGGCAGGGCTTTGAGAATATAGATGCTTTTGACCCTTCCGAAGACGCGATTGAAAAGCTGAAGAGAATATCAAATAAAGAAAAGCTTAAAATCAATGCACAGGTGAAGAGCTTGCAGGAATTTAATTTCGAAAAGCAGTATGACCTTGTGCTGTCGTTCGGCGTTTATCATTTTGTGCCCGAACAGGAATGGAAAAGCTTTATTTTAAAAGCACAGCAGAATACGAAGCGCGGAGGTGTTCATATCATTCAGATGTTCAATGACAGCCTGCCGCCGACACCCGATATCGCGCCTTATGCCGTAGGTATGGCAAAGGACGGTGAGCTTAAAGATTTATATAAGGATTGGGAAATTCTGCAGTTCCTGTCTTATGAATTTGAGGAAGAGCACCCCGGCGTACCGCTCCATAAACACGCTTCCAATAAGCTCGTCGCAAGAAAAATCTGAAACAAACAGAATGGTGAATTGGGGTTTGTCGATGTCTGTTTAATTTTGAAACAAGCTAAAGACAAGCAGCCCTCTCTGAAAGGGAAGGTGCCCGACAGGGCGGATGGGTGGAGCGTCAGCGACCAAAAGCTTTAATTTTTACTTGTTTCCCTCGTTGCTTCGCAACACCCCTTTGTCGCTACGCGACATTTCCCCTAACAGGGTAATCTCCTTTCAGGGGAAACTGCTCAAAATTAGCAACAGTAAAAATTTAATCTCCTCGACAAATTGAATTTTGTTAAGCTGAAAGTATAGGTTTTTACGGTGTTTTTGGGATGAAATTTTCGGTGAAAAAATAATCAAAATTTTTCGAAAAAAGTGTTGACAAAAGGTTTTCGTTGTGTTATAGTATACGAGCGTTGAGACGCGCTGGTGTAGCTCAGTTGGTAGAGCAGCTGATTTGTAATCAGCAGGTCGGGGGTTCGAGTCCGTCCACCAGCTCCATTTTAATATGGGAGAGTTCCCGAGTGGCCAAAGGGAACAGACTGTAAATCTGTCGTCAGTGACTTCGGTGGTTCGAATCCACCCTCTCCCACCAGAAAAAAGCATCGACTTTGTCGGTGCTTTTTTCAATGAAATTCGTTCCTGTGGAACGAGTGAAATATCTTCGATATGAAATATTTGCTTCGCAAATGTGAAATATGCCTACGGCATATGAAGGAACGAATTTTATTTCACTTTCTGCGTTAGCAGAAAATTTCATAATCCGTTAGGATTATTTAATATTGCGCAGCAATATTTCATTAACTTAATCCTTTGTCAATATGGATTTGAACTGCCAAAAAGCAAAGCATCTTGTTAAATACATAGTTTTATGCTAAAATTAAACAGAGGCGGTGATATTATGAGTAAGGAAAGCTCGAGAATTAATTTCAAAAATTTCTTAGCCAACGAAAAAGCACAAATGTTACCGATTGTTTTTACCGTCTCATACGTAATAACTCCGATTTACCTGATTATAGCTTTTTTGCTCTTGGTTGTTTTCGGTTCTTGTAAATCCGACCACTTTAAAAATGATTGAAAGTTTAGATATTAAACCGGACGGTATGGATGTTTTGGAATATATTATTTCCGACAAAAAAGGAAGCGTTTGAACAAATATATAATAAAGGCTATGTTGTGATAAGATAAGCAACTCCTCGTTCAAGTGAACGGGGAGTTTTTGTTTAAATATTACTTGAAACTTTGGTAAAAAAAGTATATGCTATTTTTATCAGGTTAAGGAGTGTGAGCTATGAAACAGGAACATTTTTTTCATAACGCTAAATGGGTAGGTGCGGCTCAACGCACCGCCGAGAGCTTTGCTGTTTTAAGAGGATATTTCGATATAAATTCAGCGAAAAAAGTGTCGCTGAATGTTCTCGGTCTCGGCTTTTTTAAGTGCTATATCAACAGGGAATGTATCAATCCCGATACCTTCTTGCCGTTGTCATCAGATTTTGAGGGAACCTGCGACCCCGTTGAAGAGGTTGTTTCTGCCCACAGGGTTTACGTTCCGGATTTTGATATAACCCCGTTTGTGAAGGCGGGTCAGAATACAATCGACATCCACTACGGCGGTGGCTGGTACACTCATCCCGAGCGTACCTATGGCTTGACAAAGGCGATTTACTGTATCACTGCAGAAGGGGAGAACGGCATTGAACGTTTTGTTTCCGATGAAAACTGTCTTATAGGCAAGAGCTATGTGAGCGACTATAATTTTACAAGCCGTGAGCAGCATAATTATGCAGATTATGACGTTTCAGAATGGGAAAAAGCTGTCGAAACAGAGCCGCTAGAAACCGAATACTGCTCAACCGACTGCCCTTGGGATAAGCTGATAAGAAAGCTTCCCGTTAAGAAAATCAAAGAAACGCCGACATCGGTTGTATACGATTGCGGAGCGAACACAACAGGATATCCCGTGCTGAAAATTTTGGCTGAAAAGGGCGAAAAAATTGTCGTCAGTTTTTCAGAAGAATGTCTGCCCGACGGAAGTCCTGACCCGACACACGTTCACGGTCAGGAATTTACGGTTGTTTCGGACGGAAGTGAAATGCTTGTTCAGCCCGAGTTTACGTGGTTCGGCTTCAGATATTTTGAGGTTTTCGGCAAAGCCGAGCCTGAATGTGTCAAGGAGATTTATGCAGACGTGCCCGTTTCGTCAACCTTCGATTGCGATAACGAAACGCTTAATTGGATTTATAAAACCTTTATTCATACAATGCTTTGCAATATGCACACGGGACATCCCTCGGACTGTCCCCACCTTGAAAGACGAGGCTACACGGGCGACGGTCAGGTGACCTGCAATGCCGTGCTGACTGTTCTTGATGCGCGGAAGCTCTATGAAAAATGGATGCAGGATATCGCTGACGGTCAGGATGTCATCAGCGGTCATATCCAATATACCGCGCCGTATCTCCGAAGCGGCGGAGGCCCGGGCGGTTGGGGATGCGCGATAGTCGAGGTGCCGTATCAGCTTTATAAGCATTATGGCGACAAGAGCGTGCTCGAAAAATACTACGGCAATATGCGCCGATACATTGATTATCTCGAGGCGCACACGGAATACGGCGTTATCACGAGCGACAAAAAGGGCGAGTGGTGTCTCGGCGACTGGTGCGGTCCGAATATACTTTATCCCGACAGAGATATTACGTCGCACAATCAGCAGGTGATTCTTCCTGCGCCGATGGTCAATACATATTTTATGGTCAAGTCTCTGACGCAGATGTGCGAAATCGCGAAGATAATCGGCAGGGAAGAGGACATTGCAGAATACGAGGAGAAAATCAGCTACCGCAAGGGTGTTATCACGGCGGCATATTTCAACACCTTTGACGACAACTTTGTGATGAACGTTCAGGGTGCAAACTCCTTTGCTCTTGATATCGGTCTCGGAAATGAAAATACATATAAAAATATGGTCAGCTATTACAAAAAGCTCGGTTATTACGATACGGGAATTTTTGCGACGGATATCGTAACGCGCGTGCTTTTTGAAAACGGAGACAGCGACCTTGCACTTGACCTTATGACAAACGACGGCGACCAGGGCTATGAGCATTGGCGCAGAAACGGTGCAACAACCTTCCACGAGTATTGGGACAGCAACCGCAGCCGTTCGCACAGCCACCCGATGTTCGGCTCGACCGTGGCATATATTTTTGAATATCTGCTCGGCATCAGACAGGCAGAGGGTACGGTCGGTTATTCATCACTTGTTATTGCACCGCAGTGCGTTGATCGCTTCGGAATAATGAGCGGAAGTATCACCACGCCGAACGGAGCTGTTGCGGTCAGCTATGAGCATACCGGAGAAAATATTAAGTTCAACATAACCGTTCCGAACGGTACTGAAGCAAAATTTATTTACGGCGGAAAAGAAATGACCCTTGTGCAGGGGAAGAATGAGTTTATAATGTAAATACACAAGGGGACTTTAATTTTATGAAAATGAATGAAAGAGAAAAGAAAAATAAACTGGACAAAACCATAGACGGATACAAGGTGAGGTGGCAGTTTTTTAATTTGCTGTTGTGTTGTGAATTGTATTTGATTTTTATGGTGTTCTGTTTATTTGGAGTTAATGCTTTGATCACTGCATCGTTCAATAAATATATTCAGGAAGTCAGCGAATCCATACCCTTAATTTTGATGATTACAGTACCATTGGCGGTGCTGTCATTTATCAATTATTTCATCGGACCGGTGGTCTGCATACTTACAGATGACGGTATTCACCATAAGAGCGGCTTTATAAGGTGGAAAGAGATATCAAAAATTGAGTATAATATTGAACTTCCGTCAAGGTATCGTTGCGATTGCAATAAGATTGAAGTTTTTGTAAAGAATGAAGCGATTGAAATTGATCACGCTCCGTTGTATACACTTTTTAAAATTAAAAGAATGCAGCCGCAGATAAAAATGGATATTGCTAAATGGGATAAGATTTTTTTGATTTTTATCGCTGTGTTACCATTTGTGGTTGGTGCAATTTTACCGCTGATTTCGGATTGATTTATTTTGGAATAAATGCTATAATTTTATTATGGCAAATTATGACATATTTTTTTAGGAGAGTGCAACAAATGAAAAAAATCATTAAAAAGGTGATTGCTATGGCACTTTGCATTTCTATGCTCGCATCCTTGGGTGCGGTGGGCGCTTCCGCAAAGGTGGAAACTGAATGCGGCGGCAAGTGCGAGTATTCGCCCGTAATTGTTCTTCCCGGCATCAATCATTCACCCACATATCTCTATGACGAGAACGACGAACCGTTTATGTATAACGGAACTCATCTCGGCGGTACGCTTCTTATTCTCAATGAGGGTGCACTTTCAGCCTTTGCGATTATCAAGGCGGTTGCGAGCGTGCTCGGTACACTCGGACTTCAGATGAACGTCGGTCTTGATAAGGTTGCTTATGACCTTGTTTGTGAGCTTTTCAAATATCAGAGATGCGACGAAAACGGCGACCACGTTGAAAATCTCAAGACAAAGAGATGGAACCATTCGCTTGAGTATATGACACAGGATGACCTTGACTGGACATACAGAATGGTACCGATGAAGGCTCTTGTTGACGAAATCGGCGAGGATCACGTTTATTTCTTCACCTTCAATCTTGTCGGCGACCCGATGAATTCCGCGGACGAGCTCAAGGAATACGTTGAAATGGTAAAGGAGCAGACAGGTCACGACAAGGTATCCTTCCTGCCTGTCAGCCTCGGCGGTACAATCCTCACAGCTTACCTTGAAAAGTACGGCCACGACGACCTTGACCAGATTGTCAACGCTGTTGCCTGCCTTGACGGTACGGACATCGTTGCCGATTTTATGGCAAGAGAGTGGAGACTTGAGGACGAGTACCTCTATCATCAGTTTATCGCAAATATCTTCGTTGAATCAGAGGGTAAGCCGACTCTCGGATATCTTATCAACACTCTTCTTCATATTTTCCCGCGCGCAGGTGTTGACGGACTTCTCTCGGGCGCAATGAGCGCAATTCTTGACACGCTTATGATCAACTGCCCGCAGTTCTGGGCAATGCTCCCGTCATACAGATACGAGGCTCTTGCTGAAAGATATCTTGCTGACAAGCCTGTTCTCAAAGCAAGAACAGATGCGTTCCAGCAGGCAAGACTCAACCTTAAGCAGAATATCCTTGACGCGGTTGCAGACGGTGTACGCGTTAATTCAATCGCAGGTGCAAATCTTGATTTCGGCGAGCAGATGTATACATATTTCAACATCGTTGCTTCTGCAGAGAAGATTAATTCCGACGGTATCGTAAACCTCAATTCAACAACACTCGGTGCAACGGGTGCGGCACACGGCCAGACACTCGCTGACGTTGATTACGAGAAGAATACATACTGCGACGACCCGACACATAACCACGTTTCACCCGACAATATGGTTGACGTTTCAACCGCAGTTCTTCCCGAAAATACGTGGATTTTCCTTGACCAGCACCACGAGGTAGGCTATAACGACGTTGTTCTCAACCTTGCAAAGGCAATTTTCCTCGGTGAGGTAACGGACGTTCATTCCGACCCCGAAAATTATCCGCAGTACAACTATCCCTGCAAAACACAGTCTATCCGCCGTTGGAAGCTTCCCGATGCGAAAAAGGTTGACCAGACAAATCTCAGCGCGGAGGATAAGGCGGAGCTCAATGCGGCTATCGCAGAGGCAGAGGCTGTTCTTAAAATGACGGTTGCCGATCAGAAGAGAGTTGAAGCGGCTGAAGCAAGACTTATCGCAATACTTCATAAGGTTGGCGCAGAGGGCTACGAGAACATTGAGACTAATGAGCCGTCAGCACTCGATCCTATTCTTGAAAAGCTTACTTATGCTTTGAGCAAGGGCTCACTCATTATTTTCGGAGGCGGAAGTCCCGTTGATAAGTTCCTTGAGCCTGTAAAGACATTGGTTAAGACAGTTTTTGAAATTGTTTTCAAAAAATAAAATTCAATAACGCATAGAAAAACCACCCGAAGATTTCGTTCTTCGGGTGGTAGCTTTTTGCATATTGTTTAAACTGACCACGCGCTGTCCGTAAAGCGGGTTGCACGGTAGGGAAAGGCACGGAAGAAATCGTCCGCATTGCCGTTGATTTCAACACCGTTAAGGTAAACGGCGGTCTGTGCCGTATGACCTTCGCCTGCGAGCATAAGCCTTGCGGCGACGGGAGCGGTGAGCGCGATGTCGTAATCACCGTCGTCGCGACGTGTGATTTTCGCCTTGCCGTTTTCATATTCAACCTCGAAAATACCGTTGTTACGTTCAAGATCGTCAATGCTTTTGAGACGGAATTTACCGTGCGCCTCGGGATAAGCATTGCTTTCGAGAAGCTTTTGCAGGTTGTAAATTCTTGCCGCAACACTGCCGTCGTCGCTGTAACCGGCATTATCAATGCGGTCAACAAGACAGTTGAGGGGTGAGCCCTGGTATTGCTTGCGGGCAATCAGGTTTTTTACAATTCCGTCGTAAGTGCGAAGAAAGCCGATGATGCTCTTGAGTGCATCGGGCGAGAGAACGTAGAGATCCTCTACCGAAAGAAACTCGGGACGGCTGATATTGAAACGGACGTAGCCGTCTGCCTTACCCGTGCTGTCGCGGTGGATGTAGGTATACTCTGCCTTCTCAAGAGGAGTGTCGCAGAAATGCTTTTTTTCCTCGCGCAGGGTTACCAGATTTTCGTTCATCGCACATTCGCTGTGCAATGCGGCGAGCTCTTCAAGCTGACTGCCGTCGTAAAGCTCGACATCCGTACAGAACGGAATGTGTCCGAGATTTGCAAAGGGGACGGTTATTGTAAGCATACGGTTGAGCCTTGCGTAACCGAATTTTTCGTAATACTCAATCGAGAACGGATGAAGAAAACCGAAAACCCAGTCTTTTTCTTCCGCAAGTCTGCCGACTTCTTCAAAAATCCTTCTCACACCGCCCTGTCTGCGGCGTTCGGGGAGAGTGCAGATTCCGCTGAGCACAACCGCATTGAGAATATTATGACAGTAGTTACATTTAAAATCGAAAACCTCTGCGCCTGCAATCAGCTTGTTTTCGTCAAAGGCGGCAAGCACGGGATAGCGGACTGTGTTGTCCACCTCCGTGTTAAATTTCCAGATGAAGGAGGCGGCAGAAACTCTTTGATAGTCAATAGCCTCTTCGGGTGTAATGTATCTGATTTCCATGGTTATTTTTCTCCGATTGTTGATGCGAGACCGAGCACATTTTCTTTATCGTTGTCGAGTGTTTCGGAAACAAGCTTGCGGCGCGCGATAAGCTCGGCGTACATTCTTTCTTTCTTTTCGTTATCAAGGTCGTAGAAGAGCATCGGGATAATTCCGAGTGAGCCCGTAACCGCGGGGATGATAGTGAACATCGCGAAGAGGAAGAATTTAACCTTATTTGTCTGTTCAGCACCCGTGCGGAAAGCTTCAGCCTCATAGCCGATCATTTTCTTGATGAATGTTGTTACGACCGTACTTGTGTTTGAAGAAACCTTTGCGGCAATATCCTTTGTTACGGAAGCCATAGCCTCTGTGCGGTAGCCGTTTTTCCATTCGCAGTAGTCCATAGCCTCGTTATACATCTCCGTACCGATAACGGATTTAAGACCGAAGAAGAGAGTCCAGATAATCTCCCAGAGAGCCATTGCAATACCCATCGGGACGATTTTAAGGTACATACCGCCCGAATAATCACCCTTCATTCCGATACATCCGAAGATGAATACGGGGATGTAGAGGATGTTGCCGATTTCCTTTGCGAGTATGTAAAGAAGACGGCTCGAGAAGTGTTTTCTCATCCACGGAACCCACGAATAGCTCAACGGACTAATCGGCGCGGCAGGGATACCTGCAACAAGTGTCATTGACGAAAAATGCAGAACGTCCGTGTAGTAGTCGTCCTGACTGCCCTTGATAGCAAAGCCGCTCAGGAAATCCGAAAGTGTTATGAGCAGCAACGGTTTGTTGCTGATAACGGATTTGACGGATTGTATAACACTCGGTGTTCTGACAGACTGCATAACTCTTTCCTTCGAGTTGTAGAAGAACCAGAAGGAAGCAATACTCGAAGCGACCGTCGTGAAAATACCCATACCCACGAAGAGGTTGGTATATGCCTTTGAAAGCTTGAGCGGATGCTTGACGTACATATTGCGGAAAACGTCAATAAGTATCGTTACCGCCTGCTCGGGCAGCTTTTCGCCGAAGAAGCCCGAAGCAAAGTTCGCAAGGGTAATAAGTCTTGTTCGGTCGATGGGGTTCGGCGTAATTGTAGCCATAAGTCCCGTTCGCGAAATCGTCTGGAAGGTTGTAACACCCTCGCGTGAAACGGTGAGCAAAAGATAGAAAATAAATTTGATGATGCTCGTCGATGACGTTCCTGCAAAAATATGAGGCATCAGCCAGTAGAGCGAAGTAAGAATACATCCCGGTAAAGCAAGGAACAGCAGGTATGGGCGGAATTTACCCCAACGGGTACGCGTTTTATCGACGATTGTGCCAAAAATCATATCGTTGATAATGTCCCACACGCTGTTGATTGCGTTGACCAAGGTCTGAAATCCCAGATCAACACCTACTATGCTTGTTATAAAACGAGTTGAATAAATATTGATGTTGAAGCTTTGTGCCGCATCCCAGATTATGAAGCCGAGAGTCTCTTTTGTGCCGACGTAACGGCGGTTAAGAACGCGCTTTGCAACTTCTGCCTCGTCCTGTTTGATTTCGGCAGAGCGTATAGCTTCAAACTCTTTAGCGTTTGATTTGGGTTCATTCGTAGTTGCCATAATTTTCACCCCTGAAAAAATTATGATTTAGTTTGCCTCTGCAACAAGAGCGTTGATTGCGCCTATAACCGTCGATCCTGTTTTACTGCCCATTGAGAGCATTTCCTCGTAGTGGTGCTGGGGCTTGCCGAAGAGCTTTTCGCCAAGCTCCGTGTTCCAGAGTGAATCAGCGATGAACGGTGCAAAGTCATTGTCGGGAATGATGTAGCCGATTGCATCGTTACAAAGTCCCATAACGAGAACGGTCTTGTCAGCATCAATAAGGTCAACCGTGCAGTCGAGCTCCCAATCCGTGCCGAGGTAGGATTCGCTTGCATCCACGACGTTGCCGTATACAAGCTGAGGAATGAGCTCTCCGGGAACAGTGAGCATTACGATGTCTGTGCCGATTTCGAGATAACCTACTTCGGTGACGATTGAATAACCGCAGGGTGCGGACTTATCCTTAACGGTTGTAAGACCGAGAAGGCTTGAAACTGCTCCGAGCTCCATAAGACCGTATTCCATAGGAACCGTAACCTCTGACATCTTAACGTTTATCATCGGTTCAACACGCGTTGCTTTCTTTTGCGCATCAATAATAAGTCTTGCGAATTCGTAGCCGAGTGTTTTTGCACTTTCATAATCGGCAACTCTCGGGTCAGCGGCAATCTGTGCCTTGACCTCTTCTACAATTTCGGGAGTCGTAACGCCGCCCTTGTTGACGGAAATCGGAGACTGTGCGCCCTGAATAAAAGCAAAATTCATTCCCGCGGCATTTATCTTTTCTTCGATATAGTGCGGATAGTCAGCGGAAAGAAGCTCTGTTTCTCTGTTGATTGTTGTGGGGTGTCCGCCGAGGTTTGCGAGCACTGTCGGGGCAGAAGCTTTGTTATCGGGAACGAACTTGAAGCAGGCGATAACGTGCTGATAGCCTTCCTTGTCGTATCTCTTGTTGAAAATGTAGCCGTATTCATCGTCGAGGTAGTTCTGGTTTCTCTCACTGTATCCGATGCCTGCCGTTTCGAAATAGTAAAGCTCTCCGCTCTCCATATTTGTGTAAGCTTCAACGATTGCGTCGGAAATGCCGTCAATCATAAGCGGATAAAATTCGTCGTCGATGCTTCTTGATTTTTCAATAAAGGGGAGGAAAGAGAACAGATTTTGGAAAAGCTTTAAAACCAGAGTACCGAGACCGAAGCCCTGAGTGTCAATAACCGTATGGCAGTGAGTTGCGCTGATGTTGATTGCGGCGATATCGCTTTCAACACCCATTTCCTTAAGCTTGCGTTCAGCCTCTGCGCGGACTGTACGGACGTCGGAATTGTTCACGCCGATGCCGTCAACGGAAACCATAACAACAGTGCCTCTGCCCGAATTGTCGTTGAGAGCAACCGCATTAGCACCCTGGTCGTCATAAACACCGTTGATTTTTTGCGTAAAATAACCGCCCGTATAATACTTCCTTGAACCGTCGCGCAGATTTTCGGGAACCATACTTGCCTTGCCGAAGCCGAGCTCCCATTTTGCGCCCTTTGCGGGTGCATCAAGGAAGATTTCAGTACCCTCATAGAAGCCTTCGCTTTCGCCTGCGTAGTATTCGTCAACCGTCGGAAAATCCTTCGGGAAAAGTGCGCCGACACCCATAAACACAGCGTTGAGCACACCGTTGATGAGGTTGGAGGTGAAAATAATTCCGCGGTTGCTTGCCGTGCCGTCAGCGGCAAGGGATACTGTTGTACCCGTAAAAAGCAAGGATATCACCAGCAGAGCCGAAATCATTTTTTTAACTGTTTTTTTCATAAAACACTGTCTCCTTTATCTTTTTCTGCATATCCGATATTAATTTGTTTATTCCATAATACCATTTAAAAGGAAAAAAGTAAATGTTTTTGCACAAATTATACAAAAAATATCCTAATTGGAAATAATTTTTATTAAAAGATTTGTGATAGGAAAAGGTGACGAAAATTGACGACAAAATCAATGCAACCTTGACCGAAAAATTTTGAAAAAAATCCTTACTCTTATACATTTTAACCAATGACAAACCTGTTTTGTTGTGCTATACTAACAGCCGCAAAGGAGATGTATTTTTTATGCAGGCTTTATTGAGTTTATCAGTTTGCCTTTTTGCGGGACTTATGCTTTCGCGACTTGCAAAGCTTGTCAAGCTTCCTGCCGTTACTGCATACCTCGTTGCAGGTATTCTTGTCGGCCCGTATGTGCTCGGCGCATTCGGTGTACCCGGACTTGGCTTTACAAGTATGGCAGACATCAAAACCTATGAAACTATTCCCGACGTCGCGCTCGGCTTTATCGCTTTTTCAATCGGTAACGAGTTCCGTCTTGCCCAGCTTAAAAAGACGGGTAAGCAGGCAACGATTATCGGTATTTTTCAGGCTGTTTTTGCCACTCTGTTGGTTGATGCCGCGCTTATCGGGCTTCATTTTCTTATTCCCGACAAGCTTCCGCTTCCGTCGGCAATCGTTCTCGGTGCAGTTGCATCTGCTACCGCTCCTGCCGCAACACTTATGGTTGTCAAGCAGTATAAGGCAAAGGGTCCGTTGACGGATATTCTTCTTCCGATTGTTGCTCTTGATGACGCTGTCGGTCTTATTCTTTTTGCTGTTTCCTTCGGTGTTGCAAAGGCACTCATCCACGGTCAGGTTGATATTATTTCCGTTGTGCTTGAGCCGATTCTTGAGGTTGTGCTCTCACTTGCGCTCGGCTTTATTATGGGCGCATTGTTTACTTTCTTTGAAAAGTTTTTCCACTCACGATCAAAGCGACTTGCGATGTCCGTTACCTTCGTTTTCCTCACGGTTGCACTTTCAATGCTTGAGTTTGAAATCGGCGGAGTGCATATCGCATTTTCATCACTTCTTGTTTGTATGATGCTCGGTACGGTGTTCTGCAATATGTGTGACTTTTCCGAGGAGCTTATGGACAGAGTTGACCGTTGGACAGCTCCGCTGTTTATCCTTTTCTTTGTAATCAGCGGTGCAGAGCTTGAGCTTGCAACGTTTAAGGATATTATCGTTGTCGGCATCGGTGTTGCTTACATCGTGTTCCGTTCACTCGGCAAATACTTGGGTGCACGCTTCAGTGCAAAGGCGGTCAAGTGTGATGACCATATCGTAAAATATCTCGGTATTACACTTTTACCCCAGGCGGGTGTTGCCCTCGGTATGGCACTCAAGGCAGAGGCACTCGGTGAGGAAGGCGTAATTGTAACGAATATAATTCTGTTCTCCGTGCTCATTTATGAGCTTGTCGGCCCGTTCCTTACAAAGGTTGCTCTTACAAAGGCAGGCGAAATTCAGCCCGAAGGTGCTGTCAGCGCAAGACGCCCCGATGTTATCGAGCCGGAACTGAAAAAAAATATGCAAAAATAATCTGAAAGCACACTCTGAAAAGGGTGTGTTTTTTGGTGTTGTACCGTATCTCGAAGTTGCAACCGTGTTCCTTTATAAAAAGCTGAAGGCTGAAAAATCAGATAATCTGACAAATCCCGAATGACCTTCGGGATTTTCTTTTTTAAAATAACTCTTCACATTGCACACAGTCTATGATATAATATTTCGGCATAATTTGTAAAAGGTGGGGTTTTGGTGTCGAGAAACGAGGCTTATGCCGAAAGGCTTTTTAGGCTTATTCAGGCAGAGACGATTTCAACTTTTAACCAGACGGACAGAACAAAATTTTATAGATTTCACGGCTTGCTTCGTGAGATGTTTCCTCATCTTTTCGCGGTTTGTACCTTTGAGGATTTTGACGGCAGCTTCCTTATGCGCTGGCAGGGCAGGGGAAATGGCGAGCCGATAATGCTGATGAATCATCACGACGTTGTTGAAGCATCGGGCGAGTGGAAATATCCGCCGTTTTCAGGCGCGATTGCCGAGGGTAAGGTCTGGGGACGCGGAACGCTTGACACTAAAGGCGGTCTGTGGGCTATGCTTCAGGCGGCTGACGAGCTTGCGGCTGACGGCTTTGTTCCCGAGCGCGACGTTTATTTTGAATCCGCCTGCACCGAGGAATGTGACGGCTCGGGTGCGGATATAATTTCAAAAGCCCTTGCCGAAAGAGGCATCCGTTTTTATATGGTGCTTGACGAGGGCGGAATGATTCTTGAGGAGCCTATCGGCGGAGCAAAGGGTCGCTACGCTATGGTCGGCGTAGGTGAAAAGGGATGCGCCGATCTGAAATTCATTGCGCGTTCTTCGGGTGGTCACGCTTCGACTCCCGGAAAGGATACGCCGCTTGTGCGCCTCGGTAAATTTATGGCAGAGGTCGAAAAAGGCAGGCTCTTCAAATCGGAGATTTCTCCTACGGTTGAAAAAACCTTCTCCTGCGTGGCAGAGACAATGAGCGGCGGACTTAAATTTGTTCTTGCCAATTCAAAGCTTTTTGAGCCTGTTCTCAAAAAGGTTATGCCGTCAGTTTCCGCGGCAGGCAACGCGATGCTCAAAACAACGGTTGCTTTCACAATGGCTTCGGGCTCGGAGGGCACGAACGTCCTTCCGCAGGAGGCTTGGGTAATCGGGAATATGCGTTTTTCGCCTCATCAGGGCGGAAAATCCAGCATTGAAGAAATTGCTCAGCTTGCAAAAAAGTTTGATATAGAAACCGTCGTGCTTGACCCGGGAATGGACTCTTCCGTTACCGATTACCGCGGAGAGCCGTTCCGACTTATTGAAAAGGCGGTCGGCGAATGCTTTGAGAATGTCCGCACCGCACCGTGGATAATGACGGGTGCTACGGATTGCAGATATATGTCCCGCGTGTGCGATAGCTGTGTGCGGTTTGCACCGTTTCTTATGACGGACGAGCAGGTAGAGAGTATTCACGGAATTAACGAGAATATTGACGTTTCTGCACTCGCACCTGCAGTTGATTTTTATAAATACATTATCAGGGAGGCGTAAATATGAACAAGAAAAAGGAAAAAGGACTCAACGTCAGCGTCAAGTCCTTCATCACGGCGATTGTGGTTATTTTTGTTCTTATGGTCGCATCGTATATTTTAACTCTCGTCATCCCCAGTGGCGAATACGTCCGCTTTCAGGATGCAAGCGGCAATATGCTCATTGACGTAAACGGCGGATATTACAACGTTGAGGGCGGTATACCCCTTTGGAAATGGGCGCTGTCGCCGATACTTGTTCTCGGTGCTTCGGGCAGCGGCACGCTGATTGCGGTTATCGTCTTTCTTCTCGTTATCGGCGGTATCTTCAACGCACTCGACAAGTCGGGACTTATGAAATATATGCTCGACCGTATGGTAAAGCGTTTCGGTGCCGTGCGTTACAGACTTATGGCGGTTGTAACATTCTTCTTTATGGCAATGGGCGCGATGATAGGCTCCTTTGAAGAGGTCGTACCCTTGGTACCGATTGTTGTTGCGCTTGCAATAAACCTCGGCTGGAATTCGCTTACGGGTGTCGGAATGAGCCTTCTTGCCGTCGGTTGCGGCTTCGCCTCGGGTGTGTGCAATCCGTTTACCGTTGGCGTTGCTCAACAGCTTGCAGGCTTGCCGATGTTCTCGGGTGCGTGGCTTCGTGCGGTTGCATTCGTGCTGATTTATGCCCTGCTGATGCTGTTCCTTACTTTATATGCAAAGAAGATTGAAAAGCCGATTAATACGCAGAACAGTATTGATAATTTCAGCACCGACAAGAAAATGGATAAGGGTCTTATTTGTTTTGTTTCGATTCTCGGTGCAGGTATTCTTACAATTCTTTGCTCGGGCTTTATCCCCGCGTTGCAGGATTACACAATGATTATCGTTGCGGTTATGTTCCTTGCGGCAGGCGTAACGGCTACTCTGGTTTCGGGTATGAAGGGCAAGGAGCTTGCAAAAACCTCGTGGAACGGTGTGACGAGTATCTTCCCTGCGGTTATTATGATTCTTATGGCTTCGTCAATCAAGTTTACGCTTGAAGAGGCGAAGGTGCTCGATACAATTCTTCACGGTGCGGTCGGACTTGCACAGAATATGCCGACGTGGGCGGTAATTCTTTTTATCTACCTCATCGTTCTCGGAATGAATTTCTTTATTCCGTCAGGCTCGGCAAAGGCGTTTATGCTCATTCCGCTGATAGTTCCGATGGCACAGATTTTCGGCGTTTCTGCACAGCTCTGCGTTGTAGCTTTTGCATTCGGTGACGGATTCTCGAATGTATTTTATCCGACAAATCCCGCCTTGCTTATCAGCCTCGGACTTGCGGATGTAAGTTACAGCAAGTGGTTTAAGTTCAGTTGGAAGTTCCAGGTGATGAACCTCATCCTCACAAGCGCAATCCTCCTTTTCGGACTTGCGGTTGGATATTAATACTTAAATTAAAGGAGTAATTAAAAATTGTCATCTTTTTTAAACACTATGCCGTTCGGATTGTTTGTATTGGCAATGCTTTGCATTATGGCTGTGGCTGTATATGAGATAGTTAAAATAAAAAATGATGAAACAAAAGTACATAACAAATATATAATGTACACACTTTTGATGCTTTCTCCTATTCTGATATTGAAACGTTATATGTCCGAAAATCCCGTGGGCAATGTATTTGAAATAATAGTCAATGTATTGCTCGCTTTGGGAGCAGTTATGCTTTTCGGTTCCTTGTTTTATTCTTGGAAAAAGTCAAGAAAATTTGTAGATTCGACCACAGCCAATCAGCAGAAAAATCTGCTGTTGACAATCGGGATAATAATAGTTGTTCTGATAGTTTTTATATTGTTTGTTTATTTTTTCTTATGAGATAAATTGTTAATTTTGAAAAATTTTGGGCAGGGAATATCCTTGCCCTGTTTTTTGTAAATTTTAATTTGTCGGGGAGAAATAAAAAGTCAGAAGAACAATGGCGCCCCTGAAAGGAGATTCCCCTGTTAGGGGAAATGTCTGCGAAGCAGACAAAAGGGTGCCAGTTTTCGGAGAAAAAGCTGGCACGACGAAGTCGTGACTGAGGGGTTCGTTGCGAAGCAACGAGAAAAAA
>JAFQJH010000022.1 GCA_017415025.1 Clostridia bacterium
AATCCGTAAGCTTCAAAAACTGCGCAACATTCAATATTCCCGTTCTTGCTTCTGACAGCGACAAGGTCGGATTCAATCTTTGGGTATTTGACTCAGGCGATTATGATGAGGATGATCCGAGACACTATGACAGAGTTCGTACCGAACAGATTGAGTGGTATAAGGAAACCTCCGCAAAGCTTAAGTCTGATAACGGCGGAGAAAAAGTCAATTCAGTTGTATTTCAACATATAATTGTTCCCGAAATCTATGATGTACTTAAAAAGGTTGATTCAAAACAGCCTTATGCAATTGAGCATATTTATAATGAAGACGAATATTATGCCTTCGACCCCGAAAATGTGAACTACGGCACTCTCAACGAAAAGCCCTGCCCCGGATATTATAACGACGGTCAGTTTGATGCTTTGGTTGAAAACGGCGATGTGCTTGCGATGTTTACAGGTCACGACCACACAAATGCCTTCGGTGTAAGAAATCAGGGGATTGATATCTTTACCTCTCCCATGACCCGTTACAAAGGTCTGGCTTACACAACTCAGTACGGCTACCGTGTGGTTGAAATTGATGAAAATGACACTTCAGTTTACGAAACAAGAGTTGAGCGTCTTTATGATGTTTTTGATTTTGATTATATAGAAACCGCAAAAGATAACGGTGACAAATATTCAAAGAGAATTGCTTTTGAGCTTGCGGTAAAGGGCAGTGTTCAGGAAAGCTTTATGAAGCTTTATCAATCCGTTGTTGAACTCATCACAGACAGAAAAGTTACATATCCGCATTAACCGGAAATATATTAATAAAACAATTAAGGAGCAATATAGTGTGAGTGAGTTTTTTAAGTTTGACCCTGCAGTTTTTGCAGTGGATAAATCTTATCAAATTATGATGCCCTGTGAAAAAGCCGGCCTTTTCTTTGTTAAGGTTAGGGATAAATTTTATTATGATGAATCCAACGGTATTATGCGTTCAAGAAATGAGATACACAGGGTTGAGGTGCCTATGGATGAACTGGATGAAGCCGGGGAATACACTGTCTGCATCCGACCTGTTATTGAAAGAAAGCCGTATTTCACCGAAACCGAAGAAGTACTGGAAAAAAGATATAAATTCTGTCCCATACCCGAAAAGGGTATAAGAGCTTACCACATCTCTGATGCTCATAATCTTATCAAAGAGCCCGTAAGGGCTGCGGAAACTTTCGGTGATATTGATTTTCTCATTTTAAACGGAGACGTTATCGAACACAGCGGTGACCCTTCAAAATTTATTAACATATACGAAATATGCTCACTTTTAATGAAAGGTGAAAAACCCTGCATATTCTCAAGAGGTAACCACGATTTAAGAGGTGATTTTGCAGAGAAATTTGCCGATTACACTCCCAGTTACTTGGGTAATACATATTACAGCTTCCGCCTCGGTAATATATGGGGAATACTGCTTGACTGTGGCGAAGATAAGCCCGACGATCACGAAGAATACGGCTTTACCGTTGCCTGCCATGCTTTCAGGGAACGCCAGACTGAATTTTTGAAGAAGATAATCAAAAACAAAGAAAATGAATATGAGTTCAAGGGTATTAAGCATAAGCTTGTGATTTCTCACAATGCCTTTACTCACAGATATAACCCTCCTTTTGATATAGAGCAGGATATTTTCGCTGAATGGGCAAGACTTTTAAGAGAGAATGTTAAGCCTGAGGTTATGATTTGCGGCCATGCACACGAACTCAACGTCTATTATCCTGAAAATACTGAGTGGAACACTAACGGGAGTATAAGCCCTGTGGTAATAGGCAGCACAGTTGAAAAGGATGATGAAAATTATTTTGCGGGCTGCGGATATATTTTTAACCAAGATGAGATTAAGCTCATATTCACAGACAGTAACGGCAAAATAATAAAAGAAGAAACTGTGTAACAGAACAGTCTGATCAAAAACAGCAGGAAACATCCGCAAGATGTTGCCGTAATAGAAATCTTCAATGATATGTGATATTATGTATTTCTCTGTGTCTGATGAAATATATTAACTTCTGCACAGATTGTGTAGAGGTTAAATCGTTTCTCTGACCTTGCCTTTTTATTGCATCAAGCTTCATTTTATATGCTTTAGCTCTTTCACTCGGCAAGATGTTTTCTCTTTGCAAGTTGCTGTCAACCATCATTATAATTGCAGTATCACGATCAACATCTCTGACAATCGCAGGGATAGTATCAATCCCTGCAAGTTCACAAGCTCGCATTCGTCTGTGTCCGCTTATCATCTCGTAACAGCCATAATCGGTTTGACGAACTATTACCGGCATAATTATGCCGTAATCTTTTACACTCTGAACCGTTTCTTTCATAGCATCATCGTCACGGACTTCGAATGGGTGGTCTATGAAGGGATGAATTTCTGATATAAGCAAATCCACAATCAGTTCTTCTTTTGACAAATAATCACCTCCGTATAGTTTTATCTTGACTTTTAATAATCGGTGTGCTTATAATGGATATAATAGTAACCCCCCGGCTAAGCCGGGGGTTCTTCATATGCGGGCAAAGCCCTATGTTACTGGCATCGCCTTAAGGCGTACCCAACGTATTCCTTTTGCAAAGGATGCCTTTTTAAAGACAGAGTTGACATTTAATTTCTTC
>JAFQJH010000008.1 GCA_017415025.1 Clostridia bacterium
GTTTTCTAGCCCTCCTTGAGTAAAGGAGGGTGGCACGGCGTAAGCCGTGACGGGAGGATTGTTTTTTAACAATCCCTCAGTCTTTTGCTTCGCAAAATCCAGCTCCCTTTACACAAGGGAGCCTGCTCTGTCCGAGCTGAATCTGACTTTAAAACATCCCAACAAATTAAAATTTGCAGTGATATTTTTGATAAATCAAAAGTGATATTGAAGCCTTACGGCTTCAGTGTTATTTTATTCGCATAAAACTGTCCTAAGGACAATAGAACAATGCGTAGCATTATATAACTGCGAAGCAATAGAACTCGCCACAAGGCGAATAAAACTGCCGAGTGTCCTTGCGAACACTCGGCTAATGCGCGGACGGTTTTCTTGACAAAAAGGAATAAAGGGAGTACGATAAAAACAATATCGGAGGTAAAGGGGTTATTATAATGAAAAAGAGTATAAAAATAATTTCGGTCATCGTTGCGGTGGCGGCGGTTATCGGAATCGGTGCTGTTATAGCTTCACAGCCTGAGGTAATCGACTTCGGCGAGGTTACACTCAGCGACATCCCCGAAAAGGCGGAAGGTGCAACGAGGGTTATGTCCTTCAACGTGCGTTGCGTAAGTGACGACAACGGTCACACTATTGCTAACCGCTCACAGCTTGTTACCGCCGTTCTTGAGCAATACGCTCCCGACACCTTCGGAGTTCAGGAGGCTACCCCGAAGTGGATAAAAATACTCGACAAGGAGTTCGGCGAAAAGTACGCTCGTGTCGGTGACGGCAGAAGTCCGATCGAGATGTTCACGGAATACAGTTGCGTATATTACTTAAAGGATAAATACAATCTGCTCGACAGCGGTACAATCTGGCTTTCCGAAACTCCCGAAAAGAAATACACGAAGGATTTTGACTCAAAGCACAACAGAATCGCATCGTGGGCGGTGCTTGAGGATAAAACGACAGGTGAAAAATTCACGCACATCAACACTCACCTTGACCACGTGCTTGAAAGCACAAGGGTTGAGCAGGTTAAGGTGCTTCAGGCAAAGATTGCCGAGCTTGAAAAGGAGACGACGGTTATCTGCACGGGTGATTTCAACACCTTCGAAACCGCCGAGGCTTACGCTCAGATGTGCAAGACGATGGACGACACAAAGCTCGTTGCCGAAAAATCGGACACGGGCATCACCTTCCACAACTACGGTACAATTGAGGAGCACGACGACGGTGCAATCGACTTTGTTTTCGCAACAAAGGGCACAAAAGCTCTTACATACAAAATCATACGCGACAGCGTAGACGGCATCTACCCCTCCGACCACTATCCGATTGTAGCAGACGTAGTGCTGAAATAATGACAAAAAGCAGAAGCTTCAACCTCGAAGCTTCTGCTTACTTTTTAACAGTATTTAACAGGTGAACATTTCGACTCCATAAAGGTCAAAAAATCGTTGTACTGCCCTACCGACTCAAAGGATGAGCGCGGAATAATATATGCCATCACATTGTTGACGAAAATATAAACGTATTTTCCCTCAACCGCAAAGATATTTTCAACCGCCGAATACTTGTGCTCGGTTTTATTATCGGGAGTTGTTTCCGAAAAATAATCATCATAAAACTCGACAACCGATTCGGGTGAATAGCCCTGCTTGCCGTGCTTTTTCATTAATTTGAGCTGACGCTTGATTGAGCTCGCAAAGGTCTTCGGTACTGTTACAACAAGAATTATCATTATCAGTAAAAACGGAATAAGACCGATAAATGAATCGGCGGTAAATCCGTTCAACCACAGAGAAAGAAGTGTAAGAACAGCACTCGCGGCTGCAATTACCAAACGAATTTTTTGTATCTGCTTTTTACCGAACGGTGAGTCAATCGCCTGGAATTTGTTGAAGAGGAAGTAATCCTCGTCGGTCATATTGACCTTGAACTGAAATTTCATTTTTATCACCTCAAAAACAGTTTAACACAAAAGATTCAGTTTTTCAAGCAAGTGATAAGTGATGCGATGCGTTCTGCACACGCACGCAGTACGCACCATTCAAAAAAGCCACTTTTGTTTGGAAGACAAAAGTGGCTTTTTTGGTGCACCTGACACTTTCAAATCCGAACCCAATGCCGACTTTTCGAGGTCGGCAAAGGTTATGGTTTCAGTACCGTCTTTGAAGTTGAAGGTAATTACCATTCTGTCTTCAAATAAGAATACTGAGTTTACAAAGTTATTGATTAAAGTTCTTCTGTGGTCAAGCTTCTTTGGATTGAGCTTACGGAACTTGTAGAACCAATATAAAATCTCCTCACGGGTAAGCTTTGGTCTTGACATTTCTTCTTTCATAATCCTGATTGAAAGCTCACTCTTTTCAGCCTCAAGCTCTTCCATTCGTTCTTTGGTTGTAGGTGTAATGATACCTTTCTCCATGGCAGTAATGAGATTGTTGATAGCTGTCAGAGTCTGTGCATATTGCTTTTGAAGTATGGGTAGAACTGTGCTTTCCTTGTTAAAGGTTTCAAGTGCCTGATCAGTTAAATACTCAATGGTTTCATCATTCATAATGAGTCTGCGGATACTATCAACAACAATATCCTCAATCCAAGCCTTTTTGACTGTTTTCTTGTCACAGCCTTTGTGATGCTTTACACTTACACATTTGTAATATCGGTGAACATGCTTCGTTCTGCTTGTACCGCTTTCACCGACCATAAGGCACTGACACTTGCCGCAATAGAGCTTTGTGGTCAGAAGATATTCATCTTCTGCTTTGTGCTTTGCAGGGGCTTTCTTATTCTGCTTCATTTTTTCCTGTACCAATTCAAACAACTCCTTATCAACTATTGCGGGAATTCCTCCCGGTGTAATAACATCTTTAAATTTGTATTCACCGATATATTTTCGGTTGTGTAGCATACGGGCAACGATGTCAACATCTAACTTGGTCTTCTTATGAGTTCGTACACCTTGGTAATTGAGCATATTTGCAATATGCTGCATTGACATACCCTCGGCATAACTCTTGAAAGCTAAAACTACCGCAGGCGCAGTAACCTCATCAATTAAATAATTCTGCTCTTTGTCTACCTTGTAGCCAATCGGCAAGGTGCCACCGTTGTATTTACATTTAAGAGCATTCTCCATCATACCCCTTGTAACCTTTTCTGCAAGCTCTACTGAATAATATTCAGCCATACCTTCAAGTAAGCTTTCAAGCAGAATACCCTCCGCACCCTGAGATATGGTTTCTGTAATAGATACAACCTTAACTCCGTTTTTTCTGAGCATATTTTTGTAATGAGCAGAGTCATATCTGTTACGGGCGAAGCGGTCAAGCTTCCATACGAGTATAACCTCAAAATGCTTTGAAGCACTGTCTTTTATCATCTGCTGAAATCTTGGTCTGTTATCGGTTTTGGCAGACAACGCTCTGTCGATATAGGTATCAACTATTTGAATACCATTCTTTTCAGCATAGGCTTTACATTCACGGAGCTGACCGTCAATACTTTCTTCCTTCTGATTATCGGAAGAGTATCGTGCGTAGATAACGCCTATCATATATTTTTACCTCCTTTTATTTACTGTAAATATTGTAATTTATATACTTGTTTTTGTTAAATGTGCGGATGCGACTTTTATATCGCACCCGCTGTTTTTTATACGATTTCTTTTAACTTATCCCAATCTTTGTCCCATTCTTCAAACTCTTTTCTGCCTTGCTCACTTTCAAAGAAGGATACGATATCGGGAAGAAAACACCTGACAAGAGATTCAGCGGCATCCTCTGAAATGAGAACACCGCTGAGATTATTAGAATCAACCTCACTTTCGCTAAAATTAATCTTAACATCATTCATAGGCTACCTCCTTATCTTTCATCTCTGTAGTTTCGGCTTCGCTGCCTTTGTAAAGCCTTGTTGTAATATTCACAGGCTTTCATAACATAATCTTCAAGCTGTTGTTTGTTGGCATTCGGATAGAATTTCTGCACCTGTTCAAGCGGAAGTTTGAACATAGCCTTCTGATTCGGCTTTTCAGTTGAAAGTGTGTTTTTCATACTTTCAACTGTAAGTGTACCTGCATTGAAATCCTTGTGCATGTGCCAAGCCTGAGAATATGAGGGCGTGCAGTCTTGTTCCTCAATTATGCGTAGCAAATCATACTGCAACTGGTCATCAAGGAACGAAAGCTCAACACCGACGGAGAAGGCAATTTTATCTTCATCCATCATTTCAAGCAGTTCGGGAATGAGATAAGTCAGACGAATATATCTGTAAACTTTATCTCGGCTTTCACCTGTAATATTGCCTATTTCAGTTGCAGAATCGAACTTTGTCGCAACTTGCGACGAAGTTAAGTCTGTACGTTTTCCTTGGTGCTTCAAAGCTTCTGATTTTAGTTTGTAAGCAAAGGCTCGTTCACTTGGAAGAATATGCTCTCTGTGCAGATTACTGTCAACGAGCATAATAGCTGCTTCATCTCTGCTCACGGCATAAATTAAAGCAGGTACTGTTTCCAGCCCTGCTTTCACTGATGCTCTCAGGCGTCTGTGACCTGAGATTACCTCATATTCATCTGTTGTATTTTCTAAAGGTCTTACAACAATAGGTGAGATAACACCTTTCTGCTGTATACTGTCAATTAGATTGTTCATCTCATCATTGTCTAAAACCTTATACGGATGTCCCTCAAAGGGACGGATTTTTTCTACCGGGACATTTACCGGTACTTTTAAATTATTACTAGCCATATCAACGGCTCCTTTCCTGAATTTTGTTTGTATTTGTTTTAGGTTTGATAACATCACGTGCATAGCGTTCGTACATTCTTGAATGCTCATTGATGCTATCCATTCTGTTTACTACATCCTCAGCCCTGTATTTAACTCTGTTTAAAATTTTGATGTTCTTCCTTGCAACTCTCATAGCGGCAGTAAGAGTTGCAATATCCTGACGGATTTCATTCTGTAAGCTTTCATCACCCGAACGAACGGCACACTTCAGTTTGTTTCTGAATACATTTCTTGCTTCGTCCATTTCCTGTAATTCTTTTTCGGTGTTTGTAATTAGTGCTTCAAGGTCCTCATAACTTTCAACATTGTTATCAAGCAGTAAGTTCTGTTCTTCGCAAAGCTGGTCAAATTTCAAAAGCTCCTGCTCAAGATAATTTTCAACCTCGTTACAATGGGGATGCTCCTTAAACATAAGCAGCCCTTTACACAAACAAGTGTAAGAGCTGCTGATACCGCTTTTGTAATTGTAAGGATTCCCGTCAAAGAATAATGTCTTGAAAGTGATTGAATCGTGCGTGACTCTTCTTGTGTAATGTCTTTTGGTCAGTATTACTTCTTCAACATCATTAATTGTATAACCCTCGCCAAGGTCGCAAAGCCATACGGGACGGTTAAATCTTTTGTGATAAACTGTCGGCTCGGGTCTGTTGAAATCAAAAGTATATCCCTTCTTTTCCATTTGCCAAATGAAAACTCTGATATTTGAACTTCGTGATAAGCAATCATCAATGTGGAATTTTAATAAATCATATTGATGATTTTCTCCGTTCTTCTCTGCAAGGTATGTCATTCTTCTCGGAGCTTTATGAGGTTTTTCAACTATTGATAAACCATATTTGATGCAAAGCTCATCAGAAACTTTTCGCATAAGTGCATAGCTTTGTTTGCAGGCATTGAACTTTTTACCGTCAACCATTGAAACACTGTTCACAACAAAATGATTATGAATGTGACCTCGGTCAAGATGTGTTGCAACAATAACCTCGTGTCTGTTTCCCCATAATTTCTCGGCAAGTTCTTTTCCGATTTCGTGAGCAAGCTCAGGAGTAACTTCACCGGGTTTAAAACTCTGATAACCGTGATATGCTATTATCCCATCCTGCTTATGAAACAGCTTTTTGGTTTCCGTCATCTGGTCACGGGCAAACTCAGGATTGCAATTTATTCCGCTCACAAAATATTGCATTTCTGTTTTTTCACTTTCAACTGCGTAATCAATTACATCCTTAAGTGATTGTAATTCGCTGTTAGTGTAATAATCATTAAGCGTTTTATCGGGATTCATTGCGTAATCAACAACACTTTTAAGCGTTCCTTTAACCGACCATATTTTTGTTACTGCCAATATTCATCCTCCTTGCTTAAATGAAACTGTGCCGATATTTTCTTTTCAAGTTCACGAAGAGAAAGAATAACGGCACGTAATTCCTTTTCATTTATCCAACCTTTTGCATTTGCAACTCTCGCAAGCTGATTTAAACTGTTACCGACTGCTCTCATTTCTCTGATTAAAACTGTGTAATCAACAGGCGGAGCTTCTTTAATGTTCTTGTAATAAAGCAGAAACCGAATCATTTTTGATTTTGAAATCTTCATTATGCTGCAAAGATAATTAAGCCTTTCATAATCTTCTTCGGTAAAATATGCTTTTACAAGTTTCGTCTTTTTGTTTTCTTTCATAAAACTTTCACCTCTTTTCTGTTTTGATTTTCGGGGTGGCTTTCCCCGAAACGGATTTTGTGGTACCAAAATCCAATGCTCGTTAAAGTAATACCGCTGTTTTAAATGAAAAAAGCACCCGATTATTCGGGTGCAAAAGAGTTGACATTACAGGGGTGGCTGTAGTATCCTTTATACAGAACAAGTGCATTCGAGGTGAAACAATGGCACATATTACTTATGAAATACCGATGCTTTCAGCAAGAGGAATTATCTCTTATGCCGAAAAGCAAAATGAAGAAACATATATTTTTAATCTTAATAACAGTGCAACTGCAAAGTGCTTGATGAATAAAGAAAACAGTTTGCAGGAAGACTGTGCAATGTTTTATCAGTTAATGAGTGTTTTAACTTCTGATAAATTTACTCAGCCGAAGAGCGATACAAAAATTTCTGACCTCTCTGATGTGATAGTTTACATTGACTTCGGTGGAATCTTTGACAGAGATGCAAAGAGTGAACGCATCCGTTTAAGACAGTCAAAAGCAAAATCACTGTTCCGTCCCGAAGGAATAAATATTGATTTGGGAACAGGAATGAAAAACTTTGTTGCATTTGAACGCTCTGCAAGTATGAGCAGAAATGCTCGCTTATCTTTCATAAGAAGTGATGTTTATGAAAAAGTCAAAGCAAGAATGCAGCTTGATATGAACATCGGTTTGTGTCAGCTCAGTAAACTGTATGCTTACAACGGACTTATGTTTTCGGGTGGTACAAGAATTGAAAGCAAAAAACTTTTTAATAAAGACAGTATTGTTATCATCAAAACTTGGGAACGATTTATTAAAACTCACGCCGTAACTGTTACATCAAAAGATAAAAACAAGGCAGTAAAAAAATACAACCGTGCCGAAAAGGATATTGAGTATTCTTACGATTCATTTGACGGTGAGGGTTTTATCTCTCCTACATTTGCAAAAGAAATTGATAAACTGTTCTGCGGTAAACACATTCATTCTTCTTTTCAGATTCGTTTACCTTACATAAAAGGTATGGTACATGAAGTTGATTTCAAATCTTTTCTTAAAAGCATTGGTATATATTCAGTTAAAGATATATGGGGTGTCGAGCATCCTGTTGATAAGATTAACCTTATTCTTACCGATACAATGTTCAAGGGTAAAGGTTGGCTTAAAGAAAATGGTTTGGGGTTTAACGATTATCTTGAGCGCTGTAAAAAATACAGACACTCGTTATACATTTCAAATGTAGGTAAAGGTGAAAATCAAAATTTAACTGAGCTTAACTTTCAGTTTTTAAATACCGTTGCAATACCTGAAGAAAAATTCAGACCTAAAGATTTGCCTTTGGGTTGGAAAAGCAGTCCGTCAAGAGATAAAAGAGAGTGGCTGACAAAAGCAACAGAACAGGCGTATTACGATTACTGCAACAACAGAAAATACAGAATAGATTATTATGTAAAGCATTTGGATGACGGTGATGAGGATTTGAAAATCAAAGCAAGGCTTATAACTAAAAACTCATTGCTTATTGATGAGCCTTTCTTCGCTAAAGATATTGATGATATTGCAGAAAATATTTTAAGAAAATATGCAATAGGTCAGCTTTTTGTAGAGGGTGATAACAGATATTTATCTGCTGACTTAATGTCACTTTTTTCTTTTCTTGCTGATGGCAGCAGAAAATTTGCTGACATCAGTAACGAAGAATTGTCTGACAATTTTGTTTATGCTCCCGGTAACAGTTACGGCACAAACTACAAATATTCTCTTCTTCGAAATCCTCATATATCTAAAAATGAAAGTGTGCAGGTGCGCCCTTTAAAAGAAGTGGGATATTACAGAAACAAATATTTCAGCCATTTAACCGATGTCATTATGGTATCGGATAACTCTGATATACCTATGAGACTTGGCGGTGCTGATTTTGACGGTGATATGGTAAAGACTATTGCCGACCGTATTATCATTTCATATCTTTATACAAAGGAAAACGAACCTGAGTATTACGGTAAAAGCGATAACCCATTACCTTTGTTATTCATACCAACAGAGGAGCCGATAGTGTCAGATGCAAATGATTGGGAAGCAAGATTTGAAACTGTTAAAAATACTTTTTCCTCCCGTGTGGGACAAATCTCTAATGCGGCACTTAACAGAAGTATTTTAGCTTATGACGAAAATGCAAAGGGCAAGAAGGCACAGTACAGAAAAGAAACTGAAATCCTTGCTATTCTTACAGGTCTTGAAATTGACTCTGCAAAAAGCGGTGTAAAGCCTGACCTTTCGGAATATCTTGTTACAAACAGAGCACCGAAAAGTCTGTTTCTTAAATACAAATCCCTTATTGAAAAGCAGAACGAACGCAGGTCTTGGTACGAGAAGACTTATGATGAGCAGTTCAGAGAGTTTTTCAAAAATACTGATTGGTCAGTTGTCAGCTCAAATCTTGAAAGGTTACCACTTTATGCTTATGAGCTGAAAAGAAACACACCTAAAGCAAAGGAACCGACTGCACCTGATAATGAGATTTTCACCTTTGCACAGAATCCCGATTGGAAATCACAGCTTGATAAAAAGAAACTCGCACGTGTTTCAACATTGCTGAATGACTGCGAACATTGCTTAAAAAGAATCCGTAATAACAGAAACAGGTCGGATATGCTGGAAAGAAAATCCGATATTGAGCGTATTCTCTTTATGCGAGGTCAGGAAAATGATTATGACACTGATGAGCTTTATGCACTCTTTACAGATTTCACTCCCGAAGAAATTGAAGAAATCTACAATCAGATACAAGATTGCAAATGGCAGTTTATGCTCCCCGAAGAAAGAGAGAAGTTTTTAAGGTCATATCTTGTTGACGAGCATTTTGACAGTTATATTGATTTATTCTGTGATTTCAGACACAACGGTGACAGGGTGTTTTCTGATATCATCTGTGACAGGTATGCCGAGAACAAACTGCATAATCTCACTTCGCTTCATTTTGAAAATGACAGCGATGAAATGACGGCAATGATGTTGGCATACAGAAATAAGTCAAAGACCTACGATTACAAGGAAGCAGTAACAGAAGAATGTAGAAAGCTTCTTTCAAAAATCATCAAGTTGAATGATGCAGTACCATATGTTGTTGCGGCAGGCTACAGAAAATATATCTTTGATATTTTACTGACCGAAACAGAGAAATATATTATTGACAGGAGCAAATCCTATGTTAAATGAAATATCCGAATTTAAGGCTTACACGGAAGCACCGATATACAAGCGTGATAACAGAAATGACAACTCATTTCTCGGCAGATTTACCCGTGAGGGAATACAAGGCTTTGAGGGATTTCCGAGGGTGCTGACTATAATAGCAAGAGGATATATGTTCAAAAACGGCAATGCTGACATTGAATATGCAAGACGGGCAATCTCTGCTTGGTGCAGTATTCCAGACAAAGATAATACAAGAGAAAAAGAAGATTGGCGGTTCAGGACAGATTTCAGAGAATACTACAAAGAGTTTCCTGAGCTTGTTAGTGAAAACGGTGAAGGATGGTTTTACAGGCATTTCCATAATGCTATGAATTTTGCTATATCAAATCCTGAAAAGTTCACAGCAAAGGAAATCGACAAATATATTCTTATGGATAAGAACTTTGATACCGTTTGGCGTGACAAGGTTACTCGTATGCATTTCAGCACATATTATCTGAAAACCAAAGGTGCTTGGATTTTGAGGTTTGATGATATACTTTCATCTGCATTAGAGCTTGGAGAACTTAAAAACAAGGATTTTGAACTACCCGAAAAAACCAAAGCAAGGATAGCCGATTTTACAACAGTACCGAGCACGGCTTATGCACTTGAAATTCTCATAAAATATTACTATGCCAACCGACAAGAGGATACAGATTGGGTTGTACTTCCCGTAGCAAATTTTGATGCATATTTCGGCTCAACATCATTTTCAAAGAAACGCCTTACCGAGCTCGTAAAATCCGGTGCCATGGAACGAGAAAACAGCTACAATGTGAGTAGGTATAGGTTGAATGATGTGTTTGTGACGGAACTGAACGGATAGTCAATGTATTCTGGTTGATTTGTTTTAATGGTATGTGTTATAATTAATTTAATAAGAATTTGATGAGGTAAATATTTATGGATGGAAAGACAACGATAAAATACTTACAGAATTATATTAAAGAAAAAGACTTTCATCCTGAACTGTTGAAAGATTATTTTTTGAAATTATCCGAAGAAGTCGGAGAATTATCCTGTGCTATGCGCAAGGGATTAAAAGCACAAAACAGTACTGAAATTTCAGGCACAGTAGATGAGGAATTATTTGATGTCATTTATTATGCTTTAGCTATTGCAAATATTTATGATATTGATATAGAGCAGGTAGCAAAAGTCAAATCACATATGACTGAAAGTAAATATCCCTCAACCGTTAAATTTGAAGAAAACAGATAAATAAGTTTTTGTTGATAGGTGATATTTAATGAACTATACAATTGAAAAGATTGATGAAAATAACTATTCTCTGTTTGATGATATGGTGTTTTGGAGAGAACACGGTAATGAGCGTACTCCTTCACAAATATTAATTTCTGAACAGATGAAAAATGAATTATTGAATCCCGACCTGTATGTTTATTCCGTTAAGGTTGACGGCAGATATGTCGGTTGGATTTCCTGTGTTTACATAGCTAAAATCGGCAGCAGATGGAACGGACACGGTCACATATATGTTGATGAACTGTGGGTTGAGCCTTCCTACCGTGGCAATGGTTTTGCAAAAGCTTTGCTTAAAAAAGCTGATGAATTAAAGGATAAACTGGGTGCAACGGGTATCCGCTTGTATGTTAATGTTAATAATCCGATAGCTCAAAAGTTATATGAATCATGTGGCTATGTTGAAGACGGTAAGGCTATTTTTATGGAGAAATAAAATGAAAACATTATATCTGATTGGCGGTACAATGGGTGTTGGTAAAACCGCCGTAAGTCAACAACTGAAAAATGATTTACCGAATAGTGTATTTCTTGACGGTGATTGGTGTTGGGATGCAAGTCCTTTTCAGGTAACCGAAGAAACAAAGGCTATGGTAACGGATAACATTTGTTATTTACTTAATAATTTTCTGCATTGTTCAGCTTACGAAAACATTATCTTCTGTTGGGTAATGCACGAACAATTCATAATCGATTCTATTGTCGAAAAGTTGAATACTGAGAGCTGCAATATTAAATACATATCCCTTATGACTGATGAAGCAACACTTCGTAAAAGATTAGAGGCTGATGTTAATGCAGGCATACGTAAAGAAGATGTTATAGAAAGAAGCATTGCACGAATTTCAAAGTATCAGAATTTAGATACAATTAAAATTGATACGGTAAATAAAACTATACAGCAAGCTGCGGATGAAATTGCAAAATCTTGATTTAATTTTTAAGGTGATGTGCTATGATTAGATTAGCTGAAGAAAAAGACTTTTTACAATTGGCAGAAATGAAATGGGAACATTCCGCTGAAGATGATATTACCTATGGCGAAACAAACATTGTTGGTGTAGACAAGCAGAGTTTCATAGATGATTACATCACCTTTCTGAAAAATGATTCTACATATACAATTTTTGTTTTGGAGCAAGACGGCATTGTAATTTCTGCAATGTATATTGCAATTATCGATAAAGTACCGAAGCCAAAAGTAAATAAATCATCTATTGCATATCTCACTAATGTTCATACAATGAGCAAATACAGAAATATGGGGTATGGAACCGAGTTGCTTTCATACATCAAGGATTATCTGAAAGAAAAAGGCTGTGAATTAATCTTTGTATGGCCGAGTGATAATTCTGTTAATTGGTATTCAAGAAATGGTTTCAAATTAGAAAACTATATAATGGAATGTGAGTTTTAATATGGAATTTATAAATAGCGAAAATATAAAAGAGCTTTCAAATCCTGGTATTGTTTCAAGACAGCTTATAAATCCTGAAAATTCAAAGAGCGAAAGAGTTACAATAACAGAAGTTCATCTTGAAGTCGGCGCAAGTCAGCCAAGACACAAACACGATACTTCTGAGCAGATTTGGTATGCTGTTCAAGGAACGGGCAGATTACTTCTTGCAGATGAAAAAGAAATGGTTTTCACTGCAGGTGATATTGTCAGATTTGCAGATAATGATATTCACGGCTTATTTAATGACGGTGATACTGAATTTGTATATATTTCTGTTACTTCACCTCCGATAGATTTCGGGTATGCGTACAAAAAGAAAAGTAACTAATATTGAAATAAATTCTATTGTTGAATTAACGAGGTTTTTAATTATGGCTGAATCAGAAAAAGTAATATTAACCAATATGTGTATGGTATATGACGGTAACAGGGTTCTTGTTCAGGATAGGTTAAATAAGAATTGGAAAGGTCTTACTTTCCCAGGTGGGCATATTGAAAAACACGAATCATTTACCGATGCTGTTATCAGAGAAGTAAAAGAAGAAACAGGACTTACAATTTCTTCTCCACAGCTTTGTGGTATCAAACAATGGCCTGATTCTAAATCAGTACGATACATAGTTTTGTTTTATAAAACAGATAAGTTCGAGGGTGAGTTAAAATCATCTGCCGAGGGCGAAGTATTTTGGATGGATTTAGAAGATTTCAAAAAAGTAGAACTTGCCCGTGATATGTTAGATATGCTTGATGTTTTCCTTAATGATGATAAAAGTGAGTTTTACTATTATCACAATAAAATAGACGGTGAATGGAAATACGAAATTAAATAATATACAAAATACTATTGCTTCTCTCACCTTTGTGGGGGCAGTTTCCATTTCTTTGAAAAATTTATATTCTTTTAAAAGGGACGTTTTTAGCGCATTTTTGCTCTTAGTACTATGGACGGAATGTACCGATTGGTAAATAGAAATCGCTTTAATGATGTATTGTGTGTTTCAGATATTTCTATCGAATAATCTCAATTTCAATTAAAGTTATGTTATAAAGTGTAGAAATACGCAGTTTATTTAAATTTAAATGCGGTTTAACACTAACAATTTTATATCATGAAATTAAAAAAGCCCCATTGAAAAAACAGTAAAAAACTGCTATTCCAACGGGGCGATTTGTTTTATTTCACCAATTATGACAATTCATCCACATTGTCATAAAGCCAATTTCTTATAATAGTTAAAACTTATATAGATATAATCTTGTTACTCGCACTTTTCACGATTGTCTTTAGGTGGCTCAAGATAAAACTCCGGATAATTCATCAATGGCTTTGATGTAACTTCTCTATAACCAATTATCCATTCTTTCGGCCAATTTCTTGGCAACAAAACCTGTTCTGCACCACCTGTCAAGATAGTACCTGTATTGAGTGTAACCGGTGCGACTAATCCCACATTAATTTTTGTTCCAACAGGTACAAGTATTTTTTCTTCAACAAGTCTAGTATTTAGCCATTCTGGTTTTAATGCAAGTCTTATTTTTACATCAATCCTTGATTCTGCAAATTCAGTTGATGCATAACCGCCATTCCAAGTTGCTCCCTTGTTTTTGCTGTATCCTCTGCCGTATGTACGGTACAAGACTATCTCATCAATTGTTATATATGTTTTATATTCACCATTTAGGAAACTTGACACTACTTCATCGGGAAGTGTGTCTTTTTTTATTTCTCTGACTTTTCCTGTTAGGTCTGTCTTATATTTTTGATTGGTTGATCCTGATGCAAAGCCTAATCCTTCTTCAATTAATTCTTTTTGTTCAACTTATAATTATCCACCTTTGTTACAACGATTTTACTTACAATAATACTGAATTATTGTAAGGTGAAAATACGAGATAACTAATAATTATCATTCATGAAGAGGGACAAGAAATGCTAAGTAACAGTAAAATAGTTTTAAAAAACGGATTGATAATTACAGAAAATGAAATTCTTAATGGTTACTCCATTTTTATTGAAGACGGAATAATTAAAAAAATATTTCCAAATCAAAGTCCTTTTTACATAGATGCAGATGAATTTGATTGTAAAAATAATTATATTATGCCAGGTCTTATAGATATTCATTCTGATGTTATTGAAAAGGTAATAGTTCCCAGAAAAGGAACAATTTTTAGCAATGTTATTGCCATAAACGAAATCGACAAACAACTAGCATACCAAGGAATTACTACAATCTTACATTCTATTTCTTTTGCTGCAACAACAATTTGTAATAATCAAAGAACATTAACATTAGAAAACATGTTCAATTTATGTGATTTAATACATGAACAAAAACAAAATCTTTTAATAAATCATCAGTTCCATGCTCGTTTGGAACTTAACACATGTTCCATATATGAAAAATTGCTTTTATATATTTCTGAAGGTAAATTTCAGGAACTGTCGTTAATGGATCATACCCCGGGTCAAGGACAATATCGAAACCTTGATGCTTACAGAAAAGTAATTTATTCGCAATATGGGAAAATATCTGATGAACAAGCAGAACAAATAATCGAAATCTGCAAAACTAAACCTAAACTTGATGAAAACCAATTAAACACATTAATGTCTATAGCAAAAGAAAACAATATTCCTATTGCATATCACGATGTTGAGTATAAGAGTCAAATAGATATGATGGTCGAAAAAGGAATAAAGATTTGTGAGTTTCCTTTAAATTGCGAAGTCGCTAGTTACGCTAGTAAAAACAATATTTTTTCTGTTGTTGGTTCCCCAAATATAGTTTTAGGTCGTTCACATAACAACAACATTTCTGCTAAAGAATTAATTGCAAACAAACACGCAAATATAATATGTTCAGATTATTTTTCTACGACACTTCTAATTTCTGTTTTTGTTTTGTTTAATGAGAAAATCTGCACATTACCTGAAGCTGTCAAATTAGCAACGATTAATCCAGCAAAAGCAATCGGAATAGATGAAAAATATGGCTCAATTTCAGAAGGAAAAATTGCTGACATTATAATTGTTAATAACGATGATGAAATACCTAAGGTTAGAGCAACTTTCATCAAAGGAAAACTTAAAGCTTTAATAAATATATGAAAACGAGGATTTTTATGAAGTATTCAATTTCTGCATTTAATAAAAAATATCACGAAGCGATTATTTGCTTTTTTAAAAAAGCATTTAAAGAAGATGGCAGAAAATTAATGTTAAATGACAAAGATAGCGATATTGTCACAATTGAAGAAACATATATGAAACAAGGATTCTTTTGGTGTGCCATTGACAATAAAACAAAAAAGATTTTAGGTACCATTGCGTTAAGACCTATTGATGACTTTTGGGAAATCAGAAGGTTTTTCGTTTTGAAAAAAGAACAAAACAAAGGTATTGGGCAAAAACTTTTAGAAACAGCAATTGAATTTGCTATAAACAACAAATATAAGGTTCTAAAAGCTGCAACACTCGAAAGAGGTTATATTGCTCATCATCTGTTCGAAAAATATGGTTTTTGTCCAACTAAAAGATTTAACAACAGCACAGCGGATATTTTCTACAAGTTAGTTCTTTCCTCTGATTTCATTTATCGTTTCAAATTAAACAAACTTAAAGAAAAATTCAATTGTTCTTTAATCTTAAATCCCACCGAAAATATCCCGATTTATGATTCGAAATATGACTGTTCTTTTATGGAGGGTTTGTATGTAAGTGAACGATTTAAAGATGTAAACGATAAGGTTATTTTTTCTGGAAGAAATGACTATATAAGTTTTTTTGAATTTATTAAAGAACATTGGAAAGAAAAATTGTCTGCATTTGATGTTGACTTAAAAACATTGTCTGGACTTAATGCACACCTCATTCTCTTTCTGTGTATAATTCAAAAGGGTGATACGGTTATGTTATTACCTGAGTCCTGCGGTGGTCATTTTGCTACAGAAAAAATATTACAAAGCTTAGGGGTTACTGTTATATCTATGTGTCCCGATTTCCAAAACAAATGTGTTGATGTCCAAAAAACCAAAGCATTAATTGAAGAATTTTCGCCTAATTATATTTTTGTTGATCGTAGCGAAGGACTAAATTACGAAGATTTTTCATGGATTTCAGAATACAAAAATTCATACAAAATTTTTGATGCTTCACAATATTTTTCGCAAATTGTTGATGGGAAATATGCATCTCCTTTTGAAATGGGATTTGATATGATAATTACGACTTTGCATAAAAATTATCCTGGACCGCAAAAAGGGTTAATTGCAGTTAAGTATGAGGATGATGTGTGGAAACGTTATTTAGATAATGCAAAAACTTACATATCAAACACACATCCTATGGCTATTGCAAAATCATTGGTTCCCATTATACAAGAGACTGAGTTTTCAAAATACTCTGAAACGAATCTCAACTGTTCGCATAAATTGGAGAAAGCATTGAAACAACATGGTTTGCCAATCGTACATAGAAATAATAATAGTCCTGCCACTCTACATATATGGATTTTATGTGAAACAAAGGAAAAAAGTTATGAATATTATTTGAAATTAGAACAGCTTGGATTATTAACCAATTATCGCCTGCTGCCTTATAATTTAGGATTTGGACTTAGAATAGGAACGAGTGCAGCAGTGAAATCAGGGTTAAAAGAAGAACATATTAAAGAGCTGGCATCTATAATGGCAGAAGCCTATTACAATCCTGTTACTGACAAACTATTATCAAGAAGTTATAAGTTTATAAAACGAATTATTGAAGGATGATTGGATATGAACGAACTAAAGACAAAATAAACATAAATGTGAGATTGCCATTTTGATTTCTTTTAATTAGTTCATCAATAATTTTGTTTTCACGTGGATATTGATAAGAGGATTTTTTTAATTTTTCTAGTTTTTCAAATACATTTTTTGAAGTTTTTTCGTTTTTTAGCAAAAGAAAAAGACACAGCAAAAAATTCAATCTAAAAAGACCGTACTTATTTCTATACTCTTTGTATATTTGGGTTGCATTTTTGTAATAATCAAAAATTTCTTTTGTTCTTTCAACACTAAAATCAATTCCATAATCGTTAGTAATATTATCCGGATTTAAAATTAATGATTTAATTAATAATGTCATACAAAAAGCTTCGTGTACACCAACTTTATTTATTTGCGAATGTAACAAAAAGAGCTTGACTTCCTTTTCTGTTTTTTCGTAATCAAAATTAGCATACATCATATTTAAATCTAACTGTTTGACTAATGTTGCTCTTTTTGATTTTTTATCCGCATAAGTTGAATCCATTGCGTTTTGATAATACTGATTAGCAATTTCAACTGCCCCATCAATACTTTGGCAATCAACGCCATCCATAACCATGTCAGCAATTTCAATATAGTGTTTGGTATTTGCTTTGATATAAAGATTGGTATAGTATTCTTTTCTTGAAGCTTTGCAAGTATCTAAGAACTGTGTATACTGGTTGCAAAGTGTTGCTGGGGGGATAACGCCTAATATATGGTAACATCTTAATTCATCAGTAAAACACCTATGAATTATAGATCGCATTAAAACGTTCTGTTCAAATGTGTTATACTGCATAATTTTTTTCCTAATTATTTCAAACTTGTATACATCAAAAATTCCTCTCTCTGTTTCAATGTGCGTTTTCCAATAATCTGCACACAGTTTATAAAAATCATCATTTGATTTGAGAATGTTGATAAGAGCTTCTATATTATCCATATTATTATCTGATGGATCACCATGACTACTTTCAATGATGTGTAGAATTATTTCTTTTTTTCTATTTTCTGTTTTTTGACTATATATTAATTTTTTAAATAATGTTGAAGATTCTTCATGTTTTCCCATATAGAAAGCAAGAAAAGCTCTCTCATAGTAAAACTCTTTTTCCTTTGAAGGATTACTTGTTAATTCAAGACATAGTTCATTATAAAGGCCTTCATAATTTCCGTTTGCTATGGCTTTGTTAAATAGCCTAATTCGTTCATCGTTATTTAATGTTTCAATCAGTCTAAGTGGACTTTTTATTAAACAGACCCATCTACATTCTGGTTCAATATCTTCAGTACACAATAAAAGTTTTAGTACAGAATTATATATACAATCATTTTTAAAATTTGATTCTATATTTTTCAAAGAGTTTTTCTGACTACAATAAAAATATTCGCGATTTAGTGGAAAATCAATAAAGACTTTGGATTTTTGTATAGTCTTAAATGCTTTATATAACTTGAATCTACTTGTTTTCAAAACTTTTATTACATCTTTTTTGGAAGCAAAAGCTCTGAATGATGTTATAAAATATAGAACAAAAAAAACCTTTTTTTCTGTATGATTTAAAGAAAATATGTACTCTAACAAATCAATTTTTTCAATATCAATAATATTTCCATTAAAGTTTTTTACCAACAAAGACTTTTTTAATTGTTCGGGTGAAAAATTAGTATAATTATCTACTGTATCTTCGATTATAATAAATAAACTTTTGCTTGAACTGAACAACTCGAAATTTTCGTTCATGAAAAAAGAACCGAGTTTCTCCACATTATCTAGTACAATTAAATTCTTACTAAACTTACTTATTCTTGTGTTAACAGAATTTCGCATTTCAAAAAAATCTATTATTTCGTCTTTAGAATTAGTGCAATCAATAAAAACAACATCTTTTAAATTCTTTAAATCGTCAAAAGAATCGCAGTTATCCCAAAAATCTGCTAAAAGACAAATTATTGTAGTCGTTTTACCTTTCGAGGAATTACCATAAACATAAATAAAACTTTTTTGCGTTTCTAATCCGTATATCTCCTCGCAAAATCTTTGTTGGAATCGACTTAATTCAATGCTATTATTTTTCTTTCGCTTAAACAAATTCAATTTCATTAGTGTTTTAATTATTTGGAAAGAGATCGTGCTCTTTTTTTGAAAAACAAGCAGAATATCCCCAATCGAAATTGTTGCCAAAGCAGATAAAATGATTAAACTATAATCATTCTCAAGTATTTGGGAGCCAGAAGAAATAATTGAAGACACAGTTACTACTAACATAAAACCAATAATTGCAAAATCAATTAACACAGAAATAACAATTAATGCAACTTTATACTTTTTATTTATTGTAGATGCTTTTTTTATAATCATTTTTTTCTCCGAATTCGTGATAATTATTAGTTATCTCGTATTTTCACCTTACAATAATTCAGTATTATTGTAAGTTTATATAACTCTCCCCGAAATTCTGTTAAAATGAATTTGCGAACACATTTTCAAAATTTCGAGGAGTGATCAAATGAAAAGTATAAAAACAGCAAGTGATGAATTTATACAAGTCATCCAATCTACAAAAAACTTATCCGATAAAACGATAACGGCTTACCGTTCGGATTTAAAGGATTTTCAGGTGTTTCTGCAAGGCTACAAACTTGATGAAACGGTTATCCTGAAATATGTGCAAGTGTTATCAAAAGAGCGAGAGCTCAAAGATAACACAATTTGCCGAAAGCTGATTACTTTAAAAATGTTCTTCGGATTTCTTTTCGAGCAAGGTTATACCGATATAAACTATTACCAGAACCACCACTTTCGCTATAAGAAAGAACGCAGACTTCCAAAAACGCTGGAAATTAAAGAAACATCAAAACTGTTAACCCATCTTACTAACTGTATCGAAAAGGAAACAACGGTTTTTGATTCTTGGAAGAATTCCCGCAACCTTGCATTAGTTGATGTATTAATCAGTACCGGCATAAGAATTGCCGAAGCCTCAAATATTTCACTTAGTGATGTGATTTTTTCTGAACGGACAATTCTCATTCACGGTAAAGGTCGAAAGCAGAGACTAATTTACATATCTTGTAACGACACTTGGAACAATCTTACCCGTTGGCTGAAAATTCGCAAAAGCAGACCGACAAATACAGATAAGATATTTGTAAACCGTTTTGGTGAACAGTTGAGCATACACGGCATCGAATATATCTATAATTCTGCCAAAAAAGCATGTGGAATTAACGAAAAATCAACTCCGCACTATTTACGGCATACATTTGCAACAAATCTTCTTGCAAACGGTGCAGATTTACGTTCAGTTCAGGAGATTCTTGGTCATAGCAGTGTTGCTACGACTGAAATCTACACCGAGGTGACAACCAAGAGAAAGAAGCAAGTGCTTAATAAGTATAATTACAGAAATAAACTGTAATTGATATTAATTCTCTTATTTATAAAGTGTCGATAACATCAAAAAGTAACACAAAAATTTTAATGGTTTTGAAAATTGTCGAAATGACAGTTTTGATGCTGATATTTTGTTGATTTTGCTAAGCAAGTTATATTTATACATATAAAAAATATCGTAATCCAGTTTTATGTTCAAGACTGCTTGCAAAAACGTTGCTATTTTCGACAAAAACGCATACTTTCAACTCAATTAACAAACAAAATTAAACCGCACCAGAGCTTTGATGCAACGGTGCGGTTCAATCTAATTATATTATAATTTTTTTAGTGACAAATTATACACATAACTGTCGCAATTGTAATTATATTTTACCCTGACATTAAAGGTTTTATAATCGAAACTGATAAAAGTTAGCATTTAAGGGGGAGTAAAATCCCCGTTGGGAAAGCGGCAATAACTGCAATCTCAACGAGGCATTTTAGTGGAGCAATATCTTTTCATTAACTTAGTTGTTTTCTTGTTTTTACTGACTACACCCTGCATAAAAAATGGCAATTTTTCTTCACAGTAATAAAAAATTTTATATGTATCAAGTGGAGTATACTTAAACGCATTTTCGTGACTTTTCACAATTGCTCTTACATATTTCCACGGAATATTTTCCTGTAGTCCGAAGCAATATTTTATAGTCAGACATTCTTCAGAAAACATATAACAATAAGGTGTTATGATAATAAAAGGAATTTGTAAAAGCGAGATTATAACACAAACTATTGCTAATACTATTTCATCCCACATAACCCAAAACAATGAAAAACTAAGCATTATAAATAAACAAATTATGAAACCTAATATTCGTTTGTTGATTATTTTTTCATTACTCATATTTCAGCATCCTTGCAATAATTCTCTAATATGCTGTTTATCATTTCCTCATTCTCATAAAACACATCATCGCATTTTTCTAATATTTCTTCGTTTGCTTCAATGTTTTTATCCTGCTCCAATTCGATATATGCCTTGAACGCTACTTGATTATTATCTGTGAGAACACCGGGAAGGATAGTGCATAAAGCTTCAATATCCTTACGAACATCACCATTGTTTTCGGTATTGAGAAAATACTGATGATGACCGCCGTTGTTGACTTCGCTCTGATAAGACATAAGCTCATTATATGGCGATTCAATTTCACCCTCTGCCCATAAATCCCACATTCTGTTCCTTTTTTCATCGGTTTCGAATAAAACTATGTCATCTATATCTTTGTTTTTCTTTCGTCTGAATAAATCAAAAAACATATTTGTTATTCCTCCCATTCAACAATAGGTTCATTTTCGGAGCACACAAGCCAAAAATCCATAGTATAGACTTTGTTGTTGTAAGTTAGATTGAAACTGTGTGTTTCAACATCAGCTCCATTAACTGTTAATTGAATATCATCTTTATGTTGATAACAACTGTAATAATAATCTTTTGAGCTGAAATTCAATATGTTTGTTCTTAAAAAGCTCGTTGGATCTTCATTGTTAACTATCATTGGTAAACTTGAAAAACTTTTACCACCAAACTCTAATTTTCCGTTTTCTTCTTTGACAAATACAAAATGAACAGTTTCTTCCGCTGATGCGGTTCCTACACAAAAATAACCACCATCAACTTCTGTTATAAGAACGATATTATCAACATTCTGAGTACCGGAAAACTCGTCATAATTCATTATCTCTATAACTTTTTCTTCAAAAGTTAATTCATTGTCTGCTATTTTATCGTAAATTATTGAACCAACTGAAAATAAAACGCAAAAAACGAATATAAAAATAAATGCTTTTTTCTTCATTTTTAACCTCTTAAATAGAATCAATCTTGTGCTTCCCCAACTGATTTATAAACTAATGGATTATCGTAATCTTCATAATCCTTATCCTTGTTTTCTTCGTCGGTACAATTATCTTTTAGCCACATATACCGTGTGCCGTCGGTTGTTTCGTAGATGTAGCAGTAATAGTTATCCATATCGTACCCTTGTCTTATAAAAGTTTGCCTATCCACGGACCGATGGTTCCGCCAACAGCACCAACGACAACTATAACGAACATCAAAAAATAAGCTTTAACATTTTCAAAAAATGACATTATTCCGGACTTTTCAGAAGTTTTTTCATCTTCGGATATCACATTTTCTTCTGTAACATAATTATACTCATCTTCAATTTCAGAATGAGCAAAGCTCACACAATTCATAGTAAAGAGCATAGTAACACACAAAACAAGCGACAATACTTTATAAAAAAACTTTTTCATAGCATAAAATCCTTTCTACAAAAATTATTTTATCTTGCCCAATACAAGCGAATAAGGCTCAGGCTTACCGATTTCATTCGTACTCATTTTATCGAGTGTAAGTGTCATTTTAAGGAATGTTTCAATCTGCTCACACATAAGGTCAAGGCTGAACTTTTCCATCTGATGATTTTCGTTTATTGCCGTCAGATAATCGGGTGCAGTTACAAGTGAGATATCGGGAATGCCAACATTTCTCGGTGGCTGACCTTCGCCGAAATGAAGAAAATTATGTCCCTTTACTGTTACTGTTTTGACCATTGTTCTGCCTTCAAGAGCATCATAATAAACCTTGTCCATAGCTTTGTTTGCGGTATAGACAAGCTCAACATCAATGGGATTTGTGCACTGATAATTTCCGTCATTGTCCTTCCATTCTGTGCAACCTAAATGCTCAACACCAAGGCTTGCAACGGCCTTTATATGTCCCTTTTTGCCGTCCCACATATCCCGGTGGTTTTTAAGCCATTTTGACGATGCCTGAATATCGTGCTGCTTAAAATTCGGCAGCCTGAAATGACCCGTTACAAAAACAAAAATAAGTGTTCTGTCAAGTTCTGCATCCTTTAAGTGTCTCATCATTTCAAGCATTGCAATAGGTCCATTTTCCTCAACGCAGTTTATACCGTCGGTATGGGTATTGATGATAATGGCCTCTCTTTTATTTTTGCCTTCAATGACGGTATAAAATGATTCTGTCTTTGCGTTTCTCTCTTTTTCAGCGGTAAGTACAAGGTTAACTTTCTTCTTTTCCTTTGCAGCCTTTTTTAGCTTTTCACCTGATTCCTCACCAACCCAAAGGGCAGGAATACCCTGATAATCCATAATAAAGGGAAGATACTGTCCCTTTACCATTTCATCGCTCATACCTTCCCATATGCAGATAACAGCCTTAACACCCATTGCTTTTGCAACGGAGATGAGGGGTATTTTAACAAAGGAGTCAGCAACAGGACCTTTGTAGTTTTTTGGCAAAGACAAGCCTTTAGGATATGAATTTCTCTGATTAAAAGCAAACCCAGTGGGCACTTTTTCAAGGTCTTTAACCTTTACAAGTGCAATCTTGCCCATTGCAGGCAGATAGTTAATATGCTTACCGAAAATCTCAACTATTTCCTCGGTAATGCCGTTTTCATCGGTTTCACCTGAATAAGGCCATGCAGATGTTACTTCAATTTCTTCATCACCCTTAGAACCTATGATTTTGATTGAAGAGTGTTTTTCCTCCCAACGGTCAAATGAATAAAGGTCACTGTATGTGGTAAAACCCATTTTGTGAATTTCGTCTTTCAGATAATCCACAAATTTCTGTTGACCCTCAGAACCGGTAAGGCGAAGTCCAAAGCCGTTCATTGTTTCCATTCCGCTTTGAATTCTTTCTCTTGAAATTTCATATGTCATATTAACCCATCCTTTCACAATAACTGTTATAACGACTATATCTATAAACAGTTATTTATACAAGAAGGTATGACGAACTGCGGATTTTTCCTGTCGAAACGCTGACTCATTCAGTTGTTAAATAAAATAAATTATGCTATACTGATAATGGTGATTTATGATGAAAATACTCATTTGTGATGATGAACAGCAGTATGTTGATGAGCTGAAAATACATATCGAAAAATATATGCAGAGTCGGTTTGCAAATTTTGAAATCGACACAACAAATAACCCACAAACCGTTGTTGACAGCAATGAAATATATCAGCTTGCATTTCTTGATATACAAATGGATGAATTGAATGGTATATCTCTTGCAAAAATTCTCAAAGAGCGTAACAGCAAGATTGTTATATTTTTTGTTACATCATATAACGATTATCAGGACGAGGCAATGGATTTGAGGGCATTCAGATTTTTTGAAAAGCCTTTAAATGCGGACAGGCTATATTCCGGGCTTGAAAAAGCAATGGAATATATTGATGAAAGCTATGTTGATTTTTATGTATGGACTGATAATGAGCACAAGCAAATATTAGTTGACGATGTGATTTATGTTGAACGTGGCAACCGTCAGGTAACACTTGTTACTACACAAGGTAATTTCACCACAAGAGAATCTTTTGACGAATGGTGTGCGATTTTACAAAATTCATTCTTCTATAGAGTTCACAAATCCTTTATTGTAAATCTACATTATGTTACGGGATATAAGTATTCAGAACTTTTCGTTCAGAACAATGTAAGAATACCTATTGCTTCAAGAAGACAAACGGATTTTCATAAGTTTTGGTTTGCGTATCTGAGGAGGAGATAATGATATGCATAATATAGTACCATCTGTTTTGGTTTATTTTTTTGAAATGCTGATTTCTTATGTTTTCTTTTCAAGAGTCAGTAAAAGCAAATATAAATTATGTAAAGCTGTTTTAATAGGAAGCGGAATTTTTTTTATAGGTGCAATTATAAATATCATCTTTAAAAATTCAATATTAGTAAACACAATATCATATTCTGCTATAAGTTTTTTGTTTTCAGTTATATGCTTTGATATAAAAACAAAAAAAGCTCTTTTCTATTCGGTATTATCCAGTGCTTTTATGTGTGCAACAGAACTTATTGCCATTTTTTCAATTTCAGCTCTCTTTAATATTGAATTAACAAGCTATAACGACAACATATATATTCTTTTAGCTGATGTTTTAACAAGTAAGTTTTTGTATTTTATTACGCTGCTCATTTTGTCCGGTATTATCAATAAAAATCAAAAAACATCAAAAATACCACTTAGTTTTTATCTTTTTCCCACAGCAGCCTTGTCTTCTTTGGTAATGTTCTGGTACATCATGACAACATATCAACTCAGCAAAAACACTATGATTGTTATTACCTGTGTAAGTGTCTTTTTGTTTTTATCTACAATTTTGTTGTTTATATCATATCATTATAACGCAGAGAAAGAACAAGAGCTGTTATTATTAAGACAAGAAAGTGAAAAACTAAACACCGATTTAAAGTATTTTGATATATTGGTGAATCAAAACAACAATCTCAGAGCTTATGCACATGACACTAAAAATCATCTGTCAGCCATAAGGAATCTCAATACAAATTCCGAAATAGAAATGCATCTTTTAAAAATGAGTGAAAGTCTTGCCCAATACAGCAAGGTCTGCCATAGCGGAAACCATACGCTTGATGTTGTAGTAGATAAATATGTAACAGAATGCCGATTAAATGGTTTGAATTTTGAGTTCGACATCAAAAATAATAATCTGTCAACGATTGAACCTTATGACACGGTAACTATCCTTGGCAATCTATTGGATAATGCTCTTGAAACAGCGAAAACTTCCAAACAAAAGACAGTAACATTTGAAACTGATTACAGAAATGATTTTTCTGTAATAATCATTTCCAACTCTTGCGATACAAACCCTATACTGAACGGGAAAGCTTTACCTTCAACTACCAAAGCCAACAAACAGCTTCACGGCTTCGGATTAAAAAGTGTCAGAAACACCCTCAAAAAATATAACGGCGATATTTCGTTTGATTATGATAATAGAGAAAAAGTTTTTGTTGTGACGGTTATGGTTGATGCGGTAAATAAATAGGTACAATCTAATGAAAACAGATAACTTTTCTAAGAACAAAAGTAAACAAATGCGCAGAATTATATTTTCTAATAAAATAATGATTGTTTTACAGTGCATATTTCTAATAGGTACTGTTGCAAGTAATCATCTTTTCACTAATGATGTCACTTTTTGGATAGTCTTTGCACATGCAGTGATTTTTATTGTGTATAACATTATAGTAGAAAATATTACAACAAGTTTTTTGCGAAAAAAATACTCTAACCTTTTTGAACAAATATCTTATAGTTGCAGGGAATTTTATATTCAAATGCTAATATACAAAACTGCAAAAGAAAACAAAGACAAAATATCATCTACCTTAATTCTTCAGCTTTTTGCAAAATACAGCATTATTATTCTAAACCTAGCATTATTTGTTATTATGGTACCCTTTGAGTAGAAAACGACTCCGAGTAGACTAAAATCTACTCGGAATCGTTTGTAAGATTAACTCTTATGTATAAATTAATTCGTTACAGATAAATTCCCTTGCTCTTGATTCAATGTTACTCATACGGCATACCCATTCCAACTGACTTTCTTCTTTCAGTTGCTCGGTAACACCCTCAGTCGCTTTCATCTGTTCCACAAGAGAATCAAACATATCTTGTGCCTGAGTTTCAACTTCAGCACAGTGCTGATATAACTTGCTCTGAATAAGCAGGGAGTTGAAAAGTGCGGTTTTATGCTTTTCAAGATAATCTTTGTGCATCATTCCCCATTTACCAAGGGTGATATTTGACTCTTCGGGTGGGAGAATGAGGTTCGGTATGAGATAATCTTCAACTCGGCGGTAACTGATAGAATTTTTGTTTGACATAATGATAGCCTCCTTTAATTTTGTAGCTTCATTGTACAAATTAAAGGAGGCTTTGTCGAATGTGCGGATTATAAGAGGTCACAAAATAGTAGAAAATCAATTTGTTTAAAGTTTAATTATTTTTGAAAAAATATCGTTGCTTTTTTATTTATGGTAAACATATTATAAAAGAGGAATTATTGATATTAAAAATTACACAACCACTTAATTTTTGTGGTTGTGTAACGCAATTTATGTTTCAGTGTTATCTGTTTTTTCAATTTCTATTTCAAATTTAAACAACTGGAAGAAATTGAGCTTAATAGTTAATTTGTTGACAAGTTTATATTTAACAAGAACAACAACAATAACTATAAGGTAAAGCAAGAGAATGATTCCAAAAACTATGATAGCTTTATACATTATAATACTTCCTCCTTTATTTTTGCTTATTGCATTTGGCTAACCTTTTGAAACATTGATTTTGAAATTATGTTCCATAGCTTTCATTCCTTTCCGAGAGGATGAATGTGTGGCCCTCTCACCATAAGGAGAAAAAAGGCTGTTTTGTCAGGGCGTTTTTAGCAATTTTTAGAAAAATTTTTTAAACTTCTTTTTTGCACCCTCTACAGACTCATGTACCGACTGAAAAGATACACCTTCTTCATCCGCAATCTCCCTTAAGGTCTTTCCAGCGACCACTTGTAAAAGACGACGTCTTTGAACATCAGATAAACGGGACAGAGCATAATCGATCCGTTTGCTTCTGTTTTCGGCTTCGACCTTTTCTCTGGTGGCTTGTTCTGTTTTCTCTTCTTCACTTGTTATGTAAAAATCAATGGTTGGGTCAGCAAACGCTATACCCTCATATTCAATTTCATCTTTGGAAACTGGGCAATAATACTTGTATCTGTGGTATGATGCATCTTCCTTCTTTCGACTTTCTTTTATGAAGATACCAATTTCATCTGGTACATCTACCGCTGTCTTCTTTTTTTCATATTTACCGGTTTTATCGTTAAAATCGGTGTATTCATATTCAATAATCATAAAATGGCTCCTTTGGATTTTTTCAATCCGCCAGAGCCGCCAAGGATATCCACCAAAAAGAAAAAGACGGCAGAGAGACTCGCTTACACACATAGGGTGTATAAGCAAGTCCGCACTGCCGTCTTGCGTTCTGGCGGATGATAATTGATATTATGTTTTACGCTGCGGTGGTTATAAGGATGTTCTCAATGTTAAGTGTGCCGTCGGAATTTGCTGTAATTCGGGTTTTGCATCCTTTGATTACAATTTCCACAACCCTGCGGTCTTCACTTACATCGCAGACACGCTTATTATTAAGGTTGCGAACTTCACTCATAGGCATTCCTCCTTCCTTTAGTTTTGCTTATTATAAAGAAAAAGCCGACACAAAACATTCAAGGTGTAAACCTTTGAATGCTCGTGCCGGCTTGAACTCACTTGGTTCTGCTCGTCTTGGAGCTGTATATAATATGCGAATCCCTCACTTGGGGTTTCTGCTTTTAATTATTTGATTCGGCTGCAGCTAACACATACATAGCTTGTAGCGTACTAAGCGGTATCGCTTCATAAACATTTTTCTTGGGGTGTTTAAACTCTACCATGATTTCTCCTAACGCACTTTTTTGCGGAACACCAACGGGTATGTGTTCTTTAGGAGTATAGACCATTTTGTTCTTTTTGGGGGTGTTCTCTTTCATTCAACTTCCTCCTACCATTTGTTTTATTAATATTTTTCATTGAATTTATTTATAAAATCAAGAACTCTATTATTTATATCTGGTGTTTCGATACGACGCTCAACTGCTGTATACAACTTGGGTAAGAATACATCAAAATCCAAATGCCGAGTCTTTTCCTCTACACTTACATCACTATGATTTAACGTTGTACAACATATGGGTGTTGTGCTTTTTAAATCTTTTCCTAATAAATACAATTCGTACACGGTATCTATTGTAGAAGCATACGGGGTTGTAAGTTCTGACAAACTACTTAAGACTAAAGCGATTTTTCCACCCCCATCAATAGAAGTAATATATATATTTTTATAAGGGGTTGCTATGTATTTTGGATAGCACAACGATTTATATGTAAGTTCCTCCCAAAACGTTACACCTATAGTCAAAGGGGAATCGAACGCACCTAAGCGTACTGGAGTTTTTTTTGAAAAATCTTCAGAAATTTCTTTAAAAACCTCTTTAAAAGAGCTGTAGGATTTCCAGTCGATTTCTCCACCTTCCGTAAGTTTTGTTAATTTACAAATGAAATTTAATAAATAAGCATCACCTGGGTTGTGGCTTTCAAAATCTGCAAACAATAATGCATCAACCGATACCTCAAATAAGTTTGCTATTTTTACCAGAGACTCTATACTTAATGAAGCTTTGTATTGATTTTTTGAAACCCTCGAAAAGTAACCAGTACTTACACCTGCAACTTTTTCTACATCACCAATTTTCATATTATTTCTTTTGGTCAGAACATAAATATTATGAAAGAGCTGTCCTTTACTTGTCGCTAACAAAATTTATCAATCCCTTTCTTTGTCGAATACTGCTATTATTATATGCAACATTATTATAAATGTCAGCAATTGCCGTAATGTTATTGATTTTCGATAGTTAAATTATATCTGAAAGTTACAGCGTTGTCAATATCTATTTGAATTTTACTTCAAGCGAATTATTTGTAATTTATTGTAGATTTGAATTATAGTTCGAATTTTTTTCGAATAAATATTATAAAAAAGTATAATTTTCGACAATAATTTCATATATTAAAATTGAAAAAAGTAACACCATTTTTTTCAAAAAAATATAATTTTGGCATAACAAACAAAGTTAACATTATATTGTATGTCTTTTAATAGTAAGAATTACAAAAATAACTAAATTTATGTTGCTTTTTCCAAAAAAATATAATTTTTGATAGAAAACTCTAATATTTAATTAATTTTCTACACATTTATCTTGTAATACCCATTCAATAACACAATTTATATATTACTTTTGTGTGTATATGGCAAGTGTCCTATTTCATATAAAAACGCTACCAAACTAAAGAATTGGCATTGTTCAATGCATAATAATTTTGACAGTGATTATTATCCCGGTTTATATGTCTACAGCTACACATACATCACACCCGGCATCTTAACATTATCTCTTCTGTCAAGGGGCATTTTAAGATTATGCAATAAACAACCATAAGTAATAGCTTGTTTCCCAAAACGGCTGCGAAGGTTCTCAACGGCATCTTCCAACCGTTCTCTTTTTTCTATTCTCTGAATGTACATAAAGAAAGATAGCTGTTCAGTTGTAGTTTGTGGAACTAGATTTATAGTCGGAGAGTTATAGCTCTCATCGCAGAATGCCATATGTGTTTTTCTTTGAATATCTGAAACGCAGATAATTTCGTGATCAACGGAGTTTATAGTATATACAAAATCTCGATACATAACGATTCAATCATATTTTGCAGACTTATAGAACATACAAATATGTGGTAATTGATATATAATGGACTATGTTGTAACGAATTTCACTAGTAAAAACATTGACTTTTAAACAAAAAGAGTGTCTGTATATGCATAAAAAGCCCCGCATAACACGGAGCTTTTTATATGTATTAACTTAGATATAAACAAAAAATCCGAACCCTTTTCCTGTTGGGAAAATTTGGTTCGGATTTTTCTGGTATGGTGCTGGTGACCGGACTTGAACCGGTACGGTGTTGCCACCGAGGGATTTTAAGTCCCTTGCGTCTGCCGATTTCGCCACACCAGCGTATGTAGTTGTCAACTGACGACCGTTATATTATAACTAACGGCCGTCAGTTTGTCAATAATTAACTTGAAAAATTATGCTTCGATAATTGAGTTCATCTTTGCCTTGATTGCATCGAGTCTTGCATAAGCATTATCTCTGTCAGCATCCTGGATTGAATAGTACACCTTGAGCTTCGGTTCTGTGCCCGAGGGTCTGATTGCCATCCATGAGCCGTCATCGAATACATACTTGAGAACATTCTCCTTCGGAAGGTCGCCGATACCCTTTGAGAAGTCGAAGACCTCCTTGATGCCGTCGAAGAACTTGCTTCCGTTCTCGCGGAACTCGGTCATAAGGCTCTGAATCTTCTGTGCACCGTCAATACCCTTGAGTGTGAAGGTATCAAGAGAATCGAGATAGAAGCCGTATTCCTCATAAATCTCGTTGAGAGCATCAATGAGTGTCATACCCTTGTTGTAATAGTATGCAGCCATCTGACAAACAAGAAGTGCGGAAACGACAGCATCCTTATCGCGTGCGTGTGTGCCTGTGAGATAACCGTAGCTTTCCTCATAACCGATGACAAACTCTCTGTCTCCGCTCAACTCGTACTGATTGATTTTTTCACCGATGTATTTGAAGCCTGTGAGAGTCTCAACGATATTAAGTCCGAACTTTCTTGCGATATTTGCGCCGAGCTCACTTGTAACAATTGTCTTAACGAGTGTTGACTTTTCGTTAAGCTCTGCCTTGCGCATTGTAAGAACAAAGTTAACAAGCAATGCACCCATCTGATTACCTGTCACAAGGACATACTTACCGTCGTGCTTAACGCCTGCGCCGATACGGTCACAGTCAGGGTCGGTTCCGAACACAAGGTCTGCGCCCTCAGCCTCAGCCTGCTTTAATGCAAGTGTGAGAGCATCCTTCTCCTCGGGGTTGGGTGAGCGGACAGTTGAGAAGTTTCCGTCGGGAAGCTCCTGCTCCTTGACGATTGAAACGTTCATACCCTCAATAGCCTTGCGGACGGGGATGTTGCCCGTGCCGTGGAGGGCGGTATAAACTATTTTGATATCTGACTTTTCTTCATAGAGTGACTGCTTCTTAACAGCCTCAAGGAATGCATCGAGCACCTCTTCGCCGATTGAGACAAAGAGTCCCTTTTCCTTTGCTTCATCAAGGGGCAGATGCTCAACGTTTTTGATATCGGTAACGGCGTCAACAAAGTCGATAACCTTATTAGCATACTGCGGAACAAGCTGACAGCCGTTAGAATCATAGATTTTGTAGCCGTTGTACTCCTTGGGATTGTGGCTGGCGGTGAGGACGATACCTGCAGTACAGCCAAGGTGCTTTACGGTAAAGGAAAGTACGGGAGTCGGCATAAGAGTATTATAGAGATAAACCTTGATTCCGTTCGCGCACAGAACCTCTGCCGCATAAGCCGCAAACTGTGCGGAATTGTTACGCGAATCATAAGCGATTGCTACGCTGATATTCTCTTTATATTCATCAATAAGATAGTCGGCGAGTCCCTTTGTTGCCTTGCTGACGGTATATTTGTTCATACGGTTTGCGCCTGCGCCCATAACTCCGCGCAGACCGCCTGTACCAAATTCGAGGTCCTTGTAAAATCTTTCTTCAATTTCCTTTTCATCAGTAATCGCTTCAAGCTCTGCTCTTGTCTCTTCATCAAAGTCGAGCCATTCCTGATATCTTGCTTTGTAATCCATTTTGATACCCCATTTCACAAAAATATTCCACATAAATGATAGCACAAAAAATTGACATAGTCAATAAAACAAATGAGTCAAATTGTGACAAAATATGAGAAAAGATAAAGAGTATTTTCAGGTGTTAAATGCATCTGCAGCTTTTGATGTTACAAGATTGAATTTTGTGGTGCAAGTATGATATAATCAGACATAATTAAGGTGAGGTGCGATATATGGTTGAACTTAAAGCAATAACCAAGGATAATTTTGAAGATGTCATAAGCTTGAAAGTATCAGAGCATCAGCAAGCGTTTGTATCTTCAACTGTCCACTCACTTGCGCAGGCTTACGTCTATCGTGATACAGCTTTTCCTTTTGCAATATACGCAGATGATACCTTGGTTGGTTTTATAATGCTGGGATTTTATGAAGAGAAAAAGCAATATACACTTTGGAAGTTTCTGATTGATAATAAGTATCAGAATCACGGTTATGGAAAAAAAGCACTTAAAATGGGAATTGAATATTTAATCACTACGTTTGGTGCAAAAGAAATTTATGTCGGAGTTTCATCAGAAAACGATATAGCAAAACAGTTGTACTCTTCTGTCGGATTTAAGCAAACAGGGCTTATTGAAAACAACACAGAAGAAATGAAATATGTTTGCCAGAGGTGATTTCTAATGAAATATTCAGAGCTGCTCGATTATTGTCTTTCAAAAAACGGGGCATATATCGACCACCCGTTCGGACCTGAAAGCGATATAATTAAAGTTGAAGGTAAAATTTTTGCGCAGTTATTTGTTCTCAATGGTATCGAAACTGCAACCTTAAATTGTGAGCGTATGACGGGAGATTTTTATAGACAGTTGTATCCGGGTGTTATTGTCAGAGGGTATCATTGTCCTGCTGTCCAACAACCATATTTTAACAGTTTTCCTATTGATATTATTCCTGATAAACTTATTTTTGAAATGGCAGACCACAGTTATGCTACTGTTGTCGGCAAACTACCTAAATATAAACAAAAGAGATTGTCGGAGGAAAGATAAAAATGAAATTCAAATTAAATCCTTTTAGTAAAGTGAAATGCGATATGTGCAACGTTATTGAGCAAATCAAAAAAGGTGAAAATCCGTGGTTTGTAAAAGAGCTTGAAACAGGCTACGTTATTTTGGGTTGGAATCATCATTTTTACGGCTATTCATTATTCATCTGCAAACAGCACGTTGTTGAGCTTTTTGATTTAGATATTGATTTCAGGACAAAATATCTGCTTGAAATGACTATTGTTGCTGAAGCTGTCAAAAATGCTTTCGGCGCCGAAAAGATTAACTACGAATGTCTTGGTAATGGTGATATTCATTTGCATTGGCACATCTTCCCAAGAAAATCCGGTGATTTGTTGAATTACGGAAACAAAGGCAAAGGTCCTGTTTGGTGGTTACCAAAGGAGCTAATGTGGGCAGAAGATAACAAACCTTCTCCTGACGAATTGGAAGATATGAAAACAAAACTTCTTGCAGAATTGGAAAAACTCTTATGAAAATAGAATTAAAACAGTTATTTTAATTCTGTTTGAATAGTCATAAGGTGAATTGATATGAGCTATATAATGGATTTGAGAAAAGTAGTTGGACACAGACCTATATTACAAGTTGGTGCAAGTGTTATTGTGGTTGATGATTGTGGTCGCATTTTGCTTCAATTACGCAGTGATAATAATACTTGGGGATATGCCGGCGGTTCGGTAGAAATAGACGAAAAAGTTGAAGATACTGCTAAAAGAGAAATGTATGAAGAAACAGGTTTAATTGCTAAACAACTATCTCTTTTAGGTGTTTTTTCAGGTAAAGATCTGCACAACATTTATCCCAATGGTGATGAAGTATCAAATATTGATATCGTTTTTATCTGCAAAAACTACGAGGGTAATTTGAAGTGTCAGGCAGGAGAAGTAGAAAGCTTAAAATTTTTCGATATTTCTAACCTTCCCAATAACATTTTTAAGCCTAATATACCTGCGATTGAAGAATATATTACAAAACATAAAACGAGGTAACTAAATATGATTAAAATAGATGCCGGAGATTTCTTCCTGGTTGAGCCAAATGAGGAATATGCAGAACAAATTGCTGAATATAAACAGGCTTTTCTGGATGCAGACTCCTCAATGGATGGGTGCGGTCCTCTTCGCAGATGTGAGGATTCGCTTACATATATTTCGGAGTGCAGAAAATACACTTCGCCCGAAACACTTCCTGACGGGTGGGTTTTATCAACGCAGTTTTTCTACATCCGCAAGGCTGATAATCGACTTGTGGGTATGATACAGGTGCGCCATTATTTCAATGATTGGCTTTCAAGGTTTGGCGGTCATATCGGGTATTCAATAAAACCTGACGAAAGACAAAAAGGTTATGCGACTTCAATGCTCAAAGCTATTCTTCCTTATTGTAAAGAAATCGGTCTTGATAAAATACTTATATCTTGTATTGATAACAATATCGGAAGCGAAAAAACAATACTTAATAATGGCGGTGTCTATGAATCCACCGTCTATGAACAAGACAGAAAACGCAATTTAAAAAGATTTTGGATTACTCTTTAACAAAATATCTGCTCTCCACGGGGGAGCAGTTTTTTCTGCTTATTGCGACAAAAATAGACGCGGTAAATCTATTGACCTTAACAGAAAAAAAAGGTATAATATTACAGATAATGGGTTGATATGATTAAATGGGAGGTGAGCAAAATCAAAAAAACAAAAGAACAGCATATTAAATCCTTGCTGAACTTTGTTGCACTCGGCAGTATGATAATGGCGGTCGTGTTTATCGTTTTGCTCATCCTTTCGAGGAACGAGCAGATTCAGCTCTGGTACAAGACCTATCAGGACTATCTTTTCGAGGCTGAGCTTGCCGTTGAAAATATGGGTGATAAAGCCAGCGTTTTTCTTGTTATCATCTTCCTTTACGCGTTCAAGGCTCTGTTCCCCATTTACCTCTATCCCCTCTCAATTCTTTGCGCAATCACGAGTACCGTTTTCCCTGCGTATTTTTCAATCCCCATAAACATTATGGGTCTTATCATTCTTTATTCAATACGCTACTATTGGGGAACACGTGTAGGCGCGGTCGGTATTCAGAACATTCTTCAGCGCAACAGAACGGTTAAATACCTCGTCGAAAACAATGACGGCAAGGGTAATCCGTGGCTGCTGTCACTTTTCAGATTTATCCCCGGTATTCCGATAAACCTCGTCAGCAAGCTTTACGGTGCAATGGGTTTCCGCTTCAGGGACTACATTCTGCTTTCTCTTCTCGGCTTCGCACCGCTTCTTGTAACATACACCTTCATCGGTACGAACGTGTTTAATCCCCTTTCCGCACCTTTCCTTGTTCCGTTTATTCTGCTGTTTATTCTTATCAGCATTTCAGCAATAGCTACAAATAAATTCTTGCAAGTTCAAAGCAACAGGAGGAAAAAATCAAATGGCTAATTCAGTTGAACTCAAAGCAAAGCTCGCCGCAGGCGAATTTGATGAAAGACTCAAGGCAGTTTACCTCTCTGATGAGGCTGTCAAGGCACAGAAGACACGCGATGCCGAAATCATCGACGCTTACGTTGAGCTTTTCGGCGATAATGATAATCTCGCACTTTTCAGCGCACCCGGCAGAACCGAGGTCGGCGGTAACCATACAGACCACAACCACGGCAAGGTGCTCGCAGCAAGCGTAAACCTTGACACTGTTGCCGCTGCGGCAAAGCGCGACGATATGGTCGCTTGTGAAAAATCAATGGGTCACGGAATGATTGAGATTGATATTTCTGACCTTGAGCCGCACGAAAACGAATTCGGCAAGTCCTCGGGACTTATCCGCGGTATGTGCGCAGGCTTCAAAAAATACGGCTACAACATCGGCGGCTTCAATGCCGCAAGCGCAAGCTGTGTTCTCGCAGGCTCGGGACTTTCCTCCTCTGCAGCTTACGAGGTGCTTATCGGTACAATCCTCAACCACCTTTACAATGACGGTCAGGTTTCTGCCGTTGATATCGCAAAGATTGCACAGTATGCAGAAAACGTTTACTTCGGCAAACCCTGCGGACTTATGGATCAGATGGCAAGCTCCGTCGGCAGCTTCATCACGATTGATTTCAAAAATCCTGCCGAGCCCGTAATCAACAAGGTTGAATTCGACTTCGCATCCTGCGGTCACGCTCTTTGCATTGTTGATACAGGCGGAAGCCACGCTGACCTTACGGACGATTATGCCGCCGTACGCGGTGAGATGGAAAGTGCCGCAGGCGTTTTCGGCAAGGACGTTCTTCGCGACGTTGACGAGAACGAATTTATGGCAAACATCAGACAGGTAAGAGAAGCCTGCGGTGACCGCGCAGTGCTCCGTGCAGTTCACTTCTACAACGAGAACAAGCGCGCTGTCGCAGAGGTTGAGGCACTTACAAACAACGACTTTGAAGCTTTCAAGGAAATCGTTATTGAAAGCGGCCGCTCATCGTATATGTATAATCAGAACGTTTACACTACCAAAGCTCCGCAGGAGCAGGGACTTTCAGTTGCGCTTCTTCTTTGTGAAGAGATGCTCAAGGGCAAGGGCGCCTGGAGAGTTCACGGCGGCGGATTTGCAGGTACAATTCAGGCATTCGTTCCGAATGATATGCTTGAGCAGTTCCGTTCAACAATCGAGGCCGTTTACGGTGAAGGCACCTGCCACGTGCTTTCAATCAGACCGTTCGGCGGAATCAAGCTTTATTGATAATACATAAAGACATAAGCTAACCCACGAGTTTTAAAGCTCGTGGGTTTTGTTGTTATAGCCTTATTGTGCCTTCTTTAAAGAATTTGTGGACAAATTTTGCGCTGAATTTTTCAGGATTTCTGCCGACGTAGATTGAGAGAATCACATAAACAATCCAAGCCACATTCAAGCCCGTCACAGCAAGCATTATAACTACAAATGTTTCCTGATATGCTTCGTAATAGTCCTGCGGTGTTGTCAGCACCTTACCGTTGTGATCCCTGACATACTCCACCGTATATGAGGTTACGCCGTCATCAACAAAAGTAGTATAACCTATTTCAAAAGGCTCCTTACTGTCGAGCAAGGCGAAAAGCTCATCAACGTCGTCAAACGTTTCTTTATAGCTGGTAAAATAAGGCTCGGTTTCAAAGCCGTCGATTTTCATCTCAAGCAAATCTTCATCTGCCGTATAGCTCTGAACGGTTACGGTTTTGAGCGTAAGCTCGTCCATTTCTGTCGGAACGTTTGTAAACGGAATAAAAATCAGACCTGCCATAAAAAAGGCGGCAACAACAATATCAATAACTATCGTTGCAGTTGCATTTTTGACATTACCGTTGAAGATTGCATCGCATTTTGTTGTTTTCTTCTTTTCGGGAATGGGTCTTCCGCCGTTGAAGATTTTATACTGCTTTTGCGCAAAGGCAAGAAATTCAATTCCGCCGACTGCAATCTGGTCGATAAGTATTTTCTTACCCCTTACCATCAATCTGATATCCTCAGTCATAAGGTCGAGAACATAGTCAATGTCATCAAAATCCTCATCATCTATGACAAGGTCGAGGTCGTGCGGAATATTACCGATACTGTGTTCAATATCCGAATAGGAATAACGGTGCTTTATACCGAAGAACGATTTTGCGGTAAAGCCCTCGTTGTCGTAATAAATGCGCTGATTTATGTATGCAATAATCAGGGATGAACAGAACAAGGAAATTGCAAGAAATGCAATGCCGCCGAAAATCTCTTTATAAATAAATGCCACCACCGCAGGGACAAGAAACACCGCCGTACAGATGATACCGATTATGAGCATCAGCCTCGGCAGATGCACGGTCGAGCCGTCACCCTTTTGCGGCTTATGGAGCTGTTTGTCCACAGCCTTTGCCGCCGCGCGTGACGCCGCAAGTGAAAAAATGTTCATTTTATTTCTCCTTGAATTAATAAAAATATTATAGAATAAACACTGCTTATTTGCAACATCTATTATACGGATAAATTATAACGCCGTTTAGATTAAAAAAGAATAACATCATGTGTTATTTTTTTGCACACATTTTTACACTTTGTGCAGATTCAACATTCCGCGATAAATTGAATTCGGTTTATTAAATTGGGGTTTGTGGAGATGTTTGGTATAATTAAATTGTCGCACAATAAAAACTTTAATTATCCCGGCAAATTAATTACATATAAAACAGGAAGTATCGCGGTGATACTTCCTTTTTTTACATATTTTTGAGTCTCTCATATTCCTCTTGTGTTATCTCTATAACCTTGCCGTGCTTGAAGCCGTAAGGGAAAGAAAAGCCTTCTTCGGCACGCGTAAAGTTCGCATCACCCGGCTTTGAGGAAACGAACGGGACGTAGCCCATTTTCTCCTTTTCACAGCCGAAGAAGTCGAGCATCATACACCATCTGCCGTCGGGCAAGGTGTAGGTTGTCGGGCCCTCATAAGAACCGGGATTTTTGATTTCTTTATCCATATATTCTTCAAAAGCCTTGTCGTGCTCAAACGGGCCGTAAAGGCTTTTAGAGGTTGCGTGCATATTCATCGGCGGGTTTGACGAATTCTTGTAGAACAGGTGGTATGTATCGCCGACCCTGGTTATATGTGAGTCGAGGATTTCGTTATCCTTTGTAAAATAAAGCTTCGGCTCTGTAAAAGTCTTGAAATCCTTGGTTGTACTGCAATAAATCGACATATGAGTGAAGTTATCCTCTGCCACGGTTGAGCCCCAATGGATAAGATATTCTTCATTTTCCTCATCGAAGAATATCTCTGGTGCCCAGAGACAGCCGAAATCATCCCTGCCGAAATATATAAACTCCTGCTCGGAGAAATTCACAAGATCGTCCGTTCTCCACATACAGAGCTTTTTACTGCCCGAGGAGTTGACCTTTTTCCAATCGACGTTGTAATTCTCATCCATTCGGTAAGCAATGCACAGGTCGGTCGTGATTATCACAAATCCGCCCGTGTGAAGTCTGACAATTTCGATATCACGGCATCCGCGCTCGCTTTTTGTGCTTGTAAGTATGGGGTTGCCGTCATTCACCTTTTCCCAAGTATAACCGTCGGCGCTGATACCGAAATATACCTGTTCGCCGTCAGGAGTGATTTTTTCTTTGAAATGCACAAACAAATACGGCATAGAATCACCTTTTAATTATTTCTTCAGTCTGATGACATTCCAGCTGAACGGCTTTAATTCAACTGTAAGAGTTGTGCCGTCAATTGCGGGAACGGGATTGCTGTGCGGCTTTACCTTAATGTCGCCGAAGGTGTTTTCGTCATTCTTGTGACAGCCGTCCATTGAGATGAACTCGCAGGGCTTATAGCCGTCAAAATCCATAAGATTGACGTCGAGCACCATTGACTCATCCATACTCTTATTGACACAGAAGATTGCCATTTCGTCGTTTTCTTCGTCGTAGGTCGCGATTGTATCAAGGTAAGGAACGTCAGTAAAATCCTTACTGTCATATTTCGGACAGTCAACAAGCGGAAGAAGCGCAGAGCCTCTGCCGTAGTTGGAAAGATGCATAAACGGGAAGTATGTTGTCTGCTCAAAAACACCGCCGCCTGTTTCGGTGAAGATAGGTGCGATGACATTGACAAGCTGTGCAAGACAGGCAATTTTAACGCGGTCGCAGTGGCGGAGAAGAGTTATAAGCATTGAGCCGACAAGGAGTGCATCCTCAAAGTTATAGATATCCTCAAGGAGCTTGGGAGCAACACTCCACTTTTCAAACTTTGCACCGTTTGAATGATACCATACGTTCCATTCGTCGAAGGAAAGGTTGATTGTTTTCTTCGAACGTTTTCTTGCCTTTATGTAGTCGCAGGTGCAGATTATTGAATAGATAAAATCCTCAAGCTGCATCGTGAGAGCAAGGAAATTCATAGTATCGCCATCGTGGTTGCCGTAATACTGATGAAGCGAAACGTAGTCGATGCTGTCATAGGCAATATCGAGGGATTCCGCCTCCCACTTGCCGAAGGTGGACATATTTCTGCTTGATGAGCCGCAGAGAACTGTCTCAATTCCCGGCGAAGTCCACTTCATAAGCTTTGAAGCTTCAAGCGCTGTTCTGCCGTATTCAACCGCAGTTTTTGCGCCCATCTGCCAGCCGCCGTCCATCTCGTTACCGAGACACCAGAGCTTGATGTTATGAGGATTTTCGACACCGTGGGAGCGTCTTAAATCTGACCAATATGTACCCGAAGGATGGTTGCAGTATTCCACAAGATTACGTGCCTCTTCGGGACCTCTTGTGCCGAGGTTGACAGCCATCATACACTCGGTATTAGCCTTTTTACACCAATCAAGAAACTCGTTTGTGCCGAATTCGTTAGGCTCGGTTGTGCCCCACGCAAGCTCAAGTCGCTTGGGTCTGTTTTCAACGGGACCGACACCGTCCTCCCAGTTGTAGCCCGAGACAAAGTTGCCTCCGGGATAACGCACAACGGGAACGTTGAGTTTTTTAACAAGGTCGATAACGTCCTGACGAAGTCCGTTTTCATCTGCAGTCGGATGACCCGGCTCATATATTCCGCCGTATACGGCTCTGCCGAGATGCTCGATAAACGAGCCGTAGACACGCTTGTCAATTTCGCCTATTCTGAATTCCTTTGCAAGAGTTATTTTTGCTTTCATAGTGTCACCTGCTGTTATTTTTTGATTTTTGTCAACATTCTGACCGTCGAGAGAAGCAGCTTGTAGCTGTGGCGCGAGAAAAGCTCGTAGACAAACTGCCATTTCTTTTCAAGGTCGGATTTAACAAGATTCGGTTCTATAAAATCACGGTAAAATTCGTGATTATGTATGCTGCGGAAAACTTCAATCTTCTCTTCATCCGTAAGATTGTCGCTTTGGGCGATGAGCTTGACAATATTCATCGCAGAGCGCGCCGAACGCAATGCGAAAACCTGTTTTGTATTTTCGCCGAGGAGATCTGTGCCGTTGAGGTAGTTGTTCCAGGTAACCGACCACACGGCGAAAAGGCTGTTATGAATATTCGGGTCAACCTTATTCGTAAGGCTGTCGGGATTTATGCGGTAGTTATAATAACACTCGGGCATAAAGACAATTTTTTTCGCGTTAAAAACAGGATAAAGAGACTGAAGAAAATCGTCGCCGTTTTTTACAAACATATATTGGCTGTAATCAATAGTATCATTCTTAAATAATTCTGTTTTTGTAAACTTAATGTTCAGAGAATTAAAGGAATAACTCATAATCATTGCGGTGTAAAACTCTTTTTTGCCTTCTCCGCAAAAAATCCTTTTATCCTCCCAATACGGCTTTATATACTGTCTGACACCGTTCACAACCGGTTCATGCCGAAAAACGAGCATATCACAATTTTCTTTTTCTATCATCTCGTTGGCTCGTTCCAGATAATCAGCATCAAAATAATCGTCCGAATCACAGAAAGAGCAGTATTCGCCTTCAGCATGATTTACGGAAAAAACGCGGGTCGCGAAGGAGCCCTGATTTTCGTTATGAAAAACCCTCACACGGTTATCCTTCTTTGCATATTCATCGCAGATCGCGCCCGAGGAATCTGTCGAGCCGTCATCCACAAGAAGAAGCTCAAAATCGGTAAACGTCTGATTTAAAATTGAATCAATACATTCGTGCAGATAATTTTCTGCATTATAAACGGGAACATTAACCGTAAACCTGACTTTACTCATATTCTGCCTCCTTATAAAATTTCAAGCGACCTTCGCTCTGTAATTTGCATTATTGTTTATCCGGCAGAGTAATCCAATTGCCGATCTCTCTCTCCCATTCGGGCGGAGAAAAAGGAGCAATGCCTGCACCGGGACAAAAAGTCATTTCTGAAAAATAAATCTTATCTTTAACGTAATATAAGTCGACTCTGGCGAACGGGAAACCTGCCGCCAGCTTTCTGCTTATATCAATCATCGTATCAAAAGCTTCAGGCTTTTTGATTTCATCGACAATAGGTGCGTGATCCGTTCTGTAAAAAGGAGTTTTCTCCCAATTCAAATCAAGAATATTAAGCTTAGTGCCGCCTTTTCTGCCGTTATCTGTATCATCAATAGCAACATACAAAAACTTTGGCTCACCGTTAAAACAGTATAACTTATAGTTTACAATCGTGTAAAGCAGCTCATCAACTTTTGCACTTTCAAGCATTTCTTCACAAATAATTCTCGGAACGATGTTTTTGTAAGCCCACTCTCTGCTTGCCGGGAAATAGCTCTTCTTGAGATCGGCATTAAGTCGTCTGACAACGTCATCTTTATCCAATTTGCTTTTATCCCTGCACAAGCACATACCCGAGCCCGAGCTGTGAGTGCATTTGAGCACAAATTTATCAGGCAGCGAATCGAAATCGATTTCATCGGCATTATCGTAAACTCCTAGTAACGGAACAAGATACTCTTCGCCGATTGTTTCGGCAACCCATTCCCTGACCTGATATTTATCCGCCAGCATTGTGTATCTGGGATTTCTGTCATATATTTTCAGCCAATTCAGCTTTTCGGTAAAGGTCTGCGGGTTTTCGAGATCGAGCTCCTTACCGATCTTCGTCTTATATAGCCTTTTCAGATATTCCTCGTCGGGCATATTATCATAAAAGCCCTTGCCTGCGAGGATTGAAAAGCGGTAGTCGGAATCAGTCAGCAGCTTTATTCCCGATTTTATAATATGCTTTATATCCATTGGAATCATTCGCTCTCTTTTTCTTCATAAGTCAGAATTTCTTTTGCGATAAAAACAGGACGGTTTTTGCCCTGCATATACGTTCTTGCGAGATATTCGCCGATAATTCCGAGTGCAAGAAGGTTTACACCGCTCATAAACAGAATCAGCGTGATTATCGCGATTGCGGACGTGATGTTATAGGTAACAGCGCCGACAATTAGAGCTATTACCATATAAAGAAAAGCAATAAGCATAAGTCCGAGTCCTGCGAAGGATGCAACCTTCAGCGGTGCGGTTGTAAATCCGACAATGCCCTCGATTGCATAGATAAAGAGCTTCGAAAAAGACCATTTAGACTCGCCTGCTGCTCTCTGCTGTGCCTCATAAGGGATGTATTTTGTATTGAAGCCGACAAATGAAAAAATGCCCTTTGAAAAGCGGTGGTATTCCGTCATACTGAGCACGGCTTCGACCATCGGTCGGCGCATAAGGCGAAAGTCGCTTGCGCCCTTATAAAGCTCGATTTCGGTAATTTTATCCATAAGCTTGTAGAAAGAGTCTTTGAAGAAGGTCAGTGCCTTGCCCTCATTGCGTGCCTCCTGATACGCGGCAACACAGTCGATATTTTCGTCATTGTCGAGGATTTCCGCCATTTCGAGAACGACCTCTGGGCGCTGCTGCAAATCAGCATCAATAACGCAGGTGTATTCTCCGCAGGTCTGCTGAAGGCCTGCGTACATAGCCGCCTCCTTGCCGAAATTGCGTGAAAAATTGACAACATTGACGTTATCGGCAACCTTATAAATTGCCTTAAGGATATCTGCAGTTTTGTCACGGCTTCCGTCATTGACAAAGACGAACTCGTAGTCCTCAATTTTATTTTCAAATACTTTTCGTACTTCCTTGTAAAACTCGTAGATTACCTCTTCCTCGTTATAGCAAGGAACAACAAGCGAAAGCTTCATATTAATTCACCTTTGTTTTTAAGTTCTTCTATATATCTGCCCAAAGCATCCTGCCAGGTCGGGAGATGCTTTATTCCCGCACGGTCAAGACAAGCCTTTGAAAGTCTTGAATTAAGCGGTCTTTTCGCCTTTGCCGGGTACTGACTTGACGGGATGGGATTAATTTTCGCATTTCTGCCGCCGAGTGCCATAATCGCCGCGGCAAACTCTGCCCAGGAGCAGAAATTCTCGTTCGTACCGTGGTATGTACCGTATTTTTCGGTCACAATCAAATCACAGATAAGACGCGCGAGGTCGGGTGTATAGGTCGGTGAGCCTATCTGGTCAGCAACGACATTCAGCTCATCACGCTCTGCACCGAGACGGAGCATTGTCTTGACAAAATTATTGCCGTTGATGCCGAAAACCCACGACGTGCGGACAATAAAATGCTTATCTGTATGCTTCTTAACGGCATTCTCGCCCTCCAGCTTTGTTCTGCCGTAGACACTCTTCGGCGCGGTCGGGTCGGTTACCTCAAAAGGCTCGTCGCCGTCACCTGCGTAGACGTAGTCCGTGCTGACGTAGAGGATTTTTGCACCTGTTTCTCTTGCCGCAATTGCAAGATTTTCACTGCCGTCAACATTTACTTTTTGGCAGGCTTCCTCGTCATCCTCCGCCCTGTCCACAGCCGTGTATGCGGCACAGTGAACAATTACGTCGGGATAATATTCTTTTATATATTTAAGTGTGGCCTCGCGGTCGGTAATGTCAAAATCCTGCAAATCCGTGCCGATGCACTCAATCTGCCTTGACATGAGCTCCTTTACTACATCATAGCCGAGCTGACCGTTAAAGCCTGTTACAAGAACCTTCATAGCTTTACCTTATCAATAATCAAAATTAACATCGCTGTCCTTAAGAAGCGGTGCATTCATATCCTTTGCAGAAAGAATCGGGTTTTCAATGCCCCATTCAACGCCGAGTGCAGGGTCGTCAAAGCGGACACTTCTGTCATCTGTCGGAGAATAAAACTCATCGACCTTGTACATTACCTCAACGTCATCTGTAAGTGTAACAAAGCCGTGGAGGCATCCCTTCGGAATAAAAAATGACTTTTTATTCTCACCCGAAAGCTCGACACTCACCCACTGCATATAGGTCGGCGAGCCTTTTCTGATATCAACTGCCACATCGAGGATTGTTCCTCTGATGCAGGTGATAAGCTTGCTCTGTGCGGTGGGATTAAGCTGACAGTGCAGACCGCGGAGAGTGCCCTTTTCCGCTGAAAAGGAACGGTTATCCTGAACAAAATCAACGTCAATGCCTGCATCTGCAAGCTTCTTTTTGGAGTACGATTCCATAAACCAGCCGCGGTTATCGCCGAAAACGTCGGGCTCAAGGATTATCGCACCGTCAACCTTTGTTTTGATTGCATTCATAGTCTTTACCTCATTTTTTTGGTTCTTCCTTACCCCATCTCGGGCGTTCGCCTGTTTCTGAATAGATAATCTTACCCTCGGCTACCTTTAAAAGGTGCTGACCGTAAGCAGATTTACCGTATTTTTTCGCAGATTCAAGAAGGTTTTTCTTGGAAATCCAGCGAGAATTATAGGCAATTTCTTCGGGTGCTGAAATTTTGATACCCTGAAGCTTTTCAACAGTTCTGATGAAGTTACACGCATCCGTCAGAGCATCGACCGTTCCCGTATCAAGCCACGCAAAGCCTCTGCCCATAAGCTTGATGTCGAGGTTTCCGTTCTCGAGATAAATCTGGTTAATATCTGTAATTTCAAGCTCGCCTCTCGGTGAGGGCTTGAGTTTTTTTGCATATTCGACAACCTTGTTGTCATAGAAATACAGTCCCGTTACGGCATAGTTTGACTTGGGCTCTGTCGGCTTTTCAACGATTGAAACGGGCTTTCCGTCCGCATCAAATTCAACGACACCGAACTGCTCGGGATTTTCAACATAATAACCGAAAATCGTAGCTCTGTTCTTATTTTTTGCCGCCTGACGGAGCATGTGACCAAAGCCGCTGCCGTAGAAAATATTATCGCCGAGCACCATTGCAACGGAATCCTTGCCGATGAACTCTTCGCCGATGATGAAAGCCTGTGCAAGTCCCTCGGGCTTTTCCTGCACAGCATAGGACAGCTTGAGTCCGAACTGTGAGCCGTCGCCGAGAAGTCTTTCAAACTTCGGGGTGTCATCGGGAGTGGAGATAATCAGAATCTCTCTTATGCCCGCAAGCATAAGTGTTGATAACGGATAATAAATCATCGGCTTATCGTAAACGGGCAGAAGCTGTTTACTTGTAACCATTGTTAACGGATAAAGTCTTGTGCCGGAGCCTCCGGCAAGAATAATACCTTTCATTTTTAATTACTCCTTAAACATCGTTCCGCCGTGACAGTCGATGCCGACTATGAGCGGAAAATCTTTGATTTTTATGCGTTTTACGGATTCACAACCGAGGTCAAAGAAAGCGATTTCTTCACATTCCTCAACACATTTTGCCGCAAGTGCGCCTGCCCCTCCGATTGCACACAGATAAACAGCCTTATTACGCTTTACAGCCTCGCAGACAGCCGAGTTTCGCTCGCCCTTGCCTATCATCGCGGCAAGCCCCTTATCAAGAAGTAAGGGTGCAAACGGATCCATTCTGCTTGAGGTTGTCGGCCCGCACGAGCCTATCGGTAAGCCCTCGGGTGCGGGAGTCGGACCCGCATAATAAATACACGCGCCGTCAAGCGGGAAGGGAAGCTCGCCGCCCTCATTGATAATCGAAACGAGCCTCTTGTGTGCGGCATCGCGCGAGGTGTATACAGTTCCCGAAAGGATTACCCTGTCCCCTGCGTGAAGCTCGGGAGCTCTTTGCTTTAAATCTGCGGTATCAATAATATACTCTGCCATTATTTCAACCTCTCTGCAAGATTTTTGAGCAAATCCTTTGCCTGCTTTGCCGTTACCTTGTCGCGTCCCTCAATATCCTTGATGATTTCATCAACTGTTTTCTGCGCCTTGTCAAGCTTTTCTTCGGCTGCAGAAACAAGCTTTTTTGCAGTTTCTGATGCGATCTCAACAAGCTCGTCACACATCTCCACCGTCTTGCCCGCATCTGCCGAAGTAAGCTTTTCGTTTTCCTTTTTCAGATTTTCAACCTCTTTTTCAAGGTCAGAAATCTTTTCTTTATACTCTTCGGCACAGGCTCTTAAATCCGAAGCCTCGTTTTCAAGCTTCTGTGCACGATTTGTAAGTGTTGTAATCTGACTTTCCTTTTCGTCGAGCATCTGCTTATATTTCTGCTGATTACCTTTGAGCTGTTGGATATAGCTGATTACCTCAACGCGATCAAAACCGCCGAACGGAGTTCGTTTGAACAAAACATCCTCTTTCACGGCATTGCCTCCTTTATTTAACGTAAACTGTCTTTGTAACATCATCACTGCACTTTTTAACCCCGTCCTCGGGTGTGCAGATATACATTTCGCCCGCATTATGAATTTCTGACGAGCCGAGATTTTTGATATAAGCAAAATTCTTGCCGTTGTATACGAAATTTTTGAGTGAGACATCGGTATCAATCACGGTAAATTTACCGCCCTCAAAAACGCCTATATCCATAAGCTCGCTGTCCGCCTGCTGTCTGGTAAGAAGCAGAACATAATCGGAGCTTACGGGGAAATACGAATAGAGATTATCGCAGATATGCTGCTTTGACTCCTTCACGGTGTGTCTGTAAAGCGATGTCTTTTCAGGTGTTGTTGCTTTTTCATAGTAAAGCACACCGTCCTCAAGAATACAATCGGTAACGCTTGTATCAATGAGTGTTCCCTTGCTCAATTCAGACTGCGTAACCTCGCTGAAATAAAGCTCACCGTTTGTGAGCGCGTACATCGCGCCTGATGAAGCAGGAATAAACTCCGTCTTTTTCGTGTCATAACCGCTGACAGTATACTCAAGGACACGAGTACCGTCATACCAGGTGTAGATACAGTCGTCCGAAAGGTCGTAAGCACCGCTGATTTTATCACGCACGTACTCAACTGCATCGGAAACGTTACCGTCGGAGGCAAGAGTCATCAGCTTATCCATTGTTATTTTATTTTCAACCGCGATTACTGATTTGCGGTAAATAATTCTCGGTGCTTCGGTGACGGAAAAGCTCAGGATATTATCAAGCTTAACACCCGAGGCAAGCTTTTTGGTCGTAAGTCCGTTATAAACATAGCAGGTATAGTCATCCTCGACCGCGATACCGAGGTCAATCTTGCTTAATTCCTCGCGGATTTTATCGCGGTTCTGCTTGGCTTCAAACTTTTTCTTTGCAGTGTTATAAGCCGCAGTATCAAGGACGTAACGCTTGAAAATAAAGCCTTTTTCGACCATATAGTCGCTCTCTACGGGATATTTGAGCCCCATATCTCTTTCAGCGTAGGTGTCGTTTATAAAATCCTGCCAATTGACGACAGAGTCATTTTTTGTAAAATAATAAAGATTGCCGTTACAAACGTAATCGTTGGCATAGACCTCACTGACATCAGTACAGACCTTTACGGGTTCTTCAAGATTGCGGACAATATAGACATCAACATTAGTTGAATTTCCTGTTTTGACGGTGTAAAGCACCTCAAAGCCGTCGTCGGAATTGCAGAAATTGACGTAATCAATTCCGCTTGCAACGTTGTTTGAGGCTTCGCCGTACCTCATTCTGTGTAAGGAATATGTCGAGCCGATTCGGCGGGTAAAATATATTACGTCACCCTTTGACGGGAGGAAAACCTGCTCAACGTTTGTGGAAATTTCCTGAGTTTTGCCCGTCTCGGCACTGTAAAGATAAAAGCTCTTTATACCTGCCTTGGTTTTGCTGTAAGCAAGGAAGCTTCCGTCAGAATTTATCTGCCAGTCCTCGTCAACGCCGTTGTCGATGAGAGAGCCTGCTTTTTTCAGTGAGCTCTTTTTCGAAATGTTGACCGCTCTTAAATCAAATTTGCCTGTTTTAGATGATGCATTTTTGCTGAAATAAACCATCATCGCATTGTCGGAAACCTTGATTTCCTGCGCATCGGGAAGATCGTAAGAGGTGCCGTCCGTGAGCATTAACTGCATTTTTGAATCAACCTCAAAAATGCTCTTCACGGGCAATTCGTTCTTACCGCTGTTGATAATTCCGACCGCAGCCGCAGTCACTGTGCCGATGAGTACAACGGCAACAAGAAGGCTTGCGACTATTTTTTTAGGTAATGTATTTAAAGCCGAAAAAATCGGATTTGATTTCTTTTTTGTGTCTGTTTTTCTTGTTTCTCCGCGTTCTTTCTTGAGCGGAGTTTTTTCGTATTCAGAAATTACAACATCCTCAACGGGCTGAATATCGCCGGAAAAAGACATTGCGTCATAAATTGGCAAAAGCTCAGACTCCTTTACAGCCCGAGCATCATCGTCATGTTGATTGAGTTTTTCGAATTTTAATTCGTCGTTATCTTTCATTTTTATCACCGCCCCGACTATCTTCTTGAAGAAGATAGTCGGAGAATAAAACAAATTATTTCATTGAAATTGCTTTCTTAGCCTTCTCTACGATGTTGGAAGCGCAAAGACCGTAAATCTTGAGCATTTCAACTGCGGGACCTGAAGCGCCGAACTTATCTTCAACGCCGACCTTAACAACGGGAACGGGATATTCCTCACAAACAACCTCTGCAACTGCCGCGCCGAGACCGCCGATGATGCTGTGCTCCTCTGCAGTAACGAGTGCGCCTGTTTCCTTTGCAGCCTCAAGGATGATGTCCTTGTCGATAGGCTTGATTGTGTGGATATTGATAACTCTTGCAGAGATACCCTCTTCAGCGAGCATATACTTTGCAATCATAGCTTCATTTACCATAAGACCTGTTGCAATGATTGTAACGTCATTACCGTCAGCCATTTTGATGCCCTTGCCGATTTCAAAGGTGTAGTTATCGGGATCGTTGAATCTGGGCACTGCAAGTCTGCCGAAGCGAAGGTAAACGGGACCCTCATATTCTGCCGCTGCAAGAACAGCCGCACGTGCTTCAACGTCATCAGCAGGGTTGATGATAACCATACCCGGAATTGTACGCATAAGAGCGATATCCTCACAGCACTGATGGCTTGCGCCGTCCTCACCGACAGAGATACCTGCGTGGGTTGCGCCAAGCTTTACGTTAAGATGAGGATAGCCGATTGTGTTACGCACCTGCTCGAATGCACGGCCTGCAAGGAACATTGCAAATGAGCTTGCGAAAACTGTATGACCTGTTGTTGCAAGACCTGCGGCAACACCTACAAGGTTTGCCTCCGCGATACCTGCATCAAAAAATCTTTCGGGGAATGCCTTTTTGAAAGCACCTGTCTTTGTTGCGGCTGCAAGGTCAGCGTCCATAACAATGAGGCTTTCGTCCTTTTCACCCAATTCAACCAACGCTTTACCGTAAGCGTCTCTGGTTGCGGTTTTAATTACATCTGCCATTATTATGCCTCCAATTCTGCAAGTTTTGCCTGAAGTTCTGCCATTGCCTGCTCGTACTGTTCAGCGTTCGGAGCTGTACCGTGCCATGAGCACTGGTCTTCCATAAAGGAAACGCCCTGACCCTTGACAGTTTTTGCAACAATTACTGTCGGCTTGCCCTTGAATTCCGCCGCCGCCTTGAAGGCTGCGTCAATTTCGTCAAAGGAATGGCCGTAAATTTCGATTACGTTCCAGCCGAATGCGCGGAACTTTTCGGGAATGGGATAAGGTGAGTTGACCTCTGCAACAGAGCCGTCAATCTGAAGATTATTGTTATCAACAACGGCACAGAGATTGTCGAGTCCCTTTGCAGCCGCGAACATAGCAGCCTCCCAGACCTGACCTTCCTGAATTTCACCGTCGCCGAGAACTGTATAAACTCTGTAATCCTTATTATCAAGCTTTCCGCCCAGAGCCATTCCGACTGCTGTTGAAATGCCCTGACCGAGTGAGCCTGTACTCATATCAACGCCCGGAGTAAGCTTCATACTCGGATGTCCCTGAAGCATTGCGCCCGGCTTACGGAGATTTTTAAGCTCCGAAACGGGGAAGAAGCCCTTGTGAGCAAGCACTGCGTAAAGCGCGGGTGCTGTATGACCCTTTGAAAGAACAAAACGGTCTCTGTTTTCATCCTTGGGATTCTTCGGATCAACGTTCATCTGCTCGAAGTAAAGATATGTGAGAATATCCGCTACCGACAATGAACCGCCCGGATGACCTGATTTTGCATTGAACACACCTTCAATTACACCTATACGTACGTTGCACGCTTTAATCTGTAATTGCTTTTTTACTGCTGCGTCCAAAATAAACACCTCCAATATAATTAACGGGTAAACGACTTATTCGTTACCTAAAGATTGGCTTTTTAAAAAGCTTGTGAAATAGTCGGGCAAATCTGCCTCAAGCTCAATGTATCTGCCGTCACGGGGATGGACAAATCCGATTAAGCCTGCGTGCAGGCATTGACCGCCGAGTGACGTTACTCCGTTTTTAGGTCCGTAGACGGGATCGCCCGCCACGGGATGACCGATATGGGACATATGGACTCTTATCTGATGAGTCCTGCCCGTCTCAAGAGTAACTCTTATATACGAGAATTTCCCGTTTGAATCGAGAACCTCATAATGCGAAACCGCTGAACGCGAGTTCTTTTCGGTCACGCACATCTTTTTTCTGTCCTTCGGACTTCTGCCTATCGGGGCATTAACCGTGCCGTTAGGCTCCTTGAAGCCGCCGTGGACGACCGCCCTGTACTGCCGCTTGAAGGAATGCTCCTTAATCTGTTCGGCAAGCCTTTCGTGGGCAAAATCGTTTTTGGCAACGATTAAAAGTCCGCTGGTATCCTTGTCTATTCTATGAACAATTCCCGGTCGGATAACACCGTTGATACCCGAAAGGCTGTCACCGCAATGATAAAGAAGCGCATTGACAAGCGTTCCGTTGTAGTTACCCGCCGCAGGATGGACGACCATTCCGCGCGGCTTGTTGACAACGAGCAGATCACTGTCCTCATAGACAACGTCAAGCGGAATATTTTCGGGCTTTGCTTCAATTTCGACAGGCTCGGGAGGAGTGAAGCGGATTTCATCCCCTGCCGCTACTTTAAGTCCCTTTGAAGCGGTCTTACCGTTCACGGTTACCTCGCCGTTTTCAAGGATACGCTGAATATGCGAACGGGTAAAATCTGTCAGCACCGAAAGAGCCTTATCTATCCTCTGACCCGAAAAACCGTCAGACACGGTGATGATGATTTCATCCATTCTTATCACCTGCTTTTGCCTGCTTTTTTTCGCGGAAAATGTCGTAAATCATATATCCCATCAGCATAAACGAGCCGCAGGTCACAAGAATATCGGCAAAATTGAAAACAGCAAAATCCACGAACTGAACCTCGATGTAATCAATCACATATCCGAGCAAAACCCTGTCGATAAGGTTGCCCAGACCGCCTGCAACTATCAGCACGGCACAGACCTGACAGAACTTTGACTTTATTTTACCCATAAGCAAAACCGCGATACCCGCAACAATTACAATGCCCGTAAAAACAGAAAGGAGCTTTGTATTGCTGCTGAACGCACCAAAAGCCGCGCCCGTGTTTCGGACATATTCCCAGCCGATGAAGCCGTCAATGAAGCTCATTTTTCCGACAGGCTGTAAGTCGCGCTCAACAAAAAACTTTATAAGCTGATCGACAGCGGTAAGAACCGCTATTGCAACCATACTGATTATTTTAGCCATTATTTTCTGAAAAAGCCCTTGAACTTTGATGCAAGACCGCCTTCGCTGTCGTCATCATCGAACTCTTCATCATCGAGCTCGTCGTCGTAATCATCGTCTTCTTCGGATTCTTCCTCATCGTAGGAAGAAATCTTATCAAGTGCAACCTTGAAGCCTTCGCCCGGCTTTCTTGTTGCGTTTGCAAAGTAGACGTCAGCCTCGGGCTTTGTCTCCTCGATATAATTCTCAACGATTTCGTCGAGCTCCTCGTCCGATTCCTCATCGATTGACGGGATTACAAAATCGCCTGTGCTTTCAACGTATTCCTCTTCATCCTCGTCGATATCCTCGATGATTTCGTCCTCTGCATCCGTATCCTCAGTTTCTTCAATCATCTGCTGAAGAGTTTCGATATCAACCTCTTCGTCCGCAGGCTCGTCAGCAATCTCGATTACTTCTTCATCTTCCTGAGCCTCTTCGATGATTTCAGCCGCAACAACAGCTTCCTCAACTGTTGCTTCCTCTGCGGGCTCCTCGGGAATTTCGACGATTTCAACCTCGATTTCCTCGTCCTCTTCTTCAGCCTCTAAAACGATTTCGGGAAGCTGCTGAATAAGACCTGCCTGCTCGGCGTACATTTCAAGAATCTGTGTCTTGAACTTTGTAACCTCTGCCTTCATCATTTCGAGGGCAGCCTCTTCCTTAATCATTGCATCTCTTGCTGAAACAGCAGCAGCCTTTGACTCATAGGTAGCATCGTAGATAATCTTATCAGCCTGCTTCTGTGCCTCTTCAACGAGTGTTCTTGCCTGATAGGTTGCCTTTGCCATCATCTCGTTCGAAGCGGCATCAATACGTGCATTCTCTTCGTCTGCTCTTGTCTGTGCGGCTGTGAGAAGTGCCTCTGCCTTTTCTGCAGCCTCGCGCTGAATTTTCTCTGCCATACGCTGTGCCGTGAGAAGAGCGTTACGGATGTTATCCTCGTCATTTCTGTATTCTTCAAGTCTTTCTGCAAGGAGACTTATTTTCTTATACATTTCTCCGTTTTCACGGAACATCTGCTCGTAAGACTCAGCAACCTCCTCAAAGAAGCTGTCAACGCTGTCTGCCTTATAAGCGTTACGGCCGGATGCCTCAAAGTGATGATTCTTGATTTTTGCCGGTGTTAACATAGGCTTATCCTCCTGTATTTTAAACTGCTTAATGTTTTAAATAATTTTAATCAATAACCTGAATGGTCAAAGCCGTCAAGGAGCTCACCCGTGAGGGGAACGTTGTACGGTGTGATGATATATGCTCTGCCTGCAACTCTCTTCATCTCGCCGCCGTTAGCATAAGCAACGCCGCTGAGGAAGTCGATGATTCTGACAGAAACATCGTTCGGGCAGGTTTCAAGGTTAAGGATTACTATACGCTTCTCGTTAAGAACGTCTGCAACGTTGCCGACATCCTCGTATCTGTCAAGCTTCTTGAAAACAACGTGTGCCTTTGAAGAAGGTGTTGAAGCGGGAACCGATGAACGCATATCGACTACCTTGCCGTCGCCCGACTCATTGCGTGAACGGTTGAAGCTGAAGCCGCCGCTTCTGACATCCTTTGAAAAATCGTCATCCGCACGCTCGCTCTCGTCGATATCCATATCGTCAAAGTATTCCTCTTCCGAGAGATTGAAAATATTCTTGAATTTATCGCCAAAACCCATTGTATTATCCTCCGTTTATTTAATATACTCTTCTGCCGAAAAGTGATGAACCGACCCTGACCATTGTTGAGCCCTCAAGTACGGCACTTGCATAGTCATCGGACATACCCATAGACAGAATATTCATACTAACATTATCTAATTTTTTCGCCTTTATGTCAAGAAACATTGTATACATATTTGCAAAAAATTTACGATTTTCGTCCTCATTTGTACAAATTGGCGGAATTGCCATCAATCCGTTGATTTTTATCCCTTCAATTTCCGATATTTCGCAGACAGTTTCGTAAAGCTGTGACGGGTCAAGACCGAACTTGCTCTCCTCACCGCCGATGTTGACCTCAACGAGAACATCTGTTATTATTCCCTTTTTCTGCGAAACCTTTCCTATTTCCTTTGCGACCTTAACGCTGTCAACGCCGTCAATCATATCGACCTCGCCGACAATCTGCCGCACCTTGTTGGTCTGCAGATGTCCGATAAGATGCTTTTCGACACCGTCGAGCTTCAGCTCATCGCGCTTGCCGAGAAATTCCTGCACCCTGTTTTCGCCGATAAGGTCAATGCCGAGCGACAGAGCGTGGTTGATATAAATGCTGTCCACCGTTTTCGTAACCGCCATAAAGCGGACGTCCTCGGGCTTTCTTCCGCTTTTTATTGCGGCTTCGGAAAGATTGTGCATTATCGTTTTGTAGTTTTCTTCTATATCGTAAAAACGCTGTTTAAGCAATGCTTCGTCCATTTTTCAGGTTCCTGCCTTTCACTATAACTTCGTCGTAATGTCTGATAGGTCTTATTCCCAGAGCAGACTCGGTTTCCTTGCTGACTATCGAATAGTCGCCGTCGGTGTAGATAACCTCTACCCTGCGCGCATTCATAACCGTACCTCTGATAATATAAACAACGCTGATTTTTTCCTCCTGTGCGGTGGTTGAGGTTGTTGTCTCATCACCCGTTACCGGCTCGGTTGTCTCGGGCTCGGGAATGTAGGTATGGATTGCGCTTGTCTTTACTCTGTAACCCTCATATTCCTTGATGACGAGCTTGATATCCTCAATACGCATATTTGCATAGGTTTCGTTCATAGCGTTGCAGGAAAGTGCGATTGCAATTTTCCCGTCGCGCTCGGGAGAAAGCTGTTCAACGATAACCTTAACATCCTTGTAGCCGTATTCGGGAATATTGATTTTCATTGAGTCGCCGATATCAATTATCTTTGAATACTTGCTGTCGATATTCGCGATGATATACCATTTGTAGCTGGATACGATTTTACCGAGCTTACCCGAAACTGCAACGGGCTTGCTTTTGATTGCATTATCAACAACAGACACGGAAAGTGCCGAAATATCGTCATAGCGCAAAGTGTTCTCGTAGCCGTCAAGATTGCTGATATAATAGCCCGAAACAGGTGCAACAACCTCCGTTGCGGAAATGTGCTTTGCTTCAAGCTCGGCAATACGCTTGTCGAGAGCATCAATTTTTTCCGAAAGGTCGATATTGCCGTCACGGAGAACCTGCTTGCTTGCAAGGCAATCCTCAAATTCCGCAATACTGTCGGCAAGATTGAGATAATCGCGCGAATTTGTGATTTCAAGAAGCTTCGTATAGGCATTATCTATATCCTTGTTAAGCTTCTGCATATCAAGTGCCTCAAGCTCCGTCTGCTCATTAAGCTGAACGTAGCGGTCACGCATTTTTTTAGCTTCCTCGAGCTCGGCATAGTCGGCGGCGTCCTGCTCCTTTGCACAGACTCTTGCAACTGCGTCCGAGCTTGCAACACGGTCGCCGTCAGCCACGAGAGGAACAACTGTTCCGCTTGCGTTACCGTCGAGGTACTGCTCATCCCTGACAATAAAGGCATCCAGGTCGATAAACTCCTGCACCGTTGTCAGCTCGGCAGTTTCGGTCTCGTATTTGTTGTTATTCGTTTTGAAAACATCCTGAAAAAGATAAATCATAACTGCCAGCACAAGCACCGTGCAGACGGTATTGACGACCTTTTTATTTTTAAGCATCCTGCAATCTCCTTTCCCATTCCCTGATTATATTGAAGGCTTCCTCGTACATCTCACTCTTTGATGAAAAAGTATCTATAAAAAGCCATTTGATTTCTTTGTTACGTCTGAACCACGTCAGTTGTCTTTTGGCATATCTGCGCGTGGCCTGTTTAAGGTTTTCCGCCGCTTCGGAGAGTGTCATTTCTCCGTTAAAGTACGGCTTTAATTCCTTGCATCCGATTGCCTGCGACGAGGTGGACATATCGGGCTGTGCAAGGTAATCCCTCGCCTCTTCTTCAAGTCCGTTTGTGAGCATTATATCAACGCGCAGGTTGATGCGGTTATAAAGAAAATCTCTTTCCTTTGCATCAAGTCCGAAATAAAGCACCTCGTACGGACTTTCAGCTTTGGAATTTTCAATCTGTTCGGTCATTGTTACACCCGATGAATACCACACCTCAAGGGCGCGGACAATTCTTTTGACGTTGTTCGGGTGCATTTTTGATGCATATTCGGGATCGATTTTCTCAAGCTCCGTAAGAAGAGAGTTAATTCCCTCTTCTTCAACTCTTTTAAGGAGCTTTGCGCGCAGGGCTTCGTCAAAGGAATCCTCTGTCAGTCTGACATTGTTAAGAAGAGTATCGATATAAAGTCCCGTACCGCCGACGACAACGGGAAGCTTGCCGCGTGAGTGAATATCCTTTATACATTCGCCTGCCATTGCCTGATATTCGGCAACCGAGAAGGACTCTTTTGTATCAAGAAAGTCCATCATATAGTGCGGTATGCCTTTTTTCTCCTCCTCGGTCGGCTTGGCTGTAGAGATATCAAGACCCTTATAAATCTGCATCGAGTCGGCTGAAACGGCTTCGCCGTTAAAACGGCGGCAGATTTCTACCGCTAAATCCGACTTGCCCGAAGCGGTCGGACCGACAACTGCAACAACGGGTATTTTGTTCAATCCGATCACTTCCTTTTTAAAAAATAACTCTAGATTCTGCCGAAATTTTTCTCGATATCGTGCTTTGTAAGCTCAATGAGAACGGGCCTGCCGTGGGGGCAGTAGCGGATATCGGGATTGTTAAGCAGCTTTTCAACAAAGATGTTGAGCTCGTAAGCAGAGGTCTTATCCCCCGCCTTAATTGCCGCTCTGCAAGCGGTTGAGTGATAAATCCAATCGAGCTTTTCGGGAATCAGCTCCCTGCGATTATCCGCAAGATAGCCTGCAAGCTCCATTACGACGGATGAAAGGTCGCCGTCCGCAACTGCCGTCGGGCACTCGTTAAGGATAACCATACCGTTGCCGAAATCCTCAATGCCGTAGCCTGCCTTTGCGAGCAAGTCGAGATTTTCGAGAACGGCTGAATACTCCTCCTTGGAGAGCGTAACCGTAACGGGTACAAGGAGCATCTGCGTTTCGATTGAATCCTGCGCCGCGCGGAATTTTTCAAAGAGCATACGCTCGTGGGCGGCGTGCTTGTCAATGAGAAGAAGCTTCTGCCCCTGCTCGACAAGAATGTATGTTTTGAATGCCTCGCCGATAACTCTGTACGGCTCTGCTTCGGGGATTTCTTCTTTTTCTTCGGTAATTTCAAAGGTGACAACCTGACTGTCGTCTGCAACGTTCGGTTCGGGAAGTGTGATTTCAGGCTTTATTTCCTCAACCTTTACTTCAGGAACAATATTGATTATCTCTTCCCTGATTTCCACCTTAACCTCTTTCGGAGACTGTGTCGGAATAAGGTCGGGCTCATCTCTTTCAACTTTGAAAACGGATTCGTCACGGACAACTGTCTGTGTCGGAGCTTCCTTCTTCGGCGGCTGCTGACGGTATTCGTCTGCTGTCGTCTTCTGCCAAAAATCGTCCTTTGAAACCTTTTCGAGCTGTTGCTCGTAGATTTTTATCTGCTTTCCGCTGACGGGCTGCGGCATAAACTGCCGCTGAACAAACTGCTGTGCCTTCGGCTGAATGTTTGCCTGCACTCTGCTGTCTCCCTTGTCAAGTGCGGATTTTGCGCAGTAATAAACTGCGTTAAAAATAAGCTTTTCGTTGGCAAAACGCACCTCGGTTTTTGCAGGATGAACGTTGACGTCCACGCTCTGTGCGTTAGCCTCGATATTGAGCACGCAGGCGGGGAATTTGCCTGCCATAATCTGATTTTTATAAGCCTCCTCAAGCGCAACAAGACCTGTCCGAGTCTTGATAAAGCGGTTGTTGAGGAAGAAAAACTGCATTGATCTGTTGGGTCTTGCGTTAAAAGGTCTTGAGATAAAACCGCTGACCCTTATACCCTCAAGCTCATATTCGGCAGGAATAAGAGTTCTTGCAAAATCCTTGCCGAGAACGGAATGAATTGCACTTTCGAGCTTGCCGTCACCCGTCGTAAAAAGAGCATCCTTACCGTCGCGGATAAAGCGGATGCTGACCTCGGGATGTGAGAGTGCAATGCGGTCAACTACACCTGCAACGGCATTTGCCTCCGTGACGTCCTTTTTGAGGAATTTCATTCTTGCCGGAGTGTTATAGAAAATATCCCTGACGATGAGCGTTGTGCCCTCGGGACAGCCTGCATCATCGAGCAAAAGTTCTTCTCCGCCCTCGATGACGTAGCGCGTACCCATTTCGTCACCCGTTGCACGCGTCATCATTTCAACACGCGAAACGGCGGCAATTGAAGCGAGCGCCTCACCGCGGAAGCCGAGAGTGAGGATTGAATTAAGGTCATCCTCGGTTGCAATTTTACTTGTAGCGTGGCTGATAAAGGCTTTGCGCACATCCTCACGCGAGATACCGCAGCCGTTATCGGTGATACGGATATAGGTTATTCCGCCGCGCTGAATTTCGAGTGTGATTTTGTCAGCGCCGGCATCAATGGCGTTTTCCATTATTTCCTTTACGATTGAAGCAGGTCTTTCGACCACCTCGCCTGCCGCGATAAGCTCGGCAATATGCTTTGGTAAAACATTAATTTTCGGCACTGAAATCACCTCTTTTTATATCTGTTCTGCTTCTTTTTTAAGCTCGTAGAGCATCTGCAACGCTTCAATGGGAGTGAGTGTATTAACGTCAACCGTCTTTAATTTGTCAACGATTTCGTTACCTGCATTTGAGCCGAAGGAGAGCTGGAATTCTTCCTCCTTCGGGGCTTCAACCGTTCTGACAACGGTTACAACGCCCTTTTCTTCAAGCTCTTTAAGAATTGCTTTTGCTCTTGTGACAACAGTATTCGGGACACCTGCAAGCTTTGCAACCTCGATACCGTAGCTTCCGTCCGCACCGCCTCTGACGATACGGCGGAGGAAGGTTATATCATCGCCGCGTTTTTTGACCGCGATGTTGTAATTCTTCGCACCGTCAATTTCACCTTCAAGCTCTGTAAGCTCGTGATAATGGGTTGCAAAGAGAGTTTTTGCGCCTAATTTTTTGCTGTCGGCTGAATGCTCGAGCACAGCTCGTGCGATGCTCATACCGTCAAAGGTCGATGTGCCTCGGCCGATTTCGTCGAAGATAAGCAGGCTGTTTTTAGTCGCATTGTTGAGGATGTTCGCAACCTCGCTCATCTCGACCATAAAGGTTGACTGTCCCGATGCAAGGTCATCCGATGCGCCGACACGGGTAAAGATTGCATCGACAACACCTATCTGTGCGCTTGATGCGGGAACGAAGCTTCCGCACTGCGCCATAAGGACAATAAGAGCAACCTGACGCATATAAGTGGATTTACCTGCCATATTCGGGCCCGTGATGATTGCACAGCGGTTATCACGGCAATCAAGGGTTGTGTCGTTGGGTACAAAGGGTGTATCCTTGACCATTTTTTCAACTACGGGGTGTCTGCCGTCCTTGATGATGACCTCGTTGCCGTCGGTCATTACGGGGCAGACATAATTGTTACGCAGTGCGACCTTTGCAAGAGAGCAGAGAACGTCAACCGTTGCAAGCGCGCGTGCCGTTTTCTGTATTCTGTAAAGCTCAGCCGCAACACGGCTTCTTACCTGCGTAAAGATTTCGTACTCAAGCTTGACTATTCTTTCCTGCGCGCCGAGTACCTTTGATTCAAGCTCCTTTAATTCGCTTGTTATGTAACGCTCGCAGTTTGCAAGAGTCTGTTTTCTGATATATTCCTCAGGCACAAGCTCCTTAAAAGAATTCGGGATTTCGATGTAGTAGCCGAAAACTCGGTTATAGCCGATTTTAAGCTTCTTGATGCCTGTTTTTTCCTGTTCCGTCTGCTGAACGGCGGCGATGTAGCCCTTGCCGTTCGTAACAATATCGCGAAGAGAGTCAAGCTCCTCGTTAAAGCCGTCCTTAATCATTCCGCCCTCGCGCACGGTGAAGGGAGGATCTTCCGCGATAGAGGTTTCGATAAGCTGTTCGATATCCTCAAGAAGGTCAATGCCCTCATAGGTTTCGCAGAGCAAGGCAGATTTGCAGCCCGAGATCGTCTCCTTGATAGCGGGAAGCAGCTTGATTGTTGCAAGAAGCGAACGCAGTTCCTTTGCGTTGGCTGTTTCGTAAACGATACGTGCCATAAGGCGTTCCATATCGCTGACGTCGGAGATATTTTCAATCTCCTCTTCAAGTAAAATAGTGTTGTTGTAAAGCTCTTCGACAGCGTTGTGTCTTTTGCTGATTTTTGCGATGTTTAAAAGCGGCTGCTCGAGCCAGCTTCTGATAAGACGCTTGCCGGGAGCGGTCTTTGTTTTATCGAGAACCCAGAGAAGAGTTCCTCTGCGTTCACGGTTGCGCATTGTTTCGGTAAGCTCGAGGTTGCGCCTTGATGAAAAGTCGAGCTTCATAAACTGACTGTCGGAATAAAACTCGATTTTGCTGATGTTGTCAAGTCCTGATTTCTGCACCTCGGTAAGATAGCTGATAGTATCTCCGAGTGCACAGACAGCCTCGTCGTGACCTTCAATGCCGAGCTCGGTAAGGCTCTGACCGAAATGCTCGGTGATGATCTGACGGCTGTAATCGACAGTTATTACATTTTCGTCAATTTCGTCGGCTGTGCAGTCAACACGGTTGTGAATAAAATCACGGATTTTATCGCTCGTGATAACCTCGCGGTTATAGCGGATTTCCGTAGGCATATATCTGCCGATTTCGTTGACGATTTTGTTTGCGGGATTTTTTTCGTCAATCTGAGTAAGATTGAGTTCACCCGTTGACACATCGGCAAAGCAGATGCCTGCCGACGTGCCGTTAAGTCTGATTGAGCAAAGGAAGTTATTTTTCGACTCATCAAGCATATTGCTTTCGATAACCGTGCCCGGAGTAAGGATACGGATAACGTCACGCTTGACAATTCCCTTTGCGGTTGCGGGGTCTTCGGTCTGTTCGCAGATGGCAACCTTATAACCTCTGGAAACAAGGCGCGCAATATAGGAATCAACGCTGTGGAACGGCACACCGCACATCGGCGCGCGCTCCTCCTGTCCGCAATCCCTGCCCGTAAGAACAAGCTCGAGCTCGCGGGAAGCAGTTTTTGCGTCCTCAAAGAACATTTCATAGAAATCTCCCAGACGGAACATAAGAATAGTATCCTGATAATTCTTTTTAATTTCAAGATACTGTCTCATCATCGGAGTCATTTCTGCCATCTGTTTTCACCTCAGTTTTAACATTCACTTTTGCTTTAATGCAAATTTTTTCATCCGACTGCAGGTCGGATTTCATTAAAAATCTACTGTGCAGATTTTCTTAGTGGCAACCGCCGCAGGAGCTGCACTCGCCTGAGCACTGATGCTCTGCATGAGCTGCAGGGTCACAGGTTGCGGGATCTTCGCCCTGAACGCACATTGCAAGAATCTGTGTAAGATAGTTCATCATCTCGTCAACAGCCTTTCTTGCTGCCTCGTACTTCTGCATATTCTCGTTTGCCATAACTGCTGCATAAACCTCGGAAAACTCCTTATCGTAAGCCTGGAGCTTCTCCTCGCTTGCGTCGTCCTTTGCAGCCTCGTGCTGATATGACATATGGATGAGCTGGATTTTGTTGATAAGGTCGTTGAGGTCTGTGTCTGCCTCGTTTACTCTTCTTGCCTCGTGGAATGCGAGGTAACGCTCGTCCTGCTGAATAGCTGCGCCAAGCTGTCTTGTGATTTCAATTACGTCCATTTTAAAAATCTCCTTAAAACTTAAAATATATTTATAACTTTTTGTTATATATTTATAACTTTTGGTTATACGGATTTAATCTGTGAGCTCACCGCGGACAATCCACGTCAGCGGCTCGGTTACCTTTACCTTGCAGAACTTACCGAGGACATCCTTACCCTCGACCTCGGGGAACTCAATCATAATATTCCCCTGCGTTCTGCCGTTTAATATACCCTCTTTTGCATAGCCTTCGCAAAGCACGGTGTAGGTTTCGCCCTTCATTTTTGCGGTGCGCTCGCCTGCGATTTTTTCCTGCAGGTCGGTAAGCTCCCTGAACCATACTCCCTTTTCGTCGCGCGAAACGGGGTCGGGCATTGAAGCCGCCTTCGTTCCCGGTCGTGAGGAGAAAATGAAGGTATAAAGCGAAGTGAACTGCACCTCATCGATGAGGGTCAGAGTCTCCTTGAATTCCTCGTAGGTTTCACCCGGGAAACCGACAATAACGTCGCTTGTCATTGAAAGTCCCGGCATCACCTTGCGCGCATAGTGAGCAAGCTCGAGATACTGCTCGCGCGTATAGCCTCTGTTCATCTCTTTGAGAACACGGTTGTTTCCGCTCTGGAAGGGCAGATGCAGATGCTTTGCAACCTTATCGCAACGCGCCATTGTGTCGAGCAGCTCTTTTGTGCAATCCTTCGGATGTGAGGTCATAAAGCGGATAATAAAATCGCCCTCAAGGTCGTTTATCTGCTGTAAGAGCTTTGAAAAATTGATATCGCAATCAAGGCTTTTGCCGTAGGAATTAACGTTCTGACCAAGGAGCGTGATGTCCTTACAGCCGAGTGCGATAAGCTCCTTTGCTTCGGCTATAATGCTCTCGGGCTTTCGGCTTCTTTCACGACCGCGGACATAAGGAACAATACAATAGCTGCAGAAATTGTTGCAGCCGTACATAATCGGCAGCCAGCCCTTGATTGTGCCGTCACGTCTTACGGGCAGAGGCTCAGCAATAACACCGTCACTCTCGTCGCAGGAGAAAACGCGTTTCCCCGTACAGAGCACCTTGTAAAGAAGCTCGGGAACCTTATGGATAACGTGAGTGCCGAAAACAAGGTTGACAAAGGGATAGCTTTTCCTGATTTTTTCGGCAACCCGCTGTTGTTGCATCATACAGCCGCACAGCGCGATTATGAGATTTGGATTAGCCTTTTTAAGTCTTTTGATAGCGCCGACGTTACCGTAAATTCTGTCCTCCGCGTGCTCACGGACGGCGCAGGTATTGTAAAGAATAAGGTCGGCCTCTTCAATATCTTCGGTAAAGCCGTAGCCTGACTGCTCAAGCAGACCCTTGATACGCTCGCCGTCGGAGACATTACCCTGACAACCGTAGGTATGCACAAAAGCAAGAGGCTTTTTCTCAAAACGTGCGGATAAAACCGATGCCACAAGAGCAGAATATTCTTTTTGTCTGTCTAATTCTTCCTGCGGTACAAAGCAGTTTTTTGAAGACGTTTCAGTGCTCAAAAGCGACACCTCGCATAATATTTTTATAATCGTTTTATTATACATTATTATCGCAAAATTTGCAAGATTAAATGGTGTGTTTTTAAAGTATTTTACGCATAAAATAAAAAAGGCAGTGAGCTCTTCGCCGAGCCACTGCAAAAGAAAAACCACACAGACCATACGCCCATAGGTCTGTGTGGGGGCGTTAAAAGTTTGGTATCATAAGGGAGTTATCCGGAATAATCCCCTTGTGAACTTAAATTAGTCTTCCTTCTTACGAAGTGCAACGATAGCTGCACCGCTAACAGCGAGAAGAGAAATGATAGCAGCAGAAGCTGTTACGCTGTCGCCTGTGTCAGGGTTAACAACGTCACCGTCAGCAACGGGAGCATCTGTCTTGTCCTCAGCAGGAGCATCTGTCTTATCTTCTGAAGGCTCAGAGGGTTCTTCTGAAGGCTCAGAGGGCTCTTCTGAAGGCTCAGAGGGCTCTTCTGAAGGCTCAGAGGGCTCTTCTGAAGGCTCAGAGGGCTCTTCTGAAGGCTCAGAGGGCTCTTCTGAAGGCTCTGAAGGCTCTTCTGAAGGCTCAGAGGGCTCTTCTGAAGGCTCAGAGGGCTCTTCTGAAGGCTCGGAGGGTTCTTCTGAAGGCTCGGAGGGCTCTTCTGAAGGCTCGGAGGGCTCTTCTGAAGGCTCAGAGGGTTCTTCTGAAGGCTCTGAAGGCTCTTCTGAAGGCTCTGAAGGCTCTTCTGAAGGCTCTGAAGGCTCTTCGATTTCAGGGATGTTGTTGTTGATAACAACCTCGAACTTATCAGCAACTGTACCGCAAACATCAAATACTACAGTGATGTCGTCGGGACCGATCTCAGCACCGTCAACCTTATCGAAAGTAAAGGTAGCAACAGCACCCTTAATTTCATAAAGCTTTTCCGGATCAGAAGCATCAAGATATGCACCTGAAACGCTGAGAGTTGAAGCCTCAGCAAAGAGCATCAGGCTGGGAGCAGTTGCTGCAGTAGCAGCTGAACTACCTGAAATTTTCTCAGAGTTTACTTCAAAAGCAAAACCGATTGCCTGGAAGCCACCGTCAACGAGATCAACTGAAACAACAATCTGATCGTCATTCTCGCTGACAACGTTAAGTGCAAAAGTTGTTGTCTGAGCAGCAAGAGCTGATGTAAGCATTACAAGAGCCATGCTGAGAGCAACTGTTACAGAAATAACTGCTGATAAAATCTTTGCAACTTTATTCATAGTTAATCACCATTTTCTCCTTTATAAATTTGCACCGCAGTGCATATATTTAGACATCCGCGATTTAGGCGAAACCGCCGATGAACTAAAACTTAATAAATGAAATTTGAATACTGCATCTGATGGCACATTACAGCGTCCATATTGAGAGTATAGACAATTGCAAAAGTAATCTTTGCGGTAAATGCCATATCAACGCTCATATCAACGGAAACGAACTCACCTGTTCTCGGGTCGAGGACGAATGAGATATAACCGTTTTTATAATACATATCGCCGACCTTCATACTGATTACGGGCGTGCTGCCTGACTCAAGCTCCTGCTTCATAGTCGCATAATCGGGAAGTCCGAAGAATTTTGAAACCAAACTGTCAGTCTTCGGATTTTTCTCGTCCTTGAAATCAAGTCTGACACTATATTCACCTGTCGGCAGTCTCTCATAAGAGACACTCTTGAATACGGAGGCATCGGTAATGCCGCTGGGCAAGGGAAGGTTGCTGAGTGCTGTTGACGTTCCCTGGCGCATAATGTTGGAGTACTTGTCCTCCTGAAGCAAGTCCTTCTTGAGGTCGTTTAATTCCTCCTCGGGCAGGTCATCAACCAAAGAACCCGAAAGATCAACCTTTGTTGCAGTTGAGCTGAGGTCGAACTTATATGCAGGAATTGCCTCGCGGGCATCCACAACTGCATTGTTGTAAAGGGCAAGAATTTCGTTGTCGTTCTTCGGTGCCTTTACCGTAACCTCAACGGAGAAGTACGGTAACTGCTTGACAGAAACCATAAGCACCTCGAGGGCATCAAGCGAATTGATTCTGCCGTCGCCGTTGACGTCAGCAACAACAAGGCGCTCATCAGGGATAAGCGATGCCTTTACGCTGTGCTGAAGGATCATAAGAGCATCGATTGAATTGATTTTTGTATCCATGTTGATGTCGCCGTAAACAACGTCGCTCGCAGATGCGGTCATTGCAAGACCCGCTACGATAACAAGTGACATCAGCAACGCAAGAATTCTTTTAGAAATATTTTTCATCATTATGACTTCTTTCTTAATATTAAATGCACCTTGCAAGAGAGCATAACACTACATCTTGTGCATTATACTCGGTGTTATTATAAACTATGTCGCTTATTCTGTCAATAGGAAAATACAGGACAAAACAGTACAATAATAAAAATAATTGTTGCATTGACACAATACTTCTTTTAATGTATAATGAAATAGAATATAAACTGTTTCAAGGAGGAAAAGAAATGAAAAAATCATATATTAAGGTTGCGCTATCTGCTATGCTTGCATTTGTCGTTGCATTTTCGTGTATGAGCATTGCGATTGCCGCAGACGTTAAAGTCGTTACTCCCCCGAGCAAAACAACCCTCTACCAGGGCATTGATTGGTCCTACAACAAATCGGGAAAGGTTGCGCTCATCGGCGGTATCAACCTTTCGGGCACAGTTCTTTCCTATAATTCAAAAACCGTTGAATACAAGGTGACTAATAAATTCCCCAATATGTATTCTTCATCAGCTTCAGGCAGTTGGGCACTCGGCAAAAATACAATGAAGATAACCTGCAGCGATTTCCCGTCTTCGGTTTACGCTGAAACTACGGTCAATTTTGTCGGAGTTGATTCGATTTCCATTATCAACCCGCCCAAGAAAACCATTCTGCGCGAGGGCACGGATTGGGAATTAAGCGGTCTTGGTGATGTTGAATTTACCGAGCTTGACCTTACGGGTCTTTCACTCAAGGTAAAATACACGGACGGCACGGTGAAGAACATATCTTACGACGATAACAAGCTCATCGGCTGGTCAGTTCCCAAGGGTGTTGACAGTGCCGAGCCCGGCTACACAACATTGTACGCCACCTTCTGCGGCAAGAGTGCACCGTTCACGGTCAACTTCCTTGCAAAAAACGCTTATCTTTACGGCGATACAAACGGCGATTTCAAAATCAATTCGATCGATGCTCTTGCCGTTCTTCAGCATTCCGTAGGCAATATTACACTCAAGGACAAATACAACGTACAGGCTGATGTCACAAGGGACGGCAAAATCAATTCCCTTGATGCTCTGAGCATTCTTCAGTTTGTAGTCGGAATTCAGACAACCTTATAAGGAGGAACAGATAATGAAAATTGCAAAATCAATTATTTCAGTTTTTCTCACACTCGCGATTGTATTCGGCACATCCGCCCTCTTCGCTGTCAGCGTTTCTGCCGCAGATAACTCTCTCGGCGATACAAACAGCGACGGTGCAATCAACTCCTTTGATGCTCTTATAATTGTAAGATACTGCACAGGTCAGGAACAGCTTACCGCCGCTGAAATCAAGGCTGCTGACGTTGACGGAAACGGTAAAATCAACTCAACGGATGCGCTTTATATTCTCCACTTTTCAGTAGGCAAAATCACGAGCTTCCCCGCAGGCAGTACATCAGATTCCGGCCGTGTTCAGATTTTCGGCAACTTCTGGTACGACCCTGCAACGGGAAAGGTTACAAACACTGACGGTTCGGGTCTCCTCGGCTTCTCTTATGATGCAAGAGAGGGTGTTTTCTACGCTTCAAGTAACGCCTGGCAGAGAACCTTCGGCTATACATTCATCTATGACGTTGCGGCTCCCGTAATCATCTGTTGGTTCGATACAACAAGAATTTTCTTTGAGTATGACAATAAAGAGTGGATGGTACAGCTCTGGAAGGGTCAGTACGGCTGGGTACTTATCGGTGCTGAAATCGGTCTTTACTACCGCGATTTTGATAACCCGATGATTGACGAAAACGGCGTAAACTACTTCAAGTGTGCCGATGACGATCTTCTTATCAAGATGAGTATGAGCCTTTACAGAAACAACACCGCTCTCTTCTCGAGAGGTCAGCAGTATTCATGGTGGCTGACAGGCTTTGTTCCCGGTGCTCTCAACGGTTGGGGCGCTCAGCCGACAGCAACGGATGACCTTTCACTTAACGCAACGCTCACGTTCACCGATACTGAAATGATGCTTGCTTTCATTGAAGGTCTTGAGAACGCTTCAAAGGTTGAACACAACGCTACAATGACTTCAAGAGAAATTGATTTTGTCAAGGGCGAGGATTACTTCGTAAACTATGCAAAGAATGCAGTAACCTTCACATGGCAGTAATTTCATAACAGCATATAATTAACGGCTTGAGTTGCAACTCAAGCCGTTTGTTTTTATCAGTCTTTTCTCACAAGCCCGCTTGTGACCGGTCTTGTGATATATATGTTCTTAACAAGAGATTTAAGTGCAGAAGCCGCTGACTGTGCCTTGGATTCATCATCAAAAATACCGTAAACTGTCGGACCGCTTCCGCTCATACAGGCGGCAAGTGCACCGTGTCGGTTGAGAGTGGATTTTATCGGCACACGCTCGGGAACTTCAATAAGCTGTTCAAAAACGTTTTTAGTGTACTTGCAGATATCGTAAAGGTTGCCCTGCGATGCGGCATAGAGCATTGAGCAGGTATCAAGATGACGGATGCTCGTCGCTGTATCAAAGGCGGCAAACGCCTCCTTGGTTGAAACTCCCCTGTCGGGCTTTGCAAGAACAATATAACAATCCTCAAGTGCGGGCAAGGGTGAGAGAATCTCGCCGACATTCTGCGCAAGGCAGGTACCGCCCGTCAGACAGAAAGGCACGTCCGCACCGACCTTGAGTCCGATTTTACACAGCTCCGCAGAAGAAAGCTTGGTTTCAAAAATATCGTTGAGTGCGGCTATTACTGCGGCACCGTCGGCACTTCCGCCAGCCATTCCCGCCTCAAAGGGAATACGCTTTTCAAGGTGAATTGCGATGCCTGTATTCTTCACTCCCGTTGCCTTGAAGAAGGCCTCGGCAGCCTTGTATGCGATATTGCGCTTGTCACAAGGAATACCGCTCTCGTTCGAGGTGATGGAGATTTTTCCGCTGTCGTCCGTCTCAACCGTAACGGTATCGTAAAGGTCAACAGACTGCATCAGCATAAAGAGGCTGTGGTATCCGTTATCAAGGCGCGCAAGAATATCAAGCATAAGGTTGATTTTCGCCGCCGCATCGTAAGTTACTTTCATTTTCAGTACCTCGTTCTTATTCGTTATCGATATTATATCACCTTTATTGCATTTTGAAAAGTAAAATTTTATATCACTTGAAAATATCACAGAAATGTGTATAATAGATATATAAAATTATCGGAGGTTTTATTATGACAGAAGTTACAAAAGATATGATTATCGGCGACATCCTTGACGCTGACGTAGGCACTGCAAAGTTTTTCCTTGATATGGGTATGCACTGCCTCGGCTGTCCCTCTGCAAGAGGTGAAAGCCTTGAGATGGCTTGTCAGGTTCACGGTGTTGACGTTGAAGATCTTGTTGCTGACATCAACGCTTACCTTGCAAGCAAATAAGCTATGCTCAAGCTCGGATCAAGACTGAATATGGCGGCGCAGATGGTAAGGCAGGGCTCTCGGCTTGCCGATATCGGCACGGACCACGCTTACCTGACCGCTTCGCTTATACTTGACGGCACGGTTAAGAGTGCCATAGCCGCTGATTTGAGAAAAGGTCCATTGGAAAACGCTGAAGCTACCGTAATTTCTTACGGTATTGCCGACAAGGTGGAGCTGCGTCTTTCCGATGGGCTTACCGCTATTTTGCCCGAAGAGGCAGACGATATCGTTATCGCAGGAATGGGCGGTATTCTCATTTCCGAAATTCTCGGTGCGGCACCTTGGGTAAAAAATGAAAAATACAAGCTGATTCTCCAGCCGCAGTCTCACGACGAGGTTCTGCGCGAATGGCTGTGGAATAACGGCTTTGAGATTACACAAGAGGATGCGTGCTTTGATGACGGCAAGGCTTACATTTGTATGTCTGCCGCTTATACGGGTGTCAGCTCTTCCCACAGTGAAGCTGAAATTCTTTTAGGCGGTTTCGCGGATAAAACCGATGAGGCATCCTCCGCTTTTGTTGAACGCAAGCTGCACCGCGTACGCGTAAGGCTTGATGCTCTAAAAAAGTCTGATGCGGAAAATGATGAAATACAAGTTCTGCAAAATATTATTGATGAGGTGAACCGATGACAACCGTTAGAGATTTTTTAAATTATCTGAACACACTCGCTCCGCTTGACACTCAGGAGGACTGGGACAACAGCGGTATGCTCGTCGGCGATATGGACGCCGAGGTGAAAAAGGCTGTCGCTGTTCTTGATATCGACCCGTGGTCAGTTGAAAGAGCAAAGAAGCTCGGCGCAAACCTTATCATCAGCCACCATCCTGTTATCTTCAGCGTGATGAAAAGCTTTACGAAGGGCAGCATTGCGTTTGAGCTCGCATCAAATTCTATTAACGCGATTTGTATGCACACTCCGCTTGATATTGCCGACGGCGGCACAAATGATGCACTCGCCGAGCTTCTCGGATTTAAGGCATATAAGGGTGAAAATCCGATTCTGCGCTTTGCCGACATTGAAGAAACCACGGCAGGAAAGCTCGCTTCTCACATCGCAAAAACGCTTGACACTAAAGTACGCTTTGCCGATGCAGGTAAGCCGATACAGAAAATCGCAATCTGCACAGGCGGCGGTGCTTCACTGATAGGTGAAGCAGGCAAAATTGATGCATTCATCACGGGCGATACAAAGCACAACGACTTTCTCGATGCGGTGAGTGCAGGAATAACGCTCATCGCGGCAGGACACTATGAAACCGAAATCCCCGTTGTTCCCGTTCTGGCAAAAAAGCTTCAGGAGCAGTTTAAGGATATAGAAATTATTGATATCAAGCAGGAAAATCCTGTTAAATTTACGGAGTAATTATGGCACTTGACGGTATACTTTTAAGTCTCGCAAAAAAAGAAATACTCGACGGCGCGCAGTTCAGCCGCGTCGAAAAAATACACCAGCCCTCCCGCGAGGAGCTGGTTATTCATCTGCGCGGTAAGGGCGGAGCAAAGAAGCTTCTTTTAAGCGTTCGCGCAAACAGCCCGAGGATTCATTTTACATCCCACGCGCCTGAAAATCCCGCAACACCGCCGATGTTCTGTATGCTGATGCGCAAGAGGCTTGTTAATGCCGCACTTGTTGACGTGCGACAATCCGAGCTTGACCGTGTGCTTTACATTGATTTTGACGCGACAAACGAAATCGGCGACCGTGTCAAGCTCACGCTTTCCATTGAAATTATGGCAAAGCACAGCAACATCATTCTTTTTGACGGTGACGGAAAAATCGTTGATGCACTCAAGCGCGTTGACCTTAGTCAGTCAACGGTACGACAGATTCTGCCCGGCTTCAACTACACCTCTCCCCCGCCGCAGAATAAGCTGAACATAACTCTCCATTCGACGGAAAACATAATTGCTCAGATTAAGACTTATCCCACAAAGACACTCTCTTCTGCTATCCTTTGCACGTTGCAAGGCGTATCTCCCCTTACAAGCCGTGAGCTTGCGGGCGAGGACGCAGAGCTCTTCGTTGATGAGGTAAGCGATAAGTCTTTCGATACACTCGCAAATTCAATAGATGCTTTAAGGGAGACCGTGCAATCGGGTACGGGTACGCCTTTTATGCTAAAGGATGAAACGGGCAAGCCTGTTGACTTTTCCTTCATGCCGATTCGTCAGTACGGTACAAAATATACTGCAGAGGAAAAGGAAAGCTTTTCCGAGCTTCTTGACGAGTTTTATTTTGAATGTGACCGACTTGACAGAACTAGACAGAAGGCTCAGGACCTTGTTAAGTTTTTAAATTCAGCAATTGCACGAATTTCGAAAAAAATCAGCCTTCAGCAGGCGGAGCTCAAGCAATGTGCTGACCGTGAGCTTCTGCGAATCAGTGCAGAGCTTATCAACGCTAATCTTTACAGGCTTGAAAAGGGCGCGGTTTACTACGACCTTGAGAATTATTACGACGAAAACAAGGTGCTTCGTATAAAAGCCGACCCGTCCAAATCCCCTGCACAGAATGCACAGAAATATTTTAAGGATTACCGCAAGGCAAAGACGGCAGAAACGATGCTGACAGAGCTTATCGAAAAAGGCAAGGAGGAGCTTCAATACCTTGAAACGGTTGCAGATGCACTCGACCGTGCAAGCACGCAGGCGGAGATTGAAGAAATCCGCAACGAGCTTGCAGTAAGCGGTTTTATGCGTTTCAAGCGCAAGAACAATTCAAAGCAGCCAAAGCTTCTTCCCCCAATGGAGTACCGTACAACAGACGGATTCAGAGTGCTTGTAGGCAGAAACAATATGCAGAATGACAAGCTGTCACTGAAGACCGCGCAGAAAAGCGATATGTGGCTTCATACGCAGAAGTTCCCCGGCTCGCACGTTATAATCGTCAGTGACGGTCAGGAAATCAGCGACGATGCTATTGTCGAAGCGGCGGAAATTGCGGCATACCACAGCAAGGCACGCGACGCAAAGCTCGTCCCCGTTGATTACACTTACGTCAAGCACCTGAAAAAACCGCAGGGTGCACCTCCGGGCAAGGTTATTTACCACGTTTATTATTCCGTAAACGTTACCCCCGAGAGGGAAAAAATCGAAAAAATGGAAGTTAAATGAAGACTAAATCCCGGACACATCGCACTGTGTCCGGGATTTTCCTGTAAAATATATTAACCGAAAAGACCTTCAAAGAGTGGAATCTTGAATCCGAGCTGTCTGTTGTCGTAGTAGTCGCCGATATTGGTGAAGAAATTAGCTATAAAGCCGATTACGCTGACAATCGGATAGTAGAGCCTTCCGATCGTTTTGTAATTATGACCACCCTCGTTGCTTGTTTTTTCAATGGTAAGGCTGCCAATGTTCTCATCACTTTCAACAGTATAAGAGTTAATTACAATTGAATCCTCGGAGAAATCAATCAGATTGTAGATTTTTTCATCGGTCAGATATTCGTGACCTATGTTGTCGCTGAGTCCGACATCGTCATCGTTTCTCGGATTATTGACTGAGCCGGATACCATATATACGGTACCCTCGGCATCAGTTACCTTCCCGCCGTTTTCGGTAGCCTCAACGGTCTTGTTATTATAAAGAACGTTGGAAATTGTGTAATAATGGCTGTGACCCAGAAGACAGAGGTCGAGACCGAATTCGTCTGCAATCGGCGCCCACATAAGGCGAAGCAAGGCATTCTCGCTTTCACGGCTCGGAATACGGGCACTGTAAAGGTCGTGGTGGAAGACAGCAACTCTCCACTTGACATCCTCATTCGCTTCAACCGCTTTTTTAACAAAACGGCGATGATCAGTCACGCTTGTGTTATTACTGTCCATTATAAGAAAAAGGACATCGCCCTTGACAAACCAATAGTCTGTGCCGACATAAGATCTCATATTCATATCTGCAGTGTTAGGCTGATGTGTAAAATATCGGTAATCGGCACTCTTCTTGTCATGATTGCCGACAGTTGTTGCAAACGGGATTGAACGGATATATCTGTTAGCGACAAGGCCCTTATATTCATCGCGCATACCGTCAGATGCCTGGTCACCTGCCGAAATAACAAGGTCGATTGACTTACCCTGAGAAAGAGCCTTTGCAACACCTGTTTCAAGCATGAGGTTAAAATTATAGGCTGTGTCGCGGATGCTGTTTTCGGGGAACTTGTCAGCAGAAATATGAATATCTGTCAGATACATTGCAGTAAAGCGGTTTTCGCTGATAGTAGTGAAGCTGTAGGTTTCACTCGTCCATCCGCCGGACGTGCAGTAATAGCCGTAGCTTGCACCGTCCTCAAGCGAATCAATCACGGCACAAAGACGGTAATCACCCTGGTGGGTTTTGATTGCGGTTGCGGTAAATTCATCAATTTTTGCGCCCTCGCCGTCAAGCAGAACAACGCTTCCGCTGTCGCTTTCGGAGTACCACGAAACGTAGCGCTCCGAATCGTCACTGCCGGGTGTGAGCATAACGGCGGCACTTATTTCTTCATCAGCTGTTGTCCAATAGCTGTTCCACGCTTCCTGTGATGTCGGCTGTGTAACTGCAGACACAGACATCGATCCCGTGCACAGCATAATAACGGTCAAAAGCAGGGCAAGTATTCTTTTGGTCTTCTTCATAACACTCTTCCTTTCGGTTATTGATTTTAATTATTATAGATTAGAAAAAAGAAAAAGTCAAACACGCCTGCATGCAATTCAACCTTTGTTATAGCTATTCTGATAGTTTGAAAGAATTTTTATAGAAAACGGTTACAGATACGTTATACTGAAATTCATACAACGTAGCGTTGGATTGCCGTTGCAATGCCGCCCAAAACATAGCATATTATTACTGACCAAAAGACAAATTTTGCCAATCCCCTTTTGAACGCGGAAAGCTTTTCGTCCTTGGATAATAAATACAACAGGATTTCTATCGGCAAAAATCTGACAAATACACCGATTGCATTACCGAGCCAGGACTGTACCTGCACATTTAATTCGTTCAGCAAAGGAGCAACAAATAAAAACTCTATTCCGATTATTATGAGAAGGATTTTGTAGGATTTTTTCATAGTGTAACCTCGGTAAAAGTTATATCAGATTGATTATAACATATTGTAAAATGTGTTGCAAACACAGATTGCAGACAATATAAAAAAATAATTCAAAAATATCCCTTTTAGCTATTGACAAAAACAGATAACCTATGTTAAAATATCACACGTTGCAGACACACGCGGGTGTAGTTTAGTGGTAGAATTCTAGCCTTCCAAGCTAGTCGTGTGGGTTCGATTCCCATCACCCGCTCCAATTTCCCCTAAACTTCTGCAATAGCAAAAGGGGCTAAATATGCGCTTGTAGCTCAGGTGGATAGAGCAACTGCCTTCTAAGCAGTGGGTCAGGGGTTCGAGTCCCTTCAAGCGCGCCATATGGTGGGTATAGCTTAGTTGGTTAAAGCGCCAGTTTGTGGCACTGGAGACCGTCGGTTCGAATCCGACTATCCACCCCAATTAAAAGTCTGCAAGAAGTCCTTTCTTGCAGACTTACCTTTATAAAACAAAATAATGGGGTGTCGTCAAGCGGTAAGACACAGCACTTTGACTGCTGCATTCGCTGGTTCGAATCCAGCCATCCCAGCCAAAAATCGACAATCTTCGACAGAGGGTTGTCGATTTTTACTTATTACTTCTTCACTATTCACTCTTCACTAATCTTCGGGTCGATTTTTGGCGAAGTAATAGGTAAGAAGGAATAGTGAATAAGTTAGGGCGGGTCACCCGCACCCGATTGTAATTTCAGATTATGTGTGATATAATCAGCCCGACAAATAAGAATTTGAAGGTGAGATAATGATTATTTTAATTACAGGAGCATCGCATACAGGCAAAACTGCACTTGCCCAAAAATTGCTCGAAAAATATAAATATCCATACCTGTCAATAGACCATCTGAAAATGGGTTTAATTCGTAGCGGCAATACAGAACTTACTCCTATGGATGATACGGAATTAGTTGAATATCTGTGGCCGATTGTTCGTGAAATGATAAAAACTGCTATTGAGAATAATCAGAACTTAATTGTCGAAGGTTGCTATATTCCATTCGATTGGCAGAAAGACTTTGACTCCGAATATCTTGAAAGCATCAAATATTACTGTCTTATAATGAGTGAGGAATATATCAGAAATCACTTTGCTGACATAAAGAAATATGCAAACGTCATTGAAAATCGTTTGGATGTTGAATGGTGTACCATTGAGAGCGTTTTGACAGATAATGCGGAAGTCCTCGCCCTTGCGAAAAAGCATAATGTAAACTTTATTCTCATTGATGACCAATACGAGATTAATATTGATTTAGATTGATAATTCCAATTTGAGGGAGTATGTGCTATGGAATGGTTTCATATCGAAAAGATTGATAATGAAACATTTGCAATAAGTGAATATGGGCACTGGGAAGAAACACATTGCTATTTATTGCTCGGCACAGAACGCGCCATTTTAATAGATACCGGTTTAGGCGTGGCAAATATAAAAAGCGTTGTTAACAATATTACTTCTTTGCCCGTCCTCGTGATAACAACTCATGTTCATTGGGATCATATCGGCGGTCACAAGTATTTCCGTGATTTTGCCGTGTATGAAAAAGAGATAGCTTGGATATCCAAAAATTTTCCGATCCCTCTTAAAATGGTCAAAGAAAATCTCACTCGAAAGCCGTGTGATTTTCCAAGCGGTTTCAATATTGAGAGCTATCAAGTTTTTCAAGGTATGCCTTCATTCACTATGCGTGATGGTGACATTATAGAATTAGGCAATAGAAGGCTTCAAGTGCTTCATACTCCCGGACACTCTCCCGGACATTGTTGCTTTTATGAAAAAGAGCGTGGATACTTGTATTCGGGAGATCTGATATATAGCGGATGCCTTGATGCATTCTATCCATCGACGAATCCGATTGACTTTATGCATTCGGTTGATAAAATCAGAAAGCTTGACATACAAAAAATATGTCCTTCGCATCACGAAATCAATATTCCCATCGGAATAGTCGATAGAATTTACGATGCATTTTGCGAAATACACAGCACAAACAAGCTCCAACATGGTAACGGTATGTTTGATTTTGGTGATTTTCAAATACACATATAAATTCCAATTTATCGGTTTGTTGCTAAATTAAGCTGTAAACACAGCAAATCCGTTCACGATAGTGGGCGGATTTTGCTTTTTGATTATTGCTTCTTCACCCCTGCCCTGAACATAAGCCTTTTAATAAATTTTAATTTATCGGGATGTTGTCAAAATTTACTATTAATATACATATTTGAAATTTTCAACCTTTTGTGTTATATTTATAAATAATATCGCTTTCATAAAAAGGATAAAACAGAATGATAAGAATTGATACAAAAATTGAACATATAACCGTAGATGCAGGGAAAAGAATTCTTGTTACAAGTGATATCCACGGATATTTGTCTTATTTCAAAAAAGTTATTGATAACGCTTGCTTTTGCGATAATGATATTCTATTCATCGTTGGCGATATTATCGAAAAAGGTCCTGAAAGTCTTAAAACCTTGCGCTATATTATGGAGCTTTGCAAAAAAGGAAACGTTATACCGCTCATCGGTAACGTTGACGCTTACAGACTAAAGCTGATATATAATCTTTCCGAAGAAAGCGTTGAAAGCTATTATAACTATATTTTAACAATGCGGAAATGGATTGGTACATCCTTTTACGAAGAGCTTGCAGCCGAGTGCGGCTTTACAATAAACAGTCCTGACGATATTCTTTTATCGAAGCAAGCTGTAATTACTCATTTTGAAAATGAATTTAATTTTCTTGCAAATCTGCCTGCTGTAATAGAAACGCAGAGTTATATTTTTGTTCACGGCGGACTCAGAGAAAAGCAAGTTTCCGACAATTCAGTCAAAGGTGTCCTCGAGCTGACAAAATACGATGCCTTCGCAGAAAACACTCCGCATATTTTCGACAAATATGTAATCACAGGTCATTGGCCTGTTGTTCTTTACGGAAACGCTGTGCCGCAGATGAATCCCGTTATTAATCGTGAAAAGAAAATCATTTCCATCGACGGCGGATGCGGAGTAAAAAAGGACGGGCAATTAAATCTTCTCATCATCCCTGACATAAACTGCTCCGTTGATGAAATATCTTATATCAGCTATGACGGAATGCCTTACGTATATGCCCTTGATAATCAGGAGCCGAGCACTGATTCCATATACATATCGTGGATTAACAAGGAAATCCGGATTTTAGAAAAAGGAGAAGAGTTTTCGTATATAGAGCACATAAAAAGCGGGCGCAAGATGCATATTCCGAATAATTATCTTCGAAACGATAACGAATGCTTTGACTATACCGATTACGTCCTTCCCGTAAGCAAGGGTGACCGATTATCAATAATTTCAAAAAATTCTAAGGGCTGCATTGCAAAAAAAGACGGCGTTATAGGGTGGTATTTCGGAAAATATTCAACTGAATAACAAATCATCAAAAAAATTAAACGACAAGCAACAGAAGCTTGTCGTTTTTGTTTTATCTGTGTTGAGCTTTCGCTTTTTCGTTGCGTTTGAACTCTTTGCCGTCCTTGCCGTGGCTGTAAAGAGCTATAAGCTTTCGTCTTGTTTTATTATCAAGCAGGTAATAATTTATTCCCTTACTCTTAAGATAAAGCTTGTAGAATTTCTGACGCTGTGAAAAATCCTTGAAATTACGTTTTTCAAGCGGTGTCCACGCAACCTCGGCAACAGCGGAAAGTCTGGGATAAAGGCTGTATTCAACCGCCTCGGGACAGTCGATCCACTCCGTCCACAATTCAGCCTCTACTCCCCTCACACGCACACCTTTTCTTCGGAAACCTTTCGACTTTTCGTTGAACTTGTAGGTTTTCTTGAGAGGAATGTCGCCGTAGCCGTAATTAAAATAAAATGAAAGCATCGGTGAGAGAATTACCTCGCGCTTTTTAGCTTGCTTTCTGACGGTAAAAACATTCTGAAAGGTCCAATAATGGCAGACAATATCGCTGTCAAGCTCGTCTCCGAGACAATCGTTCCACGCAATACACTTTTTGCCGCGGGTCTTCATCATCTCGTTGACTCTGCCCATAAAATACATCTGCAGATGCTTTTCGTTTTTAAGTCCGTTTTCCTTTATTGTCTTCTGGCAGTCGGGACACTTTTTCCACTTGCCGTAGCGTGTCTCGTCACCGCCGATATGAAAATACGGGCACGGGAACAGCGGGCAGATTTCGTCAAAAAGCTTTTCGAGAAAATCAAAGGTACTCTGCTTGCCTGCACAAAAAATTGACGGAAAAATACCGCCCTTGCACGCAACCTCGGGAGGCACACCGTCGCACGAAAGCTCGGGGTAAGCCGCGAGCATTGCCGTTGCGTGGCCCGGAATATCAATCTCGGGAATAACAGCTATCTGTCGGTCAGCGGCATATTGCACAATCTCACGTATTTCGTCGTGTGTGTAGAAAAACGGGCCGTATTCGGGCTGATCGTCCGTTTGATTGCGCTTTGCAAAATTATCGTAACGGCGCTTTGATGCAACCTCGTTAAGACGCGGGAAAGCCTTTGATTCTATACGGTAGCCCTGGTCGTCGGCAAGATGCCAATGAAACACGTTAAGCTTAAGCAGTGCCATATTATCAAGCAGATTTTTGACTGTCTGCATTCCGAAGAAGTGACGGCATTCGTCAAGCATCATACCACGATGTCGGTAGCACGGCTTATCTTCAATAAGAAAGCCCGTAAGAGTCTTTTTACCGTCAACTCGCTTGACCTGCATCAGAATCCATTTAAGCGTGACAAAGGCATAATACGCGCCTCTGACCGTCGATGCCTTAATGTGGATATTGCCGTTTTCCGTATAAAGAGCATAACCCTCCGCGGCGATGCTTTTCGCCTTGGATATGATTATTTCGTTTTCATTTGCGTCCGTGCGGGTGTGAAGATAGCGGGACAGCTCGTCTCCAACACTGACAAATTCGCGCACACAGGTAACTGCCGTATTTTCTGAAATGATGACGGAATCTTCCTTTTCATCATAGCGCACGGGACGCGGAATAACTGAATATTTCATATTATTCGCCCTTTAACTCATTAAGATACTCGTCGTAGGTAATTTCTTTGTCGTAGAAATTGCCGGGAGTGACGTCAATAATTCTGTTTGCGATTGTTTCGACAAACTGATGGTCGTGTGAAGTAAAGAGAACAGTTTCTGGGAACTTGATGATGCCTTCATTAAGTGATGCGATTGACTCGAGGTCAAGGTGGTTTGTCGGCTCATCAAAAATAAGAACATTCGCGCCCGAAAGCATCATTTTACAGAGCATACAACGAACGCGCTCGCCACCTGAAAGCACCTTCGCTTTCTTGGTTGCCTCTTCACCGGAGAACATCATTCTGCCGAGCCAGCCGCGGACATCCGTTTCAAAAATCAGATCTGAATAACGGCGGAGCCAATCAATAAGGCTATCCTCACAGCCGTCAAAGAATTCGGAGTTATCGGACGGGAAATATGCCTGTGAGGTTGTAACGCCCCACTTGAACGTTCCCTCGTCGGGCTCGATTTCTCCCATTAAAATCTGGAAAAGAGTTGTTTTTGCAAGTGAATCCGTACCTACGAATGCGACCTTATCATCGGGCTTGATTGTAAAGCTGACGTTATCGAGCACCTTGCGGTCGCCGATTGTTTTGCTGATTCCGCTGACGGTCAGCAGCTCATTGCCGACCTCACGGTCAGGCTTGAAGGATACGAACGGGAAACGGCGAGACGAGACAGGCATATCTTCAATAACGAGGTTATCGAGGAGCTTTTTACGGCTCGTTGCCTGCTTGGACTTTGAAGCATTTGCACTGAATCGAGCAATGAATTCCTGCAATTCCTTCATCTTCTGCTCAGCCTTCTTATTCTGCTCGCGGAGCTGACGCTGTGCAATCTGTGTATAATCATACCAGAAATCGTAGTTACCGACATACATAGCAATCTTGCCGAAGTCGATATCGACGATATGTGTGCAGACCTTGTTAAGGAAATGACGGTCATGGGAAACAACGATAACCGTACTGTCAAGCTCTATAAGGAACTCCTCGAGCCAGGCAATTGCATCAATATCAAGGTGGTTTGTAGGCTCGTCCATAAGAAGGATATCGGGATTGCCGAAAAGAGCCTGCGCAAGAAGCACCTTGACCTTAATTTCGTTATCAAGCTCGCTCATCTGTGCATAGTGGAATTCGTTTGTAACGCCGAGACCGTTCAGAAGAATTTCAGCATCGCTTTCTGCGCTCCAGCCGCCCATTTCCGCAAACTCTTCCTCAAGCTCACTTACGCGGATGCCGTCCTCCTCGGAGAAATCCTCCTTCATATAGAGGGCTTCCTTTTCGTCCATAATCTCGCAGAGCTTCGGGTTACCCATAAGCACGGTGCGGATAACATCGTACTCATCGAAGGCAAAGTGATCCTGACGAAGAACTGACATTCTTTCGCCCGGAGTAATAATAACCTCACCCTTATTCGGTTCAATTTCGCCCGAAAGGATTTTCAAAAACGTTGACTTACCTGCTCCGTTTGCGCCGATAAGGCCGTAGCAGTTGCCGTTTGTAAATTTTAAATCTGCGCCCTTGAAGAGCTCTCTGCCGCCGTACTGCAGGCTGACATTAACTGTACTGATCAAAGCAAAATCTCCTTATAACCTAAAAAAATAGCAGACAATCAATCGGAATGTCTGCAACAACTTTAGTAATATTAGCATAACAAAATAATTTTGTCAACCTGTCGTACAAAAATCAAAGCCCCGTGAATTCACACGGGGCCAAGAAAAAATATTATGCAATTCTAATGCTTAGTAATTGATATTAGTAAACAACAGTTGCATCAAGAGTAGAGCCGGTTGATGTGAAGAATGTTGACTCTGAACGTGTTCTGATTACAAGTGAGTTGTAACCGAACGGACCGAAAGCATGGCTGATTGTCCATACGCGCTCGCCGTCGATATCTTCATAAGGCATCTTACCTGCGCCTGACCATGAAGTGTAAGTATATGTTGTACCATCTTCTGCATAGAACTGAATCTTAACTACGTCTGTGCTTGTCTTGATGATAACGTCATGCTTACCTGCAAGGATCATACCGCCATTCTGAGCATCCGGATACATATCAGGAATTTCGATTGAATGGATTGAAAGATCCTGCTTAACTTTACCTGTAAGAACGAAATCTGTAGCGTCTGTTGTACCAAGCTCGCCGTAGTCAGCAACTACTGAGCATGCTACCTGAGCATCGTTAACAAGGATCTCGATTGTCCATGTCTCGCCTACATCTGTTGCTGCGATATCAGCATCCTCACGAGCAAATCTCTGTGCGCCGTCACCAACTAAAACGTTGAGAGCTTCAGGTGCGCCTGTAACGTCGATAGAAACAACTGCTGTGTCGCCGATGTATGTATCGCTTGTAACAACATCAACGATCTCACCCTTCTCTGCAGGAGCGGGTTCTTCGCCTGTGATAACTGTAGCTACGTTAGATGTAACTGTCTGGTCACTGAAAGAACCGGGGTCAAGCATAAAGCCACGCTCGCTTGCATCTGTACCAACATACTGAACATGAAGAAGCTGCCAAAGGTAAACAACTGTATATGACTCAAACTCAGATACGCCAAGGTCCTGGATGGAAGATACAGAATCTGCGGGAACGAAGAACTCAAGAGTCTCTCCGTCAGGAACATCTGCCTTAACCTCGTATGTAGCTGTGAAAAGAAGCTCGCCATTGAACTTTCTGCCGTGAACAACTGCAGGATCACTCTCGTTCGGCTCAAAATAAACACCTGTTACGCCGTACTTTTCGAAGTTTTCTTCAGTCTGCATAGCTGCCGGCCACTGCTTGTGTCTCCAGTCAGAAACGACGTTGCCGCTAGCGTCATAAGTAACGCCTTTTTCAAGGAGCATACCCTCTGCAACTTCCTGCCAAGTAGGATCGCCTGCAGTATTGTATTCAATTGTCAAGGGCTTAAGATACTGCTTGTTGTAGAAGATACCGCCAACAATCTGGCAGGTACGGAAGTTTGATGTTGCATAAACTTCAACTGTGATAACATCGCCAGCCTTTGCATACTCTGTATCAGCAACGATATCAAGGTCTAATACAGCCTTTGACTCGTCACGATACTTGTAAGCATAGTCATAAAGAATGTCACACTCTGTCTCTGAACTACCCTCGGGAGAGTAGTAAAGAATTTCCGGAGTAGCCATCTTGTTGTAGAGGTTCCAGTAATCCTCGTTTGAAGTTGCAGCATTGTAATCTGCGATGATTTCGTCAGCCCAGAAATAAAGGTTTTCTTCGAGAACCTCCGGTGCAGCTGCAACTGTTGCAGAACCGTCATAATAAAGTGTGGGAGTCAGAAATCTCTTGTCGATTTCGTCTTTCCAGTCAACGTCTGCTTCATAGTCTACGTACCAAAGCTTTTCTGCAACTTCAGCTTCAGCTTCTTCAGGTGTGTAAGAATAATACATACCTGCTGATGCAGCTACAGCGAATACGCCGAGAAGCATAGCAACGGAAAGAACAATACATAAAAGTTTCTTTGCCATAATATTTCCTCCTAAAATTTATATCTTTATCCATTGGCATGGATTAAAGCCGTTATTTAAACGTCGACGCCCTTACCTGTTGTCTGGTCAATTACCATTGTACCTGCAACAATAGCCTGTATTACCGCCTTATCCTTAGCATTAATCTGCACTCTCACACCTTCTACGTTAGCCGCAAGCTTTTCTGCCTGTGAAAGTGATGCTGTACCTGCGATTGATGCTGCGATTTTTGAACCGTCGCGTACACCGATTGTCGCGCTTCCGTCAACGTCGCCGTAGATAAGGATTACATATTCGGCGATGAGTTCGCCTGACAGTGATTTGACAAACACCTTTGAGCCTGTGCCGAGATAGCGGGACGTTGTCATCTCATATTCGAGTGTCACATCCTCGTAATCAACATACGTGCTCTGGAACTTTGCCTTGGTAAGGTTTGTCTGAAGACCGTAGATGTAGTTGACACCCGACTGCGTTTTAACCGCTGCCGTTCCCTTGAGCTCAAAACGCTCGTTAAGCGGTACAAGCGAATCAATATAGCCCTGAAGGGTGGATACCATTTCATCTACCTGTGCCTGTGAATCAATTGGGAGCTCCATATTCTTTGACACAGTTTCTTCCCTATAAGAAGTGATAAGAGACATTACCTCATTAAAATTCTTATATGTATTAGTATAAATCTCCGAGGACGAATTGTCAAGTAAATCCAGGATTTTTTGAAGTTCTGTGTAATCTGCCAATTTTACTTTTAATTCATTGGTAAGATTAACTATATTATCTGCGTACTGCTGAACCTTATCCTGCTCATTTACGGACAAATCGTAGTTAACCTCGTCAATCGCCTGTCGGAGAAGAGCAACGCTTTCATCAGTATAGATGCCTTCGTCGATTTTTGCCTGTGCATTATCTATCGCCTCTCTGACCGCTGTGTAATCGGCAGATTTATAGCGAAGGAACTCAACCGCCTGCTCAATCGAAAGAGCGTAAACATCAATCTCACTCTGATGAGTAATATCGAGCCCGTATACAACCGAACCAATCTGCTGTTGAAGATAATCCCAGCTATCCTGCGTATAGACGGAGGAATCAGTCGGCACCTTGGCAATCGCCGCCGTTACGGCACTGTAATCGCCTGCCTTATACTTAAGGGATTTGATAGCATTACCGATAGAGGTTATATAACGGTCAACAGTTGCCTGCTTATCGGCAGTATATGTTCGATTGATTGAGTTTACGGTCGCATTAAGAGTCGCAACGCTGAGGTTTGTATACAGCGAAAGGTCATCGGGTATTTCAAGTAGCTTAAGGTCAACCTGCGTATAATCTGCAGGTGCGCAAACAAGCAATTCGATTGCATCCTTAATTGAATCCGCGTAAGAGTCAACCTCTGACTGATATCTGATATCAAGTCCGTCAACAACAGACGCAATAGCAACGTTCAGACCGGAAATTGAATCGGGTGTATAATATGTATATCCGGGATGTGCCGCAGAATATGCCTCATCGCGGTCAAGCTCAGCCTGAGCGAGTGCAAGCTGATTATTAACTTCCGAATAATTTGCCGGAAGGTATTCAAGCTCGTCGATAGCTGTCTGAATCGCAACAGCATAAGAGTCAACCGTTGCCTGCTCGCTTATCGGCTTGTTGTTGATTACCGCGGCATAAACCTGAGTAAGGCGGCTGAGGCTTTCCTCTGTATAAAGCTCCGAGCCGTTCTGAACAATGTTATAAGCCTCTGTCTGGAGCTGTTTAACAAGAGTATAGTCTGCAGGATTTTCCGTCAGGGAGTTCAGAGCGTCAAGAATTGCGGTTGCATAGGCATTGACTGTTTCCTGATATGTAAAATCAAGGTTACGGACAACATTTGCAATTGCGGTCTGAACCTTCGACCAGTCGGAATAGAAGGTTTCAACGGTGAAGCCGTATGAATCGGCATATCTCTGTGCAATTTCGTTCTCGTGCGCCTGAACAGCAGCGATTGCATCGTCAACCAAAGTGTAATCAGCGGCATTCATAAGAAGGCTGTTGATTGCTGATTCGAGTGCAGAAACAGCACGGTTAATATCGCTCTGATATCTGATATCAAGACCGAGCTTCGCTTCAAGGTTGCTGACAGCGGTATCCACTGCAGACATATCATCGTAGATTGAACGGTCGAGACCGTAAGCTACGGCAAGAATATCATAAGCGGCATTTGTATCCGCCGGCTTGTAAACAAGCTTTGTGAGCAAATCGTTAAGCTTTGCGGTCGCCTCATCAATCTGCGACTGGTAGGAAAGATCCTTACCCTTGAGTGCAATCAGCTCGTTGTAAGCCGCCGTAAGCTGTGTTGCAATATCGTCAACAAGGTGAGAGAGATTAACCCTTTTATATGCAGCTTCCGCCTGCGCCGCCTGTGTAAAGTTTGCAGTTTTAAGGGTAAGAGCATCAATTGACCTTTCAAGAAGCAGGACGTAGCCGTTGACCGTTGCCTGGTCGCTTATGAGTAACGGCTCGGCAACAACGTAGCCGTCAAGCTCATCATAAACACAGCCTGATTTTATAAGTGCAGATACGAGCTTATCCCAATTGTTATACGACTCTTCAGCGGTAAGACCGTAAAGTGTCGGGCAACGCTTGATAAGATTGTTGACTGTGTTAAGGTGTCTGTTGAATTCTGTGTAATCAGCCTGTGCCTCTTCGAGGGCATCCAGAGCAGCCTTAAGGTCTGTGCCTAGCTTATCTGCTGCAGGCTGATAAATCGAGCTGATGTTATCAACATAATTATCAAGAATGTTCTGCACCTTTGCCCAGGATGAAAGCGTATAATAATTCGGATTTTTGGACATCGCCTGTGAATAATACGCTGAAGTTACGGAATAATCTGCAGTTCTCATCGTAAGCGCATTATATGCATCACGAAGAGCGTTATATTTTTCATCAATTTCTGTCTGTGTTGTGTTGGGCTTGTTAAGGCAGGAGGTAGCCGACTTATAAGCATTGAAGAAATTCTCCCAACCTGATGAATAGTACCATGACTGCGGGTTATAGCCCTTGAACTCATCAATACCCAGATCCGTTGTCATAATTGTCGGATCAGTTCCGCGGATACCTTCAACAAGCGTTCTCAACGCACCCTTATCATAAACCACGATTTCGAGGCTGTGTGAATGGCCGAGGAAAACCTCACTCCAATTTGCCGCTGTCTGATATTTAACGGTAACCGTAAAATCGTATGTGCCGACAGCATCGTTCGGACCTGTACCCGTAAAGTAAATCGGAAATGCTTCGCCCGGATTATATATTGAGCCGGAATAGCCCGACATTCCGAGCTGTGAAACAGCGGTTCCGTGATTAAAGGGAGTTCCGTCATCATCTGAATCAGAATATGTTTTGGTAATTCCGAGATCTGCAAAGGTATTGCGAAGCGAAACCGTTACTCTTTCGCCGGATTCGCTAGAATACTGAACGATTGAAGTAATAAGACGCAGGTTAAGATCGGAAAGGGTTGAATGAATGCTTTTATCAAAATAGACATAAGAAAGCGGTCTGTTTGAATCCGCCTGGAATGAAACGTTATAATCACGGCTGGCGCTGTGACCGTCAAAATTTTTCATCATACCGTATGCGGTTGTCCAGCCCGGCTGTGAGCCGGTGCTTTCAAAATCGACACTTCCCGTTCCTGAAGAGCCGCCGTAAAAAGAGCCGTAGGTGTTTGCACCCATAATATATGATGCAACATAAGAACGGTTTTTGTTGCTCTGTCCGAAGCCGAATTCTTCGTAGGTTCTTTTATACGTATAAATACCTGCCGGTTGAGATATTGCTTCGACATAGGAGGTTCCGTGGGTTTCATACTGACGCGGATATTCCTTACCCGTAATTGCATTATAATCTGTGTAAGAGTAAGAAACAGTAAAGAGAAGTGTTGTACCCACGGTTGCAGTACCGCCGAGAACCGACCATACGTAAGTACCGTTAGAATAAGCATAATCGCTCACTGTAACAGTAGTATTGTTACAGGAAACTGTGGGCGGCGAATCAAGCTCAACACCGGGTGTGAAAGTAATCTGCGTTGCAACGGGAGTTTCGCCCGCGTAAGCAGTTGAAGACGCAAAGCTGCCGCCGAGCTCGGGGATACCCGAGGGAGTAGCCTTGACAATAACAGAGTTTGTACCTGAAGGAGCATGCATAGAATTGACGGCATAAGCAACTCGTGTCACCTCTGTTACGTCAACAATAGCCATAGGTCGTCTGATAGCAAGTGATGAGTTTGCAGAAACATCTGGAGCTGCCGATGCCGTTATTGCAAACGGCAAGGAAGTCAGAACCAACGCTGCAACAATAATCAGACTTGCAAGCCTTTTTACGATTTTCATACCTGACACCACCAAATAAAATAATTGTCCAGTATAAACTTATACGTATGTATTTTACCACAGAATCAAAAACAAGTCAATTTAATCGGCATAGAATATTACTGCAAACGAATATATAATATGCACAAAAAGAAAAATCCACCGATATGCCGGAGCATATCGGTGGTGTTAATTTTAATTAAGACTTATAAAGACATTGCTCTTGTTGTTGTAACCAGATCAATGAATGTGAATTTCTTGACGGTGTAGTCCATCGGAGCCTGGTTAATAGTTATCTTCTTGAGACCTGCCTGTTCAGTCATATCAGCATCACCCTTACCGATTGAGCCATTGAAGTCAATGTCACCTGCGTAGAGGATGTGATGTGTTGATGTACCTGTACGAAGCATTGAAGCAGCATAAGCTCTCATAAGAACTGTATCCTGACCGTCAACATAAGAGTCACCGTTAACGTCACCGAAGATGATCATTGTGTACTGAGTGTCAACGTCGTACTCGCCGTCACCGTCGGGGTCGGATGCGATACTGATCTTTGAGCCTGTACCGTTACCTGCGTCTGTCGGCTCGAAGAGCATTGTATCACCGGCTGTCGGATAGCCGTAGTACATTGAATAGAAGAAGTAGAAGTCGCCGCCCCACATTTCTTCTTCCTCGGGAGGATAGAAGCCTTCATCATAACCGAAGGTATACATAAACTCGTTATCAGAGAAGTTATAGGTCGGGTCATAATACTCGAGAATGGGAATAGCCTGAAGATTATCAATAGCATCACGAAGTCTGTCTGCAACACCGTCAACGATAATCTGGCTGTCGATATCGTACGGAATTTCGTTATTGAAATCGAAAGCCTCGATGTAACGTTCGATAACCTCGTTTACTGATTCCTCAGTAAAGAGTGTCGGGTCAGAAAGGTCATAGATACGTGAAAGCTGATTCTGAAGCTCTGTATAGTCAGCGTCACCCTTATTCGGCTTAAGACCGTTAACAGCGTCACGAAGCTGTGCACGAGCCATATTAACCTTTGACTGCGGATAGTCACCGAGTGTACCTGTTGCAGCGTAGCCTGCATACTCATCCATAACCTTTTCAGCGAATGCCATTGCCTTTTCATAAGCATCCCAGGTACGTCTTGAGTAAACCTCACCCTCGTTAGAGTAGTTAGCGTTTACAGCCTTCTGATAAATCTTGTTGAGCTGATAGTTGTTAGCTGTTGTCGGATTGTAGGTTAATACGTCATCATACGTATGCTTGAGCTGGAAGTAAGCATAAGTAATATCCGAACGTGCGGGAGCAGCGTTAACATCGGGGTCAGCCTCTGATGCATCATAAGCGTCAATAATGCTCTTTGCATAGTCAAGTGCATCCTCAAAATCACTGAATGCCCAGATCTTATAGTCAACGTCTGTCATATACTCATAAGCATCGTCGTAATACTTGATGCCGTCATTGTCGGGAAGCTTGTGCTCCTCATAGAGTGCCTTGAGTTCCTTGATTGTGAAGGACATACCCGGATTCTTTGCAAGCTCATCCTCGTAGTGAACCTTCATATAATCGAACTGATCAAGGTCGATAACGCCGATAAGTGTTGCAACAAGGTCTGCTGACTTGCCGAAGAGTGCATCAGAGTCTGTAAGTCTGATAAGGTACTCAAGAAGCTTCTTAGCTGTCTGCTGGAGGCCGGTACCGTTAAGAGCGGCATTGCTGTTGTATCTTGCAGGATATGAAGCACCTGTATCTGTTGTATTTCTTTCGATGAGGAGTTCATCGAGAGTTGTATAAGCATAAGGAACAACGAGGCTGAGCTGGTAAGCGTTATCGTTAAGCTTTGAAGCAGAAGCCTTTTCTGTCGGAAGACGAAGGAGACCGTTGAGAACACGTGCAACAAGGTTAACAAGTGCCTGTGAAAGCGGCTTGTCAAGCTCTGATTCGCCTGCAGGTCTTCTACCGATGATGCTGAGAAGACCGTTGATATTAAAGTCAAGAATGTTACCGAGGATGCTGTCAACGAAGAGGTTTTCCATACCGTACTGGCTGTCCTCAACACCGTAGAATACGTTTGTGAGAGGAATAACCTGGCCGACTGTCATATAGAGCTTATACCACGGGCTGTTCATATTTTCAGCTGTCTTATAGGTATCATCCGGATAGAGGTTGAAAAGAACAGCATACTGACCGAGAAGCTGATCGAAAACACCGTTGAGAAGCTGGTCAAGAGTCGGTGTGGGATTATCAAGAAGAGCCTGATATGCAGGTTCTACGTTGCCGGGCTTGTAGCCCAACTGCTCGATGATGTAGTATCTGAGAACTGCTGCACCAACATCAAGACACTGCATTGAATTAGGGTTGATTTCGCCGCTCTCAATCTTTGCCTCAAAGTCAACAGAAGGAATAACCTCTGCTGCCATATTAACGAATGTGTAAGTTGCAAGCTCCTTGATAGTGTCACAGTTATCCGGGAAATAGAAGCCGTCAACAAATGCCTCAAGAAGGAACTTAACCAAGAATGCAAATACCTGCTCTTCTGTTGCTGTTTCAAGGTATGCGCTCTGTTCCTCAGTAAGAACGGGGAAGTCAGAAAGAAGAGTCGGGAGGATGGGAAGAACACCCTTGAGGAGGTCAGCGAGCTGAGCCATAAGGTCAGGAGCAACCGTAAGATATCTGCCGCCGTTACCGTCGTCCTCGAGGTAAACGTAGCTTGTGATACCCTCTTTAAGAACGTACTCAAGACCGTAGTTGATCTTGTCGAGGTTGTTCGGATTTGCAGGATTCGGGCAGCCTACCATTGTAAGGAAAGCTTCCATAACCTCTGCAGCCGATGCAGTCTCGGGAAGACCTACTGTCTCATAAGTAACGAAGAGATTGATAACCATATCAACGTAAGACATCTCTTCTGCTGTCGGGTCGTCAACAGGAATCTCGAGGAGGTCGATGAGAAGTGTACCTGCGAAAGGAATAACAACGTCATCGATAAGAGCTACAAAGATATCCTTTGCAAAATCGTAGATCGAAGCCTTCGTGATATCTACCTGGTCAGCAGAAAGTGACGGGCAGAGTCCGAGAAGACCCATCTCCTGTGCAAGCGTACCGTCGGGATTAGTCTCGAGACCGAGGAAATCCGCAACAACGTTCTCACCTGTCTCAGCATCTGCTGTAAGATCACAGATGAAGGACATAAGACGGTTCTGAAGGAAATCGTTGATGATAGCGTCAAGATTTGAGCCTGCCTTATCATAGTTTTCCTCAAGCATATCAGGATCTATAAGAAGATTATAGATAGTATATGTAAGGAAGCCGTGAAGGTCGTCGAGCATCGGGATCATTTCGCTAAGGTTAACAAAGTTACCGATAACACCGAGGTCAAGGTCATTACCGATGAGCTTGTAAAGCGGGTCAGAGTTGACCGATACGAACTCAAGGAACTTTGTAAAGAACTCAAGGTCGCTCATTGTTGCCGAACGGCGACGGAAATTCTCATTCTCGGGAATAGACCAGTCACAATCCTCGATATCACCGAGGTTAAGAATCGTAGCGACACCGTAAAGTGCGCTCGATGTAATGTTGTTAACTGAATCGAAAAGTGAGTCGAGAGAATAGATTTTAATCTCGATACCAAGGAGCTCCTCGTCAACGTTAAGACCTGAAAGAAGGTCATCGTCAAGGAAGTCGAGCAAAGCTGAAGCTGCCTGAGCATTCGTGAAGTACGGGGTATTGATTGTATCATACCCTGCTGGTCTCTCGTAGTTTGTTTTGTACGCACTCGCGCCAACCGTGAATACCGAAAGAAGCATCAGTATGGCAAGAAGCACGGACAACAGTCTTTTAGATTGTTTCATCTAAAAACACCTCCATTTAAGTTGCCAAATAAAACTGTAAGCATATCAGCGAAATGATTATACAAGCCCACTAATACACTTTGGCTTATACTAATATTATCAAATAAAAACCAATTTGTAAATAGATTTTTAATAAAAAAGATATGAAATTTTCCTCTTGTTTTGTATGGTTTTCAGCAAATTAAACGAAATTTTATAATTGTGTTTGTGTGGTATTGCAGACAGCACAAAAAGGTGTTAAAATTTTTGTTGCAAATGCGCAAAACAGGCTTTGCGTAAATATTTCGATAAGCGAAAAACATCAAAAAAGGATGAAAAACGATGACAAGAGACAAAAAAAAGAAAATCTTACAGCAGATTGTATTGGCTTCCGTCCTTGCGGCAGGTGTTACCGTACTTACCTTTTTTGTCAAGATACCCTCTCACAACGGATATATTCACCTTGGTGATGCCCTTATTTATCTTGCCGCAACGCTGCTGCCTACTCCCCTCGCAATGCTTTGCGCCGGAATCGGCGGAATGCTCGCGGACACTCTCGGCGGCTATACATTATATATAGTACCGACCCTTATAATAAAAATGCTGCTTGTTCTTCCCTTCAGCAGTAAGAATGAAAAGGTTGCCTCTAAGAGAAATCTTATTGCCCTGCCGATCGCTTCGGTTATCACGGCTGTCGGATATTATATTGCGGAAGCTGTTATTCTTTCTGTAACATCGGCAGGCAGTATAGGGCACTTCGTAAATTATCTTTTCTCCCCTGCTCCGTGGACAGCCGCAGTTTACACATTTGCCGGTAACATTATGCAGGCGGTCGGCAGTGCAGCGGTTTTTGTTCCGCTGGCAATTGCACTTGACAAAATCAATATTAAGGGTAAAATATGACACGGAGGAATTATTATGGCTGATATAATTTATACTTACGCAGGCAGTGCGTATATGAATATAACCAACAAGTGTCCCTGCTCGTGCATTTTCTGCATCAGAAGCAACGGTGACGGTCTCGGCTCTGCCGAAACACTCTGGCACAAGAAGGACCCGTCTTTTGAAGAAATCAAAGCGGAGATTGATGCTTTCGATTTTTCGCCGTACAACGAGGTTGTTTTCTGCGGCTACGGTGAGCCGACACAGGCACTTGACAACCTGATTGAAACTGCAAAGTATCTTAAGGAAAAGCACGGACTTAAAATAAGACTTAACTCGAACGGACTTTCCGACCTTATCAACAGCAAGCCGACCGCACAGCTTCTTGAGGGCATAGTTGATTGCATTTCAATAAGCCTCAACGCACCCGATTCCGAAAGCTATCAGCGCGTTACACGCTCTAAATTCGGTGAGAAGGCATACCCTGCCCTTCTGAAATTCGCAGAAGAGTGCAAAAAGTATATCCCGAGCGTCAAGTTCACGGTCGTTGACGTCATCACTCCCGAAGAGATTGAAAAGTGCAAAGAGATTTCGGAGAAAATGGGAATTCCCTTGAGAATCAGAAAGTGGATTAAATAAGTTTAAAAGAAAAAACGGAGATGATTTCAGTTGATGAAGTCATCTCCGTTAAATTTTTTATTATCAGATTCTTGCTACACCGGAGTCTTTTGCTGCCTGTGCAACTGCGGCTGCAACTGCACCGCCGACTCTCGGGTCGAATGCCTTGGGAATAACGTATTCGGGGTTGAGCTCCTCGTCAGAAACAAGGTCTGCAAGTGCCTTAGCCGCCGCAATCTTCATTTCCTCGTTGATATCGCTTGCACGTACATCAAGAGCACCGCGGAAGATGCCGGGGAACGCGAGAACGTTGTTAACCTGATTCGGGAAGTCACTTCTGCCCGTACCGACAACTGCCGCACCTGCTTCCTTTGCAAGGTCAGGCATAATCTCGGGAACGGGGTTAGCCATTGCAAGAACAATGGGATCCTTTGCCATTGAGCGGATCATATCCTGTGTAACAACACCCGGTGCTGATACACCGATGAAGATGTCTGCGCCCTTCATTGCATCAGCAAGTGAGCCGCGGACGTGATTCTTGTTTGTGAAATCTGCGATATCCTGCTTTGCGGGTGCAAGGTCATCGCCGTCACAGATAACACCCTTACGGTCGCACATAATGATATCGCCGATGCCCATAACCTTGAAGAGCTTTGCAATTGCAACACCTGCCGCACCTGCACCGTTGAATACTGCGGTACAATCCTCAATCTTCTTGCCGACAATCTTAAGAGAGTTGATAAGAGCTGCACAGCAGATAACTGCCGTTCCGTGCTGGTCGTCGTGGAAGATAGGAATATCTGCCTTTTCCTTGAGCTTTCTTTCGATTTCGAAGCAACGGGGTGCTGCGATATCCTCAAGGTTGATGCCGCCGAAGCTACCGCAAAGGAGAGCAACTGTGTTTACGAACTCGTCAACATCCTGTGTGCGGACACAGAGAGGGAAAGCATCAACTCCGCCGAATTCCTTGAAAAGAACGCATTTGCCTTCCATAACGGGCATACCTGCTTCGGGGCCGATATCGCCGAGACCGAGAACAGCAGAGCCGTCCGTGATAACTGCAACAAGGTTTGAACGGCGTGTAAGCTCGTAGCTCTTGTTGATATCCTTCTGAATTTCAAGACAGGGCTGTGCAACGCCCGGTGTATAAGCAAGAGAAAGTGCCTCTTTATTGTCAACCTTTGCTCTTGCAACTACTTCAATCTTACCGTTCCACTCATAGTGGAGCTTAAGAGATTCTTTTGCGTAATCCATTATATATTATCCTCCAAGTCAATCAAATAACAAACTTACTTTTCCCACGGGAACACATAGCTGAGTCCGAGGTCATCGCGAACCTTATTCATTTCTGCCTGAACAGACTCATTAATGGGAACACCGCTATCCTTACGGCTGAGCCAGATTTCCCACTCTTTTTCGCCTGCTGTGTAGATTCTCTCCTCACCCGGCATCTTCTTTGATGCACGGACAGAACGGATGATGTCGCCTGCCTTCTTACGAGCGATTTCTTCGCCGAGGAAGTGGTCAGTATCAATAGCGATAAAGTAATGGCCGAGGTGATACGGACGGATGTTGCCGTTCTCATCCTTACCGTCAAGATCCTTACCGTAAGCACCGTCCTGAAGGATTGATGAGAAGAACTCAACTGCCATTGCGAAGCCGTAACCCTTGTATCCGCCGAGTGCTTCGCCGATACCGCCGAGAGTTGTGAGAGCCGCTGTGCCATTACGGATTTTCTTGAGTGCTACACCTGCATCACCTTCAACGGGATTACCATCAAGGTCAATAACAGTACCGGGGTGGATATCCTCACCGATTCTCTCATAATATTCAACCTTACCGTTCTGTGTAATTGATGTTGCACAGTCGAAGTTGAAGTCAAAATCCTCATCTGTCGGAACGCCGATTGTGAACGGATTTGTACCGAACATACCCTCAACGCCGAGTGTCGGAGCAACTGAAGGACGGGCATTTGTACCTGTCATACCGATACAGCCTGCCTTTGTTGCCATTGTTGTATAGTAACCTGCAATACCGTAGTGACAGGAGTTGCGGACAACAACCATACCCATACCGTATTCCTTAGCCTTTGCAATAGCCATACTCATAGCCTTATGGCCGATAACCTGACCCATACCGTTGTGACCGTCAACAACTGCTGTTGTGGGAGTCTCCTTGATGATTTCAAAGTTTGTAACAGGCTGCTGAATACCTGCGTTGATTCTGTCGATGTAAATCGGCTTGAAGCGGTTGCAGCCGTGTGACTCAATACCGCGTCTGTCAGACTCGAGAATGATATCAACAACGATTTCGCAATCCTCTGCAGGAACACCTACACCCTTGAATGCATCAACCATAAAGTCGTGCAGGGTTTTCCAATCGCATACTACTTTTGGCATAATAAATTACCTCCTATAACAATTAAAAATATACTGTATTATTTTACCCGATGTTTCGGGGGATAAACTTATTCTTCTTCCCAAGCCAGTGAACGCTCAACAGCACGCTTCCAGCCTTTATAAAGCTTATCTCTGTCTGCCTGCTCCATTTTTGGAATGAATACTTTTTCAACCTCGCGGTTGCGCTCGATTTCGTCAAGACTCTTCCACATTCCGACAGCAAGACCTGCAAGGTATGCCGCACCGAGTGCTGTTGTTTCAACCGTCTTCGGGCGGTTGACCATTGTGCGGATGAGGTTAGCCTGAATCTGCATCATAATATTACTTACACTTGCGCCGCCGTCAACACGAAGCTCTGACAGTGTAATCTGCGAATCCTTCGTCATAGCCTCAAGCAAATCCGTCATCTGGAAAGCAATACTTTCAAGGACGGCTCTTGCAAAGTGAGCACGGTTGACACCGCGCGTAAGACCGACAATTGTACCTCTTGCGTACATATCCCAATAAGGTGCACCGAGACCCGTGAACGCGGGGACAAGATACATTCCGTTTGCATCGGGAACGCTCTCGGCAAGCTCATCGCAACGGCTCGCATGGTCGATAAGATGAAGCTCATCTCGAAGCCACTTGATAACCGAACCCGCATTGAAGGCACTGCCCTCGATTGAATACGTAGTCTTTCCGTTAAGGCTCCAGGCAACACCCGTGAGGAGATTGTGCTTTGAATCAACACGCTTTTCGCCCGTGTTCATAAGCAGGAAACAGCCTGTGCCGTAGGTGTTCTTCGCCTGTCCCGGATTGAAGCAAGCCTGACCGAAGAGTGCAGCAGGCTGGTCGCCGATTGCACCGCAGATAGGAATACCTGCAAGCTCCTCGAGACCGAGGATGTTAGGTGCAATTTCGCCGTATATTCTGCTCGACTCAACAGGAGTCGGAAGCATACACATCGGAACACCGAGCTTTTCGCAAAGGTATTCGTCCCATTCGAGCTTATCAACATCAAAAAGCATTGTTCTTGATGCGTTTGAGTAGTCCGTAACGTGAACCTTACCGCCCGTGAGATTCCAGATAAGCCAGGTTTCAACCGTACCGAAAAGAAGCTTGCCTTTTTCGGCATTTTCGCGCGCTCCCTCAACATTATCAAGAATCCACTTGATTTTTGTGCCCGAGAAATATGCATCGATAAGAAGACCCGTATGCTCACGGACATAGTCGCCGAGCCCTTCGGCTTTAAGCTTTTCGCAAAGGTCAGCCGTGCGGCGGCACTGCCATACAATAGCGTTATAAACAGGCTTGCCCGTGTCCTTATCCCAGATAATTGTTGTTTCACGCTGATTGGTGATACCGATACCTGCGATTTTCTTAACGTCGAACTCGCCCGAGTTGATGACAGCCGTTATCGCCTTAAGCTGGCTGTAAAGAATATCCATAGGATTGTGTTCAACCCAACCCGTTTTAGGATAAATCTGGTCAAATTCGTTCTGCGCCTTGGATACAATTCTGCCCTGCTTGTCAAATACTATTGCACGGGAGCTGGTTGTACCCTGGTCAAGAGCCATTACATACATAAGTTAAGCCTCCTTATTCATTCGCACTGATACACATACATTTTATACCTTTTATATATAAAAGTCAACACAGATTGAGGCGTATTTTGTTAGTATCGTATGTATATTTTGTACCGTCGGACAGGTATTTTGACTAAATGGCACAAATTTCAGACAAGAACAAATTTGTATTGAAAACGACAGCAAAAAGTGGTATAATAAGATTGTTAAAAAAATAACATCGTCATTTCGATGATATTAAACAGGAGGATAAACCAATGAACAGATTTACTTTACCCAGAGACCTTTACTACGGCAAGGACGCTCTTGAGGCACTCAAGACGATCAAGGGCAAGAAGGCTATCATCGTTCTCGGCGGCGGCTCGATGAAAAAATTCGGCTTTGTTGACAAGGTTGTTGCTTACCTTAACGAAGTCGGCATTGAGACACAGCTTTTCGAGGGTGTTGAGCCCGACCCGTCAGTCGAAACCGTTATGAAGGGCGCAGAGGCTATGCGCGCATTTGAGCCCGACCTTATCGTTGCTATGGGCGGCGGCTCACCGATTGATGCCGCAAAGGCAATGTGGGCTTTCTACGAGTATCCCGAGGTTACATTCGAGCAGCTTATCACACCGTTCAGCTTCCCCGAGCTTCGTCAGAAGGCACGCTTTATCGCTATCCCCTCAACATCAGGTACTGCAACCGAGGTTACGGCATTTTCCGTTATCACTGATTATCAGAAGGGCATCAAGTATCCTCTTGCTGACTTCAATATAACACCCGACGTTGCTATCGTTGACCCCGCACTTGCTGAGACAATGCCTGCAAAGCTCGTTGCACACACAGGTATGGATGCACTTACACACGCTATCGAGGCTTATGTTTCAACACTTCACACAGTATTCACAGACCCGCTTGCACTCAAGGCTATCGACATTGTTGACCGCAAGCTCACAAAGTCCTTTGACGGTGATATGGATGCAAGAGAAGAGATGCACTACGGTCAGTGCCTTGCAGGTATGGCTTTCTCAAACGCACTTCTCGGCATTGTTCACTCAATGGCTCACAAGACAGGTGCGGCTTTCTCAACCGGTCACATCACACACGGTCTTGCAAACGCTATGTACCTCCCCTACGTTATCAAGTATAACTCAAAGGTGGACGAGGCAGCCGAAAGATACGCAGAGATTGCAAAGTCAATCGGCATTACAGCAGACAGCACTGCAGAATATGTTGATAAGCTCCGCGCAAGAATTGTTGAGCTTAACGACTATATGGGCATCCCGAACACACTCAAGGAGTTCGGCATCATCGAGGATGAGTTCAACGAGAAGATTGACGCTATCGCAGAGAATGCAGTCGGCGACGCTTGCACAGGCTCTAACCCCCGTTCTATCGACCCCGCAACAATGAAGAAGCTCTTCACCTGCATCTACTACGGTGAGGAAGTTGATTTTTAATTAAAGGTTAATAATGAATTAAGGACGACAGAAAATCTGTCGTCCTTTTTGTTATTCAGCTGTATATTCAATTGTTCCTACTGAATTCCAGACATTATTTTCGCGGATATAAACGGAGATTGTGTTAAGTCCGTCCTCATTCATCCATGCCTTGCCTGTGAATTCGAGGTCGCCGTTTTCGAGAGTAACAGCTTTAGTCGCATTGTACGTACAGGTTGAGCCGTCGGGCATTACGAAACGAACACCCTGTGCATCGGGACCTGTAACTACCTTGACCTCAACTGCACCCTTCTTGCCTGATTCAGCGGCGGGAGTGATGCTTCTGAGACCAGCATCAAGCACGGGCTCGAGAATTTCGTAGGTGAAGGAGTAAGGATTCTTATCCCACTTGTAAGCGCCGTCTGTGATGAACTTTGCGCGAGCCTTGACCTCGGGTCCTGTGAGGTTGGTGTTGATTGTCCATACCTCGTAAGCAACTGTACGGTCGAGAGAGTTAACCTCAACGCCGTCAGCGTTATAGGACTTGATAGTAACATTCTTGTTGTTACGGTCGTAGGTTCTTGTGCCGCCGTCCTCTTCGATGAACTGAATCATAGTCGGTCTGCCGTTGACGGTTACGTTGAACGTGTTGTGAGAATCAGTTGACGGAGTGTACTCAACGTTTGTGATTGCACCCGTCGTGATTTCCTCACCGTCGAGCGGAGTCTCGATCATCTCAATAGCTGATGAAAGGTCGGAGGTAGTCTCAAATGTTGCATCACCTGTGAGCTTGAGGTAGCCGATAGCAAGGAGCGAGTTTGCTGTAGCATTCTCAATTGTGACAGTACCGTTCTGTACGCAATCGGTGATATCGTAATACATATCCGTCTTACTTGAAACGGTTAAATCATTACCGCCAATCTTGACTGTAATATCTCCGCCTGTTGCGGAACGAAGGCTGAGCATTACTCTGCTGTAATCACCTACGTTAGCAACGGTGAATGTAAGAGCCTGGCTGTTGCCGTTTGCAAGGTAAATCTCGTGCTTTGAGCCCTTCTTATTATAATCTGCAGCGCCAATCTCAAATCGATCGTCTGCTTCCTGACCCTCAACATAAACAAAGCCGGAACCGCCTGTGATAAAGTTAGAAGCGGACATAAGGTTATCGTTGATGTTGTAATATCTAGCGTTCTGCTCTGAGTCGATATAATGAGTATTTTCGTCTGCTTCTTCAAGAGGTTCGAAAACTCGAACAGCATCGACATAGTTTACAAGAGGTTTATCAACAGCATAAGTTCCAAAAGCCTCGGGATCGTTAGCACCTGTACCGCCGTTGAGGATTGACTCGTCGTCGAACCATTCAACATCGACATCGTCTGCCTCAAGAATGTAATCAAGACCAACTTCAGCGAGAGCATCTGCGAGCTCGTTGTCGTTTGTTGAAAGAGTACCGAACACTTCAGCGGACTGTGCCTTAAGAGCACCTGCCATAGACAGATATGCGGCAGTTACTTCAACAGTATAAGTACCGTATCCAAGACCGCTGACGTTATAAATCGGAGTCTGGTAAAGTGTTCCGTAAGAGTCGTTGTAGTAAGTATCAACAACAGCAGATTTGACAAGCGGAGCGGGTTTTGTTTTATCCGTCCAATTATCAAGATCTCGGACAGCGATAACCTGAACACCCGTGTTATTTCCGCAAGCACCGTAGAGCTCGAAGCCCGTACCCGTGAAGGTGAAGTTAAGAGTCTCGGAACGGTTGTTTGAAGAGCTGACAGTTGTCATTTTAGCTGAGCCGTTTGAGTAGTCATTTGCATTATCATACAATGCATCATAACCGTAAACAGAGTTATCTGTCTGAGCTGTGTTTCCTGCTGTGCCATAGATACCCCACTGTGCTTTACCTGTGTCACCGGCAGTAAGTACATCCTCTTCATAAAATACATTTGAAGCAGGGATGACAGAAATTGTGTTACTTACCTTATTAGCTGAATAATCACCCTGTGCCAACTGAGCAAAATAAGGAATCTTAGTGATTTCATTGAAAATACTGCTCGGCTTATAAGAAACTATATTTGACGATGCGGATGCACCTGCAGTTTCTACAGAGACAGTATAAGAGCTGTTATTTGAGTTTATAGCCTCATTCAAGAAAATCTGGTCGTTTTTGATCGGATCAACTTTAATTGTAGCATCGAAGTCAGCAACATAAGAGTCAGGTGTAAGCGAATTACCGTTCAACTGCCACTGTGAGAAGAGCTTGAAGGTCTCAGCCGATTTGAACTCGCCAAGATTAGCTAAGCGGTTGGTAATATTTTCATTTTTATCATACTGATAATACTGCTTGGCTCCATTGTACCAACCCTTGAAGTCATAGCCTACTCTGGTAGGTGTCATTGCTGTTTCCGGATAAGCCTCATCGTAAGTTGCCTCTTGATATCGATATATATTATCGGAATAGTTAATCTCGTTCAGCTTGTACTCATATACGCGGATGTTGTCAAACGTTACGGCATTGTTAGAGCCGTTGGCATCAACACGAATTTGGGCTTTTACAACCGTATCGTCGGTAGGTGCAGTGAAAATTCGTGATGAAACACCGCTACCATTAGAAGAATATCTGTTTGTTGAGTCTGCAAAATTTACCCAAGCACCATTTGCGTTACAGAAGAAAATATATACATCCCAATTTGTACCGGTTATATCAATATCAATTTTATACTGCTTACCCGGTTCAACTGCAAAGAAAGGTGATGTTGATGTTGCTTCGCCTACACCATCATTTGAGGTAAGCGTGAAGCCTGTTTCTGTTATGTCACTTACAACACCCTTGCTTGATGTCTTATTCCACGCATCAAAGTCGATAAGGTTATCGAAGGTCATATTATAGACATTATTCCACCATACGGCGTAGAGAGTAATTGTTCCGTCCTTGTCACCGTTAAGTCGGTTAACACCCTCCTGACCTGCCTGATACAAAGCAGATGTTGCATTTTTAACAGTTGACCAGCCCTTAAGAGTATAACCCTTTTTTGTGACACCTGACGAAGGCATAGTTATGTCTTGTGTATATTTTATTGTCTGATCAGGAATTGTGCTGGTACCGCCATTAGCATTAAATGTTACGGTGTAACTGTTTTCAGTCCATTTTGAGAAAATGTGCCAGTTTTGCTCAACTAAAAAGGAATCGTCAAAACCTTTCAAATTGAAGGTTCCTTTATCAATAGGCGTATCCAGGTCTGCTTCCCAAGTATCAAATGTATAACCAGGTCTTGTTGGAATATATTCGAAAACATCGCCGATACCCATTTTCTGCGGATAGTATCGCATAAATTCACGGTTTGTGATGTGCTTAGCATGATCCTGGAATGTATCTGCTTTGTAAACAGCGATATTTGAGTATGTAACAGTTGAACCAATCTGAACATTATCGAAACGCAAAATAAGTTTAGTTGAAGCGTATGTGTTTATTTTGAAATATTGAGTTCCAAGTCCATACCTCGTAGTTAATCCCGACTCCTGAGCAGCCATGCTGTTTCCGTTTGCATCATTTCCTGCAGAAGGCATATAAGCACAAACATTGGGTTTTGCACCATCGGTACTTGAGGCTGTATATTCAATTATATAGTCTGTATTTGGTTCGACATCCATATTATACAAATTAGATGCATCTTTATGAAGATTTGTTCTTGCACAGTATTGGATATACTTTCCATTTTCAGTATCAGCATAGTTTTTGTTATCTGCATCCCATGTTATTTTAATTGTTCCGTTTTCAGCATCAGCAACAATACCTTCATGGGAAACCAATCTTGGACCTGTAAAACTGCCTCTTGAACCATCAGCATTTAAAGCATATGTATCACCATACCAAAGCTGGTTACAGGAGGATTTTGCCCAACTTGAGAATGAGAATATACTGTCATAAACAACGTTGTAGCCTGCCGGAATCCACTTGCCGTAAACGATTACTGTGGGGTTATTAAGCTGGTTTACATTTTCAATCCTGATGCCGCTCTTTGTGTACCAACCGTCAAAGCTATAGCCGTCACCGGGGTTAGGATGAACAAGGTCTTTGCTGTCACCGGGATAGTAACCGAGACGGGCCTCAGCTGTTGTTTTTGCAAATGTATCAAATGATTCTTTTGTATAAACACCGATCTGAGAGAATGTGGCTGTACCCTTAGCATTACAGTCAAAACGGAGCTCAATATATGCTGTAGTCGCATCTACTGTAAATTCCTTTGAGAATGTACCGTTTGTACCTGCAACAGGTGTATCACCGTATGAACCGGTAAGGTTACCGTTTATGTCATATTTGAATATATGAATTTCACCCTGAACACCGGATACCGTAAATTCAACAACATAGGTTTTGTTGCCCTTAACAGGAATACAGTAACAATTCCAAGTTCCGTCACGGTTAGAGCTTCCAGATGTGCTTGTTACAGCTTCACCTGTATTAGAGTTATTAATTGTAATTTGACCGTCAGCAGAATTTGCAGAAAGTGTAGCACCGCCTGAAACACCGCTTCCGTTATTATAGCTCAATGAATCCATCCAGCCATTAAGTGAGAAAAGGTTTTCGTATCTTACGCCGCTTGCCTGGTATTCAATCTTTACACCGCAGACTGAACATTTTCTGTACTGAATACCGTTTTCTGTGTAGATATCGCCGAAGGAGTGGGGGAGAGGAGCAATAACTTCCTGCTCTTTTACGATTTCACCGCAGATTGCACAGTAAGAGCCTTCTGTAAGGCCGTTTACTGCACAGGTAGCCTCACGTGCAGCAAAGTCTGAACACTGATGTCCGTAAAAGCCTGCAGCTTTTTCTCTTTCGATTTCCTTCATAACACCGTTATAAGTGTTAACAGCTTCACGGATAGCCTTGCCGAGAGCATTTGTTGCTGTTACAGGTGCCGTATCAAAGCCGAAGTTATTGGGGTCAAGTGTACGGATGGAGTATACAGCAGCAGCATACTTTTCTCTGAGTGCAGGACAAAGCCTTGAATCATTCATTACTGCATTGTAAGCATCTTCTGTAATCTCCTCACGAAGCTCGAGAACAGGTCGGAAGTCAATAAGATATATGTCATGGTCAGAAAAAGCAACATCACTAAATGGAGTTCCATCGTTATTACCAACAATTCTCCAAAAGAGGTTTATTTTTTTATAGTAAGAATTTCCGAAATCAATGTTATTTTCATCAATATACATCGTTCCGGCATAGAAGCAAACTTTTCGAGTACTTTGATATTCCACACCTGCCCAGTCTTTTGAGTGGTCAAGTTTGGGGCTCTGTATTGATGTAGCAGCGTTATGCCCAAAATAACCATCAGGATTTGTCATGGCTATTGTGTCGGCGTACTGATCTTTTTGGTTCCAACCTATCCATTTATCAACTAACTTAACCTCAGGATTGTCAGCCGTTGTTGTATAATTTGAAGGATAGGCTTGATAAAAATAGTCATCGCTATCTTTGGAATTACTACGGCCTGCAATTTCAACGGGAATTAATGCCTGATTTTTACCGTCAAGTAACACAACTGTCAATGGGGAATAATAAACACCCATTTTCATTTCATTTTTTTCCATATAGGTCGCAGCAGAGCCGATGACATCTCCGTGGGTCGGGTTTGCGCTTTCATATGTTCCAGACGGAGTTCCGGTTACCGGAGCAGTATAGAGTATGTTGCTAAAGTTTATTCCTCTGCGAGATTCCATTTGGGAAGCATTAGAATTAGCAAAAGTAGGAACTGCCGAAGTTATTCCTGTGTAATTTCCTTCATCTACCCAGCCGAGGTCTTCTTTATAGCTGTCATACATTGACTGTGCATCATAGTATGACATTGAGCAGTCATAGATGCAAAGGTTCTGGATTCTGCCCTTGAATAAGGGGTCGTCGGCTTCCCAACCCGATTTACCGATTCGCATCGTTGCATTTGAGCCGAGAGCTTTATACCACGAGTCATCAAGCTTAACACCGGTAAAACGGTTTCTTGAAATTACAAGCTCACCGTCAACATAAACCAATACGTTGCCTGTAGCATAGCTGATGATGTATTCGTGGAATTTTTCATCGTCACGGTTAGCTCCGTCTTTATCATTAAGCCAGTCATTGCCGCTGTCTACAGGGCCGTTGTAGTTACCGAGGTAAGAACCGTTACCGCCGCCGCCGGGTGAGAAGTGGGTGTAGTGCTCCGTTCCTGTTCTTGAGCCGAATACGTCTGCAATTTCATAAATACGGTCATTGTTTTCATTATTTGTGCTTGCATTGGGCTGAAGCATAGCATTGAAGGTGATTGTAAAACCATCCTCGTAATTAAGACCGTTTGTTTTTCTGAACAGTGAGTCAAAATCAACCTCTGCCCAACCGCCGTTTGTTGAGTCAAATGATGCATAGTAACCGATAGAGGGGTCGTTAACCATTGTAATACCGGTTGATGAAGCAAGGTTCGGCTGACCGATAACATTGTTCCAGAGAACATCATCTGTTGTGAAATACTGTGCCACAAGATGGTCTTCAAGAACCTCTGTTGCAGGGTAAGAAGAGGAAGAGATAAGGTATGAGTTTTTGCGAAGTCTGTTGTATTCTTCTGTGGTAATCTTTACAACAGAGCCGTGACGGGGTGAAAGGGAGTTGATGTTATGCTGTGAAACATCGGGGTAAGTCCAACTTGTGAAATCATAACCGTTTGATTTTGCAATGTGGAAATATGCTTCTTCCTTACCTGTATAGTAATTTGTATGCTCGAATTCGTCAACATACATAATGAGATTACCTTCATTATCAAAGAAAGAGTTACAGCCCTCAAGAGAAACATTGTAGTCGGGGAAAACAGAAAAGCCGCAATTACTCCACTTAGTATCACCCGGATTTTTAAACGGACCAGTAGGGGTATCACCGACATAGTAGTGGATAGTTTTCAGAGATGTTCCCTTGTTTGTAGTACCAAGCTCATTAGCGTTACACTCTGTTTTGTAAAAGAGGTAATATTTTCCGTCACCGGGGTTATGGATAATATCGGCATCGATAACACCGTAGCCGTTATCTGTTCCGTTACCCGTACCGTTACCGAGGATATAGTCAAACTCATAATATGCGTTCGGGTCAAGGAGGTCAGTTGTTTTAAGGTATACGATATCGAACCAGCTTGTAGCGTTACAAGCAAGTGTGAAATAAACGACATAAGCTGAGCCGTCCCAGAGAACCTGAGGCGCCCATACAGCTGACATATTTCTTGTGTCACCGATAAGATGAGCCATTTTTGAAACATCGATAAAGGTTTCATCATACCAGTGGACAAGGTCCTTTGAACGCCAGATGATAAAGGACTGTGAGTTATTACTATATGTTCCGCCGCCGTCTGTAAAGTCAAGGTCGGTAGCGAGAATGTAGTAATAATTGTCCTGCTCGTTATACCAGATGTAAGGGTCACGGACGTTACCTACACCCTTTGAGGGGATGATAACAGGCTCGTTAGCTCTGAGAGCGGTGTAATTATAGCCGTCCTCCGATACTGCCAGGTGGATTGTCTGTCCTTCCTTGCTCGTACCCGTAAAGTACGCGAAAAGGTAGTGATCCTTCGCGTCTGTCGTGGCAGCTGCCGCCTTGTTCTGTTCAGGTGCCATCCACACCCAACAGGACATCAGCGTTGCCACCGCAAGGATTGTTGATAATATCCTTTTTCCGATTTTTTTCATAGTCTTACCTCCGATTTTGCCAGGGTTATATATCAATCCCGTTTTAAAGGGAATTTTACCCGTTTTTTGCCGTTTTTTCTCACTTTTCAGGGTCGTTTGGCAACACTACCCCCAATTTTGCGGATTATATTGTATTACAATAAGCAATAAATGTCAATGTTTTTTCTTCTAAAAATTGTTGCTAAATTGTAACTTTTTTGTGCAGTCATCCTGCAAAAATAAAATTGGGGGTTGGCGATGTCTCTTCAATTTTGAAACAAGCTAAAGATAAGTAGCCTTCCCTGAAAGGGAAGGTGCCCGACAGGGCGGATGGGTGGAGCGTCAGCGACCAAAAAGTTCTTTGATTTATCTTGTTTTTCTCGTTGCTTCGCAACGAAACCCCTCAATCACGGCTACGCCGTGCCAGCTTTTTCTCCGAAAACGGGCACCCCTTTGTCGCTACGCGACATTTCCCCTAACAGGGGAATCTCCTTTCAGGGGCGCCATTGTTCTACTGATTTTTTATTTCTCCCCTACAAATTAAAATTTACAAATGCTGTATACAAAAAATAAAGACGGCAGAATTAACTGCCGTCCCTGTGTTTTGTTTATTCGGTTAAGTAAAGTGTTTTCTTATACCTCAATAGAATCGCTGATTGCCTGCATTTCCTTTGCAACTGCGCTGCGGCGCTCTGCAAGATCGGCGTACATTACATCTTTCATCTTGTTGTCAATCGGATAGAAGAACTTCGGGATAATTCCGAGGCTGCTTGTGATAATCGGAATACCTGTACCGAGTGCGAAGAGCCACCACTTTGCCTTATCCGACTGCGTACCGATTGTCGCACCCTGAACGTAGCCTACTCTTGCAAGAACAAAGTTCTTGACGGAATTCATCAGAACGTTCTGCATCTTCTTTACAAGTCCTCTTGCAACACCTGTCATAGCTTCAACACGGTATCCGTTGCGCCATTCGCAATAGTCCATTGACTCATTGTAAAGCTCATCCGGGATGGTGTGTCTGACACCGTAAACCATCATCTCGAAGACTTCTTCGATCGCCATTGTCGGTATCATAAAGCTCCGCTTCATAAAGTTCTTGTTTATCGAGCCAAGACCGAAAACAATCAACCAACACATATCCGTCCATACATCCTCAAAAATCCACAGCGTTTTCGACGTAAAACGCTTTCTCAGCGGTGCAACCCACGTATAACTGAGGTTGAGTATCGGATATGCAGGAATACCAACAATCGTCTGAAGCGATGCCGAGCCGAGAACGTCTATGTAATAGTCCGAACGACTCTGACCGATACTGAAGCCGCCGAGGAAGTCGGAAAGTGTGAGTATCAGAAGCGGTTTGTTGTTGAAAATAGCCTTAAAGCCATCCTTGATGCTCGGCTTTTCAACCGACTGCAAAACTCTTTCCTTTGAAACCATATAGAACCATATTGTCATCAAAGCGGAAAGTATGCTCGTTGCCGCGCCCATTCCGATGAAGAGATTCTGCAGCTTCCATTTGACCGTTTTAGTATTGATAAGGTCAATAAAAATACCCATAACCCATTCGGGTATCTGCTCACCCAGGAATCTCGAGAACAGCTTTGCACTCGCAATAAGCCGCACACGTTCTTCCGGGTTTGGCGTTATGGTCGATAGCAAGCCCGTCTGTGAAATGGAAATAAACGTACCTGCTGTTTCATTGATAATGCTGAATGCGAAATAGAAAATCAGCTTTGGAAGGAATGTCGTTGACGTGTTCGGGAAGAATATCGGCATAAACCAATAAAGCATACCGAACAATGTAAGCGGCATTTTGAGCCACAAAAGATAAGGTCTGAACTTACCCCATCTTGTTCTTGTGCGGTCAACCATTGCACTGATAAAAGTATCGTTGAAGATATCCCACGCACCGGTAAAAAGTGTTACGACACCTGTGATATTAAAGTCGATTCCGACAACGTCCCAGATGAATCGGTTCTGATATTTACCGATGGAAAAGCTGTCCGCAAAGTCCTGGGCGATATATGCCGCCGTTTCCATTGCGCCGACGTAGCGTCTGCCCTTAGGCAACTGTCGGTGAGCCTTTTCTTCAACCTGAGGTTCCTTTAACTCAGTAGCCATACTCCGCCTCCTTTTTATAGAAATACATATATATTGTACTTGATAACACGTTTTTAGTCAAGCAATTGCGATATAAAAATTTCGTTAGCCGAATAATGCAATTTGCACTAATTTCAAAAAGCGAACATAAATCTGCCTCCGGGGGCAACATCGCCGTTTTGGTAGAAGTCCATAATATCGCCGTCGGTCTGCATATTGTCGGAAAGCTTGAAATTGAAGTGAATCTCATTTTTTGCTCCGAAGCCGAGAGCTGTTTTAGGTACGGAAACATACATCACATTACCGTCAATTCTGTACTGTGCCGTGCCCGTTGTCTCAAAGCTCCAGCCGCCTGTTGATTTTTCAATTTTCAATGTATCGGCATCGGCTGAATCGCGATTAATAATGTATTCAAAGCCCTCCCAGTTTGCCGCTTCACCCGAAGAATCGGTATCAAGCAGGATGCGCATCCAGGCTTTGTCGGTGTACGGCGTTATGTCATCCACTGTTTCAATACGGAAATATACATTTTTATTATCATAAGTAACCTTGACGTTACTGAAATCGTTACGCATTGTATGATTTTCGTAATGAAGTCCTACCCAGCCTGCGGCATCGCGGTCGCGTGTACTGCCCGTATAGTGGAAGTATTCGTTGTTCACCCAATTCCACTGGCTGTCTGCGCCGAAAATGTTGATTGTCTGTCCGCCCTCGGTTTTCATCGGCTCTGTTACGCCCTTGAAACGGCGGATATTCGCGCAAAGCTGATAGTAGTAGTGATCCTTGAGTACACCTGCGGCAGGCTCAATATCACGGCTGTACTCATCGCTGAACTGATCGGGGAAAGCGTTCTCTGTTCCCTGCCATTCCTTCCATCTGCCTGCAATCCACTCGTTCCAGCCTGTAACGAAGATGAAGTCGGGATCGCAAGCAATCGCATAATCCCACTGCTGCTGGAAATTAAGGCCGTAAAGCATAGCGTTTTCCGTTTCAGAGTTGACGGTAACTTTTTCGTTACCCTTTTTAAACGAATACGAGTAGTCTCCATGAGTAAAGCTTCTGCCCTGAACGTTACCTCCCGAATTCATCGCCACGAGCTGACCGTCAGCGGCATTCTGCGCCACGGAAACACACATCTGCTCCGCCCCGCCGAAAAGTGAGGTGCCGAATTTAGTCTGCGGATATGTGCTGCACCAGCCCCATGTATTCTTTGTGATTGAATTGTTTTTATCAAAATAAGTTGCGCTGTTTTTGCGGAAGGTAAAGAAATCTATAATTTCTTTTTCGTACGGGTCGTATTTATCAAGTGCACTCTCGCGCGCCATAATCAGCGGCTTACCGTCCCACATAAACCAAAGATGCTTGTATCTGCCCTTTGAATAAATATCCTCGTAGAGCTGTCGGAGTGAAACAGCGGCATGCTCTTCATCGGAAAACGGAAGAAGGAACGAAATCTGCGGAACGTTGACACCCTCTTTGATTGCCTCGTCAAATACTCTGAAAAGAGTTTCGTAAGCGGGAACCCAGGTTTCCGAGCCGTTTGTGCAGTCAAAGATGATAACATCAACACCTGCGTCGGCAATCATTTCAGCGTGCTTGCGGACAACGTATTCGTCGAGATTCTGATAATATCCGAAAAGCGGCTCGTTCCAATAATACGGCTTGCCGTCATACGTGTTTTCCCACGCAGGATGGTTAAAGTCGTGTAACGCTTCGGGATACTCCTTCAGAACCTCTGTCGCATTATCTGCCTCAAGAGTGCTTGCAAAATTATAGTGCCACGTCCAATAGAACAGTCCTACAAATTTTTCGTCATCACGCTCGCCGACCTCCTCATACGTCGGAAGTGTTCTGTCGAGACCGTCAACGGCAACCCACGTATCGGGACGCACCTCGCCGTATGTGTTGGTGTTTATATTATCCGTTCCGAAAAGTGCAACACCAAGCATTGACGGAAGCATAAAAACTGTTGTAAAAAATGAAATTATTACTTGAAAAACCTTTGACATAATTTCTCTCCTTATCTGCACTCCGATACGGTTTCATAAGCCATCTGCGGATAATCGGTCATAATACAATCCGCGCCTGCAAGGGTAAGGTGGCGAATCTCGTCAGGATTGTTAATCGTCCAATACTGCAGGGCAATGTTATTCTTGTGAGCATAATTGACCATTTCGCGGTTTCCGAGATTAATAAGATTGTCAAATGCGGATTCACCGTAAGGAATCTGCAATGCGACATAGGACGGGTTGACATCCTGCAAATCCCAGCCCATTCTGTAATAGAAATAGAACTGTACGGCTTCGATTGCGTCTGCGGTACGTGAAATTTCGGGATAATGGTTTTTCATATAAGCTGAAACGTCGGGAGCAAAGGTTGACCATATTGTCCTGTCCTCAAGATCGCGTTCGGTGATAACTGAATAAAGCTTATCAACAGCTCTTCTGCCGTTAATACCTATACTTTTAACCTCAATAACATATTTGTACTGCTTGTCGCCGCAGTTGGCTTCGATGTAATCAATAATTTCGTCACAAGTCACAACTCGGAGGTTATACGGGATATCGTCACCGCGAAGTCCTCTGTAAGGGTAGTCACCGTTACCCTTGAAATTTTCGCCGAGATTAAGCACCTGAGCCTCCTCGAGAGTGATTGAGGAAACAAAAACATTCTTCCTGCCGAAAGCCTCGACAGCGTTGGTTGCACTGTCGTATGTCAGGTCGTGAGAGAGCACAAGCTCGCCGTCCTTTGTTATCTGTACATCAAACTCAAGAGTATCGACGCCGATTGCATCCGCCCCTGCAACTATATTTTCAAATGCCATAAGCGTATTCTGCGGTGCAATTCCCGCGCCCGAGCGGTGAGCTGAAATATCGGGATCAAGGTATTCCGTTATATACGGATTGTCCGAATCGGGATAGACCTCGACCGGCGTATTCGGATCACCTGCCTCACCCATTGTAAGAAGAATCGGGATGAGCATAAACACGGCGACAATGCCGTGGAAAATATTTTTGATGGTAAGAACAATCGCTGACATAAAATCCCTCCGTAGATTGATGAGACTATTATACAATACTTTTTTCAGGTGTTCAATATAAATTATAGTATACAAAAAGACCGGCAGATTGCTCTGTCGGTCTTTGGTTTATTCAATTAGTTTCTTCTGCCTCTGTTACCGTTACCTCTGCGGCGGTCGCCTGAAGGACGGCGGGGTGCATCGGAAATCTCGTTTTCGGGAACAAGACCCTCAACCTCGATAAGTGCCTCACGGCGTGAAAGGTTGATTCTGCCCTGGTCGTCGATTTCACGAACCTTAACGATTACCTCGTCACCTACGTTTACAACGTCTGTAACATTCTCTGTTCTCTTAACGTCAAGGTGGCTTACGTGAACAAGACCTTCCTTACCCGGTGCGATTTCAACGAATGCGCCGAATTCCATAATTCTTGTTACAACGCCCTTATAGATTGCGCCTACCTCGGGATCGTTAGCAATTGTTTCAATCATAAAGATTGCACGTCTTGCATTCTCGATATCCTGAGCGCATACAAATACGCTACCGTCTTCCTCAACGTCAACCTTACAGTCGCACTCTGCGCAGATCTTCTGGATAACCTTACCCTGCTTACCGATAACCTCTGCAATCTTGTCAACAGGAACCTTTGTTGAAAGCATCTTCGGAGCATACTTTGAAAGCTCTGCTCTCGGCTCTGAAATTACGGGAAGCATAACCTCGTCAAGGATGTAGAGACGAGCCTTGTAAGTCTTATCAAGTGCCTCACGGATGATTTCGGGAGTAAGACCGTGAACCTTGAGGTCCATCTGGATAGCTGTGATACCCTTATGTGTACCTGCTACCTTGAAGTCCATATCGCCGAAGAAGTCCTCGAGACCCTGGATATCAACCATTGTCATAAAGCGGTCGCCCTCTGTAACAAGACCGCAGGAGATACCTGCAACGGGAGCCTTGATGGGAACGCCTGCTGCCATAAGTGAAAGTGTTGAGCCGCAGATTGAGCCCTGTGATGTTGAACCGTTTGAAGAAAGAACCTCTGATACTGTACGGATACAGTACGGGAACTCCTCAACTGACGGAATAACGGGAAGAAGTGCTCTTTCTGCAAGTGCACCGTGACCGATCTCACGGCGTCCCGGACCTCTGCTCGGACGGGTCTCGCCGACAGAATATGACGGGAAGTTGTAGTGATGCATATATCTCTTGGTCTCTTCATTGTCAATGCCGTCAAGAATCTGTGCATTGCTCATTGAGCCGAGAGTTGTGATTGTAAGACACTGTGTCTGACCGCGGGTGAACATACCTGAACCGTGAACACGGCTGAGAAGGTCAACCTCTGCGTTAAGCGGACGGATTTCGTCGATGCCACGGCCGTCAACACGCTTGCCCTCGTCAAGAAGCCAGCGGCGAACGATGAACTTCTGGAGCTTGTAGAGACAGTCGTCGATCTTTGCGATTTCTTCGGGATAAATCTCGTCGAACTTTGCGTGAACTGCATCGTAAATCGGACGAAGAGCCTCGTCACGTACACGCTTGTCATCTGTATCAAGAGCAACCTTAACGTCCTCGATAGCAAATTCCTTGATAGCCTCGAACATCTCGGGTGCGGGATCGTTTGATTCAAATGCGATCTTTTCCTTACCGACCTCGGCTGTGATATCCTCAATAAACTTGACGATTTCCTGGTTTACCTTATGAGCGTACATAATTCCGTCGAACATATCGTCGTTGGAAACCTCGTTTGCACCTGCTTCGATCATTGCAACAAGATCCTTTGTAGATGCAACTGTAACAGCCATTTCGGAAACCTCGCGCTGTGCCTCTGTCGGATTGATAACGTACTCGCCGTTAACAAGACCTACCGATACACCTGAAATCGGACCGTCCCATGGAATAGCTGAAATTGAGATTGCTACGGAAACACCGATCATAGCTGTGATTTCGGGTGAGCAATCGGGGTCAACTGACATAACTGTTGCGACAACGCCTACGTCGTTACGCATATCCTTCGGGAAAAGCGGACGGATAGGACGGTCGATAACACGTGATGCAAGAGTAGCCTTCTCGCTTGCCTTGCCCTCACGGCGCTGGAAAGAGCCGGGAATACGACCAACGGAATAAAGCTTCTCCTCAAAGTCAACTGAAAGCGGGAAGAAGTCTACACCCTCTCTGGGCTTGTCTGCCATTGTTGCAGTACAAAGAACTTCTGTTTCACCGTAGCGGATAAGGCAGGAACCGCCTGCGAGCTGAGCCATCTTACCGACTTCAACTACAAGAGGACGGCCTGCAAGTGTTGTTTCGAATGTTCTGAAATCCTTAAAAAACATCTTTTTTACCTCTCTGAAAATTTATTTCCATATCAGGCAAGGATTTAGCAATAAACTCATAGCTTGATTTTCAAGCTATCAATTCACTGCTAAAACCCCGAATTCTGCCTGATAATAGGATACGTTTTACCTTTATAATTACACAATAAGGCAGACAGTAAAAGAAATTTGCTGTCTGCCCCAAATGCCGTAATTATTTACGAATACCAAGTCTTGCGATGATTGCACGGTATCTCTCGATGTCAACCTTCTGCAAGTAAGCAAGAAGGTTACGTCTGTGACCAACCATCTTAAGAAGACCACGTCTTGAGTGATGGTCCTTCTTGTGCTCCTTGAGATGCTCTGTAAGGTCGTTGATTCTCTTTGTAAGAACAGCGATCTGTACCTCGGGTGAACCTGTATCACCCTCGTGAAGAGCGTATTCAGCCATAATAGCCTGCTTCTCTGCCTGTGTCATTATTTTCACCTCATTAAAAATATTTTATATGCTCCTGAATCCCAGGTTAAGGCAGGTGAACACCGCTTGGCGGTTAAACCCAAAATCCGAGAAACGGAAACATAGCGGAAGTAGTTTACCACAAATATTCAGATTTGTAAAGGGGTTTTGAAAAATTTTTGTTTCCGCCCAAAATCCGCAGGCATATAATGTATCAGGATGTTTAAAATAGAAACAAGCGGATATGAGTGGACGGTGGCAGTCGACTGCCTACGGGGAGCCGTAACTCGCCTTTTGGCAAAGTATCTGCTCCAGATATTCACCGACGGTGCAAAAGTGCCGTCGGTGATTCAGCTTTTATCTATATTATAATCGATAATAATGCAAAATCAATTATATTTTTACCGACAAATTTTGTATAACCGTGATTATCTTCCTCTTTTTGATTGACCTAAAGAGGATTTTTTATTATTATATAACAGAGGAAAGAAAAGGGTTGATTGCATGACAGAAAAAGAAAAGCTGCATTCGGGACAGATTTATTATCCGAGCAGTGACGAAATTATGGGCGAACAGCTTTTGTGCCTTGAAAAGCTTTATGATTTCAATGCTACGCGTCCGCTCGAGCAGGAAAAGCGCGAGAAAATGCTTAAAGATATGTTTGCTGAAATCGGTGAGGGCTGTTACATAGAGCCTCCGCTTCGTGCTAACTGGGGCGGAAAGCACGTGCATTTCGGCAAGATGGTTTATGCTAATTTTAATCTGACTCTTGTTGACGATACTCACATTTATGTCGGTGACTACACTCTCATCGGTCCGAACGTTACGATTGCAACTGCGGGACATCCGATAAATCCCGAGCTTCGCGAAAAGGCATATCAGTTCAACAGAAGTGTCAGAATAGGCAGAAACTGCTGGATCGGTGCAGGTGCGGTTATCGTCCCCGGCGTTACAATCGGCGATAACACTGTCATAGGAGCAGGCAGTATTGTTACAAAGGATATTCCCGCAAACGTTGTTGCGGTAGGAAATCCTTGCAGAGTTCTTCGTGAAATCAGCAATCACGATAAAGAGTATTATTTCAAGGATTGCAAAATTGATTATAATAGTATATAATATTATACTGTAGAAATTTGAGAGGAGTATCAGTTTATGAAACACCCCGAAATTGTTAAAAAAATGAGCCTTGAGCAGAAGGCGGCTTTTGTTTCAGGCTACGACTACTGGCATCTTGAGGAAGCTCCCGAGCTCGGACTTCCGAAGATTATGATTACGGACGGCCCTCACGGTCTTCGTAAGCAGAACAAGGACAAAAAGGCTTCTGACGGTATCGGTCTCGGCAACTCTGTTCCGTCAACCTGCTTCCCCCCTGCTTCAACATCTTCCTGCTCATGGGATGAGGATTTGTTAAGGGAAGAGGGCATCGCTCTTGCAGAAGAGTGCCTTAAGGAAGAGGTTTCCGTTGTTCTCGGCCCCGGCACAAACATCAAGCGTTCTCCGACCTGCGGACGTAACTTTGAATATTTCAGTGAAGACCCGTACCTTGCAGGTAAGTGCTCTGCAAGCTTTGTAAACGGTGTTCAGTCAATGGGTATCGGCACATCCCTCAAGCACTTCGCTTGTAACTCACAGGAAGCATTCCGTATGGTTATCAACGAGGTTGTTGATGAGAGAGCAATGCGTGAGCTTTACCTTACAGCTTTCGAAATTTGCGTTAAGGAAGCACAGCCCTGGACAATTATGAACTCCTACAACCGCATCAACGGTGTTTACTCCTCACAGAACGAGTGGCTCCAGGAGAAGGTTCTCCGCGGTGAATGGGGCTTTGAGGGTCTCCTTGTTACAGACTGGGGCTCATCAGTTGACAGAATTCCCGGACTTTACAACGGCACTGACCTTGAAATGCCGTCATCAGCAAGAATCAATACAAATAAAATCATCGCCGCAGTAAACAGCGGTGAGCTTGACATAGCAGTGCTCGACAAGAGAGTTGACACAGTTGTTGACCTTATCGTTAAGTCAAAGCCTGCACTTGCAAAGAAACATACATACGATGTTGAAGCACATCACGCTGTTGCACGCAAGGTTGCAGAGGGCTCAATGGTGCTTCTCAAGAACAATGACAAAATCCTTCCCCTCAAGGCAGGTCAGAAGGTTGCAGTTATCGGTGAGCTTGCTGCTTCTCCGCGTTTCCAGGGTGCCGGCTCTTCCGTTATCAATCCCAACAAGCTTGACAATGCTCTCGATGAGCTCAAGAAGCTCGGCGTTGACGTTGTATACGCTCCCGGCTACGTCAAGAACAAGGACGTAATCAAGGACGAGCTTGTAAACGAGGCAGTAAACGCTGCAAAGAATGCTGACATTGCACTTGTCTTCGTCGGTCTTACAGACGAGTTCGAGGGTGAAGGCTACGACAGAGAAAATATTGAAATGCCGAAGTGCCACAGCCACCTTGTTTCCGCAGTTGCAAAGGCTAACCCGAATACAGCGGCTGTTCTTGCAGGCGGTTCAGTAATCAACCTTCCGTGGATTAATGAGGTTAAGGCACTCCTGAGCACAGGTCTCGGCGGTCAGGCTGTCGGCAGTGCAACAGCTAACCTCCTTACAGGTAAGGTTAATCCGTCAGGTAAGACAAGTGAGACTTATCCCCTTTCATACAGCGACAACCCGACATACGGCAACTATCCTGCAGGTCCTGTTACAAGTGAGCACAGAGAGTCCGTTTACATCGGCTACCGCTACTATGACAAGGCAGAAAAGAACGTTCTTTTCCCGTTCGGCTACGGTCTTTCATACACAACATTTGAGTACAGCGACATTTCGGTTTCTGCTGACAGCATCAAGGATACGGATACACTCACAGTTTCCTTCAAGGTTAAGAACACAGGCGATGTGTTCGGTGGCGAGGTTGCACAGCTCTACGTTGCTGATAAGGAATCAACAATTTTCCGTCCCGTCAAGGAGCTCAAGGGCTTCAAGAAGGTATTTCTTAACCCCGGTGAGGAAGCAACTGTTACACTCGAGCTTTCCAAGAGAGCATTTGCTTTCTACAACGTTAAGCTCGGTGACTGGATGGTTGAAAGCGGTGAGTTTGACATCCTCGTAGGTGCATCAAGCCGTGACATCAGACTTTCAAAGACAATCACTGTTGAGTCAACAGTCAACGCTGAAATTCCCGATTACAGAGCAACAGCTCCCGCATATTATACAGCAAACGTAAAGGGAATGAACGGCGCACAGTTCGAGGCTGTTCTCGGCTTCAAGCTTCCCGAAAACAAGCGTGACACATCACTTCCCATCGACATTTACTGCTGTCTTAACGATGCAAGACATACCAAGTGGGGCGGCAGAATGTGCAATGCTATTGAGGGCATTATGGCTAAGTTCGGCTCTGCTGAAAACGGTGACGGAAAGATGATTGCCGCTATGGCAACTCAGATTCCTATCCGTAACTTTATGGCAATGAGTATGGGTGTTGCTTCACCCGAAATCATCGACGGTCTTCTGATGATTCTCAATGACGGTCAGTCAAGCTTCAAGGGACTTTGCAAGATTCTTGTCAGAATCCCCGGAGCACTTACAAGACTTCCTGCTCTTCTTAAGTCAATCTAAATATAAAAAGTTAAAGCGTTGTGTCCGTGGACACAACGCTTTTTTAATATTGCTGTTAAACTCTTAGATAACACCCTGAGCCATCATTGCGTCTGCAACCTTCTGGAAGCCTGCGATGTTTGCGCCTGCAACAAGATTGTAGCCGAGGCCGTATGCTTCTGCTGCTGCTGCTGAAGAGTCGTGGATAGACTTCATAATTGACTTGAGCTTTGCATCAACCTCTTCTGCTGTCCAGCTGTAACGGATTGAGTTCTGTGTCATTTCAAGAGCTGAAACTGCTACGCCGCCTGCGTTAACTGCCTTTGAGGGAGCAACTGCCTTGCAATTTTCCATAAGGTACTCAAGAGCCTCGTTTGTTGAAGGCATATTTGAAACCTCGATGTAGTACTTGACACCGTTTTCAACAAGCTTCTTTGCTTCTTCAATGCCAACCTCGTTCTGTGTTGCACAAGGCATAGCCACGTCAACGGGAACACCCCACGGCTTCTGACCCGGGAAGAACTCAACGCCGAACTTATCAGCATAGTCCTGAACCTTGTCTCTGCCTGAAGAACGCATATCAAGCATAAAGTTGATTTTTTCTTCTGTATTGATTCCGTCGGGATCGTAAATATAACCGTCGGGACCGGAAATTGTAACTACCTTACCGCCGAGCTCCGCAACCTTCTTTACAGTACCCCATGCAACGTTACCGAAGCCGGAAACTGCGAATGTCTTGCCCTTGATTGTCTCGCCGAAGTGTGCGAGAACCTCCTGAGCATAGTATGTTGCGCCGAAGCCTGTTGCCTCGGGTCTGATGAGTGAGCCGCCGTATGAAAGACCCTTACCTGTGAGAACACCGTTTTCAAACGTACTCTTGAGACGTCTGTACTGACCGAAGAGGTAGCCGATTTCTCTGCCGCCTACACCGATATCACCTGCAGGAACGTCAATGTCGGGTCCGATATATTTGTAAAGCTCTGTCATAAATGCCTGACAGAAACGAAGAATCTCTGCATCTGACTTGCCTCTCGGGTCAAAGTCTGAACCGCCCTTTGCACCGCCGATGGGAAGGCCTGTAAGGCTGTTTTTGAAGGTCTGCTCAAAGCCGAGGAACTTGATGATACCGCTGTAAACAGAGGGGTGGAAGCGAAGACCGCCCTTGTAAGGACCGATAGCACCGTTGAACTGGATACGGTAACCTGTGTTGACCTGTACCTTGCCGTTGTCGTCTACCCAAGAAACGCGGAAGATAATCTGTCTTTCGGGCTCAACCATTCTTTCAAGAAGTCCTGCAGCTTCATATTCCGGATGCTTTTCAATAACGGGAACAAGGCTTGTGAGAACCTCTGTGACTGTCTGCACGAACTCAGGCTCGTTTGCGTGGTCTTTAGCAACGCGCGCAATAACTTTTTCTACATAATTCATTATAAGGTCATCTCCTTAAAATTGGCGAAATAAACGATGAATCGGGACACATTAAATCTTTGCCTTTATTAATATATGCTCTGCGCATACACAAGTGAGTTTTAACATATTTCCGTATTTTATCCTTTTATAACGCAATAAAAAAATATGTCCTATTATACTACCTTGTTTTGCAAAATTCAACGGTAAATCTGCAAAAAATCACAAAAAAACAGGGCAGCTTTTAGCCACCCTGCACAAATTTTCAATTAATACATAAACATAAATGCGATTGAAACGCCGAGAGCAATTACAAAGAAAGCGAGTGCAACATACTTTGTAATCTTAGCGAGCTTCTGCTCGATTGTCTTGCCCTTTGCCTTGCCGAAGAATGTATCAGCACCGCCTGAAATTGCACCTGAAAGACCTGCTGAACGGCTCTCCTGAAGAAGAACTGCAACGATGAGGACGAGTGCAAGCAAAATAAGGATTATACCTAAAACGTACTGAATAGCAGTCATAATTAAACCTCCATTAATATTTTTACCAAGACATTCTATCACACATTATTTGAAAATGCAATAGAAAAATTAAATCTAAACAAAAAATAAGGCATATTTTTCCGATAATTATCAATTAATTTCGGGTTAATATAATTTTAGCGGAAGAAAACGATTGGTTTTTGCGTTTGTTCGTTTTTCCGCTGCCACCGAGTGAGGAAGCTCGACTCGGTGGCATTTTTATTTTATATTAACGACATCTGCTCGCCCGTATCTTCTGCGCTCAGAAGTGCGCCTGCCGCAGGAAGATTTTTCGTCTTATAGCGATACGGCTTTGCAAATTCGCCCTTCTTGTAGTCCCTTACCTTTTTAAGGATATGACCCTTTTTCATCGTCATAACAGAGACGCCCTGTGTATCCTTTGTCGTTTTAGGTGAAATTGCGCCCGTGTTGATAAGAAGCAATCTGCCGGACGTAGATTCAAGCACAAGGTCGCAATCCTCAACAACGTGTCTTATTGCACCGATCGGGAACTTGTCACAGTATGCCTTGATGAGCTTTTTACGGTTTGTCTTTGTTTCATAAGCCGAAAGGTCAACCTTTGCAACCTTACCGTTTTCGAAGAAAAACATTACATAACCCTTATAATCAAGAGTTGCAATCATATAAATTGCGGTTTCGCCCTCGTCCATTCCAAGCTTTGAAGCAACAAAATCACCGAGCACGCTCGCCTTGCCCATATCAAATTCAGATGCTTTAGACTTATAAACCTGACACTTATCTGTAAAGAAGAGAAGCTCCGTATTATTCGTAGCTTCAATTTCAAGAAGCATTGAGTCGCCTTCCTTGAGCTTCTGCTCGCCGCTTGTGCGCAGAGCCTGCGGAGTAATCTTTTTGAAATATCCTTCCTTTGTAAAGAAGAGGTTTACGGGGAAATCGGGCTCCTCCTCTTCCTTTTCGTCGTAGGCAACATCCATAGCAAAGATAATCTCCGTTTTTCTCGGCTGACCGTATTTCTTTGCAATATCGTTAAGCTCATTTACGATAATCTTCTTCACTTTCGACTTGTGAGCAAGGATATCCTCCATTTCTTCAATATCCTTGCGGAGCTTTTCGATATCCTGCGTTCTTTTCAGGATATACTCACGGTTGAGGTGGCGGAGCTTGATTTCCGCAACGTAATTCGCCTGAACCTCGTCAATACCGAAGCCGATCATAAGGTTGGGAACAACCTCGCTCTCCTCTTCGGTCTTGCGGATAATCATAATTGCCTTGTCGATATCAAGGAGAATCTTCTGCAAGCCTTCAAGAAGATGAAGCTTTTCCTTCGCTTTTGAGAGGTCAAAGAAAACGCGTCTGCGTACACCTTCGGTACGGAACGCAATCCATTCAAGCAGAATGTCACGAACGCCGAGCACCTTCGGCACACCTGCGATAAGAAGGTTGAAGTTGCAGGAGAAGGTATCCTCAAGTGAAGTCATTTTGTAAAGCTTCTGCATCAGCTTATCGGGGTCTGTACCCTTTTTGAGGTCGATTGTGATTTTAAGACCCGATTTATCCGTTTCGTCACGGATATCGCTGATTTCACGCACAGAGCCTGCCTTGAATTTTTCGATAATCTTATCAATAATCGCTTCTGCCGTTGTTGTCGGCGGAATTTCCGTGATTTCTATACATTTATTATCCTTGTCGTAGCGATACTTTGCTCTTACCTTAAATCCGCCGCGGCCGGTACGGTAAATAGCATCCATAGCATCGCGGTCATAGACGAGCTGACCGCCGCCGATAAAATCGGGGGCTTTAAGTGTCTCTGTGATATCAGCCTCCTCATCCTTGATGAGTGCTACCGTTGTATCACAGATTTCCTGCAGATTGAATGAACAGATTGAGCTTGCCATACCGACGGCAATACCCGTTGTGGGATTGGTCAGCACGGTCGGAAATTTAACGGGAAGAAGTGACGGCTCCTTCATCGTGTTATCGTAGTTATCGACAAAGTCAACGGTGTCCTTGTCAATCTCCGCAAAAAGCTCTGCGCAGATAGGCGCAAGCTTCGCCTCGGTATATCTCGGAGCCGCCCACTGCATATCGCGCGAATAAGCCTTACCGAAGTTACCCTTTGAGTCAACGAACGGATGAAGCAAAGCCTCATATCCGCGTGACAGACGTACCATTGTATCATAAATAGCAGCATCACCGTGAGGATTGAGCTTCATTGTCTGGCCGACGATGTTTGCCGACTTTGTTCTGGCACCCGTGAGAAGTCCCATTTTATACATTGTATAAAGGAGCTTTCTGTGTGAGGGCTTGAAGCCGTCAATTTCGGGAATTGCTCGTGACAGGATAACGCTCATCGCATAGGGCATATAGTTGGTTTCAAGTGTTTCCGTGATGTTCTGTCTTAAAACCGTACCCGCACCGAGTATGTGGGTATTCGGATTCATTTCTTCTTCAGTCTTAACGACCTCTTTTTTCTTTCTCGCCATACTGTCACCTCCCTTAGCTTAAATCGAGCATATCGATATACATATATCCGTTGTCGGCAATATGCTCTTTTCTGCCGGCAAGATTATCGCCGAGGAGCATTTCAAAAATCTGTGCCGTTCTTTCGGCATCCTCGGGCAGAATCTCAACAAGACGTCTTGTTTTCGGATTCATTGTTGTAAGCCACATCATCTCGGCTTCGTTTTCACCAAGACCCTTTGAACGCTGAACGGTGTATTTTGCGCTGCCGATCTGTTCAATTGCTTCTGCCTTTTCCTTTTCGGTATAAGCAAACCACACCTGGTCCTTTGTATTGATTTCATAAAGCGGAGTTTCCGCAATAAACACCTTACCCTCTTCAATAAGTGTCGGCATAAGGCGGTAAATCATAGTAAGAATAAGTGTACGGATCTGGAAGCCGTCAACGTCGGCATCGGTACAGATAATAACCTTGTTATACCGAAGCAGATCAAGATTGAACTCTGCAAGACCCTTCATATACTTTGACTTGACCTCAACACCGCAGCCGAGCACCTTGACAAGATCGGTGATGATTTCGCTTTTGAAAATCTTATCGTATTCGCATTTAAGACAGTTGAGAATCTTACCGCGGACAGGCATAAGCGCCTGAAATTCGGAGTCACGCGCCTGCTTACAGGCGCCGAGAGCAGAATCACCCTCCACGATAAAGAGCTCTCTGTCCTCTGCATTCTTTGCACGGCAATCGACAAACTTCTGAACTCTGTTCGCAAGGTCGTTTGCGGTCGTGAGAGTCTTTTTGATGCTCTGTCGCGTTGTCTCCGCCTTGACACGGCTGCGCATATTGATGAGCACCTGATTTGCGATTTTTTCCGCTTCCGTTCGGTTTTCGATGAAGTAAATCTCAAGCTGATGCTTGAAGAAATCTGTCATCGCTTCCTGAATGAATTTATTTGTGATTGCTTTTTTAGTCTGATTTTCGTAGGAGGTTTCGGTCGAGAAGGACGAAACAACGAGCACAAGGCAGTCCTCGATATCCTCAAACTTAATTCTCGGGTCAGATTTTGTGTACTTTCCGTTAGTTTTGAGATAGGAATCTATCTGATAAGTAAATGCATTACGGACAGCCTTTTCGGGCGCACCGCCGTGCTCAAGCCAGCTTGAGTTATGGTAATACTCCTTTTTCTGCGACTTGTTCGAGAAGCAGAGTGCTGATGTTATAAGCACCTTGTAGTCCTTGTGATCCTCACGGTCACGGCCGACACGCTCCGTCTGCCACGATTGAACACCCGTGAGTGCGGCATCCTCTGCAATTTCGGTTACGTAATCGGAGATACCGTTTTCATAATAATATTCAAAGGTTTCGAACTGCGTTTTGTTGAGCTGATTTTTAAGAATAAACTTAATTCCCGAGTTTACAATCGCCTGACGCTTGATTGTATCCTGATAATATTCGAGCGGAACGGCAATATCCGTAAACACCTTGAGGTCGGGACGCCACTTGATGCGCGAGCCTGTATCGCGCTTTGTGTACGGCTCTTTTTCCATCTGACCGACAATCTTACCCTTTTTGAAGTTGAGCTTATAGCATGTGCCGTCACGATGGATTTCCGCCTCCATATATTCGGAAGCGAACTGCGTTGCACAAAGTCCGAGACCGTTAAGACCGAGCGAATAGCCGTAGCTGCTGTCGCCGCCCTTGGAATACTTACCGCCTGCATAAAGAGTACAGAAAACAAGCTCCCAGTTAAATTTCTTTTCCTTTGTATTATAGTCAACGGGAATGCCTCGGCCAAAGTCCTGAATTTCAACGGAATGGTCAAGGTAACGTGTTACAACTATTTTATCGCCGAAGCCTTCACGCGCTTCGTCTATTGAGTTTGACAAAATCTCAAAAACGGAATGCTGACAGCCCTCAATATCATCCGAGCCGAAAATAACCGCAGGACGCTTACGCACCTGGTCAGGGCCTTTGAGAGAAACTATGTCGTCATTACCGTAGCTTGCCTTTTTTGCCATAACTACACTCCTTATTTTTAATAAAATACTATTATTTTCAATAAAATGCTATTTTATATTTTACACTATATGTTGTGGTTTAGTCAAGTTTTTTATGGAATTTCAAGTGGTTCGAGTACGGAATAAAGGGCTGTGAGCTTTTCCTGCGTACCCGATTTGTAAAGGCTTTAAAAAATTTTTATAAAGGACAAACACCATTTTTTGCCTTACACATAAAATATTAGTGTAAGACGAAAGGAGGTCACGACATGGGTTGCTGTAATAACTGGGTTATGATTCTCATTATCATCCTTTTATTCTCTGAGTGTGGTTGCGGTTGCAACAACAATAATTGCGGTTGCAATAACAACTGCGGTTGTAACAACGGTTTCCTCAACAACAACGGTTGCGGCTGCTAACCGTTGACCCCCACGCACTGCGGACGAAAGTCCGCAGTTTTTTGTTTTACAGCCACTCTACGATTCATAGGTTGATATTACACCCTCTCACCGTTATAATTAAGGCGAGGTGATAAGTATGGATATTATTAAAATCGGCACGTTTATAAAAGAACAAAGAATAAAACTGAATATGACCCAAAAAGAACTTGCGGATAAAATCGGCTGTACGGATAAGGCGATTTCACGTTGGGAGACAGGTAAAGGTTTGCCCGATATGTCGTTTCTTATTCCGCTTTCAAAAGAATTGAAGGTTTCTGTAAACGAGCTTCTTGCGGGAGAAAGAATTATCCCAGAGGAGCAGGAGCATATTGAAATCGAAAAGGTTAATGAAATAATACACAAAAACGAAGAAAACATAATAAGCGTAATCGAAGAAAATCAGAAGAAAGTAAAGCGGCATACCAATTCTTTTTTCAAGCTGTTTATTCTTTTTTGTATGCAAAGCGTGGTGCTGTTTGTTGCACCTAATTTTATTCCTGCTACCTTTGAGCCGTTGGTGCTGATGATTGTTCTTTCTGCTGTTATTTATGTCTTCGTCGGCTTGAGCAAAACACAGCTTAAATGGCTGTTTCCCGTTGCCGTGGCTTTACTTTTCACAAGCGCCAACCCGTTCGATATGGGCGGTGACGGATTCATTATTTTTCTCATCGGTCTGTATTTTGCAACAGGCGCGTATGCAATTATTGCAGCTTGTACGCTGACAGTATTTTTGGTTAAAAAATTACGTGATATCATCAGTCAGAAAAAGTAAATATTAAGTGTCTGACTGATTAAATCTTACCGCTTCGCTTTATAAATCACAAAAACAGCGGAAACAGTTGACGGAATTAGTGTAAAACTGATATAATTCATTTATACAAATATACACGGACGAAGGTGAGCTATGGGTAAGCTTCAGTTTTACATAATTGCGGACAACCACTATTTTTCCAAAAAGCTGTGGGTGGACGGAGAAGCCATTGAACGGCGTTGCCACGGCGACCAGGTGGTTATCAAGGAGTCACCCGAGGTCAACGAAGCCTTCTTTAAAGTAATTGAACAGGATGCGGAAGCTGACCTCGTTGTTATCATCGGCGACCTTATAAATTGCGGTGAGAGGCTTTGTCACGACGAGTTTATCGAACGCTTGCACAAGCTTGAAGAAACCGGTAAGCGCGTGCTTGTGCTGACAGCAACTCACGACTATAACGGTTGCGGTGAGGATGAAAACGAATTCGTCGCAAGCGGTTACGGTAAAAAAGAAGCTTACAGAGTTGACTGCACAAGACGGCACGAGCTCGATGCACTTTACAGACCCTTCGGAAGAAACGAGGCTGACAGTGAATACGATATGTCCTACTCGATAGGCATTGACGGTTACCGATTTATTCTCCTTAACGATGACGGCAACGGTCACACGGACTGCGGGCTTGACGACAAGGGCAACGAGTGGCTCGAAAACGAGCTCATCAAGGCAAAGTCAAAAGGTGAAGCCGTGCTTTTATTCACGCACCATCCCGTTATCACCCCTTACCCTGTTTATGAGGCTGCTGCACCGACCGAAATGTACGGCAGACATCCCATACTCAAAGGTCTGCTTACGAAATACGGCGTTAAGGTCGTTTTCACGGGACACACTCACGTGCATACGATACGGAGTATAAGTAAGGGGGAAAAAGTGCTTTACGACGTTGGCACGACGGCGGTTGTTTCACCCTGCGGCAAGATACGCAAGGTTGTGCTCGAAAACGGAGTTGCCGATATTTCAACGGTCGATATGCCCGAGGAAATAGACGGCATTGAGGGCGGAAGCAAGTATATAGCCTCCTCGTGCTTCGGCGGATACTACCGCAGACTCATCGACACGGCGTGCAAGGACTATGACGCTTTTCTGAAGCTCGGAGACGGTCTTATCCCGATTGACCAAGCGCAGAAATACCGTTTTATCATCAGGCCCGCCTTGAAGCTGATTTCAAAAATCAATATGTCCTTCGCGGGAAAATTGGGCAGAAAATACTCTGGGCTTACAAAAAAAGAGTGTAAGGAGCATAAAAACGAAAAGGTTATTGATATGGTTTTTGTTGTGCTCGATCACTTTTTTACGGGCGATGCTCCGTTCACACCCGACACCTACGAACACCGCGTAATTTACGGTGCACTTCATCGCACAGATGCGATTATGAGAACTTTTAAGATAAGTCTTTCAAGGTATATCAACGGCTTTGACAGCTTGTGGACACTTGTTGAGCCTCTTGTGCACAACACGCGAACAGGCAGTGACCGTGAAATAATAATCAAAATAAATGACGAGGTGACCTATGAAAAAGATTAAAAACACACTTGCCACTAATGTCAATGAAAAAATCTCGCTGAAGGAATACGTTGCGTTCGGTTCAAGCACCGCCGTATCCAAGGCAGCAACCGCAATGAGCGGTTTCTTTGGCGGACTTGTTGCTTCAACATATTTAGGACTCAGCGACAAGGCATTCGCCACATACAGCACAATTATTTTTATTCTCGGCTTCTGGGACATTGCAAATGACGTTATTGTTTCAAGCTTTCTTGACAAGAGCCGAAAAACCTTCGGCAATTGGGGACGCTTCAAGCCGTGGCTGATGCTGATGATTATCCCCTGCAACCTCGTTGTTATTCTTCAGACACTTCCCCTGCGCGCCTGGTTTCCCGAAATCAGCGATGTTTTCAAGGTTGCGTACCTTGTTCTGCTGTTTTTCCTGAATGATGCTTTCAGCACCTTCTACAATGCGGCTCTTACCGCACTCAACGCAAGACGTACCACCAACAATATGGAGCGTGGCTACATTGCGGCGATTGAAAGCATACTCACATCATCAATCGGCGCCTGCGGTACATACATCGCGGCTGTGCTGCCGTATCTTATGCCGAATCTTTCAGAAGCAGAGAGATATTTCTACGGCTTCAGCGTTGTAACCATTCTTGCAATCCCGCTGACAATATGGAATATTATTGTTACAAAGGAACGAATCGCCGAGCCGCCTAAGGTTGAAGCTCCGAAGCTTCGCGAGGTTTACAAGCACATTATCCAGAACAAGCCGCTGATGATGTATATGTTTTCCGAAATTCTTGCTCACGGTATGTCCGTCGGCTACGGTCTTATGACTTATGCATTCATCACCTGCTTCAAAACAGAGCAGTTTACACTCACACTTTTCAGGGGCACGCCGTTTCAGTTTGAATATGTTTATAACGACGGTAACTTCGCAGCTCTTTTATCAGTAGCATCAATCGCCTCATTTGTTACGACAGGAATTTCACTCTTCCTTGCTCCGATTGTGCGCAAGTGGGTTGACGATAAAATACTTTATATTGCAACAAGACTCGGAACAGGTATCTGCTACACCGCTATGTTCATTTCTGTTTTCCCGTTTGAGGCACACACTCCCGCACAGATTTTTGTACGCATCGTTATCTGGTATGCCATCCACGGACTGACAACAGGCTTCTACCAGACTATTCCGAATCTTATCCAGATGGCAGCTTATGACTACGCCGAATACAAATTCGGAGAAAGAAACGAAGCAACCGTCAGCTCGGTTAAAAATACCCTTTCGAGAATCCTCGGAAACTGTACGAACTATGTTACAAATCTTTTCCTTATCTATGTCGGCTACAAGCAGTTCGCAGAAACACCCGAGCTTATGCCGACCGAGGCAAAATCAAGCCTGATTTATCTGTTCGCAATTCTACCTGCTATCTTCTCCTACCTTGCAGTTATCCCGATGCTTTTCTATAAGCTCTCGGGTAAAAAGCACAAGGAGATTGCCGATGAGCTTGAGGCACGCAGACAGCATAACCTCGATGAAATCAATCATCTTGAAAAGGAAAAAGAGTCTGTTGAGGCTTAACAAAATACAACAAAAAAACACCCGCGGTATTTCTACCGTGGGTGTTGAATTTTGTTCGGATTATACCTGATTATTTAGACTCAACATCAACGAGCTCGATGATACACATCTCTGATGCGTCACCGCGACGTGTGCCTGTCTTAATAATACGGCAATAACCGCCGTTTACGTCCTTATATTTGGGAGCAATCTCATCAAAGAGCTTTTTAACAACGTCCTTCTTAGTAACGTATGCCAAAACCTGTCTTTTTGAGTGAAGGTCATTTGTCTTTGCGATGGTGATCATTTTTTCAGCCATTGCGCGAACTTCCTTTGCTCTTGTAACGGTGGTCTCTATTCTGCCGCTTTCCAAAAGGTATGTTACCATGCCTCTGAGCATTGACTTACGATGGTCACTTGCTCTTCCAAGCTTTCTTGAACCTGGCATTTAAAGTCACTCCTTTACCGTTAGTTGTAAAAATGATTATTACAGTTTCTTATTAGTCTTCGTCCCTGCGAAGATCATAGCCGAGGGATGTAAGCTTTGCAACAACCTCATCAAGAGATTTCTTACCAAGGTTACGAACCTTCATCATATCATCTTCGGACTTGCCGATAAGATCTTCAACTGTATTGATTCCTGCTCTCTTCAAGCAGTTAAAAGAGCGCACAGACAGGTCAAGTTCCTCAATGGTCATCTCCAAGACTTTTTCTTTACCACTCTTATTGTTTTCAACCATGATCTCAGTTTCAAAAGCCTCATCGGAGAGGTCTCCAAAGAGACTGAGATGCTCGTTGAGGATCTTGGCGCCAAGAGAAACGGCTTCCTTTGCAGAAATTGTACCGTTTGTCCACACCTCAAGTGTAAGTTTGTCATAGTCAGTAATCTGACCGACACGTGTGTTCTCGACTGTGTAATTTACCTTTAATACCGGTGAATAAATTGAGTCGATTGCAATAACGCCGATAGGCGGCTGAAGATACTGCTTGTTGCGCTCTGCAGAAACATATCCTCTGCCCTTACTGCAAGTGATCTCCATCACTACGTGAGCGTCGCTGTCAAGAGATGCGATATGAAGCTCGGGATTGAGAATCTCAACTTCTGAATCGGTCTTGAAGTCGCCTGCAGTGAGTTCACCTTCACCTTTTACATCCACGTACATTGTCTTCGGACCGTCGCCGTGGATTTTAAGGATAACGCTCTTCAAATTAAGTACGATTTCCGTAACGTCTTCCTTAACGCCGGGAATCGTTGAGAATTCGTGAAGAATTCCATCAATCTTAACGGAAGTAATTGCGTAGCCCGGTAATGAAGAAAGGAGTACACGTCTGAGGCTGTTGCCGAGAGTTGTACCATATCCTCTCTCCAAGGGTTCTACGACAAATTTACCGTAAGTACCGTCAGGTAAAACATCGGCTGTTTCGATTCTTGGTTTCTCTATGCCAATCATTCAAAACCCTCCTTGTTATATTAAGTATACGGTTAATTATTATTTTGAATAAAGCTCGACGATAAGCTGTTCCTCAACAGGACAAGCAATCTGATCTCTCTCGGGGAGAGCTACAATCTTAGCTTCTGTGTCAGATGTCTTGTCAAGCCACTGCGGAACAGGACGAGCACCGTTTGACTCAAGGACTGCCTTGATTTTTACACTATCCTTGCTGGAATCAGCGATAGCGATTACATCGCCAGCCTTCACGAGGTATGAAGGAATGTTTACCTTACGGCCGTTTACTGTGAAATGACCATGTGTTACGAGCTGTCTGCCTTCTGCTCTTGAGCTTGACCAGCCAAGAAGATAAACAACGTTATCAAGACGGCTTTCGCAGATTCTGAGAAGGTTTGTACCTGTCATACCCTGCTTACGCTCTGCTGTAAGGAAATAGTTATAGAACTGACTTTCCGGAATACCGTAATATCTCTTAGCCTGCTGCTTTGCACGAAGCTGGAGACCATACTCGGAAGTCTTTTTGCGGCTCTGACCGTGCTGGCCGGGGGCGTATGAACGACGCTCAAGTGCGCACTTTCCTGTATAGCATCTTTCGCCTTTAAGGAAAAGCTTCTTGCCCTCACGGCGGCACATCTTACATACCGCGCCGGTATATCTTGCCATTTGTAGTTACACCTCCTGAAATTATAGGTTATACACGTCTTCTCTTCGGCGGGCGGCAGCCGTTATGAGGAATCGGAGTTACGTCCTTGATAAGGCTAACTTCGAGACCTGCTGTCTGCAATGCTCTGATTGCAGCTTCACGTCCTGCTCCCGGACCCTTAACGTAAACCTCAACAGTTTTCATACCATGCTCCATAGCAGCCTTTGCAGCTACTTCTGCAGCAGTCTGAGCTGCGAACGGAGTTGACTTCTTTGAACCTCTGAAGCCCATCTCACCTGCTGATGCCCATGATACTGCATTACCCTGCGTATCGCTGATGGTAACGATAGTATTGTTGAAGGTGGATTGGATATGAGCTGCGCCGCGTTCAATATTCTTGCGCTCACGGCGTCTGCGAGTTGCAGTGCCCTTCTTAGCGGAACCCTTAGGTGCCATATTATCCCTCCTAAATTACTTCTTCTTGTTAGCAATGGTCTTCTTCGGACCCTTGCGTGTACGAGCGTTTGTCTTTGAGCGCTGACCTCTTACGGGCAGGCCCTTTCTGTGGCGTACGCCACGATAACAACCGATTTCGATAAGTCTCTTGATATCGAAAGCAGTTTCTCTGCGGAGATCACCTTCAACCTTAACGTTGTGATCGATGTACTCACGCAATTTTGCTACATCATCTTCTGAAAGATCCTTAACTCTGATGTCAGGATCTACGCCTGTAGCAGCGATAATGTCGCTTGCTGTCTTACGACCGATACCGAAAATGTAAGTAAGAGCGATTTCTACTCTCTTATCTCTCGGTAAGTCAACACCTGATATACGCGCCATTCTCAGTTGCACCTCCATAAATGGTTTGCGTCGGATTAACCCTGACGCTGTTTGTGCTTAGGATTCTCACAGATAACCATGATTTTTCCCTTGCGCTTAATAATCTTGCACTTCTCGCAAATTTTCTTTACAGAAGGTCTGACTTTCATTTGAATGCCCTCCTTGAAAAATTAGCCTTTAGCTTATTTTGATCGCCATGTTATTCGTCCACGGGTGAGGTCGTACGGCGAAACTTCGACCGTCACCTTGTCTCCGGGAAGGATGCGAATATAATTCATTCTGAGCTTTCCCGAAATTACAGCTAAAATTTTGTGACCGTTTTCGAGCTCAACCTGGAAGTTTGCGTTGGGCAGTGCCTCAACAACAACGCCTTCAAGCTCGAGCATATCCTGCTTTGACATTGACTGAACCTCCTTAAAGCAGAGTTAGTATCTTTGGACCGCTTGGCGTTATAGCCACAGTGTGTTCAAAGTGTGCTGACAGCTTACCGTCTCTGGTTTTTACTGTCCAGCCGTCGGGTAATGTTTTGACCCCCGCAGCGCCCATATTTATCATAGGCTCGATTGCGATTGTCATACCCGGCAGCAGGCGAACTCCCCTACCGGGTGTTCCGAAATTCGGTACACTGGGTTCCTCATGGAGAGCCTTACCTATTCCGTGTCCGATAAACTCGCGGACAACCGAAAAGCCTCTCGCCTCGCAATACTGTGCGATTGCCGAACCGATGTCTCCGACTCTGCCGCCTGCGACAGCCTTTTGAATGCCGACATAAAGGCTTTCTCTGGTCGTGTCGCACAGCCGCTTCGCCTCGGAGCTGATTGCTCCTGCAGCGAAAGTAGCAGCATTGTCGCCGTTGTATCCGTTCAGTCTGGCGCCAAGGTCAATGCTGACGATGTCGCCCTCTTTTATCACACGCTTTTTGCTCGGTATTCCATGAATAACCTCATCGTTTATGGAAATGCATGCCGTAGCAGGATAGCCGTTGTAATTAAGGAAGTTTGGCTCTGCGCCGCATTTCTTAATGTAATCGTAGGCTATTTTATCTATCTCAGCGGTTGTTACACCCGGCTGGACAGCCTCTCCTGCTAACTTTAATGCTCCCGCCGAAATGATGCAGGCTTCTCTCATAAGAGCCAGCTCTCGGTTCGTTTTGAGCACTATCATGCTTAATCCTCCAATGCCTTGAGAGTGAGTGCTGAAGTATCAGCAACCTCCTCCTGGCCTTCAACTACTCGAAGGATACCCTTGTTTGAGTAGTAATCCTTGAGAGGCTCTGTCTGCTCGTGGTAGATCTCGAGTCTTTCAAGTACTGTATCGGGATGATCGTCCTTACGCTGAATAAGCTCAGCGCCGCAAGCATCGCAGACACCCTCCTGCTTAGGAGCTTTATACTCCAGGTGGTAGGAGGCGCCGCATGCCTTGCAGACACGTCTGCCCGACATTCTCGCTGCAATCTTCTCATCAGGAACCTCGATATCAACAACGCGGTCGATTTCGATGCCCATAGCATCAAGTGCTTCTGCCTGAGGGATTGTACGCGGGAAACCGTCAAGGATGAAACCGTTTGCACAGTCATCCTTTGCAAGTCTGTCCTTGATGATGCCGATAACGACTTCATCGGGAACGAGCTTGCCTGCGTCTATATAAGACTTAGCTTTAAGTCCCATCTCCGTGCCCTTTGCAAGAGCATCACGGATGATGTTGCCCGTTGAAATTGCAGGAATTTTAAGAGCTTCGCAGATAACCTCTGCCTGTGTGCCCTTACCCGCACCGGGAGCTCCGAGAAGAATTAACTTCATAACGTAATCTCCTTTATCAGTCAAGGAATCCCTTGTAGTGACGCATCATCATCTGTGATTCAAGCTGCTTAACAGTTTCAAGAGCTACACCAACAAGAATGATGATTGATGTACCGCCGAGTGAAACCTGCATCGGAACCTTGAACGCAGTTGTGAGCAACTGGAACAAGATCGGGAACAATGCAACAACTGAAAGAAGAAGAGCGCCGAGCAATGTAATTCTTGACAAAACTCTCTGAATATAATCAGAAGTCGGCTTGCCGGGACGGATGCCCGGGATTGCACCGCTGTTCTTACGGATATTGTTAGCCATTTCAATGGGGTTGTACTGAATTGAAGCATAGAAATATGCAAAGAAGATAATGAGAACAAAATACAGGATTGCATATACCCAGCTTGAACTCTGGAAGTACTTGAAGAAGTGGTCGTACCAGCCTTCACCCGGCTCTGCACCAACGAAAAGGTTGATTGTCGGAGGAAGTGAAAGGATGGAGCTTGCGAAGATAACGGGCATAACACCTGACATATTAACCTTGATAGGAATATGTGTGCTCTGGCCGCCGTACATCTTACGACCAACAACTCTCTTAGCGTACTGAACGGGGATACGACGCTCTGAGTTATCCATCCATACGATGTAAGCAATCATAAGGATGAGGCAGAGTGCAACAGCTACTGAAAGAACTGAATATGCACCGCCGAATGAGAAGTAACCGCCGTCGGGGCTGAAGAGTGTTGCGATGATTGTGGGAACACGAGCAACGATACCTGCGAAAAGAATGAGCGAAATACCGTTACCGATACCCTTTTCGTTAATCTGCTCACCGAGCCACATAATAAGTGCTGTACCTGCAGTGAAGCAGAGGATAATAACGAGTGCCTGGAAAAATGCTGCAAAGCCTGTGAAGGGCTTGCCTGCAGCGTCCTCAAGAAGGAAGCCGTTACCGCGAAGGTAGAAGTAGTATGCAGTTGACTGCATAAGACCGAGAACAACTGTTACGTAACGTGTAATTGTTGCAATCTTCTTACGGCCTTCTTCGCCGTCCTTTGCAAGACGCTCAAGAGCAGGAATAGCTACTGTCAAAAGCTGGATGATAATCGAGCTGTTGATGTACGGTGTGATTGACATTGCGAAAATCGTACCGTAGCTGAAAGCATTACCTGTCATCATGTTGAGGTATTCCATAAATGTACCGGACATCTGTGCATCGTTGAAAATACCGTCTGCACCGGCGTTAACGAACGGTACAGGGATAGCTGCACCGATACGGAAAATGAGAAGAATCAATGCTGTGAACAGGATCTTCTTACGAAGATCAGGAATTTTCCATGCGTTCGCAAGTGTCTTCAACATGTCAGATCACCTCTGCATTTCCGCCTGCTGCCTCAATCTTCTGCTTTGCAGACTCTGAGAAAGCATCAGCTTTTACAGTAAGCTTCTTTGAAAGCTCGCCATTGCCGAGGATTTTGATACCATCAAAAGAATTCTTTACAAGACCGACCTGCTTGAGTGACTCTACGTCAACAACAGCGCCGTTCTCAAATCTCGCTTCAAGATCAGCTACATTAACTGCAACGATCTCCTTGCGGAAAATGTTGTTGAAACCTCTCTTGGGAAGACGTCTCTGTAAAGGCATCTGGCCGCCTTCGAAGCCTGCGCGCATACCGCGACCTGCTCTTGCCTTCTGGCCCTTATGACCTTTACCTGCAGTTTTACCCTGACCGGAACCTGCACCTCTACCGATACGCTTACGCTCCTTTGTTGAGCCAGCTGCCGGTGAAAGTTCGTGCAACTTCATAATTCGCACCTCCTTGCTTATGCTTCAGTTACCTCGAGAAGGTGTGAAATTTTCTTCACCTTACCGAGAGTCTGGGGGTTGTTCGGCTGAACAGCTACATCCCCGATCTTATGAAGACCAAGTGCATGAGCGGTGGCAATCTGGTCCTTTTTGCTTCCGATTAAGCTCTTGACAAGCTTTACCTTAACATCTGCCATTTTGAACCGCCCTCCTTAACCTAAAATTTCCTTTGCTGACTTGCCGCGAATTTCTGCAACCTCGTCAACAGTACGGAGTTTTGAGAGACCGTCAATTGTAGCTCTAACTACATTGCACGGATTGTTTGAACGCAATGCCTTTGAACGGATGTCCTTAATACCAACTGCCTCGAGAACGGCACGAACCGGGCCGCCTGCGATAACACCTGTACCGGGTGCAGCGGGCTTAAGAAGAACAACGCCTGCGTCAAATTTACCAATAATCTCGTGAGGAATTGTTGTTCCTCTGAGAGATACTTTAATAAGGTTTTTCTTTGCATCTTCAATACCCTTACGGATAGCATCAGGAACTTCGCCTGACTTACCGATACCGAAACCTACTGTTCCGTTACCGTCGCCGACAACAACGAGTGCAGCGAACTTGAAGATACGGCCACCTTTAACTGTCTTAGAAACGCGGTTGATGGTAACAACGCGCTCCTGAAGCTCTAAAGCCGATGCATCAATCTTAGCCAAAAGTAATTCCTCCTTACTTAGAACTTGAGGCCACCCTCACGGGCGCCTTCGGCCAGTTCCTGAACACGGCCGTGATAGATATAGCCGCCGCGGTCAAATACGCATTCTTCAATGCCTTTGTCCTTGGCACGCTGTGCGAGCGTTTCGCCCACTTTACGGGCTGCGGTTTTATTTCCGCCATATTCCACGAAATCCTTCTCAACAGTAGAAGCGCTGACAAGTGTTACGCCTGCCTCGTCGTCTATTAACTGAGCGTAGATGTGCTGTAATGAGCGGAATACATCAAGGCGGGGACAAGCTGCTGTACCGGAGATCTTCTTACGAACTCTAGCATGACGAGCAAGTCTTGCCTTTTTACTGTCTGGTCTGTTAACCATAAGTTTTTCACTCCTTCATTAAGATTATTTGCCACCCTTACCGGCTTTACCTTCCTTACGGCGGATATGTTCGTCTGCATACTTGATACCCTTACCCTTATAAGGCTCCGGAGGACGCTTTTCGCGTACTTCAGCGGCAAACTGACCTACCTTCTGTTTGTCAGGACCGGAAATAACGATTTTATTCGGATTGGGAACTTCAATCTTGATTCCCTCAGGCTGCTCCATAATAACTTTGTGAGAGAAACCGATGTTCAACTCAAGAGCGTTGCCTGTCATAGCTGCACGGTAACCGATACCGTTGATCTCAAGCTCCTTGCTGTAGCCCTTGTTAACACCCTCAACCATATTAGCGATGAGTGTTCTTGTAAGGCCGTGGAGAGATCTGTTTTCTTTATTGTCATTAGGACGCTCAACAACAACTGCGTTGTCTTCGATCTTAATGAGCATATTGCTATTCATTGTTCTGGAAAGAGTACCCTGGGGACCCTTAACTGTAACAGTGCTGCCTTCAACGTTAACTTCAACGCCTGCAGGAATAGCTACGGGTAATTTACCAATTCGTGACATCCTTACAGCACCTCCTTACCAGATGAATGCAAGAACTTCACCGCCGACGTTAGCCTTGCGTGCGTCCTTGTCAGTCATAATACCCTTTGATGTGGATACGATTGCAATGCCGAGGCCCTTCATAACCTTGGGCATATCCTCGCAACCTGAATAGATACGTAAGCCGGGCTTGGAAACTCTACGTAAACCTGTGATAGCTGCGGTTTTATTCTGACCGTACTTGAGAGCGATTTCGATCATGCCCTGCTTACCGTCATCCTCAACCTTAAAGCCTTTGATATAGCCCTCATCAACAAGAATCTGAGCAATTGCCTTCTTCATGTTAGATGCGGGGATTTTGACAGAATCATGTTTTGCAGAACTTGCGTTGCGAATTCTGGTCAACATATCTGCGATTGAATCTGTAACTTGCATACCGTCAACCTCCTTAATGCAATTGCTCGCTTACCAGCTTGCTTTCTTCACGCCGGGAATCTGTCCTGCGTGTGCAAGCTCTCTGAAGCAGATACGGCAAACTCCGTACTTACGAAGATAGGCATGTGGTCTGCCGCAGATCTTACATCTGTTGTATGCTCTTGTTGAAAACTTAGCAGTTCTGGCCTGCTTAACCTTCATAGCTGTCTTTGCCACAATAACCCCTCCTTATTTCGCAAACGGAGCGCCCATAAGTGTAAGCAACTCTCTAGCTTCTTCGTCTGTCTGTGCTGTGGTAACGAAGCAAATGTCCATACCACGAACCTTATCTACCTTATCGTAATCGATTTCCGGGAAAATCAACTGCTCTTTGATACCCATGTTGTAGTTACCACGGCCGTCAAATGCGTCAGGATTGATACCACGGAAGTCACGAACTCTCGGAAGAGCGAGATTGAAGAATCTGTCGAGGAACTCGTACATTCTCTCGCCACGGAGTGTGACCTTAACACCGATTGTCATGCCCTCACGGAGCTTGAAGTTAGCAACTGACTTCTTTGCCTTACAGAGATACGGCTTCTGGCCTGTGATCTGCATAAGGTCGCTAACGATAGCGTCGATAGCCTTCGGGTTATCCTTTGCTTCGCCGCAGCCAACGTTGATAACAATCTTATCAAGCTTAGGGATCTGCATGACGCTCTTGTATTCGAATTTCTTCATCAAAGCCGGTGCGACTTCGTTTACATAGGCTTCTTTTAATCTTGCCATGTGTCATGTACCTCCCTATTAAAATACTGCCTTGCAATTCTCATGCTTGCAAACGCGCTTCTTATCTTTTTCACCCGGCTGCTTAGCAACATGACCAACTCTTGTCGGTCTGCCGCACTTCGGGCAAATGAGCTGAACCTTGTCAGCATAGAGTGCGCTCTCAGCCTTGATAAGGCCGCCGGGCTCACCCATCTTTCTCGGCTTAACATGCTTTGTAACAATGTTAGCGCCTTCAACGATAACCTTACCCTCAGCCGGAGCAACCTGGAGAACCTTGCCCTTGTGGCCACGGTACTTACCGTTGATTACGATGACCTCGTCACCTGTCTTAACGTGTACTTTATTACTCATAGTTGCACCCCCTGATTAAAGCACTTCGGGAGCGAGTGAAAGGATCTTCATGAAGTCTTTGTCACGAAGCTCTCTTGCCACAGGTCCAAAAATACGTGTGCCCTTTGGGTTTTTATCTTCCTTAATGATAACAGCTGCATTCTCGTCGAAACGAATGTATGTGCCGTCGTTACGACGAACACCGCTTGCTGAACGAACAACAACTGCCTTAACAACTTCGCCCTTCTTAACAATGCCGCCGGGTGCTGCCTTCTTAACAGAAGCAACGATGACATCGCCAATGTTGGCATACCTTCTGCCGGTACCACCGAGAACTCGGATACATCTGATCTCCTTTGCTCCGGTGTTGTCGGCTACTTTAAGATTGCTTTCCTGTTGAATCATAATTGTGCCTCCTTACACCTTCGAAATTATTTAGCCTTCTCGATGATTTCGACAACGCGCCATCTCTTATCCTTTGAGAGAGGACGAGTTTCCATAATCAAAACTCTGTCGCCGATACCGCACTCGTTCTTCTCGTCGTGAGCCTTGAACTTGATTGTACGGTTAACGATCTTCTTGTAAAGCGGGTGCTTTACCTTATCTCTAACAGTAACAACGACTGTCTTGTCCATCTTGTCACTGCTGACTACGCCTACGCGAGTCTTTCTGAGGTTTCTTTCGCTCATAACAGTTAACCTCCCTTTCCTTACGAGTTAGCGCCGTGGAGCTCGATGTCGCGCTGAACTGTCTTGATTCTTGCGATATCCTTCCTAACGGCGTTAATACGCATCGGGTTATCGAGCTGGTTAATGGCCTGCTGGAAACGAAGCTTGAAAAGCTCATCCTTCAACTCAAGAAGCTTCTTATCAAGCTCCTTAGCTGACATCTTTCTGATTTCACTTGCTTTCATTACTGCTCACCACCCGTTTCTTCTTTAGTAACAAACTTGCACTTGATAGGAAGCTTGTTAGCTGCAAGGCGAAGAGCCTCACGTGCAAGCTCCTCATCAACACCTGCAATTTCAAACATAACTCTGCCCGGCTTAACAACTGCTACCCAATACTCGGGTGAACCTTTACCGGAACCCATTCGTGTTTCAGCCGGCTTCTCTGTGATCGGCTTATCAGGGAAAATCTTGATCCAAACCTTACCGTTACGCTTGATGTAACGTGTCATAGCGATACGGGCTGCTTCGATCTGATTTGATGTGATCCATGCCGGTTCTGTTGCCTGAAGACCAAATTCACCGTTAGTAACCTTGTTACCACGCATAGCCTTACCCTTCAAACGGCCTCTCTGAACACGACGATATTTAACTCTCTTAGGTAAAAGCATTATCTAGAACCCTCCTTACGGCGCGGTCTGCGATTGCTTGATTCGTGAAGAACCTCGCCCTTGTAAAGCCAAACCTTAACACCGATACGACCATAAGTTGTCTTAGCCTCTGCAAAACCGTAGTCAATGTCTGCACGGATTGTCTGAAGAGGAATTGTACCTTCGTGGTAAGTTTCGCTACGAGCGATTTCTGCACCGCCTAAACGACCTGAAACCTGAATTTTGATACCTCTTGCGCCGAGCTTCATTGTGCGACCGATGCACTGCTTCATAGCACGACGGAAGGATACACGTCTTTCGAGCTGAGCTGCGATGTTCTCAGCAACAAGCTGTGCGTCGAGGTCCGGCTGCTTAATCTCAATGATGTTGATTGAAACTTCCTTCTCGCCGCCAAGCTTTTTCTTACAAATTTCCTTAAGCTTCTCAATCTCTGAGCCGCCGCGGCCGATTACCATGCCGGGCTTTGCGCAATGAATGTTAACGTAAACTCTCTTTGCGTCACGCTCAATCTCAACCTTGGGTACACCAGCAGGAGCAAGTGTAGAAAGAAGGTATTCACGAAGCTCGTAATCCTCAACAAGGTTTGCGCCGAAGTCTTTCTTATCAGCGTACCAGCGGGATTCCCAATTCTTAATAACACCGATACGAAGACCGGTAGGATTTATTTTCTGGCCCATTTAATTACCCTCCTTCTTACTTATTCTGCTTCTTTGAGAACTATGTTGATGTGAGAAGTTCTCTTGTTTATTCTGAAAGCGCGGCCCTGTGCTCTGGGTCTGATGCGCTTAAGGATGGGGCCCGGACCAACGTTGCAAGCTGCAACATAAAGACGGGATACATCCATATCTTTGTTTTCCGCATTTGCCATTGCTGACTTGAGCAACTTTTCAAGCGGTTCACACGCAGCCTTCGGCGTGTGTTTAAGGATTGCCATTGCTTCGTCACAAGGCTTGTTTCTGATAAGGTCAAGCACTATCTGAACCTTTCTGGGTGCGATACGCACGTAGGTTACTTTAGCTGTTGCTTCCATTGTTACACACTCCCTTCGGCTTATTTACCATTATTTGATGTCTTTGAACCTGCATGACCCTTAAAGGTTCTTGTAGGTGCAAATTCGCCTAACTTATGACCAACCATATCCTCTGTTACATATACAGGAACATGTTTGCGTCCATCATGAACAGCAAATGTGTGGCCGACAAAGTCAGGGAAGATTGTGGAGCTGCGGCTCCAGGTTTTGAGAACGATTTTTTCGCCCTTTTCGTTCATTTCCTGTACTCTTGCAAGTAACTTAGGCTGCACGAAGGGGCCTTTCTTTATGCTTCTGCCCATAATCTTTATCTCCTTTCGACTTATTTGCCGTTACGACGTCTAACGATAAGCTTGTTTGATGCCTTCTTTGTGTTACGAGTCTTGTAACCGAGAGCAGGCTTGCCCCAAGGTGTAACAGGACCCGGACGGCCGATGGGTGACTTACCTTCACCACCACCGTGGGGGTGATCGTTCGGGTTCATAACAGAACCGCGGACTGTCGGTCTCCAACCCATGTGACGTTTTCTACCGGCTTTACCGATCTTAACGTTTTCGTGGTCAACGTTACCAACCTGGCCGATTGTAGCCATACAACCAACGGGAACCTTACGAAGTTCGCCTGAAGGAAGTCTGAGAAGAGCATAGTCGCCTTCCTTAGCCATCAACTGAGCTGCATTACCTGCTGCTCTTGCAAGCTGACCGCCGCGGCCGGGATAAAGCTCAACGTTGTGAATGAATGTACCTGTGGGGATGTTGATAAGGGGAAGAGCGTTGCCCGGCTTGATATCAGCATTCGGACCAGCCATAACCTTATCGCCAACCTTGAGACCAGCAGGTGCAAGGATGTAGCTCTTAACACCGTCTTCATACTTGATGAGAGCAATGTGAGCTGAACGGTTCGGGTCGTACTCGATTGTAGCAACTTCTGCAACTACATCGAACTTTGTACGCTTGAAGTCGATAACACGGTACTTTCTACGGTTAGCGCCACCGCGGTGACGAACTGTGATTCTACCATAGCTGTTACGACCTGACTTATTCTTCAGAGGCTCGAGGAGGCTCTTCTCGGGAGCAACCTTTGAAAGCTCTGAATAATCTGTAACCGACATGCCTCTGCGTGCGTTTGTAGTCGGCTTGTAGATTTTGATCGACATTTAAATCACACTCCTTAATAAGCGGCTTCGCGGAGTATGTCGAACTCCATACATTACCGCCGGAATTTAGATTTTAGATTATTCGTGGTTGATTACATCATACCGTCGAAGAACTCGATGGTCTTAGAATCTTCTGTAAGAGTAACGATTGCCTTCTTCCATGAAGCTGTGTAGCCCTGGTGCATACCCTGTCTGCGAAGCTTACCGAGGCAGTTGATTGTGTTAACCTTTGCTACCTTAACGTTGAAAAGCTCTTCAACAGCTTTAGCAATCTCAATCTTGTTAGCATCCTTAGCAACTGAAAAAGTGTACTTCTTTTCAGCAGTGCCGAGCATACTCTCTTCTGTGATAATCGGACGGAGGATGATGTCCTGTGCTAATTTACTCATGCATATACCTCCTCAATCTTTGCGATGCCGTCCTTGAGAACGAGCATTGTATCGCAGTTAAGAATGTCGTAAACATTCAATGTGTTAACAGTTGCAACCTTTACGCCTGCAATGTTTCTTGCGCTTCTGTAAAGAACGTTATCGTTCTCAGGAAGAACAAGGAGAACCTTCTTGCCTGTTTCAAGAGCTGCGAGAACCTTAACAACTTCCTTTGTCTTGATTGCGTCAAGCTTGAGTGAATCAAGAACTACGAGCTCTTCTGCAGCAACCTTTGAAGAGAAAGCTGACTTCATAGCAAGTCTTCTTACCTTCTTGTTGATGGAGAAGCCGTACTCTCTCGGCTTCGGGCCGTGAGAAATACCGCCGTGTGTCCACTGGGGAGCTCTTGTTGAACCCTGACGAGCACGGCCTGTGCCCTTCTGACGCCAAGGCTTCTTGCCGCCGCCGCTAACTTCTGCGCGTGTAAGGGTTGACTGTGTGCCCTGACGCTGATTTGCCAAATAATTTACTACGCAAAGGTGCATAGCAGATGCATTCGGCTCGATTCCGAAAACTGACTCTGCAAGAGCAAGGTCGGAAACCTTTTTACCGTTCATATCGAATACTGATACATTAGGCATACTTTAAACTCTCCTTCCGTTACGCTTTCTTGGCATTAGCGATAACAACGATGCCGCCCTTAGGACCGGGAATTGCGCCCTTAACAGCGATGAGGTTGTTCTCAACATCAACCTTAGCAATAGTTAAATTCTGAACTGTTGTACGGTCTACACCGTAGTGGCCTGCAAGCTTCTTGCCCTTGTAAACACGAGACGGTGTTGAGCAAGCGCCCAATGAACCTGCGTGTCTTGCAACAGGACCTGTACCATGAGACTCTCTGAGTCTTGCGAAGTTCCAACGCTTGATTGAACCTGCTGTACCGTGACCCTTGCTTGTGCCGATAACGTCAACCTTCTCGCCTGCTGCGAAGATGTCAGCCTTGAGGATGTCGCCTACGTTAACATCTGCAATGTTCTCGAGACGGAACTCCTTGAGTACCTTCTTGGGAGCAACGCCGTTCTTGTCGAAGTGACCCTTCATGGGCTTGTTGACTCTTGATACCTTCTGATCGCCGAAACCAACCTGAACAGCCTCGTAGCCGTCATTCTCGATTGTCTTCTTCTGAACGATCACGTTCGGACCTGCTTCAACGACTGTTACGGGTACTACATTACCTTTTTCGTCGAAGATCTGTGTCATACCGATTTTCTTTCCGATAAGACCCTTTTTCATTATGTTTTCCTCCTTAATAGGTTATTGGTTGGCACCTGCGCCAACTTGACCTGTCAGCGCTTTGATTAAAGCTTGATTTCAATCTCTACGCCTGCAGGAAGCTCAAGACCTCTCAAAGCATCAACTGTTTTAGCTGACGGTCTGATGATGTCGATAAGCCTTTTGTGTGTGCGCTGTTCGAACTGCTCTCTGGAGTCCTTGTACTTGTGAACAGCACGAAGAATTGTAACAACTTCCTTCTCTGTCGGAAGAGGAACAGGTCCTGAAACCTGAGCGCCTGTACGCTTCGCAGTCTCAACGATCTTTTCCGCTGCCTTGTCAACAAGGTTGTGGTCATAACCCTTCAATCTGATTCTGATTTTTCCCTTTACTGCCATGATTCTGCCTCCTTATAAATTTGGCGGGCAACGTCTAAAACCTATTTGTTGCAACGCGACCGGGTGTTTCAACCTGCCGCATTTAAAAACCGGAAATGGGTTAGTTTCCGGGAAAGTGCATTTAAAGGTTTTAAACGCACATACATACACAGATCCGCAAAAGGGAAGCGGACCCGGTCTGTAGGTTATTCGATCGCCCGGTTTTAAATCGGACATACTCCGCGAGAATTCCCGACCTCAAAGGGCCGCCACCTCTCACATCAACGCATATCTACGCACTTTGCTACATAATAATATAGCATGCTCGAGTATGATAACATATTGTCAATCAAAATGCAAGTGTTTTTTTAAATTTTTTCAAAAAATTTTTAAGCAACGCTTCAGCCCCTCTGAAAGAGCAGTTTTTCTCTCGCGCACGCGTATATATATTATAAATGTATACGATTTTTTGCGACTATCAACCGGATATGCAACACTTTGTATACAAATGGTATTTGACTTTTATGTTGAAATATTTTATAATGGACAGGAATATGAGACTTTATGTCAAAAATTTTGAGGAGTGAATAAAATGCATTTTTCCGATTTCGGTGTTTTCCTCGGCGACTTTACCTTGCGTGAAATCAACTTTCATACCAAGAATCCGATGAGAGCACAGCGCAGAACCCTGAAAAAAATTCTCAGTAAAAGCAAAAACTGCGAGTACGGCAAGAAATTAAACTTCAAGGATATCCATTCTATTGAAGAGTTCCGCGCCAAGGTTCCTCTTACAACATACGCAGACTATGAAGGCTACGTTGACCGTATGATTCACAATAAAGAAAAGAATCTTATGTATACGGGTATGAACGTGCGTTACTGCTCATCATCAGGCAGTGTCGGCAAGCCGAAGATTCTTCCGAAGTCAATTATCGACCTCTGGCACATGCAGTGTATCGGCTTCTCCGCTTCCGTCGCAACAGCATACCACTACCTCAAGGACGTTAAGGGCGTAAGAATGCCCGCACAGAAGGGTCCGCTTGTGCTCATCCTTACAGGTCACAAGCTCGAGGACGGCAAGCAGTGCAACGGTGCAGGACAGGTTCCCCTCCTCTACCTCAAGCCGCTTCTCAGCACTTTCTCAACGTCACCCGTTTCTCTTCTTATCCCCGAGCACGAAGAGCTGCTTGATACATCATATCTCCAGCTCAGATTCGCTCTTGAAGAGAGAAACGTTTCCTACCTTGAGTCTATCGTTGTAACTCTTCTTACAACAATGTTTGACTACCTCGAGGAAAATTGGGAGATGCTTTGTGACGATATCGAAAAGGGTATCATCAATCCGAACATAAAAATCACTCCCGAGCTTCGCAAGGAGTATGAAAAGAAATTCAAGCCCAATCCGAAGCGTGCCGCAGAGCTCCGCAAGGAATTTGAGAAGGGCTTTGACACACCCATCGCTCCGCGCATCTGGCCGAAGCTTACCTGGGCACACGGTATGGTCGGCTCTAACCTTAAGGTTTACGTTGAAAAGCTCCGTAAGTCAATCGGCGACCTTCCGCTTCACAATATGGGCTATGCCGCTGCTGAAGGCTTCTTCGCTATGCCCACAGAGCTTGACGTTCACGACGGCGTTCTTCTTCCGCACTGCATCTTCTTCGAGTTTATTCCCGTTGACGATGACGTTGAAGAGAATCCCGACGAGCAGCCGAAGACCCTTCTCATTGACGAGCTTGAGGTCGGCAAGAAGTACGAAATCGTTGTTACTAACTATTCCGGTCTTTACAGATACCGTATTGAGGACGTTGTTCAGGTTACAAAAATGTATAACAACACTCCGCGAATCGAGCTTCTTTACAGAAAGAACCTTGATATGAATGTTGCTAACGAAAAGACAACCACTCAGATGTGTGACTTTGTTGCCAAAAACACATCCAAGAGAATGGATAACGAATTTACAGGCTTCAGCTACTATCCCGACTTCTCAACAAAGCCGCCGCGCTATTGTATGCTCGTTGAGCCGAAGAATCCGATGACCGAGGATGACAGACAGAAAATGATCGACATCCTTGACGAGGAGTTCTCAGAAGTAAACGAAAAGTTCGCAAAATACAGACGTTGGGGTATGCTTAACAGACCCGAGGTGCTCGTTCTCAAGCCCAAGACATATTGGGATTACAGAGAATCTCTCCGCGCAAGAGGTGTTGTTCTTAACCAGATCAAGCCCGTAACCGTTATCAACAGCGAGGAAAGAAAGAACTTCTTCTTCTCACACGTTGAAACAGCCGAGTCTGCAACTCTTGACGAGTGGAAGGCATCACAGGAATAATATAGGAGTGTAAAAATTGAAACGCATTTCTAAAAAGGTTTTATCCTTTATTCTGAGCATTATACTTGTTTTAGGCTCATTCTCCTTCGCGGTACATACAGGTGCATCCGACGAGGGAAACGGAACAGATATTCCTCTTATCTATGTTGTGGGCACAGGTGTTCATCTTATCGCTGACAATCCTGACGGCACAACAAGAAAGATATTCCCCATCAGCCTTCCCGAAAACTTCATTATGGATACTGTTGAGGAGAATATCGATGTTTTTGCAAAAGCAGTTGTCACACAGCAGTGGGATGAGTTCTGCGACACGGTTTACAACATAATGTCTCCGCTTTACTCCGACCTTATGCTTGACGAAAACGGTAATCCCCGTGACAACAGCCGAATCGATATCACAAACAAGGTCAATCCCGCAAAGGTCAACGGCAAATACGGCACTCAGCAGTTTAAATTCGCTTATGACTGGCGCATTGACCCCTATGTAACCGCTGAAAAGCTTCACACTTATATTGAAGATGTTCTTGCAGCTACGGGTGAAAAAGAAGTTGCGCTTCTCGGCAGGTGCCTCGGCGACTGTATCACTGCGGCTTATATGGAAAAGTATGACGGACAGTATGTTGCTGACTACATTTCATACGCAAGTGCTGTAAACGGTGCTGAGTTTGCATCAAAAGCCTTCTGCGGTGAGCTTTATATTGACGCTGACGGTGTTGAGCGCTTTATCTATGACCTTGAGCTTTCGACAGACAGCAATCTTAACGAGCTTATTCAGGCTTTTGCAACCGTTCTTAACGAAACCTACGGTCTTGATTTCCTTGCCTGGTCAATAAACAATGTTTATCCGGACATTTATCTCAACATCGTTCCCCGTCTTCTCAGAGATACATACGGCAACTTCCCCGCATATTGGGCTATGGTTTCCGATGAGGATTATGAAAAGGCTAAGGAAACCGTATTCTACGGTGCAGATGCTGAAAAGTACGAAAACTTTATCGATATCATCGATAATTACCATTATAATGTTCAGGTTAAGCTCCCCGAGCTGTGGAAGGGCTTTGAGGCAGACGGCATTCATATGACGAATGTAACAAAGTACGGCTATCAGTCATTGCCCGTAACAGCAGACGCCGATGCTCTCGGTGAGGATTACTGTACGGTAAAAAAGGCTTCTCTCGGAGCTACAACCGCTACTATTGACACGGTCCTTTCTGACGATTACATTGCAAATGCAATTGCGAACGGTACTGACAGATACATCTCCCCCGACAAGCAGATTGATGCTTCAACCTGCGTATTGCCCGACACAACCTGGTTCGTGAAGAATCTCGACCATAAGACATTCCCCGATTCTCTCGACATTCTTTTCAATAAGATTATCAATGTTGAGAATTACAATGTCTTTATGGATGAGGAATATCCGCAGTATCTTGTTTACAATGATGCTGACGGCTCGATTGCTCCGATGATTCCGGACAATATGAACACAACAGACCGCTATAACGCAGATTTCTTTGAATCTCTGAAGAAGATTATGAAATTCCTCTTCAATCTTATTAAAGACGAGATATCAAACAAAATCAATCCTGCTCCTGTCGAATAAACAGAACCAAAAATTAATGAGCTGACCCCGCGGTGTCAGCTCATTTTGTTTATTTATTGCTGTATGTTCTTTTGATTTTCTTTGTAGTCGTCTTCGGGAATTCTTCGTCGGTAAACTTAACTTTAGCAATTCTCTTGAAAACGGGAAGCTTCTGATTGATTTCGCTGACCTTATTGTTGATGATTTTCTCAACTCCATCAATCTCTGTATCAGGATAAATCTCAGCCACAATGCGGTCATCCTGGCCGTAAACAAGAACCTCTTTAATTTCGTCAGCGTTGTTCATAAGGATTGCTTCAAGCTCCTCGGGAACAACATTCTTGCCGTTTGAAAGAATGATAAGATTCTTCTTCCTGCCGTCGATGTAAAGAAGACCGTCTTCATCAAGGCTTCCGAGGTCGCCCGTCTTGAACCATTCGCCGTCAAAAGCAGCCTGTGTTGCCGAATCATTCTTATAGTAACCCATAAACACCGTGGGACCCTTAATCTGAACCTCACCGTCAACAATTCTTGCTTCAAGAGTCGGATGAATAGCACCTACGCTTTTGGGAGCAAAATGCTCGTTTCTTGTTGTTGAAACGATCGGTGAGCACTCTGTAATACCGTAGCCGTTGATAACCGTGATGCCGATATCTCTGAAGCCCTTGATGTATTTCTCGTCAATTGAGGAACCGCCCGTGATAAGCATTTCAAGATTGCCGCCAAACGCGTCAAATACCTGCTTGAAAGCCTTGCGGCGGATATCAATGCCGACCTTAAGAAGAGCGTTGCTGACCTTAATCATAGTCTTGAAAAGCTTTTCCTTACCGCCTGCGCGGACATTGCTCCAGATTTTATTATAAATAACAATGAGAAGCATCGGAACAACCGAAATATGCTTCGGCTGAGCGTATTTGATGTCATCAAATGCACGCTTAAGGCTGGTATTGATAAACACGGGCCAGCCGCGAAGCATCTGGCAAAGCACACAAGCCATAAAGCCGAAGGTATGATACAGCGGAAGAAGAGATACTGTACCCTCGGGTACGTAAAGATTCTTCGAGCTGATGATTGCGTCGGTCGCAAGACCCTTGTGATTGAGCATAACACCCTTCGGGTCAGAGGTTGTGCCTGACGTGAACACAATCGCACACATACGCTCTGCATCAATTACCGTATCTCTGAAGCTTGTATCGCCGTTTGCAAGAAGCTCCTTACCTTTTGCGATAAGCTCATCGTAGCTCTTGAAATTGATGCTTTCGATTTCACAGAACTCTGCGATATCGGAATATGTATCGGAATAAAGAAAAACATTCGTGTCGCTCTGTGTAAGCTGGAACTTAACGTCCTTTGCAACGTTTTCCTTATCAATCGGAACAATTACGTTGCCTGCGTTGACAACTGCAAAATATGAAACAATCCACTCATAGCTGTTCTCGCCCATAAGAGCAAAGTGAGTATTCTTATATCCGAGGCTGAGGAGATATGTTCCGAGAGCCTCAACGTCTGACGCGAACTGCTTGAACGATTTTACAATTTCAGTATTCTTTTCTCTGTACCAGAAAGCCTTTTTATCGCCGTATTCCTTTGCGCAGAAATCGACCAATTCTTTAAGGTCTTTCGGTTCAGCAACATCATAATATGGATATTTTTTGTTCGCCATAACAACCTCCAAAGCAACACTTTTGAGCATAATGTCTCATTAAAACATTAAGAGAATTCTATCACATAATCCTTATCTTTGCAATAATTTAATAAAAATAGAATATTTACCAACAAATTGCATAAAAAAGCAGTGTCAAGGCACCGCTTTTTGTGTTTATTTGGAAATTAAATCTCTGATATCGTCCTCGGCTTTCATCAGGTCGTCGATAATCATACGCTGATATCTTGTGAACTTCTTATAGTCACAGGAGCGTGACCAGAGACTCATCGGAACGCCGACCTTGTTCATATGATACTTTGCAATCTGCGGATAAGCAAGAGCCTCAAGGAAGGATGCCAGGCAGATGAAATTCTGCACGGACTGTGCCTTCTTCTCATCCTTGTCAAAATTGTTGCAAAGCCATACATAAAGGTCAGGATGGAAGTTAGCCATAATTCCCGAGAAGCCTGCACAGCCCTTTTTGAGAGTATAAAGAAGAGTCTGTGAGTTTGCGTTATAAAGCTTGATTGTTGAGCCCTTGATCTGCTCAAGTCTTCTGTCAAGCTCATCGGGGTCGCAGCAGGTATCCTTAATGAAAGTAAATCTGCCCGTTGAGATACACCAATCAATAATTTTCTCTGTAAGAAGTCTCTTGTAGGGATAGGGACATTCGTAGATACCGATTGCGATATCCTCGGGAAGCTGTGAAAGAAGCTTCTGCGCATTTGCAATCCACACGTCATCGCCGTCATTGTGAAGGTCGAGGCGGTTGCTGACCCATACGATAGCATCAACACCTGTTTCCGCAATAGCCGTAAGCTCACGTACCTGAGCGTCCGGGTCGTCGGAATTGTGTCCCGATGCGACAACGGAAACGTCCTTACCGCTTGCCTTGACAGTCTCAACAACAGTTCTTGCAATCTTCACCTTTTCCTCAAGTGAAAGGTAGACCATTTCGCTTGACTGACAAACGGCGAAAATACCCGTACAGCCCTGCTCGATGTACCAGTTCGTAATGTTTTTGACAGCCTCGTAGTCAACAGTATTGTCATCGTGATACGGAGTTATCATCGTCGGAAACGTACCAAAATTAATGTCCTTCATTTTAAATGCCCCTTTATATTTTATAATAATCTTTATACCATTCAACGAAGCGGGAAAGACCCTCTTCGATAGATGTTGACGGTTTGAAGCCGAATTTCTCGATAAGCGGAGTAACGTCGGCATAGGTCTGATAAACGTCGCCCGGCTGCATCGGAAGGTACTCTTTTTCCGCTGTTTTGCCGAGTGCCTTTTCAAGCGTTTCGATGAAATACATCAGCTTTTCGGGTGAATTGTTGCCGATGTTGTATACCGTTGCTCTGTCCCCGTTTTCGTCGGCCTCGGGCGGATTGCAAAGCATATTTTCAATACCCTTGACAATATCATCGACATAAGTAAAATCGCGGTACATATCGCCGTTATTGAAAATTTTGATTTTCTCACCGTTCATAATCTTATTCGTAAAGCCGAAGTAAGCCATATCCGGTCTGCCGAACGGGCCGTAAACGGTGAAGAAGCGAAGTCCCGTTGCGGGAATACCGTAGAGATGGCTGTAAGTATACGCCATAAGCTCGTTGGATTTTTTCGTTGCCGCATAGAGCGAAATCGGCTTGCTTACATCGTCATCGGTCGAGAACGGAGTTTTCTGCTGATTGCCGTAAACCGAGCTGGATGAAGCATAAAGCAGATGCTCAACGGGGTTATGACGGCACGCTTCGAGAATGTTGAAGAAGCCGATAACGTTAGATTCAATATAAGCCTGCGGATTGTCGATTGAATATCTTACGCCTGCCTGTGCCGCAAGATTGACAACTATATCAAATTTATTTTCGGAAAAGAGCGCATCAATCGCCTGCTTGTCCGCAAGATTGCCCTTTATAAAAGTAAAATTCTCATATCCGTTGAGGATTTCAAGACGCGCATACTTGAGATTGACGTCGTAGTAATCGTTGATGTTATCAAAGCCGATAACCGTTACGCCCTGCTCAAGAAGCTTCTTGCTCAGATGAAAGCCGATAAAGCCCGCCGCACCCGTAACGAGAATTTTTTTAGAAATATCGAGAGATTTGTAAGAAGCCATAGCGATTCCTCCAATCCTTTTTATTATAGTACACGCACCCTTAAAAATCAAGAAAACCCGCAGAAATTTCTGCAGGTTTCGTTTTTAATTGAATAAAGAAATATACCAGTCCGGCTGTGAGCTGACAATAATGAGATATACGGCATAAATCAGTAGCAATACAATACCCTGCCAGCGGCAGAATTTCTTTGCAATTATCGTCGGAATAAAGGCAATTGCCGAGACGATAATGCTCACGGGGAAATCGAGGTAGATATTCTGCTGTGAAATCGGCAGATTTCCGCCGTAGATAAGTGAGCAAATTGGAAGGATAAGCACGATATCAATTACGTTTGCACCGATAACGTTGCCGACGGACATTGACGGCTCTTTTTTTATAATCGCAGAAACTGCCGTAACAAGCTCGGGCAATGAGGTTCCGATTGCAACCATCGTAACACCGATAATCGACTCCGAAACGCCCCAGCTTCTTGCGATATCCGAGCCGTAATCAACAAGAAGTCTTGAACCGATAACGATACCCGCTGCGCCGACAATAATCTCAAGTACGTTTCTTGTGATTGCTTTTTTATCAACCTGCGGAGGCTCGTCATAATCGAGCGAATCTCTCCGCGAGCTTTTGACATTTTCAATAATAAACGATACAAAAATTACAAGAAGGACTATTGAAGCTCTTGTTGAAAGTGAGCCCGTCCTCGTAACAATCATAAGCACAACAAGTGCAAGACCGAGATGAAGTGCCTTCGGCGAGAACTTTCTGCGTTCAATCTCGGGCGGCATAAACACAAGGCTGAGCGCCATTATCATCGCAGTATTGCAGATGACCGAACCGATTCCGTTACCGATAGCGAGACCGACCTTTTCTTCAGCCTGAAAAATAAAATCACCGACACCCGACATCAAAATCCCGTGACCTTCGACGGCGGCTATTGACGAAACAAAAATCTCCGGTAAGGTCGTCGCTACGCTGACGATTGTTGCGCCGACGATAAACTTCGGAATACCCGTTACCTCGGCAACCCAAGCTGCACCGTCAACAAACCAGTCTCCACCCTTGACAATAAATAAAATGCCTACCGCAAAAAGGGCATACATTATTACGGATTCCATAGATACATCTCCTAAAAGCACAAAAAGCACAAGGGTATATCTGCCACTCCTGATGTAATAATAATTAAAAAGGAGTGTTGGATATGCCTGAAATCAACTTTCCCGAAAAAATAATTTTCGGCAAAGATACGGTTAATGATTTTCACCCCGAGGGATGTGAGCATGCTATCATAATCTGTGACAGCGACATTATGGTTAATCGGGGTTTTCTTGATTTAATTAAAAATAAAAGCACGAAGATAATATCACACGTGAGTACGGTTGTCAACAACAATGTTTACGGGCTGTATTCGCAGGCATCTGAAAAATTCTTTGAAAAAGAAGCCGAGCTGATTATTTCCGTCGGCAGTGCGGCAGCGATTGACTGCGGAATGCTTCTTTCACACGAAGGAAAAACAAAGTTCACAGCCATCCCCTGCTGCGGTGCATGCGCTATGACGGATTTTGAGCACAGCGGGTATTACGATTACCGCCATTCGCCCGATACGGTAGTTCTCGACAGCTCGATTATCCGCTGTATGCCGTCGGGTACGGTCGCATTTGACGGTATGGCGTGCTTTGCTTATGCTGTTGACACGCTGAACAATACGGACAATATCATCACAAAGGACCTTGCGGTTGCGGGTGCTGTGGGAATTCTTAAAAATATTGTTCCTGCTTACCGCGGAAATATTGACGCACTCGAGAAGCTCTTATATGCGATGTATTTTGCAGTTGTCGCCCACCGTAACGGTGCCGACCTTGAAAGCTCGGTTTTAAGCAGAGCAAGCAAGTTTTTTGCAGACTTCGGCTACCCGAGGTCGTCCGTCTGCGCACTTATTATTCCGACAATTATGGAAAACGAGGAGCTTCATTTAAAAAACAGCCTTTATGAAATTGCTATGAAAACGGGAACTGCGCACATTGACGATTACCCCGACTTTGCCGTATCCAAGCTGATTGATGAGGTCAGAAAAATTCAGGCAGTCCTCGGTATTCCGCGTGCAGTTTCGGGCTTCGGTCTGAACGAAAACGAATACCGCAATAAAAAGAGTAGCACAAACGTCCCCGACGATTTACTTGACCTTTGTTATTACGGTAGTTTCAGGTTTATGAAATTATAGTTTCACCGTCACAGTTGAACGGGACATTGAGGTAATCGGCGACGGTGGCGGCGATATCGGCAAAGGTGTTGCGCGTGCCGAGATTTGCGGGCTTTATATTTTCGCCGTAAACGATAAGCGGTGTGTACTCGCGCGTGTGGTCGGTGTGGCTGTCGCCCGGGTCGCAGCCGTGGTCGGCGGTTATCATCAGCACATCGTCTGACTTCATACCCTTTATGAAATCCGCGAGCCACTTATCGAATTCCGCAAAGGCTTTTGCATAGCCGTCAACATCCTGTCGGTGGCCGTAGAGCATATCGTAATCAACAAGATTCGTAAAGCACAGACCTTCAAAGTCCCTATCAAGGGCTTTGAGGGTTTCTTCCATTCCCTCGGCGTTGGAGTGGGTAAAAACATATTCCGTTATGCCCTTGCCTGCGAAAATATCACGGATTTTGCCGATTGCGTAAACCGTTTTGCCGTTATCGGAAAGAGCATCGAGAAGTGTCGGCTTCGGCGGCTCGAGCGAAAAATCGTGGCGGTTTGCGGTGCGCCTGAAATCGGGATATTCACCCTCAAAAGGACGGGCGATAACTCTGCCGACCGCGTGCTCACCCGTAAGGCTTTTGCGCGCAATTCTGCAATATTCATAGAGCAGTTCGGGCGGAACGACCGCCTCGTGCGCCGCTATCTGAAAAACGCTGTCTGCCGAGGTGTAGACAATCAGGTCGCCCGTTTCAACATGCTGTTTGCCGTAATCGCGGATAACATCCGTGCCCGAATACGGCTTGTTGCAGAGCACTCCTCTGCCCGTCTGCCGTGAAAACTCGTCAAGAAGCTTCTGCGGAAAGCCTTCGGGATAGGTCGGCAAGGGCTTGTCGGAAACGACACCCGCAATTTCCCAATGGCCGATTGTCGTATCCTTGCCCTTTGATTTTTCGGCAAGGCGCGCAACAAGTGCAGAAGGCTTTTCGGCTTTAGGCAGATAATCAACTCCGTCGATGTTGCCGAGCCCGAGCTTTATTGTATTTTCCGCCGAAAAATACGGCGAGGCTGATATTCTTTTTAAGGTGTTGCAGTCCTTATCCCCGAAGTCCGCACAATCAGGCATCGCACCGATTCCGCACGAATCAAGGACAATAAGAAATACTCTTTTCATAAGTCACCTCTTATATTTTATGGTTTTATTATATTTACTTGTTCGGGAAATGTCAATTGACAGTAAAACAATACAGATGTATAATGCAATTAAGGAAAAGAAAGGAAGATGAAAATTATGAAAAATTTCATACGCTTATTGTCGTTGGTTATCTGTGCAGTAACCTTTTTCAGCCTTACAGCCTGTATCGGTCCCGGTGTGACAGATTACAGCGAGGTTATTTTCGGGAATTATACCTTCAGAGAAACTTCTGCCGCCGCTCACAAAATTGAAGGCGACGAAGGCACTGTTATGCAGGGTGTGATTTACAAATATACATACGACACTGATGAAAAATACCTTGTTGCACACCTGCTGACAATGGCTGATAACTACGGCAGTAAGGATGCACTTTACAAAAGACTTTACAACGGCAGTATTTACAACGTTTTGGACGATAATATGGTTGTATACAACACCGTGGACAAGACAAGAGCCGAATTTGAAAAATACGACGACTTCCTCGGTTACTGCAGAGAAAACAATATAAAGCTTAATAATTGGTATTATCCGTCGGGCGGACTTTCAATCAATGCTCAACCGAATGAAATTACTGGCGGATATACGCTCAGCAATTTGCCTTATGACTATAAGCTGATTTCGCTTGATGACAAGGAGCTTATCCGCGGTTATATCTCCGACCTTGAGGTAAGGTCTCATCAGATTAAATTCAGATTAAGACAGACCGATTATCATTACGATGCCGAATATCCCGATACCGTTAACCTTGGTTTATCCGAACTTTCCGATAAACCCGTCGGCAAGTATAAAAAAGGTTTCCTCGATTACGCGGATATTTATTATGATAAGATAGTTACGATAAACCTTGAAACGGGTAAAATTTCAGAGGAGTAAATTTCAATTTGTCGGGGAGAAATAAAAAGTCAGTAGAACAATGGCGCCCCTGAAAGGGGAGCTGGCACGACGAAGTCGTGACTGAGGGGTTCGTTGCGAAGCAACGAGAAAAACAAGATAAATCAAAGAACTTTGTGGTCGCTTAC
>JAFQJH010000009.1 GCA_017415025.1 Clostridia bacterium
TTTTTTCTCGTTGCTTCGCAACGAACCCCTCAGTCACGACTTCGTCGTGCCAGCTTTTTCTCCGAAAACTGGCACCCTTTTGTCTGCTTCGCAGACATTTCCCCTAACAGGGGAATCTCCTTTCAGGGGCGCCATTGTTCTACTTACTTTTTATTTCTCCCCGACAAATTAAAAGTTTTAAAACCGAACCCTATAAAAAACGCAGAAGATGCCTGATTGCTTCTTCTGCGTTTAATTCAATAATATTTATTCAGCTTATAATACAGCCGCGAGTACAATCACTGCGATGTATACAAAAAGGCTGATTGCGTACTTTTCCATCCATGCGCTGATGAGTGCATAAACAGACGGAATGAACGCGATAATCTTTACGATAATATTTGTCTTTCTGCCCTTTCCGTAGAGGAGATCCCAATTGTTGAGCGCATCCTCATAAAGCGGAGCGTTGTTGCAGAGAAGAGATACGCCGAGATAAAGCATTACGGCATAAACCCAGAAAATTGTATCCTCCGTGCCGACCTCAACGTGGAACAAGCCGAGAAATCCGCCAAGGAACATTCCGTAGCCGAACACGCGGTTCATAAGTCCGGGAAGATAGCAGACAAGGAAGGTGGTCAGTCTGCTCTTTGTGAAATCGTGCTCAACGTGACCGCAGAGCTCGTTTGCCTGAAGATAACGTGCATCCTGTACGGGTACGCCGAGAATACGGCAGTAAAGATGCTCCCAGAAGCCTTTGAGAATTGCACCGATAAAGGTGATATATTTTGATACTACATAAATCTTTTCCATCAGATATCACCTGTGCCTTCCATAAAGATTTCTTCGAAGGTCATTTCACCCTTGATACACTTCTGAACAGACTCCTCGAGAGAGAGCTGCTGCTGTTCAAGCAGAGATACAATGCTCTCGTAGGTTTCGTTGTCGCCGCCGATGCAGGCAATCAGAGCCGCCGTATTGATAACCTCAAGCGAAACCTGTGAATTTGAGTAAACGCCCTGGAGAGTGATGTCATAAGACTGCTTTGAAGCCTCGAGTGCCGATTGAGTATCATCAAGAAGCATATATGCAATCGCCTGCTGACGGTAGATTTCAGCATCCGTGCCGGCGGCGATGCCCTCCTTACAGATGTCAACTGCCTCCTGGAATTTACCCATACGGCGGAGAATTTCTGCTTTGATTGAGTAATAGTCAAGTCCCTCGGGATTGTACTTTCTCATCTTTTCGCAACGCTCGTCAGCGGATTCGAAGTTGCCGCTGTCGACATCTGCCTTGATAGCATAGTAATAGGAATTCGTGTCGTTGATATTTCTTTCGAAAAGAGCCTCTGAAAGCTCAACGATTTTTGCGTTATCCTTGTATGTCCAAGCCATATAGAGGTAGTCCTGCATAAAGACGTAATCGAGGTCGCCTGCAAGCTCGCAGACCTTATCAAAGCTGTCGAATACAATCGCCTTATCCTTTTTCGCATAGAAGGCGGCAATAGCACGGTAGTACTCATTGATGCACTGCTTTGCCAAGGTATCATTCTCGCACGAATCAATAAACTTGAGAGCCTCGTCATATTTGACTGTCATTTCTGTTGTTTTTTCATCCGTATCGAAGTAAGAGGACCAATCCTCACTGATCATCGTCTGATAGTCGGTGGTTTCCTTGCAGAAATCGTAAACCTTCTTAATCTTTGCGTTCGACGGCTTATCAAGCTCTTCAACGCCGATTATGTTTTCAACGTACTGCAGGAAGGTTGAAACCTGATTTGCATCAACCGCCATTGTGTCGGCATAAGCCTCCAGAACGATTTTAAGCACGCGGTCGCCGTCAACGAAGAACGGCTTTTCCGTATGATTCTTGTTGAAGGTTGCAAAAACAGCATTCACACCCGTGTTGAGGTTTGAAACATCCGAGCTGATTGCAGAGCACTCGTTGACAGCATCGTTATAACGCTTTTCGGAAATGCATCTTTCCGCTTCAAGAAGACGTGCGGAAATTCCGCAGGTGGAGAAGCAGATAAAATAGCTCGCCGCCGCAACAAGCACCATTACAAAAGCAAGGATAATGTGACCTGCGCCGTAGTTGGTGCGAAGGAACTTTTTGCGACAGCTCTCGCAGTAAAGGTCGCTCGGGCTTTTGCCTCTGGGATTTCCGCAGACTATGCAAAGACCGTCATCATCGGGGTCAGCAGAAGCCTCTTCCTGCTCATCCTCAACCTCTTCGTCCTCCTGTGAGGCCTCTGTCTCCTCTTCCTTTTCTTCTTCAGCCGTTGCAACGCGGAGTGCATCGACCGTAATGTCATCTGTCTGTGTTTCGGGTACGGCAGCATCCCACTGCCATTCGCCGTCAGAGCCTGCCTGTGCTTCGGGCACTGTGTCAAGCTCTTTTTCCTCGGCTGTTCCCTCGGGGAAAGATTTTTCCTTGTTCTCGTCTGACAAAGGAATTCCTCCTTTTTTAAATAATACAGCTTATAATAACACTTTTCGAGACAAATTTCAACGCTAAGCGCAAATTTAATAAAATATACATATATCCGCTTGACGAAAGGAATGCGTGAGAGTAAAATTCAGGTATAAGGAGATGATTCTATGGCAACAGGCTACCCGACATCATTAAGTTATTTTCGTTCAAGGCAGAAGCCCCTGCGCTTCAGAGACGACGGAACGTTCCGAATCCTTCACCTTTCGGACATTCACGAGGTTTCACCCGAAATGGATGATGATGAAAACCCCGAAATTCCGAAGGCTTGCTCGGCAGAAACGGTGAACGTTATTGAGCAGTGCATTGAGCGCACACAGCCCGACCTTGTTGTTTTCGGCGGCGATAACATCAGCGGCTATTGGGAGGAATATACCTACGACTATCTAGTTGAAACGATAAATAAAATCACCGAGCCCGTGCGCAGACGCGGAATTCCGCTTGCCGTTGTTTTCGGCAATCACGATTCCGAGGGCGAGGAGAAAAGACCCTTCATCCGCCGTGAAAACCATATCAACCTCTACGCGGAATATGAAAACTTCCGCGGCTGCTACAACGAGGAGGACGTTTTCGGCTGCGGTAATTACAGCCTTCCCGTTCTTGCGCATGACAGCGAAAAAACCGTCTGGAACATCTGGTGCATTGACTCGAACGACTACATCCGCGATGAAAATCATCAGGTTATCCACGGTGCAGGCTATGCCTACGTTCACGACGACCAGATTGCTTGGTATGAAAGAAAGGCGGCGAAGCTCCGCGAGGAAAACGGCGGTATTCCCGTTCCTGCAATCCTCTTCCAGCACATCCCCGTCCACCAGGAGCTTGACCTTTTCGATTTTATCGAGGGAGAGACCGAGGGCGGCAGAATGAACAAGAACGGCTGTACTCTCGTCCCGAAGGAGGGCGCAATCCTTGAGGGGCTTGCACGCGAAGCACCCTGTCCTCCCGAAGAGAACCGCAAGCAGTTCGAAAGCTGGAAAAAGACGGGAGACATTGTTGCGGCATTTTTCGGTCACGACCACATCAACACCTTTATCGCAGAGCTTGACGGAATAAAGCTCATCCAGACTATCGGCGCAGGCTACCACACCTACGGTAACGAGAGAGGCGGAAGGCTCATCGTCCTGCACGAAAACTCGAGAGATTTCGACACCGAAACGTTGATTGTTGAAAGAATTACCGATCTAGACATATAACAAAGAAAGCACGGAAAGCTCCGTGCTTTTGTCATATCAGATTTTTCACCCTTTTTGCAATTATCATTGCGAGGGTGATTTTTATTGCATCGGGAATAATGAACGGCAGAACGCAGACCGAAAACGCTCCCGAAAAACTGCCGTCACCGTAGACGAACGCAAACCACAGCGTTCCGACGAGATAGCAAAGGAGTATTCCCGCCAAACCCGAAAGCACGCTCGGCAGAAGCTTTATGCCCTTCTTCTCCGCCACGGCTCCGACAATCAGTGCCGATAAAACAAACCCGAAAACGTAGCCGCCCGTTGCGCCGAGAAGCACACCGACACCGCCCTGAAAGCCCGAAAAAACGGGCAAGCCCACCGCGCCGAGCAAAATATATACAAGCGTTGCCGCAACGCCCTTTTTTGTCCCGAGGACGGCAGATACCAGAAATACCGCAAAGGTCTGCAGAGTGAACGGCACGGCAGACGGCACCTGAATCCACGAACAGATGCAGATAAGCGCCGCCGAGAGAGAAATTAATATTATCTCTTTTGTTTTCGTTTTCTTCATAATTCACCAAAAAAGACACAAGACAAAGCTTGTGTCTTTTCCTTAACTGAACATAAAATTGTTGGGTGCAAGATGTGTCCGCGAAATTTCAGCTTCAACGGTTTTCTTCGGAACAGGCTGTTGAGCCGGTAAAAAGTCCGCGGCATTTTCAAGGCTGACCGATTCGTCAAGCTTTGCCGTGACAGAAGCCGTCTGCGAATAATCACTCGCAGTTTTTCTGTCGGAGTCACTTGCGATTATTTTATAATAATAAGTCACACCTGCAAGCACGTTATGGTCAACAAAGCCTGTTGACGCAACCTCGCCGACAATCGTATAAAGTCCGTGCTCGTCCGTCGCACGGTAAACCGTGTAGGTTTTTGCCTCGTCAACCTCTGACCACTTCACGCTCAGAAGCGCGCCATAGTTGGAGGCTGTCACGTTTTCGGGGCTCTTTATTCTTGCTGTCGTGTAGAAAATCTCCGAGGGGTCGCTGTTGTAATCAACAATCTCCGCACGCGTCATAAGGCGGTAATAATATCTTTCGCCGGGAATGACGTTTGTATCAGTATACTGAGTTTCGCCCGCCTCGATATAAGCATATTCAACAGGCTCGCTGTCAAGAGCTTCCGAGCGCAGGAGAACATAACCCGTTGCGCCTTCGACCGCATCCCATTTTACGGTAATGCTCTTCTGCGTATCGTTGATAAGGCGGATATTCTGCGGAGTGGGAATGAGCACCGTTGCAGTACAGCTTGCATCCGCAACACCGTAATTTGTTTTTGCCTTAAGCATAACCTTGCCGTAGCCGACACCCTTGACAAGTCCGTTATTCGTGACCGTGGCAATGCTTTCATCCGAGGATGTCCAGGTAACGCCCTTGTCCGTCGAGCCGATGGGAAGCTGTGTCCACATAATTTCCGTCGTTTGTCCGACACCGACGTGCACCGAGGTGTTGTAAAGGTGGAGCATCTGCGGAATATCGTTTACCGTAACAACCGCGTAGGTCGGACCGAGGTAATCTCTGCCGTCAATGCACGCGAATGTGCGGTAATAATAAGTCGTGTTCGGAGTCAGCTCGCCAACCTTTGACATAAGATCCATTTCAAGGTTGATTTCATTATTGCTCGTTGCCGTAACAACGGGATGTTTTGCAAGCTCGTTCTTATCCGTGCCGAAGAAGAAGCCTGCCGTTGAAACAAAAAGCCTGCCCTTATTCGAAACCGAGCCGTGAAGCGTTGCATTTGTTGACGTGATGTCCGTTGCCGAGGTCGTAACGACAGCAAGCTTTGAGGTAGTATACTTAATCGAGTCGGAGTATGAACCGCCCGTAGTATTGCCGAAGGAATGTGAGCCGGAATATGTCTTTGCATCATTGTACGCAGGGACACCGTAGCCGACTATGTAGCCCGCGGAACGGCTTCTCGTCCTTGAACAGCACATATAGCCTCTGTCACTGCCCGTGTTGCCCTCAATTGTATAAACACTGTCTCCCGAAGCACCCGTTACGATACCGATATGCTTCGCTGTTGAGCCGCCTGACCAATTGAAAAAGACGATGTCGCCTGCCTTCGGTCTGTAACCCGAAGAGCCTTCGTAGAAAACGGAATGTTTTTTATACCATTTTACGGTAGCGGCGCAGTTGCCAAGACGCGGAACGATTGAGGTCGGAATGCCCGCCTGCGATGCGCACCACGAAACGAAGTAAGCACACCATTCACCTGTCGGATCACCGAAGGATGCACCGTATTTTGTATAACCCGCACTTGCATTCGGCGCAATCGGGAAGCCCGTTGAGGTATTAAGCTCCTTGTATCCCATCTGCGTTCTCGCAACCGCGATAAGGTCAGCGATATGCTGTCCCGTGTTACGGTGAGTGTTCGGATAATTGTCGTTATATGCAAAGGACGAAGCCGCCATACCGACGAACATCACGACCGCCAGCATAAGCGCAACAATTCTCTTGCTTTTTGTCAAATCACTCACCTCTTTCTTTTGTGTTCATTAAAATTCTCAACCGAGCAATGCGCTGATTGCACCGACAAGTGAGCCGAGCGCAATAATGCCTGCAAGCACAAGCGCGATAATTCTTGTTGTTTTACTGCTCATTTTCTTTCTTCCTCTTTTTATTCTTACTGAATGCCGTTACAAACATTGAAAGGATTGAACCGCACGCGCCGACGATAAGGTCAACCATTGTATCAATAAGACCTGCCTCTGTGTCAAAGGCGGTGCGCTGAAGGTTAAGACCGTAAAGCCTGTCCATAGTGAACTCATAAAACTCCCAGCCGACAAGAAGCATAACACCGAAAGCGAGCGCGAACATCGCCGCGAGCGCAGGGCTGAGTACCTTATCCTTCGGGCGCTTCTGCTGAATTATGATTGCCAGCTCATAGCTGCCCGCCGTCGCGATATAGCCCGACATAAAGTGCTCGGGAATATCAATAATATCGAGCGTGGTGAACTTGTTGATTGTTGTTCCGACAACGATTGCAAAGCACAAAAGAACGTTGAGCATCGTCTGCAGTCTGTACGGGACCTGAGTTATGAAGGTCTTTCCGCCGAGCCACTGAAACAAATCCCACAGATGAGTGAAGATTATTCCGAAAACTGCCTCTAGAAATTCCGTTGTGTAGCCCGAAAAGAGCATTACAACGCCCCAGACGAAAATTAATCCTCTGCAAATCCACCAGGTAACCTGATGCGACACGGGCAAGACAGGTATTTTATTAAAAGTCTTTTTCATAAGCCTGAACTACCTCATTATACATATATTGTGAGTATACATTATTTCTCAAATAAAATCAAGAGCACGGCGCAATGTTTCGGGTGGTAAAAATTACGTTACATCTTGATTATCAGCCTTGTTTGTTGTAAAATATTCCTGTTAGTTTTGAAAAAGGAGATTTATTATGGAACAAAAATTAGTAGTAGGTAATATCGGTATGAAGTTCGGTATGTCCCATGTTGAGGGCGCTATGAACTACGGTGCTGAAATCGCAGCTATCTGTGACTGTGACCCCGAAAACCTCCGCTTTGCGGGCGAAAGATACGGCATTCCCGAAGAAAAATGGGTAACCGATTACCACGACATTATCAACAACCCTGAAATCAACGTTGTTTCCGTTGCTATTCCCGACCAGCAGCACAAGCAGGTTTGCTGTGAGCTTCTTGCCGCAGGAAAGCACGTTCTTTGTGAAAAGCCCCTTGCACTTACTCGTGAGGATGTTGAGGAAATCGTCAGAGCTGCGGACAAATCCGGCTGTAAGTTTATGGTCGGTCAGATCTGCCGTTTCACACCCTCCTTCGAAAAGGCAAAGGAAATCATAGATGCAGGCACAATCGGCGAGCTTTATTTTGTTGAATCCGAATACGCTCACGACTATATGCACATCGTCGAGAACGCTGACGGCTCGGCACATTGGCGAGCAGACCCGAAGCGTCACGGCGTTATCGGCGGCGGATGCCACGCAGTTGACCTTCTCCGCTGGCTTGCAGGCGACCCGCAGGAGGTTTTTGCTTACGGTACACACAAGCTTCTTCCGACGGTAAGCTATGACGACGCAACAATCGCAATTATGAAATTCGACGAAAATCTTGCAGGTAAGGTATTCGTTTCAACAGGCTGTAAGCGCGATTACACAATGCGCACCGTTATCTACGGCACAAAGGGCACAATCATCTGTGACAATACCTCCCCCACAATGACACTCTTTACAACTGATGAAAACGGCGACACACAGGAGCCGCAGACAATCGAGCTTGAGGTCAACAACCACAATGCAGTTAAGGAATTTGAGGTGTTCGCAGACTGCATCATCAACAACAAGAAGGTTCCGACGGATGCACTCGAGGGCGCAAAGACAGTTGAGGTCTGCCGAGCAATCGTTGAATCCGCAGAGACAGGCAAAATCGTTAATCCGAATTACGAGTTTTAATATATTCTCTTGCATTTTGTCGCAGTTTGTCTTATAATCTTATAGGTTAAAAAAATAACAATACTAACGGAGGTTTTCAGAATGAAAAAAGAAGTTCTCGTTGAAACATCTGCCCGTCACGTTCACGTTTCCAAGGCTGACCTTGAGACACTTTTCGGTGCAGGCTACGAATTGACAAAGAAAAAGGATCTCTCACAGCCCGGTCAGTACGCTTGTGAAGAGAGAGTTCAGGTTATCGGCGCAAAGGGCAGCTTCCCTGCTGTTTCTATCCTCGGCCCGACACGTCCCGACACACAGGTTGAGCTTTCAGCTTCCGACGCTCGTTCAATCGGCGCAGTTGCTCCCTGCCGTGAGTCAGGCGACATCGCAGGCAGCGGTGCTTGCAAGCTCGTAGGCCCCAAGGGTGAGGTTGAGCTTAAGGAAGGCGTTATCGTTGCAAAGCGCCACATCCACGCTACTCCCGAGGATGCAGAGAAGTACGGCGTAAGCGACAAGCAGATCGTTAGCGTTAAGGTTGAGTCTGACGGACGTGCACTCGTTTTCGGTGACGTTGTTGTTCGTGTAAGCCCGAGCTACGCTCTCGCAATGCATATCGACACAGACGAATCAAACGCAGCATTCGCAACACCCGGTATGATGGGCGAAATCCTTGCATAAGACCTTTGGTCAGCTAAATTCGCTACGCGAGCTAAATTGACTTTGTCAGCTAAATTCCTTCGGAGCGAAATCAGGCTTCCGCCCGGCTGTTTGCGAATTTAATTTAGCTTCACAGTGTGAAATTTAGCTATGCACAGCATAATTTAGCTGTTGCATCGGCAACAATTTAGCTAAAAACTTAAAAAGACACTTTCGATTGAAAGTGTCTTTTTTGTTTCCTTATTTCACCGTAACATTCACAATTCCGTTGACCTCGCCCATAAGCGTTCCGTTCTGATAAGCAAGCGCAGAATACGAGCAGTTATACACACCCGATTTTACTACGGAAGTCAGCTTATCCCTTTCGAGGTACTGCCCCGCCTTTATCATCGGTGAGGTATAAATCATCTCGCCCTGTGTATTATAAATCACGAACTGCAGATCGTAGCCGCAGCTTTCGGGATTTTCGAGCATCACGTCGCCGAGAGCATAGGGGCTTTCAAAAACCATCTGCTTGTTGATAAGATAACGTATCTCGCCCTCCGGCACGTCGGTAATATGCAGTTTTTCGTCAACGGACTGCAGAACACCGTCGCAGACCGTACCACCGTCGGCAAGCTTCAGCATTACCGTCGGAACAGCCTGTGTCAGAGTGACAACGGAAAGTACAATCGCGATAATACTGACCGCGATTATTATTGCCGTTTTTACTTTTGTTTTCTTCTCTGTCATTTAAACACCAACCGAGAGCTTGATTTTCGCATATTTTGTAGCAATTTTTTCGTTCGTTTCGCTGTCGTACGCGTTGACGGCAACCTTAACGTCGTGTGTGCCGTAGCTGATTTCTTCAAAAAACTTAGCCGAGTTTATCTCCTTACCCTCTTCCAGACCGAGCGAGCGGTAAAGCACCCTGCCGTCCTCATCATAGACGGTCGCAACGAGAATACAGTCATTTTCCTGCGGATTGCCGAAACGCAAATTTTTCGTTTCGCCGTTATCGTCGAGCGTGACATTTGTGTTGAAATAAAATTCAAAATCATCCGTTCCGTGCGCGCCGACAGAATCAATGAACATCGCCGGCTGGCTATCGCTGAAGCCTGACGGCTTTGCCGTTGCGGCACTTTCAATTCTGCCCGAAAATTCAAGGTCGCGTATCTCCGACGGAACCGCCACAAGCGGTGTTTGCAAAAACAGATAAATTCCGACACCGATAAGCACCAAAGGCAGAACGATAAAAACAAGTATTCGGCTGTAACGGAACGAGCCGAGAAATTCCTTGCTCGTATAATATCGGAGCTTTTTGCCGATTTTTTCAAAGAGACTTCTGACCGAATTGAGCTCGTTTCTGACCGAGGAGACAGCCTTTTGCTTCGCCTCGTTTTTCTTTTCGGCTTTCTCGTCCTTCACGCGCTGTTTTTCGCGGCGCTTCTGAAGCTCCTCGCTCTTTTTTGCGCGCTCGCGCTCGGCCTTCAGCCTTTCTTCACGCACGCGCTGTGCCTGCTTTTCGGCTTCTGCCTTCTTTTTTTCGTTATTCTTCTTGTTATCGGGAATTTTCTTCCCCGAATTAGTTTTGCCTGCGACAGATTTTCCTGCCGCAGGCTTCTTTTTCTTATTCGACATAAAAATCAACTTCCATTATTTCCACGGGAGTTTTTCGATATTCCACAACTGCGGATAACGGTTGACCTGAACGGCATCAACCTGAATGAGCAAACGTACTGTTGTACCGTCCGCAAGGTCGGAGGTGTCAAGCTTAGTCTCGTCGATACCGCTGATGAAGCTTACAGAATCAAAATCTGCCTTACCCGACATATCCTTACCTGCATAGTAAACGCTGTAATCGGCATTGCGGTTATCAAACCAATTTTCGCCGAACTTATACGGAACGTTCACGCTTCTCTGCAGAACCTTGCCGTCGGGTGAAGTCCATTCGTGGCTCATTCGCACACGGACACAGGCCGTTCCCTCAAGACCGACAAAGACGTGAAGATTGCCGATGTAATTGACGTCCGTTTCATCAAGGCTGAGAACATAAAGACCGTCCTTATCCTTAAATTCGTCCGCGCTGAACTTTGTATTACTGCCGTCAACGAAGAATACATCCGCGCTGACGTCGATACCTGCAAGGTTGATGTTCTGCAACAAGGAGCTGCGGGTCACAAACCACGCAAAGGAACTGCCGACAACAGCAATAATAGCAACTATTGCAACTATTACAACGACTGCCCGCTTGTTAAGTTTATGCAACATCCTTGTCACCTCGCTTTTTTATCTTTCAAGTGCTCCGTCCACATCCTGTGTGGCAATGAGAGAAATTTCAACATTATAGCCGTCGAGCGTTGCGCCGTTTTTAAGCTCTGCTTCGACAAAATCATATTCAATCCAGGTTGCGATTTTCAGCGTTCTGATTTCGCCCGGGTTGATAACAAAATACTTTCCGCTGTTTGAGTCCGCACCGAAATCGTATTCGTAAAGAGCCTCATCCGTAAGCTCGGGAAGAACGGACTCAATAGTCTTTTTGACACTGCCGTCAACGAGCATTGCATCATCATAGAAGAACCAGCGAAGACCCTTGCCGTTACCCGTATTCTTAACCTCGGCATAAATTCTTGCAGGAATTGTACCGGAATTGTTGACGAGAATTTCGTTGACGTTGATTACCTCGTCAAACAAAATTTCCTCGGGGTCAGCAAGCTTTGTTGCACCGTCGAATGTGATTTCTGACTTTGAAGTAAACAAGGTGTCCACCGACAAGTCACCGAAAATAAAGCTGTCGCCGCTGTCAATCACTCCGCTGTCATAAAACCAGGCGGAAGTCGTCGGCATTTTGTGGAAATAGCTCGCACAAAAAACAAGCACAAACGCCATTACTATTGACATAATACTTCTGAAGCTACTCATCGCTGTCACCCCTTTTCTTTTTTTTCAGTATTTTCGGAAGAACCGTATTGATCAGAATAAGCACAACTGCTATCAGCACGTCAACTATAAGCCAGATGTCACGCGACATACTGAAATTCAGCACCATGGTAAGATAGCCGAGAAGCGGTACGCTGTACCACATTCTGCCGACGATTCTGTCAGCCTCTGTGGGCATCGGGTCATCAGCACCGTTTGCATCCCCTCGGGTTGTTACCGTGCGGTCATTTTCGTTTATTTCAACAACTCTGTGTGTAAAAAAGCTTTTGCCGTCAGAAGATGCTACGGTCACAACGTCGCCGACCTGCAGCTCTTCAAAGGCTACGGGCTTTACAAAGACAATATCTCCCACGTTGAGAGTGTCCTTCATACTCGGGGACGAAACAGCATAGCCCTTTGCGCCCGAAATAAGGTTAAAGCCGACAAACACGACCGCAATAACGGTCACTATTGCAAGAATGTTAAATAAAATATTCCTGATTTTCACGGATTATTCACCCAGACCCGCAACAGCATAAGAGTCAATCGCCGACCAGGTGATGTTATCAGCCTGCTTGGATTCAAAGTTAACCTTGACGTTAATCTTCTGGCCCGAATAAGCGTAGGAAACATCGTCCTTATAATAAATCTTTTCGATTGCAGGAATTGAAGCAACTGACGGAGAAATTGACGGAACGGAGTTTATATCCGAAACCGTTGAGCCCTGTGCAGAACCCATATAGTAGAAATAGCTGATGCCCGCTACGTTGACGTTCTGCGCCCACGCATCATTTGCAAATTCAACAACGATGTCGTCATCTTCACTTGCAGAATAAATCACCTGCTCCGCCTTACCCGAACGGTAGGAGGTGTATTCAATCGAAATTCTCAACTGAGTATCCGTTGTTGACTTGTTGTCAAGTCGGAGAGCGGCTGATCTTCCGTCAAGGCTGACAAGATTGTCACCCTGCACGATAATTGTGTTGGCAGGAGCCTGCAAATCCGAAAGGCTTGCGGAATGGATGTTGCTGACAAGCGAAACCGAGATGCTCTGCTTTTTCTGCGATGATGTCGCAAACCACGCAAAAGAGCTGCTCGATGCCATAAGCCCGAAAATAACAGCCAAGGAAGCTACAAACAATATTATTCTTTTAGTCATATTTCTTCTTCCTTTCTGTTAAGTATAGTTCAATTTCAATTGCCGCCCAAGCAATATAAATGACGGCAAGTACAATTTTAACAACCGTGTTTTTAAGAAAAGCCGCAACATAGCCGAGATAAGGAATCGAAAATTCCACCTTACCGACAGCGTAAATATATTCGGTCGGACTCAGGTCGGGCTCGGTATTCGCATCGCCCTTTGTTGTAAATGTTTCGGCAACGGGATTTATTGAAATAATCCTGTGCGTAAAGCTTTTCTGCGTTTTATTATCCGTAAAGGTCACGATATCGTTGACCTGATAATCTTCAAAATTATGATATTTTCTGACATAGACCATACTGCCCTCGGGGATTTTCGGGGACATACTGCCCGTTTCGACTGTGTAGGCTTCGAGCCCCATAACCGACGGAATATAGACTATGCCGACCGCGACAAACGCGATAAAAATTATGAACGAGGTCAGAAGGACGTTAATTTTTTGTTTTTGCGTTTTCATCTTCCTGTTCCTCTTCACCGTACTTGTACTTTGCAATCAGCGTTGCGAGATTGACCGCCTCGCCGAGAGTTATAAAAATAAGCGGAAGGACGATAACGAAAAAGATGACGTTCGGATTGCGGAAAACGCTGATAATTGAGCCGCTGACCGTTCCGAGGTCATAGACGACCTTGCCGATAACGTTTGAGGAATATACCTTATCCTTATCCACGGAGGAGTTCGCATCGCCTTTTGTTATAAAAACAGGGTCCGGGTTTGTGCCCCAGCCGTATTCAATGCTGTCGATACGGTGGGTATTTACCTTCCCTGAAATTTTGCTGTCCGTTGAATAAAAACTGATAACGTCACCCTTTTTAAGGTCGCGAACATCAGTTTTTCTTACAACAATAACACTGCCTGTCATCAGCTCGGGCTCCATACTTCCCGTGCTGACCTGCAGAACACTGAAGCCGAAAACGCTCGGCACCTTGCCAGCAGTTGCGTTAAGCACACAGCCGAAAATCACGAGGCCGAAAAGAAAAATTATAATCGAAACAGCAGACATAACTCTGCTGAAAATCTTCTTCGCCTTTTCCATCCCTTAACCTACACGCTGTGCGCTGACCTTGACACTGCCGAGGTCAGATGTCAGACCGCCGATTGAAGACGGACTGTTTTCAGAAAGTCCGATTTCATAATAAATCACAAACTTATCAGTAGAAGAGGACTGATAATTCGTAAGAAGAATATCCTTAAAAATAACGCCGTCCTCGAGTGCAGACAAAGCAACGTAGTCCTCTGACTTGGAAATTTCCGCATCGCCTCTGTAAGAAACCTCGCCCTCTGCGGTAACGCTCTCCTTTGCCGTCATCAAGGTATACTTGATGTTCACGGAATCACCCAGCTCTGCATTGAGAGTTTCGGGAAGACCGACAATGCCGAAGTTCATCTTCAGCGGGTCGGATGTTTTGGTTGTAACAACCATCATATATTTATTGTAGCTGCCCGCAACGAAATCCGAAAGCACGATATCGCCGCCAAGCGGAGAATAGTTCTCCTCCTCATCCGCGATATAGAAATCGACATCAATGATGTCTCCGCCGACTGTTGTTTCAATAAGCGAAACCTCGTTGTCATACGAAACGCTGAACCAAGCGAAGGTAACAGCTACAAGAGTAAGGGCAGATGCCACGAGCAATATTATGTTTTTATAAAACTGAAACTTACTTTTCATAAGGCATCTGACCCCCTTTCTTTATTTTGAAACAGCACCCCAGAGTGCACGCAAGCCCCATACCTCTTCGGCTTTCTCAAGAGTAATTGTAAGAGAAACCGCAGAAGCGCTGCCTGCATTTACGAGGATACCCTCGTTACCTGCATCCTCACTGACGAGAGATGCACCGTTTTCATCAACAGCATTTACAGCGAAGGTATATCCCTCGGGAAGAAGCATATCAACGTAAAGCTCGCCGTCCTCGAGCGCGATTGCGCTGATTGAATCGGGCTGTGAGCCTTCCTTCGCAAAGAAGCTCAAAGACTCTGCGCCGTTGTCACTCTTTGACTTGAGAAGAACTGCAATAAGCTTTGAAGAAAGCTCCGCATCACCCGATGCGTTGACGATACCGCAGCTTACATTAACCGCATTTTCGTCGTACTGTGCATTCTCGGCAAGAATGTCGATTGCAATTTCCATACCGCCGTTGTATACAAAGACAAGCTTTGCGGGCTGTTCGGGAAGCTTTGCAAGTCTGACTGCTGATGCCGCCGCATCATATACCGCAATGCCTTCAATATCACTTGTGATATTTTCGAGCACGTATTCGCGGCCGCCGACAGTGAATGCCTTGAATGTACCGTCAGCACCGTTAAGAATAATGCTGTTATCCGAAAGTACTGTCGGTTCTGTACCCAGCTTGATTGACGGATAAATTACACCGTCTGCACTGTATGCAATATCGCTAAGGTCGGTGATTTCATATTCACCGTTCTGGTATGCATTGAAGCTTTCAGCACCGAATGCGCCGAGAGCGTTCTGATATGATGAATAATATACGTTATCGAAAACAACTGCCTGAGTGTTTTCGCTGTCAACTGCGAGCTTTTCCGAAACGTCAGCAATCGCTACTGCTCTTACCGAAACACCGCTGACCTTTGCCGTAACAACTGTCTCGCGGATGAGCGAACGGGTAAGCTTATCGAATGCCTTTGCTTCATCCTCACCCTTAACGCGGGCGATGATACCCGAAGCAAGCTCTTCGCCGATGGCATTACCGCCGATTGCTGCCGTGTCGATACCGAAATACATCGCATCGTTCACTTCGCCGACAAGACCTGCCGCCACGGGAGCCTTGACATCAGCAAAGACTTCAACGTTGGAAATGTATGTTCCGCCGTTTGCAACACCGACAAGACCTGCGCCGATTGAATCGGACTCAACAACAGCATCATTAATTCTTACTGACTTGACAACGCCGTCAAGGATACCTGCAACTGCACCCGCTGTTTCAACGGTTGCCTTTGTTGCATTGAGAGTTGTTCTGACGCTAACACCGTCAAGGTATGCGCCGTCAACCGTCGTCTGTTCGCCGACACCGACAACACCGCCCGCTACGGAGCCGTTGCCCGTTGTTTCGACAGAAGAATTATTGATTGAAATATTTTTAATTACAGTATTTCTTGCTCTGCCGACGAGGATACCTGCGCCGACATCTGCAGAAACCTCTGCACCGTTTATTACAAGGTCAGAAATGACTGCACCGTCTGCTACAGCAAAAATACCGCCGAACGTGTCAGCCGAAATACGCAGACCCGTAATTGAATGAACCTTACCGTCATAAAGACCGGTGAATGTGCCGTTGAACGGCTTATCCTCCGTGCCGATTGAAACAACACCGTTGCCGAGATTATGGAAGGCACCGCCGAAGTCATAGTCAGCATCCGTAAGAACGATATCCTCGCTGAGTGCGAAGTAAGCACCCATATCAGCGTACTGCGAAACAGCCTCAAGGTCATAAGCATCCTTTACAAGATACGGATCAGCCTTGGTACCGCTTCCCTCAAGAGCCTTGTAAACCTCGGAATTTACAGTGAAGCTGACAGGTATTCTGACCTGATCGTCACTTTCGAGAACGTAGTAGCCTACGATGTTGACCTGTGCTCGTCTTTCTGCTTTAAGAACAAGCTCCTTCTCTGTTGAAGAGATTACCTGAACTCTGTCTGCAGATTCAGACGTCCAGCCTGTCGTTGAATCGAAGACATAGCCGTCTGCCGTCGGAAGACCGTAAAGCTTAACGCTTGTTTCTTCCTTGGTTGTGAGTGTGCCGACTGACGGAAGGATGCCCTTGTTCAGATCGATGTATCCCGCCGTACTCATTTCAACGGGATATGCATCCACACCGTAGTATGTTGTAATGATAACGTCGCGTGCAACGAGAATCTGATATTCTGTCGGGAAGACGTCGCCCTCGACCATACCGAAGATAACTCCTGCCGAAGCCGCTGAAGAAGCATCAATATCTGCAAAAGCAACAACATCCGATACTATCGTACGAAGTCCGTTGTAAGCCTCGCCGTCCTTAACAAGACCGACGATTCCGCCGACTGCCGCCGCACCGCTGACACTGCCGCCAACCTTGACGGATTTGAGTTCAACGTTATTGACAGCAGAAGTACCGATTCTGCCGAGTACGCCTGCCGCAGAAATTGCGTTTGCAGTCATACTGCCGTTTACGGTTGCGAGAGTCTTTGCACCGATGAGTTCAAGCTCACTTTCCGCACCCGAGCAGTCACCGATGATACCTGCACTTACAGCCGCACCGCTGATTACCGTCTTTTCGTCAACCGAAACGTTTTCAATTGTTGCCGTTCCCTTGACGTTATGAACGCCGAGAATACCTGCGGCAACTGTATTTGCATCGCTTGATTTGATTTCAGAAGCGATAACTCTTGCATTCTTGATTGTAAGCTCGCCGTCTGCAATGCTCTTGCCGACGATACCGCCTGCAACACCTGCGCAAATCACGGTATTTTCAACGCTGACGTCTTCAACGATTGAGCCGAGAACAGCGGAGATACCGCCCGCCGTATTAGCGGATGTGATTGCGAATGTTGCGATATCGGAATTTCTGACAGCAGAAGCCTTGATTGTAACGTTGCCGTTACCGCTTGCGATACCCGAAACCTCGGAAACACCGCGGAGCGTTGCACCGCTGACAGTAATATTTTCAAGTTCAATTTCACCGATTGCAAGACCTGCAAGACCTGCTACGTATGTTGCGCCGTCTGCCTTGAAGGAGTCATTTGCAATATTGCTGATTTCAGCCTTGCCGTTTACACGGCCTGCAACTGCGCCGACATAATTTGAATCGGAAACAACCGAATTATTCTTGAGTGTGATGTCCTTGATTGTAACAAGTGCATCTGCACTGTCAACCGAGCCGACAAGAACACCTGTGTAAAGGTCGTGTGCCTCGAGCTTTGCGCCCTCAACCGTGATACCGCTGATGAGAGCTTCGCCTGTTACCTGGCCTGCAAGCACAGCCGCATATCCGCCCGCGGACTTAACGTCAGCATCTGCAAATTTCACGTTTCTGACGGTTGCGCCGTCCAGCACTGCGAAGAGACCGACCTTTGCCGTACCGTCAATTGTAAGATTCTTAACAACCTTGCCGTTACCGTCGAATGTACCGCTGAAAGCGACATCTGTTGTACCGATCGGAGCAAAATCACCGATGACAGACATATCAACGTCGTTCATCATAATGAAGCGTGCATCCGAAAGCTCAACAATGTTTTCGCTGATATAAGCGAGGTCGTAAGCAGTTGTGATAATATATCTGCCGTCTGCATCCTTTTCGAGTCCGTTGGAAACGAGAAGAGTTGCAGAAAGCCCTGTTTTCTTATTAACTACGCTGACAGGCATATCCTTAACGGTTACAACACCCTCAACGCGCTCTACCGTAAGGGTGAGCTTGCCGTCCGCAACGCTGACAGAAGCGAGGAGCTTTTCACCGTCGAAGATTACTTCATAATCCTCTGCGGAAGTGCCGAATGCCTTGATTGCAGGAAGCGAAGCCGTGAAGCTGCCGCCGTTTCCTGTGAAGAAGCCTGCCTTGTCGCCGTCGAATGACCAGCCTGCGACAATATTTTTAAGAGTAATCTTTTCGGGCTTATCAGCGATGAACTCGCCGTCACCATCAAAGTAGCAAGCCTCAAAGAGAGTATCCTCTGCCGTTACACTGCCGATGAAGTCTGCTGTCTTTTCAGCCGTGAAGCCTTCGCCGAGAGTGATATCAACAACAGCGCCGCTGTTTGTAACGCTTACCTTGCCGTCCGCAAGTCCTGCAAAGCCGCCGATTGCGGAAAGCTTATCTGCACCGACAAGGATTGAACCCTGAACACGGCAATCGTCAAGCTTGCTTTCGCCGCCGATTCTGTTGAAGAGAATACCTGTGTTATTCTTAACAGCATTCAGCTTGACACCGTCTGCCATTGTGACCGCAACACCGCTGACGCTTGCGCCGATTGCATTGCCGAGAACTGCAGATGAAAGGTCAGCCGTAACGCTGATATTGACATTTTTAATTGTACCATAGACTGCCGAAGCGATCGGCTTTGCGGTAGTGATTGTATAGCCATTACCGTCAAATGTACCCTTGATTGCGGGAACAGTTGCGGAAAGCTTGACGTCACCGCCGAGAACCGCATTCATTGACGGTGCAAATTTGTAAAGGTTGAAATCGCTTGCTGTCTTGATAACAAACGGCTTTTCAGCAGTACCGTTGCCCTTTGCATCAGCGGAAACCGTGATGAGGCTTACCTTGAAGTACTGCTTGAGGGTTGCATCGGCATTCTCTGCGCCGACCGATGCAGGAAGCATAATCTTTGCAGTATAGGTTGCATAGGCTACCTTGCCTGCTGACTCTGCAATAATTTCAGCCTTTCCGTCTGCACAGACAGCCTGAACGCCCTCGCCCTTGACAGCGATTTCGCCGTCAAGAACAACATTTGCCTTGCCGAAGGTTGTTGCACTGACATCCGATGCGGAAAGTGTAACCTTCTTGCCTTCGGGGATGATAATGAACTGTGATGAAAGGTCGTTGACACCTGCGCCGAAATCTGTTACTGCAACGTTCTTACCGCTGACAGCACTTGACCAGAAGCAATCCTTGAGCATTTCTGCCTTGCCGTCTGCACCGATTACGCCACAGCCTTCCGCTGTATTCGGAAGTGCAACGAGAGTATAGTTGTTTGTAAGAGTAGAGGTTGCCTCTTTTCCGCCGACAGGTGCGACAGCCTTACCGACAACACCGCCGACAACATCTGTTGCCTTACCGCCCTTTACGTTACCTGTTGAAACGCTGCCCTGAACTGAGCCTGAGCTTGCACCTGCAATGCCGCCGTAGACAACAGCTTCTTCAGCTTCAGGGATAAACATTCCGATATTGAGTGCAGAAGCATTTGTTACCGTACCGCGGTTGAGACCTGCAACAGCACCGACAGTACCGCTTGCAGAAATCGTATGGTTATCAGCAGTTGCCGTGCTGATATTGGTGTGAGTTGCCTTAACATAAACGTCAGAAACTGTACCGCTGTTCACAGCGACAACGAGTGCAGAGTAATCTGCCTTTTCTGCCGTAAGAACGGGATATGTTACCGTGATATTACTGATTGTTCCCTTATTTTCTGCCGCAACGATTGCGAAACGTGACATTTCGTCTGACGTTGACTTCATTACGGGACGGTCAATCTTAAGGTTCTTAATAACTGATTTTGCATTGATTGTACCGAAAACGGAAGCCTCTTCACCCTTTGTGAACTCAACATTAAGTCCCTTGAGTGCATAGCCGTTACCGTCGAGGTTGATGAAGACGTTTGCGGACGAGCCTGCAAGAGTCTTATCAATGCCGACGAGTGAGCCGTTTTCGAAATCCTTTACAGTTACGGAAGAAAGATCGATATTGTTCATAAGAACAAAGTACTTGTCTGCGCTTGCAGTGTTGTTGACCTTATTGCCGATTGCGAGGAATTCTTCAAGTGTTGAAATCTTATACGGATTTTCCTTTGTTCCGTCACCGTTATCGGTAACAACAGCACCGCCCTCGACTGCGACTGCTGAAGAGGTGATTGAACCGCCCTCCTGAGTGACACTCGAAGCTGATGTTGATGCTGTGGTTGAGGAATTGGGCGCAGCCGAAGACTCACTGACATTAACTGCCAGCGATGAAACTATTCCGGTTGATGTCAACAGCATAATTACGCTGAGGAGCATAACCGCAACCTTTTCAAATCTCCTTCTCTGCATTATTTTTCCTCCGAAAATCTGTTAAAATTATTTGTTCTTCTCTTTAAGAGCCTTTGCTTTAGCCTTTGCTTTTTCTCGGGCTATTCTTTCCTGCTCTTTTGCCTTTGCTTTGGCCTTTTCACGAGCGATACGCTCCTTTTCACGAGCCTTTTCCTTGGCAATTCGCTCCTGCTCCTTGATTTTTTCACGGGCAAGGCGTTCTTTTTCTCTTGCTTTTTCCTTAGCTACTCTTTCTTTTTCAGCGAGAGCCGCTTTTTCCTTTGCAAGACGTTCCTTTTCCTTGAGCTTTGCCTTTTCTTTGTCTGCCTTCATCTTTTCGGCAGCCTTTTCTTTAGCAATTCTCTCTTTTTCTTTAGCCTTTTCACGGGCTATTCTTTCTTTCTCGGCAAGAGCAGCTTTTTCTTTAGCTAAGCGCTCTTTTTCCTTAAGCTTTTCAGCCTGAGCCTTTGCTTTAGCCTTCTCTTCAGCAAGTGCCTTTGCCGCTCTCTCTTTTTCCTTTGCCTTTTCGCGGGCAAGTCTTTCCTTCTCGGCAAGAGCGGCCTTTTCCTTTGCTATGCGCTCTTTTTCGCGCTGCTTTGCGGCACGTTCCTTTTCCTTAGCCTTACGAAGAGCCTCTTCTTTTGCAAGGCGTTCTTTTTCACGAGCCTTGGCTTTTGCAGCCTTTTCTTTTTCGATAAGAGCCTGCTTCTTAGCTTCCTCGCGAGCCTTGCGCTCAGCTTCACGCTGCTTTTCCTTCGCAATTCTCTCTTCTTCCTGAAGACGAAGCTTTTCTGCTCTTTCCTTTTCCTTGAGAAGTCGTGCTTTCTCCTTTTCTTTCTCGATGCGGAGACGCTCCTTCTCTCTTTCTCTTGCAAGACGAGCCTTTTCTCTCTCCTTGCGTGCACGCTCCTTGGCAAGTGCAAGCTCTTTTTCCTTGCGAGCCTTTTCGCGTGCCTTCTCTCTTGCAATGCGTTCCTTTTCCTTCTGCTTTGCAAGACGTTCTCTTTCTTTTTCTCGAGCTATGCGGCGGCGCTCCATTTCCTTTTCGTGAGCGATTTTAGCCTTGATTTTATCCTCAATAGCCTTTTTACGTGCATTTTCGGAATCAAGAGCACGCTGGATAGCTTCCTGAATCTTCTTTTCGCCTTCCATCTTCTTCTTGCTGACACGCTTGACTTCCTCAACAAAGACACGCTGAATTTCAACATCCTCCATATCGTAATCGAGCACAAGCTCTTCTGCAAGACGCTTAAGAAGCTTCGGCTTGAGCTTACGGCGCTTCTGCTTTCCGACTGAATCCTCAGACAAAGTATTCGCCTTGAGCATCATATAGTTGAGCGCCATCATCTGATTAAGCTGATTTCTGTATTCGTCACTGACCATATCGTTGGATTCCTTGACGGTAATCTCATAGCCGAGGTCTGTGTACGACTGAATGAACTGCCAGAGCTTAAGACAGGCTCTGAAGTTCGGATTTTTCTGAATAGCGTTCGTTCTCATAATGGGAGGACGGACGGGAACACAGTTCTGCAGCTCCCTCATAAACGGAGAGTGTGCATATTCGTTGATAATTCTCTTTATTCTTTCAATTCGCTGGAAAGCGGTTGCGTTCTCACCGTCGAGATTTGCCTCGTCATCGAGCTCACGTCCGCCTGACTGTGCCGAAACCTCGAGACGGTATGTAACCTTTTCACGGCCGCGGTTGAAATCGCTTTCCATCTTGAGAGAAGCCATATTATCGTCATCCGATACTTTGAAAAGAACGTTGTAACGGACATCAATAAAGCGGATGAGGTTCTGCATAAGAGTATAGACAAATCTGTTCTCATAAACCTCAAAGCTTTCTTCTCTGAAAACATTGAGAATCTGGTTCGGGGTAACGTCGTCACCCTCAACCTTTGCAATCATATTTGTGTGCTGTGCAAGGTGGCGGATTGACTCGTTTGTAATCTTTCTTGCACGCTCAATGGGTACGATTTCCTCTTCCTGAACAATGAACTTACGAGGAACACGCATAATGTTATCAAGGGGAATGATACATGCTTCAATTTCCTCAACCCATTTCAGGTCGATTTTCTTTTCAAAATATCTGTTGAACAAGGAATACTTATTCTCACCGGTATCAATGCAGTTTTCCATTGCATCGTAGAAAACATTATCCGTTGTGAGAGAAGCAAGGGAATCCTTGTATTCAAGATATAATTCAAGATAAGATTTTTCCATGGATTATGTCCCCTTCTGAGATTAAAAATGGATAAAGAATTACATAAGTCTCTTGAGAAGCTGGAGGTATTCCTTACACTCGTTCATATTAGCCTTACCGAAGTGCTTGTTGAGATATGTAACAAGTCCGTCGATTTCGTCACGGATGAAGGAAAGGTTCAAGCTTTCGAACTTACGGAAGACCTTCTTTGCAAGAACGAAGTCGATACCGTCAATTTCTGTACCGCCGCAGCCGACATAAGCAGGAACGAATTCCTTGAGCTGCTTAACAATACGGTTACCGAATGCAAGACGGAAATGCTCAATAACATAGTCATCAAGCTCTTCGATTTTCTTAAGGTTTTCGTCAGATACCTTGTACTTTGTCTGGCAATCCTTGAACATTGCTTCAAGGTGCTTGTAGCTGAGAGTGAGGTTTTCTGTATACGGTGCTTCAAAGAACTTACCCTTACTGTTAAGGTCGATGGGAATAGCACGGTCATAAACCTTATCGGAAACGGCGAATGTTGAGTCGTCGTTATTGATTGTACCGATGTACCACATATTTTCGGGAAGCTTTAACTTACCGTCAATAACGTGCTTCGGGTCTGTCGGCCATACGCTCGGAACAAGGGAAACAACCCACTCGTCACGTGACGGCATTTCGAGGATTGAAAGAAGCTCGGCGAAGTAATACTCAACACGAGCGATATTCATTTCGTCAAGAACTGTGATGAAGATATCCTCTTTGAAGGTTGCTTCGTACATCTTCTTGAGAACTTCTGTTTCGTTAAAGCGCTTTGTGAATTCGTTGAAGTAACCGAAGATTTCAGTACGGTCACGCCATGACGGCTGAACAGATGCGATTGTTACGTCATTCTGAAGGAACTTACCCCAGGCATAAGCAAGTGAGGTTTTACCTGTACCTGAAATACCCTGAAGGATGATAAGACGAGTTGATGCAAACGCTGAAAGGAAAAGTCTAATAACCTTGATTTCGTAGAAAAGACCGAGTCTTGAGCAAGCGAAGTTACGGAACATATCACAGATTTCGGGAAGTGTGATTTCGTTATCATACTCCGGTGCAACATAGTTTTCAAGCTCAAGGTCAACCTGTGTACATTTGTAGAAACGGCTGTAATCGTCGGCTGTCTTGTCAACCTCACCGTCAGCCTTCTTCTCGCCTTCCTCTGCTTCAGCATTCTCTGCAATATCAGCATAAGCGCTTTCGCCGGGCTTGAGACCGAGCTGTGAAACCTTCATAGCAAGGATTTTTTCCTTCTCGTTTGAAAGCTTGATGATTTCGCGGTTAAGATTGCCGACCTCATTGAGGAGCTCTTCCTGGTCAACGAGTGTCTTGCGAACTCTGATATACTTTCTGATAAGAACAACTGCAAGAATAACTGCTGCCACGAGAACTGCAACTGTTGCAACTACTGCGAGGATCGCAAGAATCCAGTCAACTGCCGTAAAATCGCCCGACCAGGACTTGAAGATTGCAACATACTCGGGGATGTTGAAGATATTTGCGATACCGAGGCCGATACCCTTGAAAATACCCCAGACACCCTTTATGAAAAACTGATTTAAGAATTCTGCAATGAATTTTGTTACTGTCATTTTCAGCCACCCTTTAAAACTTAATAACTATTTGCCGTAGGCTTATATATTTAATAGGTTCAGTGAATGTATTTGTGTGTAAAAATTATTCCTTGGGTCCGTCGCCTGATTCAGCCTGTTTAGCAGCCTGTTCAGCGAGATATTCTTCAATAGCGCGGCGCTTTGTCTCTTCGTCAATGTCTGCAGCTTTGGCTTCCATAAACATTGCGATGAGCTTGTAAATCTGCCAGATGAAGAACAGAGCAAGAGGAATAATGATGCAGATCATAAATCCTGTTCTTGACTGGAGGAAGTTGAGAGCCGAACCGAAGTTCGCAATCATAAGACCTTCCTTATAGTTTCCGTTTTCATCAATACCCGAGTTTACCTGCTTTGCGATAACCTCATCGGGAAGAACGAGGGTGTTATCCTCTGCCGTAATACCGTCACCCTTTGTTGCAAAGGCCTTGATGGTCTTATCCTCGTTGTATTCGATATCAATGATACGGTGAGTATTGAATCCGCGGACGCTTCTGCCCTCTGCATCGGTAAGAACCGTTGAATAGGTGATGACGTCACCCTTCTGAAGCTCGTTGATATTTTTTACTTCCTTTGTGATGATAAGGTCACCGGTTTTGAAGGTCGGTCTCATTGAATCAGACTGAATTGAAAACGGTGTGTAACCGAAGATGTTACCGATGCCTGTATCTGAATTCTTTGATGTGAAGGTCATAACCGTGATTACAATCGCGATTACGAGAATCAACACCAACAGTATGTCGGAAACGACTCCGACTATCTTTTTGCCCTTTTCTTTCATTTTTTACACTCACTCCTGATTATATTTGACTTAAAGGTCATTTCCGGACATCTGACGATGCCCAAAAATCGCCCTTAAGGCTTTGAAAACGCTTCGGGGGTATATCGGGTGACACGTTTGAGCGTCACCCGTTAAATGTGACGGAGTTCCGCAGAGCAGAGCCCTGCTCTGCGGAGAAAAGCTTTTTTCAATATTAAAGATCCTGTGCGAGCTGAAGAACGAGATTGAAGCTGATTGTTGCTCCAGCTACATCGTTTGCGCAGTCAACGTCGTTACCTTCCATCCAGAGATATACACGGATACGGTTAACGCCTACTGCTGCGTTGAAGTATACGTCTTCTACTGCAGAATCCTGATCAACTTTTGTTGCATAGGTAGCACCAGCCAAATGCGTTGCTTCCGTATAATTCTTTCCAGCCGGTCTAGCTGCATTAGTTGATGTAGCAGACATATAGTTATCCGGAACCGTTTCACCTGCAGCAAAACCAGATTCAGCAGTATGATTGTACGAATCAAATTCATACATAACCGCTCTGTTATCCAAATAGTTTTCAGGAAGTACAGCTTGAATTGTTCCAGCATCCGATCTTTCTGCAACAGTTCCACAATTAACAAGTGCAAGACGCATTGCCGTCAAAACATCCGGATTCGTTTCACATTCTACTGTACTGTTACCCCAATATACCTTCTGGGATTCTCCGACCTTAACAAAAAGGTCAAATGCCAGCACGCCGCTTCCCTGCTCTGAGTCAACCTTCTTTATAGCAAGAACATCAGCTGCATCGATTGAACCCTCATAGAAAGTAGGCAAAGCATTTCTAATCTGGAAACGTGATGACGACGGTCTAAGGCTATCAGGAATATTATTGATATTTCCTTCGTATGCATTCCAACGAGCTGTTGATTCGCCCTTAAGGTCTGCAAGCGTAAGTGTTGTTGTGAAAGCGCTTGTATTAGCAGAAATCTGAACACCGTCAGGTGAAGTGATGTTAAGATCCATACTTTCAACTTCAACTCTTGTTGCCATTGAGAACCATGCAAATGTTGATGATGTCAACACGATTGCAGAAACGAGAAGCATCGCAATGGCAGAAATGAACGTACGTTTTCTTAATGTGTTTTTCATTTGTTTCTTTACCTCCATAAAGATTTTTTGCTTGGCGACCGTTAACTCGCCGCCATGCGGGGTTTCTGAATTATGTTCCGTGCACCGGGAGTAAATACGGTTTTCCGGTAACCCGGTTTGCAAGAATTGCATCTCCAAATTTCAGCTGAATATTACCTTTCAACCGGATACATCCCGGAGTCATTGAAACATTATTCAGAAGATAAGAAATTTGGAATTATACCATTGAGAATACAAGGCTTGCAGAAATGAGCTGACTCTGGAGAGAGTCTGTGCAAGCTGCGTCCTGACCTTCCATCCAGATGTAAATTCTGATCTGGTTGACACCTGCTTTAAGAGTAAGTGTCTGGTCAAGAGCACCTGTTTCAACAGGACAATCGTAAGCATTAGCAACTGTAAGAGTTCCTGCTGCTGACGGAGGTACTGTATAAGCATCGTCTGCAAGAGTGCCGCTGATACCTGTGCCTGCGATAGGATTGGTATTACGTGCATCCTCGTTGGTAGCGAAAATGACTGCCTCAGAACCTGAAGTTGCTGCAGGGGGAGTCTGTCCCTTTGTAACTGTACCACAGTTGACAAAACCTACTCGCATAGCATTAGCTGCTTCAGCAATAGCTGTTGTTCCGTCGCTCTCGTCATTTTTAACAGCGATAGCAGAGCTGCCGATCTTAACCTGAGTTGTAGCATCGGGTGAGCTTGCGCTGTAATCAATGAAAACGTCAAAAGCGTAGAAGCCTGCTCTTTTCGCACCGCTCGGAATCTCAGCATCGCCCTTACCGTAAACAGTTACACCGTCAGCGGAAGTTGCTGCGAGGCTTTCCATTGTCTTTGTTGCCTTATCAATACCGCCTGCGAAGAATGCAGGAAGACTGTTGAGGCTGAAGCGTGAGGATGAGGGGCTGATTTCAGCAGGGAAGAAGTTGAATTCTTCGCTGACTGCCTGGAAGCCTGATGTTGAAGTACCGTTAAGGTCCTCAAAAGTAAGCTCATCCGTAAAAGTTGTGGCATTTGCAGAGATCTGAATACCTTCGCCCTGCTTAGTAACCTTAAGGTCAAGATTACTTGCCATTGCGCTCTTACCCAATGTGAACCAAGCAAAAGATGCTGTTGTAATTACGATAGCAGAAAGGAGTATCATCGCAATTGCAGCAAAGAATGCGCGATTTTTCTGATTCTTTTTGAACATTGTCTTTTTCCTTACCTCCTTATTAGATTTTATGTACGGGTTAATCGCAACCCTCCATAATATATCTCAAATGTGTTGAGTTTTCCCTCGGGAAACAAGACGAACAGGTCTTACTGCTCAGCGGATGATCCGTCACCGTCATCCAGCTCATAGCACCAGAAGCCCATAGACATCTTGATTTCGCCGTCGAGAATCTTGTTAACACATTCAGGATCCCAACCTTCGAGCCAAATTACAACCGTATACTTATCAACGTCGCCAACCGGGAAAAGCTTCTCTTCCTCTTCCATAACCTTTGTGCTGGAAACGAAGTTTTTGTCAACGGTGTACTGAATTACGCCTGCAGAGTTTTTGTTTTCCTCAAGCTGATCCGTCGTACCGTTTTTCGGTTTGGCGTAAATTGTAGGCTCGCCGTTCTTGTAAACCATAACACGGACTGCATCATCGGCACCCAAAGCAACAGAATCAATAAGGATCTGTGAATTATAGCCGACGTCAACATTACCTGCATTCTTCACATAGAAGGTATATGCAAGGAACTCCTGACCGTTCGAACGGTTATGTGAGCCGTCGATCCGGTCAATATCGTCGGGAAGCCAGCTGAAAGTACAGTCGCCCATATTTTCACACTTTTCACCGGCGAGGAAACGTGAGGGATTTTCGAATCCCGGAGTTTCCGAAAGAGTAATGCCCATGTTATATGCGTCTTTATCCATTGTAACCGTAAAGTCACCTGCTTTATTTACGTAGGATGAGCAAGCGAACATTATGGAAAGGAAAAGCAGAAGTAAAACAAGGATAATCACGAGGATTCGGATTAAAGCTTCTCTCTTCTTAACTTTTTTTGATTCGGTCTTAACGCCGTAGCGGTCCATCTGACCGTTCTGCTGCAAAGCGGCATCGTTCGGCGCCTGATCCTTTTTCTTTTTAGCCAAGCGAATCCTCCTCCTTTAGCTGATTTGTTTATCCTTAACGAATTCTCCGAAGTACGGACCGCTGAAACGGTCAGCACCCATTTTATTTATTAAGTCAAATTCCTCTTTAGTCTCGATTCCGTCAACGATAACCTGTGTATCAATTTTTTTGCAGAAATCAATGATACCCTGAACCGTGTTCTGTACCTTCTCGTTGTAGAGAATATCCTCGATCATACTCTTATGTATTCCGATGTAATCGACATCGTAGTGAGAAAGGTTTGAAAGTGACGTATATTCAAGACCGAGATCGTCAATCGAAATTCTGAAGCCGAGCTCACGAAGAGCGTTTATTGTTTCGATAACCCTGTCCTTCACCGCCTCAAGAATACTCTCTGTAATATTGAAGCAGAAGCTGTCGGGTGAAATATCGTACTTTTCAACAATCTTTTTTACCTGATTTACAAAGTTCTTTTTTGTAAGCGTTTTGACTGAAACCCAGATGATGACGCTGTTCATATCAACCTCGCGCTCGGCACAGCGCTTGATTGCCTCGCACGCCTCTTCGACCGCCCAGAGATTAAGCTGAACAACCTGGTTTGATTTTTCGGCAACGGGAAGGAAAACCTTTTCGGGAATAACACCCTGCACCCTGTCGTTGATTCTCATTGAAGTTTCGTAATCAATCGCCATATTAAGATGAATGTCAAAAACAGGTCTGTAAAAAAGTTCGATTGTTCTGATTCTTGAACCTGTATTCCTTTGATTTTCAGCCATAGTTACTCACTCCAACAAGTTAGTCAAAAAGTCGTTTGCTATATATATTATAAATGTATACGTTTTTTTCTGCCTGATGATCTTTTATATGATTTTAGGCGCACCTATACTCATAGAGATACTAATATACATATAGTACTTTATCACAAATTACAATAATAGTCAACAAAAAATTTGTTTTTGATGAAAAAAAATCCCGCCAAAACTGACGGGATTTTTTTGTTCATTTTTATTTGATTCTGCATTGGTTTTTAACTTCATACATCATCTTGTTTACTTCAAAAATCATTTTGTTAATATAGAAATATTCTTTCTTATTTTTTTCAAAATCCGTGATGAATTTGTAAAAATTTTCTGCTTCGTAAGCCATAAGAATATGCTTGTCAACCTCGCCCGTAACCTCTTCGGTTCTGCCGTCGGAATAATGAATTTTTACGCCGGTTAATTTTGAAATTGATTCAATCGTAACCGTACCCTCATCACCGAAAATCTGCGAGCCGAGGTAATCCTGACCGATCTTTGAATATGTAAGCGTAATCTGCTTGTCGGGGTAATCAAGAACCGCTGTTCCGTAGCCGTCCGCACCTGTTTTGATAAAGCCTGCGGAGGAAGAAATCTTTTCGGGAATACCGAAAAATTCGACTGCGGGATAATAGCAATAAATACCTAAATCGCGTAAGCAACCCGTCTTCATTTCAGGGTTAAAAATATTCGGATTTTCGCCGTTTTTGAGTGCCTTATATTTTGAAGAAAGCTGAGAAAAATCAAAGTGTGCTGTGGTAATTTTTCCGATTTTTCCGAGTGCATTTTTAACCTTGTCTTTTAAAGGAGAATGCATCATCATTATCGCTTCGGTGTAAATCAGATTTTTACTCTGCGCAAGAGAAAAAAGCTCTTCAAATTCGTCGGGAGTAATTGTAATCGGCTTTTCGCAAAGCACGTGCTTTCCGTGCTCAAGCATCATTTTGCTCTGCTCATAATGAAGCAAATTCGGGCTTGCAATGTAGACCGCATCAATGTCACTTTTTGCGAGCTCTTCAAGGTCGGTATAAACCGTTTCGCAGCCGAATTTTTCGGCAAATTCCCTGCCCTTTTTATAGGTTCTTGAATACATCGCGGCAAAGCACATACCTTCAACCGTCTGCGCACCCTTTACAAATTCCTCGGCAATCCAACCCGAGCCGATAACACCGTATTTAATCATAATATTTCTCCTCAAAATTTATTTCTTTTTAATGCATTTTATAATCTGAAACACACCTGCTGCAAGCATCAGTATCGGAACAAAAATCCAAAGACCAAAGGCTTGAAATGTTTTTATTAAAGAAAAGGTTTCCGTGAATTTTAGAACAGGAAATCCTGCACCGATTACCGTGAAAACTATGCCGATATACAATCCGAAAATATCTGTTTTAATTTTATCAAAAAGTCCCGTTGCCGACAAGCCGAAAAGCACAAACGCACCTGCAACCAGAATAAAAAATACACCCGCAAAAATCATTATTTTTTCTGCTTTGATAATACCGAAAATCAATAATAATAAGCCTGCAAAAACTGCGGCAAAAACCAAGCCTGCGCTCGCAAATTTTATTAAATTAAATCTTGATTTTTCCTCTTTTTCTGCGTCACCTTTAAACAGCTTTCTTTTCAGAAAATAAATTCCGATAAGCCAGAACGGTATTGAAAAAACGGTTAAAGAATAGTTTTTATCTCTTAGGGTTATGTAATCTGCAACAGCGAGGAAGCCGAACCAGAAAAGAAAAAATCCTGCTTTGAATAATTTATCAAACAGTGATGCAATTTTTTCTTTATTTAAAATTATTGCCAGACTTTTTCCCGCCATTGATAAGCTGCAGACTAAAAACGGAACAAAAATTATTTTCGGACTTGTTGTTTTTATCATAAAATAAATCAGCAAAGCCGTGATGAAAATTGACGAAATCAACCTGCCTGTAATACTGTTTATTCTCATATTTTTTCTCTTTCCTTTTTAGAATGGTTTGATAAATTGGGAGTTTGTCGTGCAAAGTCTTTGACTTTGCAATGATATATCCGCAATGCGGATATGATGAATGATGTTCGTTTCGCGAATGATGTGTTTGCGCAGCAAACATTAAGGGGCTGCGCCGCGATTATAAACGGCGGCAGCTAGCCACCGCCCTACCGCGCGAGTTTCATTTGAGGCGGTAGGGGCAGATATCATCTGCCCGCGGATTTTGATGTAATTCTTCGGGAGCATACTATGCTCCCCTACTGACACTATCTTATTAAAATGCGTAGGGCGTGTCTCAAGAGCCACGCCCTTAGTTGGTTTAAAAATCTTCGGCACGTCGGCAAGCGCCGTGCCCTACGAAAACAAATTTTAATCTGCTCGATAAATTGGGATTTGTCGATATCTTTTCAAAATTGAAACAAGCCAAAGACAAGCAACCTTCTCTGAAAGGGAAGGTGCCCGACAGGGCGGATGGGTGGAGCGTCAGCGACCAAAAAGTTCTTTGATATATCTTGTTTCCCTCGTTGCTTCGCAACGAACCCCTCAGTCACGACTTTGTCGTGCCAGCTCCCCTTTCAGGGGCGCCATTGTTCTACTGACTTTTTATTTTTCCCCGACAAATTAAATTTTGCAAAGTTTTTTCTCTTACTTTCTGTATTCAGATACAGAAAATGCAACATTTTCATTATCTCTGTACTCTTTGCGCGATATAAGTTTCATTCCTAAGTTATTGCAAATTTCATCAAGATTATTCAAATCACTATACATTCTGCAATCCTTAAGAATTTTCAATGTTTCTTTTTCTGTAAATCCAAAGGGTTCTAAAATTCTGTATTGTCTCATAAATGCATTGTTTCTTGAAATAACAACAAATCTTCCGTTATCTGCCAGCACTCTCGACACTTCTTTTAAAGTTTCAATTATTTCTCTTGATTCATCCAAACCGCAAACGGTACAAATTGTTTTAAAAGATTTATCCTTAAAAGGCAAATACCAAAAATTTGCACATACGGGAATAATTTTTTTCTTTTGATATCTTCCAATACCAAAAGCATTTCCCAGACAATCAAAGCCTATATCAACAGTATACAATTCACAATCTTTCGGCATATACAATGCAACCGAAGCCGTTCCTCCACCCGCACCTGTTGCCAATTCCAATATTCTATCGGTTTGTTCTTTACAAACTAATTTACCAAAGTAACGATATCTGTCCCAAAGAGGACCTTCTCCTTTTATTTTTGTTATTGTTCTTTTCTTACCTATGCTCTTCTTTGAAAATTTTTTAAAATCCTTTATTTGATTTTTAGTTACATTTCCGCTTTTGTCTCCTGTAATCCAGATATCTGTTTCTTTTTGCTTATACGAATCAAAAGCCTTCAGAATATTCTCTTTTGTTCCGTGTATTTCATTTATGTATTTGATATAAATCTCGTTACGATCAGCAACATTATCACTTTCTATTTCTTCATAAATCTTTGTAATTATATTACTATGTTCCCAAAAAATAATTTCAATCAGCTCACGACTCCAATCAGGGTTTGTCTTTTCGGGAAGCAAAATCGGAACTCCTTTAATTACGGAATAGCTTTCTTTGCCATCCGTTGAAACAAGTTTATTTTTATTTAAACTCAATTTCTTATGGCTTTGAGGTGCAACAAAAATCATTTTAATTTCCCCTTGTGTATGGTGTCTTAAATTGATATATAATTATTTAACAAATTCCATTTTACAACTTGATTATATCTTTTTTCCTCACTTTTTTCAACGATTAAATATATTCTCTTGAAATTTCGGCGGCTTACGTTTATAATGTTATAGTAATTTTTGAAAAAAGGAAGAAAAATATGAAGCTTGGTATAGTAGGTCTGCCGAACGTCGGCAAGAGCACGCTTTTTAACGCAATCACAAACGCAGGTGCACAGTCTGCAAACTATCCGTTCTGCACAATTGAGCCGAACGTCGGTGTTGTTGCAGTTCCCGACAGCAGAATTGACGCTCTCTGCGAGATGTATAACCCCGCAAAGGTTACTCCCGCAGTAATCGAATTTGTTGACATCGCAGGTCTTGTCCGCGGTGCATCAAAGGGTGAGGGTCTCGGCAACAAGTTCCTTTCACATATCCGTGAGGTTGACGCGGTTATCCACGTTGTTCGCTGCTTTGAAAATGACGACATTATCCACGTTGACGGCAGCGTTGACCCTGCAAGAGATATTGAAACAATCAATCTCGAGCTTATTTTCTCCGATATCGAAATGGTTGAACGCCGTATCGACAGAACTTCAAAGGCTATGAAGGGCGACAAGAGCCTTGCAAAGGAGTATGAATTCCTTAAGGCACTCAAGGCTCACCTTGAAGAGGGCAAATCCGCAAGAAGCATTGAATGTGACGACGATGAAAAAGCAATCATCGGTGATATTGCACTTCTCACCTCAAAGCCCGTTATCTACGCCTGCAATATGAGCGAGGACGACTTTGCAAACAGCATCCAGTCCAACGAAAGATTCAACGCGGTATGTAAGATTGCGGCGGAGGACGGCTCACAGGTGCTCCCCATCTGTGCCGAAATGGAGGCAGAAATCGCGAGCCTTGACAAGGAAGAAAAGGAAATGTTCCTTTCTGACCTCGGCATTGAGCAGGGCGGTCTTGACCTTCTTATTCAGCGAAGCTACGACCTTCTCGGTCTTATCTCATACCTCACCGCAGGTACTCCCGAGGTTAGAGCCTGGACAATCAGAAAGGGCACAAAAGCTCCTCAGGCTGCAGGTAAAATCCACTCCGATTTTGAAAAGGGCTTTATCCGCGCAGAGGTTATCAGCTTTGAAAACCTTATGGAATGCGGCTCACTTGCGGCCGCAAGAGAGAAGGGACTTATCCGCTCCGAGGGTAAGGAATACGTTATGAAGGACGGCGACGTCGTTCACTTCCTTTTCAACGTTTAAAATTTAATATAATTCCTGCAATATCTTAAAAAAATTTGCAATTTTACTTGATATATAAGGTAAAATATATTATAATATATGGGATATTGCAGGCGATTTATCGAAGCATTATTTCAGTCATGTGGTGTGTTGGTCCTGTGCGACGGGGTGCCACGAACCATGTCAGGCGGGGAACCGAGCAGCATTAAGAGGTTAACACCGTGCGACACAGTCCGGCCTGCGCACCATATGACTGAGGTAATGCTTTTTATTTTTAGGGTGGTGATTTTTTGTACAGAGTTCTTTACCGTAAATGGAGACCGCAGACCTTTGCCGATGTTGTCGGTCAGGAGCATATAACCTATACTCTTGCCCACGAGGTCCAGTCAGGTAAGGTTTCCCACGCCTATCTTTTCACAGGCTCAAGAGGTACGGGTAAAACCACCTGTGCAAAAATTCTCGCAAAGGCGGCTAACTGCCTTAATCCCGTTGACGGTAACCCGTGTAACGAGTGCGCTGTATGTAAAGGTCTTGACGACGGCTCGATTCTCGACGTTATCGAAATTGACGCAGCGAGCAACAACGGCGTTGACAACATCCGTGACCTTCGCGAAGAGGCTAACTACACACCCGTTCATACAAAATACCGCGTTTACATCATCGACGAGGTTCATATGCTTTCAATCGGTGCGTTCAACGCCCTTCTGAAAACTCTTGAAGAGCCTCCCGCCCACGTTAAATTCATTCTCGCAACAACGGAAGTCCACAAGCTTCCCGCGACGATTCTTTCAAGATGTCAGAGATTTGATTTTCACCGTATCACACCTGAAAACATCACCTCGCGTCTTCGATATGTTGCAGAATGTGAAAATATCGACCTTGACGAAGATGCGGCACTCCTCATCGCAAGAATTGCAGACGGCGCAATGCGTGACGCTCTTTCAATTCTTGACAGATGCTCTGGTATAACAAACCATGTCACGACCGAGGTTGTCAGCAATGCGGCAGGACTTGCCGGCAAGGATTATCTTTTTGAGCTCGTTGACAATATTAACGAAAACAATCCGTCCGAGGTTCTCTCAATCGTTGCAAAGCTTCATAACGATTCGTGCGATATGGAAAGGCTCTGCACCGAGCTTATCAACCATTACCGCAATCTTATGATAATCAAAACGGTCAAGGATCCGCAAAAGCTTATTGTCTGTACGGACATTGACCTTGAATCCTATAAAAAACAGGCCGATAAAACCACACTTTTTAAGGTTCTTTCGTGCATAACAACGCTCGAGGAATGTTCTGCAATGCTCAAATCCTCTTCAAGCAAGCGCACGGAAATGGAAATGAGCGTTATCAAGCTCTGCATCCCTGATATTTCGAGCGACAACACGGCAATTCTTTCAAGAATTGAACGTCTTGAAAATATGCTCAAGGACGGTAAAATCACCGTCAGCGCAAAAACCGAGACTAAACCGCAGGAAAAGCAGTCCGAAGCGCCTGCACCTGCTCCCGTTCAGGAGAAAAAAGAGGAAGCTCCCCTGCCTCCTCCCCCGCCGGAAGCTCCGACAGCTCCCGTTCAGGACACATCACCCGACGTTGACGTGCTTTTCACGGGCTGGGGTGAGGTGCTCGAAAAGCTCAACGTTACGGACAAGCCTCTGACAGGTATTCTCGGCTCGTCCTCGGCTTATATCAGAGGCGATTTTCTTCTTATCAAATGTGATAACCCCGTATTTTCACAGTTTATCCGTCAGGGAAATCACGCTAATGCAATTAAAACCGCAGTTTACGAGGTTACGGGAAGAAAATTCCGTCTCGGTATATATAAATCCGACGATTCAAAGGCAAATTCAAACGATCCCCTCGCGGATCTCGTAAATAAAATAAATAATCTTCAATAATGAAAGGATAAATTACAATGAAAGCAAGAATTCCCAACGCTCCGAGTCAGGGCAATATGATGAAGCAGATCCAGAAAATGCAGGAGGATATGGAGAGAATCCAGGCTGAGGTTGAAGCAAGCGAATACACTGCTTCTGTCGGCGGCGGTGCAGTTGAAGTTACCGTCAACGGTTCACACGAGGTACTTTCCGTTAAAATGAAGCCCGAGGTTGTAGACCCCGAGGACATCGAAATGCTCGAGGACCTTCTTATTTCTGCTCTTAACGAGAGCATCCGCAAGGCTAATGATGCAATGTCACAGGGTATGGAAAAGGCAAAGGGCGGACTTTCAATCCCGGGTCTTTTCTGATGGCAAGAAACGTAGTTCCGCTTGCTAATCTTATCGAGCAGTTTGAACGTCTGCCGGGTATCGGACATAAAAGTGCGCAGAAGCTCGCTTTTCATATTCTTAATATGACCGATGCCGAGGCAAAACGCTTTGCAGATACGATTATGCTCGCTCACGAAAAAATTCACCGTTGCTCTGTCTGCTGCGACCTTACCGATTCCGACCTGTGCAACATCTGTCTTGACGGTAAAAGAGACCGCTCGACAATCTGTGTGGTCGAAAATTCAAAGGACGTTATTGCAATTGAGCGCACGCACGAATATAACGGAATGTATCACGTGCTTCACGGCTCAATTTCTCCGATGAACGGTATCGGCCCCGATGAAATCACAATCAAGGAGCTTCTCAACCGTCTTAATAACGATGAGGTTCAGGAAATTATTATGGCGACAAATCCCACAGTTGAGGGCGAAGCGACAGCAATGTATATTTCAAGGCTTATAAAGCCGCTCGGTATCAAGGTTTCCCGTCTCGCTTACGGTGTTCCCGTTGGCGCCGACCTTGAATATGCCGATGAAATCACGCTCACGAGAGCTATTGAAGGAAGACAGGCTTTATAAAAACTTCCACACTTTCTTCAACATTCTTTCCACAGCTTTCCACACTTTCAACAGCGATATATTTTTAACACTTTTTTCCACAAATTTTTCACAGCGGTAATGTTGGAATTTTTTAAGAAAAAACCTTGATAATAAAAGGTTTCAGCAGTTTTCCATACTTTCAACATCCCCTACTGCTACTAATATAATATATATATAATATAATTATTAAATTTCCCGAAGCGGAGGAATTAAAATGAAATTTATCTGCGAAACAGCATCACTTTCAAGCGCTTGTCAGAACGTGCAGAGAGCAGTTTCTGCAAAGTCATCAATCCCGGGAACAGAGGGTATTCTTATCAAAGCTCAGGGTAATGAACTCAACCTTACCGGATATGACCTTGAGATTGGTATCAACACTTCAATCTATGCTAAAATTGAAGAAGCCGGCTCAGTTGTGCTTAATGCAAAGGTGCTTTGCGAAATTCTTCGCCGTATTCCGAACCAGACGGTTACAATCGAATGTGACGAAAGAAATTTTGCCGTTATAAGAAGCGGTGATATCAAATACGAGATTATGGGCATTTCTGCCGAGGATTATCCCGAGCTTCCCACAGTTCAGGGCGGTTTTACAATAGATATCAACAGAAAAATGCTTTCAGAAATGGTAAAGCAGACTATTTTTGCCGTTGCCGTTACTGATTCAAAGGTAGTTTATACAGGTATCAAGTTCGAAATTTCCGACGGTGAGCTCAAGCTTATTGCAGTTGACGGCTTCAGAATGGCTATCAGAACAGAAAAAATTGACTACCACGGCGAGGATATAACCTTCATTGTTCCCGCAAAGACAATGTCAGAAATTATCAAGCTTTCTGTTGAAGATGCAGATAACGAGGAAGGCGTTGTTTCACTCGGACTCGGCAGTCGTCATATTATTTTTGAAGTTAACGGATACAGCATAATTTCAAGACTTCTCGAGGGTGAATTTATCAACTATAAGTCAACAATCCCCGTTTCCGTTGCAACTACTGTTGAGGTTGATACAAGAAGTCTTATTGACAGTATCGAAAGAACATCGCTTATTATCACGGATAAGACAAAGAGCCTTATCAACTGCGTTTTTGATACAGATTTTATCAGAATTTCAAGTATTGCCGCTCTCGGTACTGCTAACGATAAGGTTGCTGCCGATATTGAAGGCAACAGAGTTGAAATCGGCTTTAACAACCGCTATCTTCTCGATGCACTCAGAGCCTGCAACACGGACAGAGTTAAAATTCAGCTCAACGGCGCAATTTCCCCGATTCTTATTCTTCCGACAGAGGGTGAAAGCTTCATCTTCCTTGTTCTTCCTGTGAGGTTGAAGAAAAATGATTGATAAGAGAAAAATAAGATTAAAAATCAAGGAAAAACCCGTTGTTCAGAAAAGTATTCACACGGAATTTATCCGTCTTGATGCGTTTTTAAAGCTTTGCGATGCCGTTCAGTCAGGCGGTCACGCAAAAATCGTTATTCAGGACGGAGAAATCAAGGTAAATAACGAAATTTGCACCCAGAGAGGTAAAAAGCTTCATCCGGGTGACAGGGTTGAATTTGAAAATACGGTTTACGAGATAGTTTGATATGAATATAGAAAATCACGTAATAAAAAATTTCCGCAATATCGAGCATATAGAAATCGAACCCGTGAACGGAATCAACGTAATTTACGGCGAAAACGGTCACGGCAAGACTAATATTATCGAAAGTATATGGCTTTTCACGGGCTGTAACAGCTTCAGGACAAGAAAAAACACCGAGCTTATAAAAAAAGACTCGGATTTTTCGGAAATTAATACGGATTTCTTCTCTTTTGACAGACCGCAGACGGCAAAGCTTGTTATCAGCAGTCAGAAAGAGGCTTATTTAAACGGCATCAAACAAATCTCGCCGAGAAAATTTTTGGGAGAATTTCAGGCGGTGGTTTTTTCACCGTCTGTTCTTTCTGTTATAAAGGACGGCCCTTCCGAAAAGAGAAAGTTTCTTGATATCGCAATAAGCCTTGTAAAGCCGAATTACGCAGTTTTACTTTCAAAGTATAACAAGGCGGTATTTCAGCGTAACGCACTTTTAAAGCAGATTAATCAGACCTCAAAGGGAGAAGATCTCCTCTTCGCCTTTGATGAGGAAATTGCACGCTACGGCGGAAGAATTATTGAATACCGTCTTAACTATATTGAAGATTTAAAAGAATTTTCGGCAGACGTTTACAGAGAAATTTCATCCGACCGCGAACAGATGGAAATTGCTTATATCAATTCTTTAAAGGAAACGGGCAATAATGCCGGTGAATGGTCGGAGCTTCTTTATAACGAATGTGTAAAAAATCATAAGAAGGATGTTTTCCGCCTTGCTACGAGTGTCGGACCGCACAAGGATGACCTAAATATTATGTTAAGCGGTATGGATGCGAGAAGCTACGGCTCACAGGGACAGCAGCGTTCCTGCGCTCTTTCACTTAAATTAAGCGAAGCATCAATTATAAAAAAGTATTCGGGTGAACAGCCGATTGCTCTGCTTGATGACGTTATGAGCGAGCTTGACGGTAAAAGACAGAAATATCTTATAAAATATTTTGACGGCTGGCAGGTATTTGTCACCTGCTGTGACAGGTCGCATTTAAGAAAAATAAAATCGGATAAAACATTTAAAATAGCAGACGGAAAAGTAAAGAAATAGGGTGATAAAATGTTTTTGCATCTCGGTCAGGATACAATTATTACAACTGACGAAATAATCGGAATATTTGACCTTGATACGTCAACGGTTATGAAATCGACCAGAGATTTTTTATCAATGATGACAAAAGCAAAAAAGGTTGTTAATGTCAGCTACGAATTGCCGAAATCTTTTGTACTGACCTACGACGAAAAAACAAAAGAAAAAACGATGTATATCTCCCCTATCTCAAGTATGACCCTGCTCAAGAGAATTGAGAATGTTAATTATATTAAGGAATAAGTTAAAGCAGTAACTCTCAGATGAAAGTTACTGCTTGATTTTTTTATATTATCTTATTTAATAATATCCGTACCCATATAAGGAACGAGAACCTCGGGGATTGTTACTGTGCCGTCCTCATTCTGGAAGTTTTCGAGGATTGCCGCAACTGTTCTGCCGACTGCAACGCCTGAGCCGTTGAGTGTATGAACAAGCTGTGCCTTTGATTTCTGATCCTTCTTGAAGCGAATAGCCGCACGGCGTGCCTGGAAGTCCTCAAAGTTTGAGCAGGAAGAAATCTCAACGTATCTGCCGTAGGAGGGCATCCATACTTCAATATCATAAGTCTTCGCCGATGAGAAGCCGATATCACCCGTTGAAAGGCATACAACTCTGTGAGGAAGACCGAGGAGTTGAAGAACTCTCTCTGCATCGTTTGTGAGCTTTTCGAGCTCGTCATAAGATGTTTCGGGGTCTACAAACTTAACAAGCTCAACCTTGTTGAACTGATGCTGACGGATAAGACCTCTTGTGTCGCGTCCTGCAGAGCCTGCCTCTGCGCGGAAGCAAGCGGAATATGCGCAATAGCTGATAGGAAGCTTGCTGCCGTCAATGATTTCATCGCGGAACATATTTGTAACGGGAACCTCTGCTGTCGGAATGAGGAAGAAATCGTCAGTAGTCTTGAATGCATCCTCTTCAAACTTCGGGAGCTGACCTGTGCCTGTCATTGATGCACGGTTTACAAGGTACGGAGGAAGAACCTCTGTGTAGCCGTTTTCTGTATGAGTATTAAGGAAAAAGCTGATGATAGCTCTTTCAAGGCGTGCGCCGAGACCCTTATAGAAGTGGAAGCGTGTGCCCGTTACCTTTGCGGCTGTTTCCGGATCAAGGATTCCGAGGTCAGCACCGATATCCCAATGTGCTTTAGGCTCAAAGCCAAATTCTCTCGGCTCACCAAAGCGTCGGATTTCAACGTTTTCGCTGTCGTCCTTACCCTGCGGAACGCTTGAGTTGGGAACGTTCGGGAATTCATACATAATTGTTTTCTGCTTTTTGTCGAGCTCTGCGATTTCAGCATCGTTAGCCTTGACCTTTTCCTTAATCTCGTTCATACGAGCCATAATTTCGGAAATGTCGCCGCCTGCCTTCTTAATCTGCGGAATCTGCTTGCTTGCGGAGTTCTGCTCCTGCTTCATTGCATCGGTAATCTGCATAAGCTCACGGCGCTGAACGTCGATTGCGAGAACCTCGTCAACAAGTGCATCCATATCCTTATTTCTCGACTTCATAGCCGCCTTGACCAAGTCGGGATTTTCTCTAATTAGTTTGATATCTAACATTTATTATCACTCCTGATAAATATTATTTTCCGTAATTTTCAAGCTGTAATGCAAGACTTTCGAGGTCAGACTTGTCAAAAAATTCAATTTCAAGCACGCCTGCACCCTTCTTGCCGCTTTCTTTAATCTTAACCTTTCTGCCAAGGTTGTTTTTGAGAGCAAGCTCAACCTCGCTGAAAAACTTTTCTCTCTTTTTGGGCTCTTTCGGTTTTGCCGGTGCTGTTTTTGCCGCCTTTACGAGAGCCTCAATCTGACGGACTGATATATCCTCTTTAATAATCAGATTTGCAGTTGCAAGCATATCGGATTCATTTGCAAAACCGAGCAAAGCTCTTGCGTGTCCTGCAGAAATAAGATTATTTTTAACCATTTCCTGAATTTCCTCGGGAAGCTTCAGAAGACGAAGAGAGTTTGCGATTGCAGGACGGGATTTGCCGACCTTTTCAGCCGCTTCTTCCTGTGTTATCTTGAGCTCCTGCATCATATAGCTGTATCCTAGTGCTTCTTCAAGCGGATTGAGGTCTTCGCGCTGAAGGTTCTCAACCATAGCAATTTCAATGGTTTCCTCATCAGTAAGCTCTTTAATTATAACAGGAACCTCTGAAAGACCTGCAATTCGTGCTGCGCGCCAGCGACGTTCACCCGCAACGAGCTGATAACCGCCGTTTGTCATCGGACGGACAACAAGTGGCTGAAGTACACCGTGCTGTGCAATGCTGTCTGCAAGCTCCGCCAAAGCCTTTTCATCAAAAATCTTTCTCGGCTGGTCGTGATTTGGCTCAATTTCCATAAGCTTCAGCTTATTTGTTGAAGCGTTAATCTCTTCTACTGAATTGTCAACGAAAAGTGACTCGAGTCCCCTGCCGAGACCGTTTCTTTTAGCTGCCATTATTTCACTACCTTTCCGTTAAGTTTTAAAAATTCTTCGCTGAGTGAATCATAAGCGATTGCACCCTTCGAATTTTTATCGTAATAATTGATAGGTAAGCCGTAGCTCGGTGCTTCGGAAAGCTTAACGTTACGCGGAATGACCGTAGTATAAACCTTTCTCGGGAAAAACCTCTTAAGCTCATCCACAACCTGATGAGTAAGATTAAGTCTTCCGTCATACATTGTCAGAAGCACGCCTTCCATATCAATCAGCGGATTATAAAGCCTTTTAATCTGTCTGATTGTTGCCATAAGCTGTGAAAGGCCCTCAAGAGCGTAATATTCGCATTGAATCGGCACAAGAACGGTATCTGCAGCGCATAGTCCGTTGAGTGTAAGCAATCCGAGTGACGGCGGACAATCAAGAAAAATGAAGTCAAAGCTGTCCTTTACGAGAGCAATGGCATTTTTAAGCTTTGCCTCTCGCCTGTTCATATCAACAAGTTCAAGCTCTGCACCTGCAAGATTCATACTTGACGGAAGCACCCAGAGGTTATCAAACTCTGTTTTTACCATTACTTTTTCAATCTGCATCGAATTTACAAGCACATCGTAGGATGAAAGCTTCAATTCACGCTTATTTATGCCGAGACCGCTTGTTGCATTACCCTGCGGGTCAATATCTGCAAGAAGTACGCGGAAGCCTTTGGCAGCAACGCAGGCGGCAAGATTGACGGTTGAAGTGGTTTTACCCACACCGCCCTTCTGATTAACAACTGCAATTGTTTTAGCCATTATTATCTCTCCAAAAAATTACTGAAATATATTATAGCATAAGTATTTTAAAAATTAAAGTGGAAAAGTATAATTTTATAAAAAATGTTTCACGTGAAACAGCGTTTTTAGTCTCCACTGCTCTGTTTCACGTGAAACAAATTATATAGGCTTATTTATTCTGACAACATATTCTATGTACTCGTCAGTATCATTCCTTGTGGCTTTTGCATTAATTCCGCTTTTGCGCATTGTGCTGACTGCGTGGTTAAGAGTATTTATAAATATCCGTACATCCTTAAATACCATTACTGTTTTACCTTTTTTCGCTTTATCGCTTGGTTTTGCCAGCATTTCACAGATTAGCTGTTCCGTTGCGCTGACAGACATCCCCTCTTCAACTATGCGGTCAATCGCCTGCTCCATAAGCGAAGTTGTAGGAAGCTTTAGTAAAGCGCGTGCGTGTCGCTCCGTAAGACCGTAAAGCATTATATTATATCTGATTTCATCCGGAAGTCTTAATATCTGAAGCTTGTTTATAAGAGTTGAGACAGATTTTCCCGTTTTCCTTGCAATTTCTTCTTGCGTAAGACCGAATCCCTTAATAAGCCTTTCAAGCGCGATTGCTTCTTCAAAAAAATGTAAATCCTCCCGTTGCAGGTTTTCGGTTATGGAAAGCAATGCCGCCTTTTCTTCATCAATATCAATTACAATTGACGGGATTGATGATAAGCCTGCCATTTTACAGGCGCGGAGTCTGCGTTCGCCCGAAATCAGCTCATATTTGTTATCGTTCTTCTTTCTGACGGTAATCGGCTGTAAAAGACCGTTATAATGTATGCTTTGTGCGAGCTCTTCAAGATCGTCCCAATTAAAGCTCGTTCTGAGCTGATGCGGATTAGGCAGAATCATCCGTGCAGGAATCAGAATAACCTCATTGCTTCTTTTTAATTTGTTTCGGTTTTTTAACATAAAAAGCCTCCCTTAATACTAAAAATAATTTAGCATTTAAAAGGGAGGTTGTCCAACATTTTTGATTGACTGAAATTTAGGTATTTTTCGCATTTTCTGCCTTATGCGAGCGGCTTTTTTGAAATCTGTGCCGAAGCACGCGGATATTTTGGCGGAGTTTGCGATATTTTTTTTGTAATAATAATGCATCTTTCGCCGCAATTATCAATATTAAGGTGGCAAACCCTGTCAACCTTACCGCCGAGCAGCTTTATTGCGTTCTCTGCGCTCTCAAGCTCTTCGTCAGCTTTTGCCGCCTTCATTGGAGCAAAAATACCTCCGAACTTTACAAAAGGTAAACAATATTCGCTCAAGGTATTCATATTTGCAACTGCACGTGCGGTTACAAGGTCAAATTTTTCACGGTAAACCTTATCCTTGCCTGCAAGCTCTGCGCGTGAATGAAGAATCTCCGCGTTAAGACCAATTTCATCAAGAACACTCTGAATAAAGTTAAGTCGCTTATTTGTACCGTCCATAAGCGTAATTTTAATATCAGGACGTGCAATAAGCAGTACTACACCGGGAAATCCCGCGCCCGTACCTACATCAATGACCTTTGCACCTTCTTTAAGGTCAACAACCGTCAGAAGGCTCAGGCTATCAATAAAATGCTTGTAAAGAATCTCGTCGGGCTCTGTAATAGCTGTCAGATTGAGCGTTTTATTGGTTTCTACAATCATTTCTGCATATTTATCAAGGCGTGAAAGTGCAGTATCATCAAGAATGATGCCGATTTTTTCGGCTTCTGACTTCAAAAGGGTAGTGTTAATCATTTTCTGCACTCCTTTTCAAGATAAATTAGCAATACGGATATATCAGACGGGCTTACGCCTGATATACGCGATGCCTGACCGATATTATGCGGTCGGATTTTTGAGAGTTTTTCTCTCGCTTCAAGGCGCAGACCGTGGATTGTGTTATAATCAGTGTCCTCGGGCAGTATTTTAACTTCAAGACGGTGCATTTCGTCCACCTGTGCTTGCTGACGTTTGATATAACCCTCATATTTGATATCAATCTCTACCTGCTCAAAAATTTCGTAGGGGAGGGGAGGACGTTCCGTATCAAACGGTGTTAACAACTCATAATTAAGCTGCGGTCTTTTAAGAAGCTCCGCAAAGCGTACACCTGTGTTCAGCGGTGATGTTTCACGTGAAACAAGAAGCTCATTTATCTCATCAGACGGAGAAATTACGAGATTCTGCACTCTTTTTTTCTCAATATCAATAAGCTCGAGTTTTTTAAGATATTTCTGATATCTTTCTTCGCTGATAAGTCCGATTTCATAGCCGATCGGCGTTAAACGTCTGTCCGCATTGTCCTGACGGAGCAGAAGTCTGTACTCTGAACGGGATGTCATCATTCTGTACGGGTCGGAGCAGCCCTTTGTTACAAGGTCGTCGATGAGAGTGCCTATATATGAGCCTGAACGCTCAAGAATAAGCGGCTCTTTACCCAATATTTTGTGGGCAGCATTTACACCTGCAACAAGACCTTGTGCCGCGGCTTCTTCATAGCCTGAAGAACCGTTGAACTGTCCCGCGCCGAAAAGACCGCTGTAATCATTAAATTCAAGGCTCGCTTTGAGTGCAAGCGGGTCAACGCAGTCATATTCGATAGCGTAAGCTGTTCGCATTGTTTCTGCATTCTCCAGACCGGGGATTGAACGGATGAATTTTAACTGAACGTCCTCGGGCAGGGAAGAGGAGAGTCCCTGAAGGTACATTTCCTCTGTATTTTCGCCGCAGGGCTCAATAAAAATCTGATGTCTCTCTTTTTCTGCAAAGCGGACAATCTTATCTTCAATGCTCGGGCAGTATCTCGGGCCTTTGCCGTCAATTTTTCCGCCGTAAAGAGGGGAGCGGTGCAGATTTTTAAGAATAATATCCTTTGTTTCAAGATTTGTGTATGTAATATAGCAGGGGAGCTTGTTCTGAATTTCGAGATTATTGTCGAAAGAGAACGGAACAATATGCTTGTCGCCCTCCTGAATTTCTAATTTAGAAAAATCAACAGTTTTTCTGTTGACACGCGACGGTGTTCCTGTCTTGAATCGGCGTGTAGGCAGACCGAGATTTTTAAGAGCAACACCAAGCTTATTTGCGGGGAACATTCCGTCAGGGCCGCTTTCATAGGAAACGTCGCCGACGTAGACCTTACCTGCGAGGAAGGTACCCGTTGCGAGGATAACGCAATCCGCCGTATATACTGCCTCAAGGTGAGTTTTAACCTGCCACGTGCCGTCCTCGAGCTGAGAAAGGTCTGTAATCTCAGCCTGACGGAGGTCAAGGTTGTCCTGAAGCTCTAGCACATGCTTCATATAGTCGGAATAAAGTCTGCGGTCAATCTGCGCGCGCAGACTGTGAACGGCAGGTCCTTTACCGAGGTTAAGAATACGGCTCTGCAGGGTGTTTGCATCAGCCGCTTTGCCCATTTCACCGCCGAGAGCATCAATTTCACGAACAAGATGTCCCTTTGAAGTGCCGCCGATTGACGGATTGCAAGCCATATTGCCGACCCAATCGAGATTTATAGTAAATACGCAGGTTTCGCAACCGAGGCGCGCGGAAGCAAGTCCCGCCTCAATTCCTGCATGACCTGCACCGATGACAATAACCTGATATTTTTTTGCAAAATATTCCATAAAAATCCTTTACTTTCCTACACAGAATTGCCTGAATACCTCGTCAACAACGGCTTCACTTGCCTTCTGCCCCGTCAGCTCGAGCAGAGCCGCGATTGCGCCGTCAATGCAGACACCGATTGCATCAAGAGTAAGACCAAAATCTATTGCCTCAAGTGCTTCGTTAAGGCTTGCAACGGCATTTTCACAGCAGAGACGCTGTCTTTCGTTGGCAAGCATAGCGGCAGAGGTATCAAAATCCTTCGTGCCGATTAGTGTTGTCACTTTTTCGCAAAGCTCGCCGTAGCCGTCACCGTCTTTTGCGGAAATTGCAACGCATTTGCCGAGTGTATTTTCTATAACAGAAATATCAGCCTTACGGTCGAGGTCGGTCTTGTTTATAATAGGTATAACCGTTCTGCCCTTGCACATTTCAATAAGCTCAAGATCCTCCGCTGAAAGCTCGCGCGAAAGGTCAAACACGGCAAAAATCACGGCCGCGCGTTCAAGCTTTTTACGGCTGCGGTCAACGCCGATTTTTTCTACGATGTCGCCCGTCTCGCGCATACCTGCGGTATCGGAAAGGCGGAGAATACATCCGTCAAGATTGACGGTCTCCTCAACAACGTCGCGAGTTGTTCCCTCAACTGCGGTAACGATTGAACGGTCATAGCCCGTAAGAAGATTCATCAGTGTGGATTTGCCGACATTCGGCTTGCCCACGATTGCGGCATCAACGCCTGTTGTAACAGCCATACCGCTGTCAAAGCGTGAAAGGAGCAGATTTATCTTGTCAAGTGCCGCTTGCACTGTATTTCTGAGGTTGTTTTCGTCAATTTCCTCAATCTCATCGTCGGGATAATCAACCCACGCGGCAAGGTGAGCCGCAACGGAAAGAAGAGAGGAGTTGATTTCTTCAATTTTTCTGCTCAATGAGCCTTCGAGCAGGTTGTAGGCGGCATTTGCACCCTGTTCACCCTGCGCGGAGATGAGCGACATAACGCCCTCCGCCTTCGAAAGGTCCATTTTTCCGTTAAGAAATGCTCTTTTTGTAAATTCACCGGGAGCGGCAGGGGAGGCACCGTTTGCGAGAACAAGGCGGAGTATCTTTTTGGTAAGAAAAACACCGCCGTGGCAGTTGATTTCAACCACGTTTTCTCCGGTGTAGCTGTGCGGTGCTCTGAAAACGAGGCAGATGGCTTCGTCAACAGCCGTTTCACCGTCAAAAATTCTGCCGTAATGCGCTTTGTAGCCCTCGGAATCTGCAAGAGCCTTGCCCGAAAAAGCCCTGAAAATCTTATCAGTAATTTCCATAGCCTTTTCGCCCGATATTCTTATAATTCCAACGCCGCCTGTACCCATAGGCGTGGATATGGCGGCGATAGTTGTCTTGTCTGTCATAATAAAAATCCTTTATATAACAAGATTAACGTTTATACCTTCAATTCGCTTTGCGATGCGGTAAAAAGCGGATTTTGCAGGAGATTTAAGGAGTATCTGCATTCCCGTTACCGAGCAATAGGAGAGCTTTCTGTCCTCGGGAACAACTCCGATAAGCTGAAGCACGGTCGCATCAATTACCTCATCAACGTTAAGATAATGTCCGTGAGTCGTGAGCTTTTTGTTAAAGCGGTTGATAATCAGGCGGACATTTTCGATACCGAGAGAATAGAGCTTATCACCTGCATACTGACCGACACGCACACAGACGTCGTCAGGAGTTGAAACAATAATTCCTTCGTCGGCACATTCAGCCGCAAGGAGAAATCCTCCGCTGACACCTGCAGGTGCATCAAAAAGAATGTAGTCAAAATCTCTGTCGTATGAAGCAATCATTTTTTTAACAGCATCAGCGGTGAAGGCGACATCATCTGACGTCGGAGCGACAAGAAGCTTAGGCCCGATTGTTGTACGAAGTGCGGTTTCGGGCTCGCAGATGCCGTTTATAACATCGCCCCAGTTGAAAATTCCCGTATCATCGGCGGCAAGAATAAGGTCGAGGCAGCCCATACCGATATCAAAATCGACAACAAGTGTCTTGAATCCGATTTCGCAAAGAGCGATAGCAACGCCTGCGGTCAGCGAGGATTTGCCGACACCGCCCTTACCGGAAGCGAATATAATTTTTCTTGCCATAGTTTTCACTCCTTAATAAAGAAGACTGCTGTTTATATCCGTATCTGTTTCATCCTCCGAAAGCTCGGAAGAATCGTTTACCTTATCTTCAAAATAATAGTTGTAGATATCGCAGGCAACGGGTGCACATCCGCCGCCCGAGGTTGCACCCTCAACGGCGACCGCAACTGCAAGCTCGGGGTCGTCATACGGTGCAAAAGAAATGTTAAAGCCGTTTGTATAAGTCTTTTTTGTGCCGTTAATAACCTTATCAACCTGCGAAGTACCTGTTTTGCAGGCAACGGCAATATCGAGCAGACCGAAATTGTATTGGCACGAGCCGTTGGTAACAACAAGGCGCATACCCTCGTGAACGGTCTTGATATTTTTTTCTGAAAAGCCTGTCTCTACAACGACCTTCGGCTCTTTTTCGAGAAGTGTCATTGTGTTATCGGCTGTGAGGATTGATTTGATGAGGTGAGCCTCATATCTTGTACCGCCGTTTGCGATAGTTGCAACGTAATTGCAAAGCTGGAGCGGAGTGAAGAGGTTACCTGCCTGTCCGATAGCGGACTGAAGCGAGAAGCCGGGCATCCACGTCTGTCCGATAGACGTGCGGTAGCTCGGGGAGTCGAGAACACCTGTATTTTCGCTGATTTCAATGCCCGTCGGCTGACCGAGACCAAGCATTTCGCGGTACATATTCATCTTGTCAATGCCGAGCTGTTCACCGCCGTAAAAATAGAAGAAGGAGTTACAGGAGTCCTGCAAAGCGGTGCGGACGGTCAGAGTTCTGTTTGCGTGATTAATCTGGCAGACAAAGTTGTGTCCGCGGTAGGGATAGTTATAAGCACAGTATTTTGACGAAGAGCCGTCAATAATTCCCTCCTCAAGGCAGGCGATAGAGGTCGAAACCTTCGCCGTCGAACCGGGCGCATAGGTGCTTAAGGTTGCGCGGTTGTAAAGGGGAGAGTTTGTATTTTTAGCAAGCTTGCTGTAATCGTCGTAGTAGGTTGAAAGGTCGTAGGACGGGTAGGATGCCATTGCAAGGATTTCACCCGTTTTGCAGTTCATAACAACAACTGCGCCGCCGCCCGAGTTAGCCGTGCCGACGGAATCGCACTTCGCCTTGAGCGCATCCTGAGCGATTTTCTGAAGCTTTGCATCTATTGTAAGAACAATGTTGTCACCGTTTTTAAGTCCCGTAACCTTCGTCTGCTGTGTGCCGTCCGTTGAGGTTGTAACGGTTTTTGTTCCGTTAGTGCCCTTGAGATTTTCTTCGAAAACCTTTTCAATACCGCTCTTGCCGAGGATATCGTCCATCGCATAGCCCTTCGCCTTGAGGGTTGCATATTCTTCGGCATTGATAACACCCGTTACACCGAGAATGTGAGGTGCAATCGTGCCGTCGGTATATTCGCGGTAGGTGACAATCTGAACGTCAACGCCCTTGTAGAAATTGCTGTTTTCTTTAATAACAGAAACAACCTCGTCGCTGACATCCTGCGCAAAAACGTAGGGATTTGCGGTGTTGAATGCCGTCTGCTTCATATTACAGCAGACCGAAGCGATACGCAGAGTATCGTATTTTGAATAATTTTCGAGCTTATATTTCTCAACAATTTCCTGCATACAGTCGTCTGCCGTTGCGTACTTGTTGAGGTGGAGCATATCGCGCGACTTGAGCTTTGCGATGTCGGATTCTCTGTCCTCGATGAACTGATAATTTCCGTTTGCATTCAGAGTGATGGGAAGCTCGTTTATCCATTCCTCCTCGGTTTTATCAAAAAGATTGATAAGCGAAAGTATGATTTCGTTGCGCTGCTCCTGATTGCTCAAGGAGGGGAATTTACCCGCATTGAAAATGATGTCATTACCCTGACGGTTGCCGACGAGCACATTGCCGTTGCGGTCGAGAATCTGACCTCTTGTAGCCTTCACGGTTGTTGTCGAGGTCGAAGCGGTGCTCGTAGCGGCATATTTATCGCCGTTTATGACCTGAATATTAACTAGTCGGGCGCAAAAAACAAGAAAAAGGCAGACGAAGATTGATATAAGGGCAATAAATCTGCCTTTTTTCTCTTCTCTTGCCAGTCTCATTTTGTATACTCCTTAGTTTTCTTTAAATTCTTTAAAAATTGCACGGACGATGATGTAATAAACGGGTGTCATCAGCACCGTGAAGATTGCCGAAGCAAGATAGTATCGCAGAAAGAAAATAAAATGATTTTCTATCGGGTCAAATGCGCTGTAAACGACAAAGGAAAGTGTCGAATAAAAAACCGAAGCCACGGCTGTCATAATTGTGGCACAAAGCAGGTTGTTACGCATAAGATAGGTAATCAGTGCGCCCGCGGTAAAGCCTATAACTGTAAAAAAAAGCGAATTGAAAACAACGGACTGCGAGCTGAAGGAATCAAGCATAACGCCCGACAGCAGACCAAAGAAAATTCCTGCAAATTCACGCTCAAACATCGCAATACATATTGTCAACGGAATGAGGAGAATTGCCTTTATTCCGAAGGGTGAGGGGAAAAGACCGCCCGTATTCTGAAAAACAAAAGTAAGAACGGCAAGCGCAATAAGGACAGCACGCCGCTCAACCGTTTTTTTACCGCCGAGTTTGCCGATGTAATCCATAATTACAGCCGTTCTCCTTCCCTGAATTTTATTGAAAGCTTAATCAGTATTAACGGTAACAACTCCCTGTCCGTCAAAGCTCTTGATGATGAAAACTTCTGAAAGCTCGGCAAAGTTGACAGCCGAACGGATTGTCGCAAAGGAGGAAATTCCGTCCTTTGCATCGTCAACCTCAACAACAGTTCCGACGATGAGGTCCTTGGGATAAATTCCGCCGCTGCCCGAGGTTGCAAGAATTCCGTTGGGGGAGATTGCCGTTTCAGCCGTAAGACCGGGGAGCTTGCAGTAGACTCTGTCCTCTGCGTTGCCCGTGCCCGTTGTATAGCCGACCTCGCCCGTGTAGGTTTCGTAAACGCTGACGTTCACGTTCGGATTTGCGATTGTGCTCACCGTGCACGAAGCAGGGGAGACGGAGGTGACAACTCCGACAAGATTTGTACCGTAAATTACGGGGTCGTTGACCTGAATATCGTCAAGCGAGCCTTTGCTGAGTGTAAATGATTCATAAGGGTCGGTTGAATCCCTTGAAATAATGGTTGCGCTTTCAAAAATAAAGTCGGGATTCTCTTCCTTAACACCGAGGAAATCCTCGTAGGTTTCGAGCTTCTTTTTCGCTTCGTTGTAGCCGATGATTTCCTTCTGATACTGTTCAATCTGTGATTTCAGCTCCTTGTTCTCCTTTTCAAGAGTAGCCGCGGACTGAAAATTATCGTTAAAATTCGAGAGCTTGTAGCTCAGATAAGCGGAGACACGCTGAAGCGGATATAACGCCGTGCTTGTTGCCGATGAAAGGGGAGTATTGTTGCTGTGGGAAAGGGCGGCAATTACCGCACCGAGAATTATCGCAATGATGACACAAACAAATGCCTTCAACGCTCTGCTTTGTAAAAATCTGCGCATATCGCTTCACCTCCATAGCTTTGCAGTGATATATTTTTCTTTGGAAAATGTTTCGGGGCTGCGCCGCTGATTATAAAAATTTTTCCGTAAAAATTTCTTTAAATTAATGATGCTTTTCAAGGCAGATGCCCGTTCCCTCAACAACGCAGTCGAGCGGATTGTCGGATATTGTAACGGGAATCTTTACTTCTTTTTCGATAAGCTTGTCGAGTCCGCGGAGGAGTGCACCGCCGCCCGTGAGAGTGATACCGCCGTCAATGATGTCGGCTGAAAGCTCGGGAGGAGTATTTTCAAGCGTTGTGCGGATTGCGTCGAGCACCTGGCTGATGCTGTCCTTGAGTGCCTCGCGGATTTCGTCAGCGGAAACCTCAACGTCCTTCGGAAGTCCGTCAACAAGGTTCCTGCCTTTAACGTTCATTGCGCCCTCGCCCTCGTAGGGGAAGGCTGAACCAATCTGAATTTTAATATCCTCTGCGGTTCTTTCACCGATGAGGAGACTGTACTTCTTTCTTATGTAATTGATGATTGCCTCGTCGTAGCTGTCGCCTGCAACCTTAACGGAACGCGAGGTTACAATATCGCCGAGTGCAACAACGGCAACCTCGGCTGTACCGCCGCCGATGTCAACAATCATTGAGCCCTTTGCCGCCTCAACGGGGAGTCCTGCACCGATAGCAGCCGCCATAGGCTGTTCGATAAGGCTGACGTATCTTGCGCCCGCGCTCTTTGCGGCATCGTTTACGGCTCTGCGCTCAACCTCGGTAACGCCAGACGGAACGCATATCATAACGCGTGTCTTGCTGAAGGGAGAAGCGGTGATTGCCTTGCGGATGAATTTGCGCAGCATTTCTGCTGTTGCATCAAAGTCAGCAATAACACCGTTGCGAAGCGGACGGACAGCACCGATTGAACCGGGAGTTCTGCCGATCATATCCTTCGCTTCCGAGCCTACTGCAACAACACGCACGGGATTATATCTCTGGTCAACGGCAACAACCGAAGGCTCGCGGATGATAATACCCTTACCCTTGACAAAAACGAGGGTATTGGCTGTGCCCAAATCTATACCGATGTCCTGTGAAAACAACATATCAATTTCTCCCTAATATTTATTCTGCAGAAGTGTCTGTGCTTGCCTCGGTGGACGGAACGGTAGGTCTTACGCCGCCGAGGTCCTTAAGTACGTAGGCTTTTTCGATAACTTCCTTGAGCTCGTCTTCCGTAAAGCATCTGTCGTTTGCATAAGCCTCAATTTCGAAGGCAGCAAGTCCGCGCTCAACGAGGTAATAGTAGAAGGTGCCGCCCTCGCCGTCAGTGCGGTAAGAAATTGCTCTTGCGGGAAGACCGAAGATTTCTGTTTCATATTCCTTAAGGTCGCCGAAGTTGAACTGACTTTCAACAAGCCAGCGTACGGGGCCAAGATATTTTTCGTAAAGATCGTCACTTGTTGCCATAACGTCCCACTTGATTTCAACCTGACAGCGCGGCTCCTGCATATCAAGACATTCGCCGTTATGCTGGATGGAAAGCTTGTTGTTGGCACTGAAGTTAGACCATCCGCGGGGAATCTTGAGCTTTATGAAGGAGTTTTCGATTTTGTTACCGCTTTTATTGGTAACTCTGTCGGGGAAAATGAAGCCCTTTGTCTGCTCCTCACCGCGGGAATTTGTAACAACCTCGAAAAGTCCGCCGTATTCGTCCTGAACAAATTCGCCGTGCTTGTCCGTGAGAATAACGTGCTTTTCGCCGTTTTCATCATAGATAACATTTTTCTTACTGCAAGCAGTAAAGGTTATTGAAAGAACGATAATTAAAGCAGAAATAACAGCAATAGATTTTTTCACAAAAAACGCCTACTTTACAATTTTATTCAGTTTAATAGTATATCATTACACAGTCAAAAAGTCAATGCACAAACAGCCATTTATGGCGGAAATATAGTTGACAATAAAGGCGGTTTTTGGTAGAATGTTAACGCTCAAATTGCTGTAACGGTTTTTGGGTTACCCGTTCTGAAACAAATGTGAATAAATGTCTTCGTAGCTCAGATGGATAGAGCGTTCGCCTCCTAAGCGAAAGGCCGTGGGTTCGACTCCCGCCGAGGACGCCAGAAAACGACAGACTTATTCCAAAGTTTGTCGTTTTTTATTTCCTAAAATACATCTATACCCTTCTTTCATTTGACAAACTCTCTTTTTTGCTCTAAAATTCTTTTTAAGGAGGAATGAAAAATGAAAAAAGTTAAAATTTTGCCGTACATTATCGGTGCAGTTACGGCAATCGTCTTTGCGGGCTTGTGCTTGTATATTTTCTGTCCCGCTTTCAATGTGCATAATCCCGCGCTCTGGATTATCGGTGCACTTGCGCTGTTTGTGTTCACCATTGTTGAGCGTCTTTTAAAGGGCGAAAGGGATTTCGGCAGAGTGAACATCAGCAAGAAAAAGGGAAACGGAAAAAAATATTCAAAATTTAAGTTTGATGTCAAGTATTACGCTGTCCCGATAGCCTTGCTTGCGCTGGTTGCTTTAATCGGTGTTTTCAGCAGCTCTGTATTTAATGCAACGAGGTATTCAAAAATTCTTACAGTATCAGAATCCGATTTTTCAACTGACCTGTCCGAATCGGTCGGAACGGATTCCATTGCACTTATGGACACCGCTTCCGCACAGATGCTCGGCGACCGTGAAATCGGTGCGCTTTCCGATGTTGTCAGCCAGTTCAACGTTTCTTACGAATACATACAGATTGATTACAACGGAAAGCCGATTAAGGTTTCAGCATTGGAGTATGCAGGCTTTTTTAAATGGATGAACAATAAAAATAACGGTGTTAAAGGTTATGTTACCGTTGACCCTGTTTCGATGTCCGCTTCGTTTAAGGAATGCGAAGGAATGAGGTTTGTTCCGTCTGCGTTTTTCTCGGAGAATGCGAGAAGATATATGTGGATGAAATATCCGACCCTGATGCTCGAAAATCTGCATTTTGAAATTGACGAAAACGGAAAGCCGTATTATGTTGCTTCGATTATTGAAAAAACAGTTGCACTTTTCGGAGGAAAAACTGTCAGCGGTTGCATTGTTCTTGACCCCGTAACGGGCGAAACGGTTAAATATGACCTGGAGGACATTCCGCAATGGGTTGATGTTGTTTTCAGCGGCGACCTTATCTGTCAGCAGTATAATTGGCATGGAATGTATCAGAACGGTTTTATGAACAGCCTCTTTGCTAAAAAGGGTTGCAAGCAGGTTACTACTTATACATCTGACGAAGATACCTTTGACGAAACTCCCGTTTCGGACTTCGGCTATGTTGCAAAGGACGGAGACATCTGGATTTACACAGGTGTTACGTCCGTCAACGGCGACAGCTCGAACATCGGCTTCCTTCTTGCAAACGAAAGAACAGGCGAAAGCCGTTACTATTCAGTTGCGGGTGCGGATGAAAAATCTGCAATGGCGGCCGCCGAGGGCGAGGTGCAGGAAAAGGGATATCAGGCATCCTTCCCGTCACTTATCAATATCGAGGGTAACCCGACATACATAATGGTTCTCAAGGATTCTGGCGGACTCGTCAAGCTTTATGCCGCGGTAAATGTTGAGCAGTATAATATCGTAACCACGTCGGCAACGCAGGCGGATTGTATTGAAAAATACAAGTCCATTCTTGGCATAGAAACGCAGGATGTTACAGACGATACAAAAGAAATTACTGTAACAATTTCTTCTGTGAAATATATTGATATTGACGGTAATACTTACATTTATCTGATTGATACCGAGAATAATATTTACAAAGCAAAGGCGGCGGAACACGAAGAAATGCTCCTGCTCAAGGACGGAGACAGGGTGAAGCTCTCCTGTGCAGGTACAAAGATTGTTTCGTGTGAAAAAGCAGAGAAATAAAAAAATGGGTTGCAACAACCCGAGGTGATTCTATGAAATTTATGTCCTTTAACATTCAGCACGCGACGGACTACATCCGTCAGGTGATTGATCTTGATTATTTTGCAAAGGAGATTAAGCGTCTTAATCCCGACTTTCTCGGTCTTAACGAGGTTATGAACGAGGGCGACGATGAGGAATATACCGATCAGGTCGGATTTTTTTGTAAAAAGCTCGGCTGGAACGGATTTTTCGGTCTCGGCGATTTGATTGACGGAAACAACCCCTTCGGCAACGCAATTCTTACAAAATATCCGATACTTGAGGTTGAGAATTTCCCCATTCCCGACCCCGAGGATAAGAGCGAGCCTGCATATTACGAATCTCGTTGCGTTATCCGTGCGACGGTTGATGTTGACGGCGTTGAGGTGTGCTGGCTTGTGTGCCACATGGGGCTTGCAAAGCTCGAAAGGGTGAATGCGGTTGAGCTTATCACTCTTCTTATCGACTCGACGGACAAGCCGATTATCCTTATGGGCGATTTCAACGTTGAGCCCGACGATGCCGTGCTTGACCCCATTCGCGAGAGGCTTATTGATACAGCCGACCTCTTTGAGGGAGCAAGGGAGTGTACCTACCCGTCGGACAAGCCGTTCAAGAAGATTGACTATATCTTTTTCCGCGGTCTCGAATGTACGGGCGCGGAAACCCTGCACGACGTTATCGCGGACCACTTGCCCGTTGTCGCAAACTTTGAGGCACTTGAGCAGCCTAAACTGCACATAATCTGACGTTTGTGTTCTTCTTTTTTCTCCCGTGCGGCTTTATAATGAGCTTGTAAAAAACATTCGGGAGGAAAAAATATGAACACAGATAAGATTTTGGCAGAGGCAATCGCAAAGGAATATGCACCTAAGGATAATTCAAAAATAGTTGCGCTCAAAAAGCTTGATAATAAGGCAAAGCTTCCTGCAACTGTTTTTACCTACACCTTCGGCATCGTAGCCTGCCTTGTTGCAGGACTCGGAATGTGCCTTGCAATGCAGGTTATCGGCACGGGAACGGCTATGATGGCTCTAGGTATAGTTATCGGAATTATCGGCTTTGCAGGTTGCGGAATCAATTATCCGATTTACAAAAAGCTTCTTGAAAAGGGAAAAGCAAAGTACGCTTTTGAAATTGTTGAGCTTGCGCGTCAGATAAGTGAGCAATAAAAGAGGTGGTTGGCTTGACCAAGTCAGAAAGCAAATATTTCAACACAGCGCAGAAAATGGATAATGCGCTGCTTGAATTGCTTGAAAAAAAGGATTTTGAATATATTACCATTAAGGAAATCTGTAAAAAAGCAGACGTGAGCCGCTCAACGTTTTATCTTCATTATCAGAACACAAGAGATCTGCTGGACGAAACGGCGAGATATATTCTTGACGGATTTATGGATTATTTTACCGATGAAAAAAAGCTTATTACAGGCGGATTTTCTGACTGTTCGCTGTCAGAGCTTAATTTTATGACAGAAAAATATCTGATGCCGTTCTTACAATATTTCAGAGAAAATAAAAGACTTTTCAAAACGATGATGTCAAACTCGGTTTCGTTCGATTTCAACGGCATTTATGAGCGTTTGTTCAAATATGTATTTAATCCCGTTCTTTCAAGATTTGATTTTCCCGAAAAGGAAAGGCATTACGTAATGAGATTTTACCTGTCGGGAATATTCGCGGTTATTATGCAGTGGGTTGAAGAAAATTGCGAAAAGTCCGATGAAGATATTGCAGGGATTATTACCACCTGCGTTTTAGGCAAAAACAAGGAACTGAAAAAACTGATTGACCGGTAAATGAAAAGAGAAGCAAAGAGTTATTTCTTGCTTCTCTTTTGAAGTTTTGTCGGACAAAAATCAGAGGGTTTTGCTTGACATTTGGCGGTTATGTGATATAATCACATTGTGGATCAAGCCGAAAGTAAGTTTGTAACTGAAAGTAAGCTCCGCCTCGGTTACCCCGCCGTGTAAAAATTGAGGGTTTTTTCTTGCAGAAGTGGCGGAATCGGCAGACGCGCTAGATTCAGGTTCTAGTGAATGCAAATTCGTGAGGGTTCAAGTCCCTTCTTCTGCACCAAAGACATCTTGACGCCGTCAGGCGTTGAGATGTTTTTTTGTTTGGGACTTGAATCCTAAATTGTTGGTTTGCGCGCGTTTCTGAAAAGGCGGCAGCAAGCCACCGCCCTACCGCACAATTAAAATTTAGTCAGTAGGGGCAGATATCATCTGCCCGCGGATTTTGATGTAATTCTTCGGGAGCATACTATGCTCCCCTACGAACATAACTGTATTAAGGCGCGTAGGGCGTGGGTCTTGAGACACGCCGTTAGTTGGTTTAAAAATCTTCGGCACGTCGGTAAGCGCCGTGCCCTACAAAACAATTTTTAATCTGCTCGATAAATTGGGGTTTGTCGGTATGTTTGGTATAATTAAATTTACGCACAATCATAATCGCCCCTGAAAGGGGAGATGTCTGCGGAGCAGACAGAGGGGTTGCCCACAGGGCAATTTTTCTTATAATATCAAATTTCCCTCGTTGCTTCGCAACGAACCCCTCAGTCACGGCTACGCCGTGCCAGCTTTTTCTCCGAAAACTGGCACCCTTTTGTCTGCTTCGCAGACATTTCCCCTAACAGGGGAATCCCCTTTCAGGGGCGCCATTGTTCTACTGATTTTTTATTTCTTCACGACAAATTAAATTTTGAGGGTTAATACCGAGGCTTTGTTGTGGTCTTTTTTATAAAACTATTGAAAATTTGCAGGCGGTTGTGATATACTAATTGTGCCAAACGAACTTAATAAACAGATGTACGGGGATTTTTATCTTTTTACGGAATAATTGCGTCCTTTTTATATCACAATGTTTTTTGAATTTGTAAAAATGCAAATTCCATTAAAACATTGTGATGCGGATTATTATCCCCATTCTGTTTGAGTTTGTTTGGCGACAACCGGAGTTTGCGTTTTATGTGCGTCGGCTTTGGTTGACGCACTTTTTTATTTTGGGGTGAAAGCGTGGATATCAACGAACTTACCGAGCTCATTCTCGATACCGAAGATGAAATGTTGCAAAGTGATATCGAAGAACCACCGATGTCAGTCAGACAAAAAAGAAACGAAAATGCATTTTTGCGCGAGGATATCGGTTTTGACTATGCCGTATTTCCCGAAGCAGATAATGCTTTTGAGCGTTTGCGTACCCGACTTTATCTTCGTTTTCCCTGTTGTCCGTGGATATCACGGATGTACAAATCAAGAAAACGGAGAGAAGAACGTATGAAGAATTACGATTTTACTACCCCGGAAGAATTTCTCGAAGCGTGGAAGATTGCTTTTCCCGAAGAATAATTATTTGTTATCGTGAGCAAAGGAGCCTGAAACGGTAATAAAGATTTTTCACTGCGTTCAGAATGACACGATTGAAGATACGAACGACTTAAAAATCACATTACACCAACAAATAAAGGGAAGATTCTGCGCGAATCTTCCCTTTAGTATTTTTATTTCATCACCGCATATCCTTCACAAAGTCGGGCATAAAACCTCCGCCGTGTATTATATTATCAAAAAATTTCTTTTCCATAGTATCAGTCCTTTTCAGGATAAAATTACTATACTTTACTTTTTACGTACTTGCAACAGCAAAGCAAATGGGGTATAATTCTTTTATAAACTTAAAAAGCGAGGGATTTTATGGAAAAGTATGATGTTTTAATCATCGGCGGCTCAACAACGGGCTGTTGGTTTGCGGACAAAATGGCGCAGACGGGCGCAAAGGTGCTTGTTATCGAAAAGCAGATGCCCGATGACGTTTCACGCGATTACGATATTTTCCACATGGGCGAGGCGGATATGAAGCGTTTTGACCTCGACATCCCCGAAGAGGGAAATCCCGTGCGCGAATTCCGCTTTGAACATTCCAATATGATTTCTCCCTACGGCACAATCTGCAAGCAGGGTGCTGATGCCCCCGTTATCGGTCTGCACAAGCACGATTACATAATGCTTATGGCAGAAAAGGCAAAGAGCCACGGCGCAGAAATTATTTACGGTGCAGCTTTTACCGATTTTATTTACGGGCACGGCAAAATCGTCGGTGCAAAGTACAAGACCGCTGACGGTGAGCAGGAGGTTTATGCAAAAATCGTCGCTGATTGCTCGGGTATTCCGTCCGTTGCGAGAACAAAGCTCCCCGGCACATCCGCGGTGTGCAATTTCAAGCTCACACCGAGAGACATTTTCTACGTTGTTCTTTATTACATTAAGTATACAGACAAAAATATAAATCCGCGTGACCTTGACGGCTTCTTTATGCAATACAAGTCATGGTCCGCACCCGCAGGCAAGGATTACGATGCGATTCTCGGTATAGGCGGCAGTTATTCCTACGACTATTCCGAAGAGATTTTCAATGCGCATTATATGCGAAACGTCAGATATCCCGAATATACGGTTGAAAAGGTCGAAAAGGGAATGACACCTTATCACCGTTCGGTTTATTCTTTTGTTGACGACGGCTTTATTGTTATGGGTGATGCCGCTTGTCTTACAAAGCCGACCTGCGGTGAGGGATGCACCTCGTCACTCGTTCAGGCGGAGATTGCCGTTGATGTTATTTCTACACTCCTTAAGGAAAAGCTTCCGCTTTCAAAGGAGAATATGTGGAGCATCAATAAGCGTTATATGGATGCGCAGGGCAAGGATTTTGACTTTATGCGTCCGCTTCTTATGGGCATCGTTACGCTCAATTATGATGAAGCTGAATATATGTTTGAAAACGAGATTATTTTCAGCGATGCTCTCTTCAGCGGTATGGACGGTGACGACCTTAACCTGAAGCCTGCTGACGTTGCAAAATGGTTTGCAGGAATTGCAAAGGGCGTTGCAAACAAGAAAATCCGCGCATCGGCAGTCGGAAAGGTTATAAAGGGACTTAAGCAGGCGCTTGAGATTGCCGCGCTTTATGAAAAGTACCCCGAAACACCGCACGGCTTTGATGAGTGGAAGGCGAAGGCGGAGAAGAAATGGACCGAAATCGGCTCGCTTGCCGATACCTGCGACCCCGAGATTATGGAAAAATTAGGATATTGATAAATCAGGGAACAAATCGGAAACGGTTTGTTCCTTTTTCGGGTGACGATAATAGTGAAGATGTGAGTGGCTGTGCGCGCTTTGTATAGCACAATTTACAGTTGGTGAGTAGGGGCAGGTATCATCTGCCGTTGTTTTTGCTGAATCTTCGGCACGTTGCAAGCGCCGTGCCCTACAAAACAATTTTTAATCTGCTCGATAAATTGGAGTTTATCGGGATATTTGCAATAAGCCGCGTAGGGACGGGCGTCCTCGACCGTCCTGAAAAAAGCAGAATCCACGGATGGTCCGGGAGGCCCATCCCTACACGCACAAAGTTTGTTTGTGCAATTTTTACTCCCCGACAAATTAAAATTTACAGCCTTCTTTTCGTTACAACGGTTAATTGTAAAATTTTCTTAAAGTGTTGAGATTTGGCAGGGGATAGTGGTATAATGATTATATATATCTTAAAAAGGAGGGCAGACCGTGAGCAACGAAAACCTTAACAAGCGTTTTAATTGGGGATTGATGATGATTATCGTCACCGCCTTTCAGGCTCTGACGTCAACCGTTGTTATTGTCAAGGGTGAAGTAAACCTGAAGCTTCTTGCGGTTTTTGCCGCTTATATCGCCGCCGAATGGATTTACTTTTTTATTGCGTCCAACTTCTGCGGTCAGAATAACTTTGAGCTTGAAACAATCGGCTTTCTTTTTTCGGGAATCGGGCTGACGGTTTGCGCGAGCGTTTATGACGATTATGCCCTTAAGCAGGCGGTTTCAATTCTGCTCGGTCTTTTTGTGTTTATCTTCCTGCTGCTTGTTCTGCGGCGCACGGATATCGTAATGAAGCTGCGTATGCCTGTTGCCTTCGCCGCTGTCGGTCTGCTTGCGGTCAATCTCCTGCTTGCGGAGTACAACAACGGCGCACTCAACTGGATTACGATTGCAGGCTTCTCAATTCAGCCGTCGGAGCTTGTCAAGCTCGCGTTCATCTTTGTCGGCGCGGCTTCGCTGGACAAGCTTCAGAGCACAAAGAGTCTTACAAAATATCTTATATTCTGTCTCGGCTGTGTCGGTGCACTCTTCCTTATGCGCGACTTCGGCACGGCACTCATCTTCTTTTTCACATTTATGATAATTGCGTTTATGCGCTCGGGCGACGTAAGAACGATTGCACTCGTCTGCGTTGCGGCGGCGCTCGGCGCGATTATGATTATCTATTTCCGCCCGACTGTTGCGGCGCGTTTTTCGACATACCGCCACATCTGGGAGCAGATTAACGGTGCGGGTATGCAGCAGACGCGCGTACTCATTTATTCCGCGAGCGGCGGACTTTTCGGTCTGGGTATCGGCAACGGCAAGCTCAAGGGAGTCTACGCTTCAACCACCGACCTCATTTTCGGTATGCTTTGTGAGGAGTGGGGAATGATTGTTGCCTTCCTTATTGTCCTGACCTACGTTTTTATTCTTCTTTATGCTATCAAGGTTGCGCGCACAACACGCTCGGCTTTCTATGCAATCGCTGCTTGTGCCGCGGCGGGACTTATGCTTTTCCAGACGGCGCTCAACATCTTCGGCGTTACGGACATTCTTCCGCTGACGGGTGTTACTCTGCCCTTTATCAGCCGAGGCGGCTCGAGTATGATTTGCTCGTGGGGACTTCTCGCCTTCATCAAGGCGGCGGATATCCGCACATATCCGAAGCTCTCAAAAACAATTCTGCCCGACCATCCGCTTTATCCGCCCGATATTAAAATCGGCAAGCGTTCAACACGTCCGACACGCCGTCAGGTTTCCGTTCCGAGAGTTGTCGGCGATCCGATAAATCAAAAGCCGTCGTCACAGAGCACGGCAAGAAAAACAACTGCACAGACTAAAACAACAGCCCGTTCAACGGCAAAGGATATTCCCGTCAGCAGACAGACGACGGCACGGAAAAAGACGGCGGCTTCTTCACCGCAACGTACAACGTCGGCAAGAAGCACGGGCACGGCTAAACGTACAACAGCCGCAAAGGATATTCCGATAAGCCGCAAAGCATCCTCAAACGGGAGGGCAAAACGATGAATAATACAACAAAAAGAGCCTACGTGCTTTATGCTTTTATCCTCGCGTTTATGGTCGGACTCGGCATAATGGTATGGTCGTTTTACACGAACGGCGGAGAATGGACCTCCAATCTTGTCAACAAGCACATCTATTCTAACGGACAGATTGCGAATGCAGGTGCGGTTTATGACTGTAACGGCATTGCTCTTGCTTTCAGCGAGGACGGCGTAAGAAAGTATCACAAAAGTGAAACGGTGCGCAAGGCGACTCTCCACGCTGTCGGCGACCAATCCTCGTTCATTGCAACGGGTGTTCAGTCAATTTACAGCTCCCGTCTCTCGGGCTACGATTTTGTAAACGGTGTTTATAATCTTAAAAAGTATAACCGCGGAAATGATATCAACCTTACGCTTGATTCGGAAATCTGCAAAGTCGCATACAACGCGATGAACGGCAGGAAGGGTACGATAGGTGTATACAATTACAAAACGGGCGAAATCGTGTGTATGGTTTCCGCGCCGACTTATGACCCGATTAACAAGCCCAAGAATATGGACGGTAACGAAAAATATGAGGGCGTTTACCTCAACCGTTTCCTTTCGGGTGTCTACACTCCCGGCTCGACCTTCAAGGTTATAACCGCAATCTGCGCGCTGCAGAATATTCCCGATATTGAAGACCGCACCTTCACCTGCACGGGTAAGTACCACACGGATTCGGGTGACGTTATCTGCAACTCAACGCACGGTACTGTCAGCTTTGAAAGAGCCTTTAACCGTTCCTGTAACAGTGCGTTTGCCCAGCTTGCAATTGAGCTCGGCAGAGAAAAGCTGATGACAACCGCAGGTCAGCTCGGCTTCGGGGCAAAGGATTATATGGGCGAAATCCCGATAACAAAAAGCTCCTTTGACGTCAGCAACACCAAGGACGTTGACCTCGGCTGGGCGGGAATCGGTCAGTACACAACACTTGTCAATCCCTGTCAGATGCTCACGATTATGGGCGCAATCGCAAACGGAGGAGTTGCGGTAAAGCCCTATTTCGTCAAGGACATCATTTCTCCCTCGGGCGAAATTACCGTAGAGGGCGAAACCGAGCAAAGCGGTCTGATAACTCTCGACAAGGCGGTCGCCGACCGTATGAGGGAGCTTATGAGGTCGAATGTCGTCAATTATTATTCGGATTCAAGCTTCCCCGGACTTAAAATGTGCGGAAAAACAGGAACGGCACAGATTGATGACGGAGAGCCTCATTCCTGGTTTGTAGGCTTCTCAATCGACCCCGAAACACCATATGCTGTGGTCTGTGTTGCAGAAAATTCTGGATCTGGTCTTTCGGGTGCAGGCAAGATTGTGAACAAGGTTATGCAGGCAATTTGTAAATAAAATAAAGTTTACAAAAAGTTTGTTTATTTTCTTTTTTAGAATTATAAAATATAACTCTTGTGCTAATATATAGAAAATACGTTACTCTCGCTGTCAATTCAGTAAAAAGTGACGTAAAAAAATAAGCGTGAAAACGCAAATCAAAGAAAAGGAGAAATCTATTATGAAAAAGATTTTAGCAATCCTTCTCGCTGCACTTATGGTTTTCACTCTCGGCGTTACAGCTTTTGCTGAGGGCGAGGAAGAGAACACAGGTATTCTTCTTCCCGATTTCCCGACACAGACAGAGGGTCAGATCATCTTTGCAAGTGAGAACACACACGTTGAAGCAGGCGGCGTTTATGACATCCCTGTTTACCTCGTATCAGATTACACATCAGAGCTTTGCGCAGATGCTGAGTACATCCTTATTGGTATGAACATCACTCTCATCGGTCAGGCTTTTGATGCAAACCTTATGACAATCACAGCTATCACTCCTTCTGCAGAGGTTCAGGCTCTTGCAGGCTATCAGCTTTTCGGTGCTGATGTTGTTGATATGTATCTTAACACATTCAACTTCATGGTTACAGATACAAGCATCCTTCATCAGGAAAAGCTTCCTCTCGCTTATGTAACAGTTGAGGTTTCTCCTGAGTACACAGGCTACAACGAGGACGGCTCAGAGATGGATTGCCAGCTTGAGATCGGTGCAGCACAGTGGGATAACTACCGTGATACTGCTTACACATTTTATGCAGCATCACAGGTTGAAATCTGTAATGATACAACTATGGAGTATGACCTTCTTGACATCAACGCAGGCGTTGTTTCTGTTGTTGCAGGTCACGTTATCGTAACTCCTCCGGTTCCCACATGGCAGGATAGACTTAAGGCTTGGGCTATCGAGCAGGCTATTAAGATCCTCACATTCTTCCAGGGTATCACAGAAGTTCTTCTTGGTCTCCTTCCGACTCTTTAATCCTTAAGATTAAATACATAAAGGCAGTGTGAAAACACTGCCTTTTCTTTTTATATCCCCTAGCCCTGAAAAAAGGAGCTGTAATTTTTACAGCTCCTTACTGTTTTATTTTTCAACGCTGATTCTGAACATCGTTGTGGATTCAAATTTCTCTCCTGCTTTGAAAACACAGCTCGGGAAATTCGGCTGATTCGGTGAATCGGGATAGAACTGGGTCTCAAGACAGAAGCCTGCGTGCTTAACAATCGGCATTCCGCCCTTGCCGATAACCGTGCCGTCAAGGAAGTTACCCGTATAAAGCTGGACGCCGGGAAGGTCAGTGAACATCTCGAGCTTTCTTCCGCTGACACTTTCCTTAACCGTAACGTCAGCCTCGCCGTCCTTACCGTCAAGGCAGAAGTTGTGGTCATAACCCTTTGCAAGAATCAACTGCTCATCGTTATCGTTGATGCGCTTTCCGATTGTGCACGGAGTTCTGAAATCAAATGCCGTTCCCTCAACCGCGCGGATTTCGCCCGTCGGGATTGAATCTGCATCAATCGGTGTGTAGTGGGAAGCGTTCATCTGCATCTCGTGGTCGAGAACGTCGCTTATCGCTGAGCCGTTGAGGTTGAAATAAACGTGGTTTGTGAAATTTATCACGGTGTCCTTGTCGCAGACGGCGGAATACGCAATCACCACTCTGTTATCGTCGGTCAGAGAATATGTAACCTTTGCTGTGAGATTGCCATCAAAGCCTGCCGTGCCGTCGGGACTAGTGTAAGAAAACTCAACAGCGTTCGTGTCAATTACGATTGCATTCCATACTGCATCGGAAAATTCTCCTGCGCTGTGAAGGCAGGTTTTGTCCTTCTCGTTCTGCGTGAGCTGATAATTTTTATCTCCGAGAGAGAAAGCGCCGTTAGCGATTCTGTTAGCATATCTGCCGACAACCTTACCCTGATAGTCGGTGAAATTAAGATGACCGTAAAGACTGTCAAAGCCGACTGTGATATCGCTGATTCTGCCGAATTTGTCGGGCGCATAGAGGGCCTGAAGCGTTGCGCCGAGATTGATAAGCTGGAGCGTAACGTTGTTATCGTTTGTTATTGAATAAAGCTTGACTTCCTTGCCGTCGGGCATAAAGCCGTAATGTGAAATATTAATTTTCATAAAAAAGTCCTCCTTACATCTGGTCCGCACTGAAAATGAAAGCAGGGAGCGGGAACCACTGCTGTGCCGCGCCGTTGAGCTTTTCGCGCTCATAGGTGAAGTTGGAAAGGAACGCGCGCGTTGCCTCGGTGTGGCTGAATTCGATTTCGGGCTCGCCGTCAAATTTTTCGACGCTGACCTCATTGTTGCAAACCGCGATTTTCAGCTTCTCGTCAGCCTTTTTGCCGTGGATGAGAACCGTCAGCTCGCCGTCAGCAAGCTTGGTGTAGCTTGCCTTTGCCTTAAGATAAGCGCGGAGCACCTTTTCGTAGTTATAGACAAGGATAGATTCACATCCTCCGACGGAAATGTTTTCCGAATTGACGGTGAAAAATCCGTGCTTTTCTTTGTCAAAGGGAGCGGCATTGAAGCGGACGGAGTCCTTTCCGCTTATTTCAAGAGCGGCAAGTGCGAGCTCTGCGTAATACTCGTTTTTAGTTACTGCGCACTCTGAAATCCACTCGTAGCTGTAACCCATAAGGAAGTAGCCTGCAAATTCGTCACCGTCGTAGAGGACATAGGGAGTGTGTCTCCAGGAGGTGATTATTCTGTAATAATCCTTGTGCGGACGGCTCGCCTTGATGACGTTTTTCTGATAAAGCTCATCAATCTTTGCGATTGCTTCAAGGTCATTTTCCTTGAGCTTTTCAGCGCGGAGAGTTGATTTTCTTGAGCCGAAGATATGCTTTGCAGTTTTCTTGTTAAATTCAAAATTATACGAAACACCCGAGGTCTCGAAGCCGAAATAACCGTAACGCTGACGCTGACCGCCGAGATAAGCGATGTCAGCACCCTTTTCTGCCATATCCTTGACGCTCATTTCCATAAGGTCAACCATATAGCCCTTTGAGCGGTACTCGACGCCGACCGCAACGTTGCCGATACAGCAAGCCTTCACAGCCTCGCCGCAGACGTCCAGGTCAACATAAAAATTGCCGACAGCCGCACGGAAGTTTCCGTTTTCCTCCTGAACGACAAAGTTGTTGTAAGCAGGTCTGTATTCGTCGTGATAAATTTTAGGTAAGATAGAGACAAAGTCACGCTTTGTTTCCTCGTCGTCGTCAATGAAGAAAACCTCGTCAAGAAAAGCAATAAGCTTTTTGTTGTCGCAGTCCTTGCCTCTGCCGTAATAAAGTTTCTCGTCCATAGTCTACTCCTTAAAAATTTTCGGGCAACAGCTCACCCAAGGTATATGTTTTTATTTCTTCACCGTTGTAAAGATGAATTTTAAAATCCTTATCGCAAAATTCACTCATCACCTGACGGCATACACCGCACGGCGGACAAAAATCAGTAATTTCGTCCTCGCCGCCGACAACAGCAATTTCGGAAAATTCACGCTCGCCGTCTGCAACAGCGGAGAAAAACGCTGTTCTTTCGGCACAGCACGTCGGCGAAAAAGCCTTGTTTTCAACATTACAGCCCTTGTAGATTTTTCCGCTTTTTGTCAGTAATGCCGCGCCGACCTTAAAAGACGAATAGGGTGAATACGATTTTTCTCTTGCATCCAGTGCAAGCTTTACAAGCTCGTTTTTATCCATATCAATAGCCCTGCGCTTCTTCGTTTTTGATGATTTTTACGATTCTGCTCGTGCCGAGACGTGATGCACCGAGCTTTATGAAATCCTCGGCATCCTCAAGCGAAGCGATACCGCCCGCCGCCTTGATTTTAAGATGAGGTGCAACGTGCTTTGCAAAAAGCGCAACGTCCTCGCGTGTAGCTCCGCCTGTTGAAAAGCCCGTCGAGGTCTTGATATAATCCGCGCCCGAAGCGGAAACAATTTCGCACATCTTGATTTTTTCTTCATCGGTCAGAAGGCAGGTTTCGATAATAACCTTCAGCAGCTTACCCTCGCAAGCCTCTTTGACCGCCTCGATTTCTTCAAGGACAAAGCCGTATTTTTTATCCTTGAGAGCGCCGATGTTGATAACCATATCAATTTCCTCGGCACCGTTTTTTACGGCATTGTTCGCCTCAAAGCACTTTGCCGCAGTTGTCGAATATCCGTTGGGGAAGCCGATAACCGTACAAATCGGCAACTTGCCGTTAACGTATTCTGCCGCCTGACGGACGTAGGCTGCGGGAATACAGACCGATGCACAGCCGTACTTCATTCCGTCGTCGCAGATTGCCTTAATTTCGTCCCACGTTGCGGACTGTGAAAGAAGCGTGTGGTCAACCTTTGATAAAATTTCCTTGATATCCATTTTAGTTCTCCTTATTTAACCAATTCGCCCGTGCGGACATCTATAAGATTTTTGAAAACCGCAATCTGTGATGCGGAAACAAATTTATCCTCGTGCAGTGAGCCGAAGAACCAGCGCGTGTAGTCACAGCTTGTGCTCAACTCCTGAAAATATGCGTTAAGTCCGCTGACGAGGAGAGGCTCATTATCCTTGAGCTTGAGGAAGTTTTTGATTTTCTGTGCCGGCTCGTGAGTGATGACGTAATCGACCTTGAATTTGTATTTTTCAAGGTTTGTTGCACCCTCGCGCATTTCCTCTCGCGTGGGAATTTCAGCGTTTGACCAGCTTTCATTACCGTAGCGAAGGTCAACGTCGGGACTCTCGCCGCCGCCCATTGCAAAAATTGTTTCACCCTCGATTTCAAAAATCTGACCGCGCATCAGGTGGAAGATATTGTCCCTGATTTTATGCGCCTTACCGCCGGCAAAGCCTGTTACGGGATATTTTGAAAGAAGCTCAAAATTTTCGTGAGTTCCGTCAACGAAGCAGATGTTAAATTTTTTCTTGGCAAGCTTATCGAGAATTTTTTTCTCTTTGGCATCGCCTGTCCAGATAAAACCGAAATCTCCGCAAACAATAAGCGTGTCGCCCTCTTTGATGTTTTTAAATTTTTTCTGCGAAAAGATGCGGTAATCGCCGTGCATATCACCTGTGACGTAAATCATCTCAAGTCAACTCCTCAAAATCGACATTTTTTTAAAATCATTGTTTATTTTTGCAAAAATATCTGCTATAATCTAACATATATAATACTACAAAATCGGGTGTCTTGTCTATGAAAAAATTGATAATTTTTCTTTGCACATTAACAATAGTTTTATCCTCGCTGATTCTGCCCGTTTCGGCACAGAATTATATCGGCAGTGTGGAAACAAACGACGTCAAGCTCAACTGTCAGGTTGACCTGCTGATAAGCCTCGACGACGGTTCGGTTATTGTTGAAAGAAACGCGGATAAGCCCTATGCACCCGCCTCGCTGACGAAGGTTATGACAGCACTTGTCGTACTCAAAAACACGGAAGACCTCAACCGCGTGATGACCGTCAGCCCCCTTGCACTCGAAAGCATTGCAGGCACGGGAAGTTCGACCTCGGGCATCAAATCGGGCGAGCAGATGAGCATTTACAATATGCTTTGCGCTCTGCTCATACCCAGCGGTAATGATGCCGCGGCGGCACTCGCGATTGAATACGGCGGCACGATTGACGGCTTTGTCAAAATGATGAACGATACCGCAAAGGAAATCGGCTGTCAGAACACCCACTTCGACAATCCGCACGGTCTTGACACTCCGACTCATAAGACAACCGCAAAGGACCTTGCGATTATGGCGAAGGAGGCCCTGAAGTTCTCCGCTTTTGAAACAATCGTCGCACAGAAAACCTATATAATGCCCGAAACGAATATGAACAAGGCGCGTCAGCTTGTCAATACGAATTTCCTTATCAACTCTGCTTACGTTTCGTATTACAACAAAAACGTAAAGGGTATCAAAACAGGATCGACCGAAAATGCAGGCAGATGCCTTATCTCCTACGCTTCGAAGGACGGCTACAACTACCTTGCTGTTGCGATGGGCGGTGACTACCGCGACTCTGACGGCGACGGTATTGAAGAAAATCAGGCTTTTATGGACACCAATAAAATGTATAATTGGGCGTTCAAGAACCTCAAATATGAGGTTGTTACACGTGAGGGTCAGTTCATCTGCTCTCTGCCGCTTAATTATTGCTGGGATTCCGAATCAATCCGACTTGTAGCACTTAATGAGGTTATGGCTCTCGTTCCACAGGGCAATAATTCAGAAAGTGTGAGCTTTGAGCCTTACGATGTTCCCGAAAGCGTTGATGCACCTATCAAAAAGGGAGATAAAATCGGCAAGGCAAAGATTATGTTTGCGGGTCAGCAGATCGGCACGGCAGACCTTGTTATTGCAGAGGATGCGAATATGAGCGTTCTTCTTTATGCAAAGGCAATGATTCAGCGCGTTACGTCAAAAACTGTTTTTAAAATCATTTTTGCTCTTGTTGTAATTCTTGTTGTTGCCTACGTTGTGATGTTCATCATCTCCAATAACCGCAGAAGAAAAAAGCGCGCAATAAAAATGGTTAAATATAACGAGCTTCAGCGCAATACCCAAAAGAAAAAATAAATTTTTTGATATAAAAATCGGCTTGCAGTGTTTTCTGCAAGCCGATAAAATTTTTATGCTTCAAGTTTTTTCTTACCCTTGTGCTCAACGAGCGGTGCGACACCGTTGTTGATGCATTCCTCGGTAATCTTTACGCTGACGATTGATTTGTCGCTCGGTACTGCGTACATAATCGGCATAAGAATTTCTTCCATTACCGCACGAAGTCCGCGTGCGCCCGTTTTTCTTGCGAGTGTCTTTTTTGCAACAGCCGTCAGTGCCTCGGGTGTGAACTCGAGCGTTACGCCGTCCATTCCGAGAAGTGACTGATACTGCTTGACGATAGCGTTTTTCGGCTCGGTAAGAATTCTGATGAGAGCCTCCTCGTCAAGCTCCTTGAGTGTTGTGATAACGGGAAGTCTGCCGACAAGCTCGGGGATAAGACCGTATTTTGTGATATCCTGCGGAACAACCTTTGAGACTGCCTTTTCGAGTGAAAAATCCTTCTTGCTCTTGATTTCTGCGCCGAAGCCGACCGAAGAACCGCCGAGTCTCTTTTCGATTGTCTTTTCAATGCCGTCAAATGCACCGCCGCAGATGAAAAGGATGTTCGAGGTGTTCACCTGGATGCATTCCTGCTGGGGATGCTTTCTGCCGCCCTGCGGAGGTACGTTGGCAACCGTTCCCTCAACAATCTTGAGGAGTGCCTGCTGAACACCCTCACCGCTGACGTCACGGGTGATTGACGGATTTTCGGACTTTCTTGCAATCTTGTCGATTTCATCAACGTAGATGATGCCCTGCTCCGCTTTATCAATATCGTAATCCGCCGCCTGAATAAGTCTTAAAAGAATATTCTCGACGTCCTCACCGACGTAGCCCGCTTCGGTAAGCGTTGTTGCATCGGCAATTGCAAAGGGAACGTTAAGAATTTTTGCAAGAGTCTGCGCAAGCATAGTCTTGCCGACACCTGTCGGGCCGAGAAGAAGAATGTTACTCTTCTGGATTTCAACGTCACTTTCCTCTGCCTTGAAAACTCGCTTATAGTGGTTATAAACCGCAACGCTCAGCGCGATTTTTGCCTCGTCCTGACCGATAACGTACTCGTCAAGACCGTTTTTGATTTCCATCGGTGTGGGAAGCTTCGGGATATTTTTTGCCTTCTTTTTCTTGTTAAGACGTCCGCCGCTTTCTTCTTCAATAATCGCCTGACAAACCTCGATACATTCGTTGCAGATATAAACGCCTTCACCGGCAATCAATCTTTCAACCTGATCCTTGGTCTTATGGCAGAAGGAACAACGGACAAACTTATCGCGTCTTTCTTCATCTCTGGGCATTGTTACACCTCTGATTTATCTTTTGTAAAGAACCTTATCAACAAGGCCGTATTCCATAGCCTCCTGAGCTGAAAGGTAGTTGTCTCTCTCGGTATCAAGAGCGATCTGCTCGACTGACTTGCCTGTATTTTCTGCAAGGATTCTGTTGAGCTTATCTCTTGTCTTAAGGATGTGGTCAGCTACAATTTTGATTTCTGTTGCCTGACCTCTTGCACCGCCGAGCGGCTGATGAATCATAATTTCGCTGTTCGGGAGAGCGTAGCGCTTGCCCTTTGCACCTGCAGAGAGAAGAAACGCACCCATAGAAGCAGCCATACCCATACAGATTGTTGAAACGTCGCACTTGATGTACTGCATTGTGTCATAGATTGCCATACCGGCAGTTACAGATCCGCCGGGGCTGTTGATGTAAAGGCTGATATCCTTCTCGGGGTCCTGACTCTCAAGGTGGAGAAGCTGTGCAACAACAAGGCTTGCTGTTGCATCGTTCACTTCGTCGGAAAGAACGATAACTCTTTCGTTAAGAAGGCGAGAAAAAATGTCATAAGAACGCTCGCCTCTGCTTGTCTGTTCAATAACATAAGGTACTAAAGCCATATTTATTTCCTCCATTCGATATGTTGTTTAAATAAAGGGTGGTGACAGTTGAATTCTGCTCCACTATCCCCACCCTAATATTGTCGTTTATTTTGCTGATTATTCAGCAGCTTCCTCTGTCTTCTTTGCAGCTGCCTTCTTTGTTGTCTTCTTCGGCTTCTCCGCAACGATAGCCTTTGCATTCTTTACAAGGAAATCAACTGTCTTCTGGCCGACAACGTCCTTCTTAACGTCCTCGATGCGAACAAATTTCTTAATCTGCTCTGCTTCCATCTGATACATATCAGCCATTTCCTGAATCTTTGCCTCTGCATCCTCGTCAGTAGCTTCGATCTTCTCGAGCTCGGCAATCTTGTCGATAGCAAGCTGAAGCTTAACCTGCTTAACAGCGTTTGCTCTCATACTCTCTTTGAAAGCATCCTTATCCATACCCATATACTGAAGGTACATATCAAGACCGATGCCCTGCTGAGCGAGTCTCTGCTCATATTCCTTAACGTCGTCCTCGAGCTTGTTGTCATACATAACCTCGGGGATTTCGCCCTCAACGAGCTCAACAACCTTTTCAAGAACATTGCTCTCGAATTCGCGGTCAATCTGCTCTGTCTTTGTCTTAACGAGGTCAGCCTTGATACTCTTCTTAAGGTCAGCAAGTGTTTCGCAATCCTCGCTTACGTCCTTTGCGAACTCGTCGTCAAGAGCGGGAAGCTCCTTAACCTTGAGCTCGTGAAGCTTTACCTTGAATGTAGCGTCCTTGCCTGCAAGCTCTGCTGCATACTCTGTGGGGAAAGTAACGTTAACGTCGAACTCTTCGCCTGCCTTGTGACCGATAACCTGATCCTCAAAGCCGGGGATGAACTGACCTGAGCCGAGAGTAAGGTCAAAGTTTTCGCCCTTACCGCCGTCAAATGCTACGCCGTCAACAAAGCCCTCAAAGTCGATAACTGCGATATCGTTCTTCTTTGCTTTTCTTGCTTCCTCAACTGTAACTGTGCGTGAGTTTCTCTCCTGCATTGAAGCAAGCTCTTTCTTAACATCGTCTGCTGTAACGGATGCGTCACCCTTATCAGCCTCGATGCCCTTATAGCCCTCGATTGTGATTTCGGGCATAACTGTAATTTTAAGTGTGATTTCAACACCTGTTTCGTCCATCTTTGTAACCTCAACGTCGTGAGGAGCTGCAACGGGGTTGATGCCTGCTTCTTCAATAGCAGCGCCTACTGTTTCGGGATAAACGATGTCAAGTGCATCCTCGTAGAATACCTCTTTGCCGTAGAACTTCTCAATCATTGCAAGAGGTGCCTTACCCTTACGGAAGCCGGGGAGCTGAATCTTGTTCTTCTGCTTGTTATAAGCCTTAACGACAGCAGCCTTAAAATCCTCTGCGCTTACCGCAACTTCAAGTGTGTAGATGTTTGTTTCTGTTTTGTTTGCTGATTTTAACATTGAAAACTTCCTCCTGTTTGGCATTGCCTGTGAGCGATACTCCCACATATACCATTACCCTACATTATAGCAGACTATTTTTGCTTTTTCCATACCTTTTTTATATATTTTTGGACTTTTATCAAAATTTTACCAACAATTTCGGACAAAATTCGAGAAAATCCGCGGAAACGAGGTCAAAATTGACTCCGTCACGCTCTCCGCGGAACGCCCAATTGACGGACGGTCCGTGAAGATGACCGTAATAACAGTGCTTTGCGCCCGAAGAAATAACGATATCGTAAATTTCCGAGCAGGTCTGCGTAAGGCTGACGGGCGGATAATGCAGGAAAATTATCGGCTCACCGCCGAGCTTCTTCGCTTCGTCAAGAGACATCTGAAGTCTGCCTGCCTCGCGCAGGAGAACCTTTTCGTCCTCCTTTTTTTCGCAGTCGAAGAACCAGCCTCTTGTACCGCAGACGGTGTAATCGCCGACTCTGAATGCGTTGTTGAAAAGTACTTTCACGGTGTTTATATCATTTTCGGCAAAGAACTTTTCCGTCTTGCTTTTCGTTGACCACCAATAGTCGTGGTTGCCCTTCATTATGATTTTTGTTCCGTTTAATTTTTCCAGAAAACGGAAATCCTCGAGCGTTTCTTCCATATTCATTCCCCACGAAATATCACCCGGAATGACGACAAAATCATCCTCGCCGACAACAGCGTTCCAATTTTTTTCGAGTCTTTTTTCAAAATCCTGCCAACCGCGGAAAATATCCATCGGCTTGTCAACGGAAAAAGAAAGATGTGTATCGGCAATAGCAAACAAAGACAATGTTCTTCACCTCTTTTCAGTATATTCGTAAATTAAAAATTCATAATAAAGATGTGACCTTTTGGCACAAAAAATTTTAAGGAGAAACCTGAAATGAAAAAAGAAATCAAAGAAATCAAGTGTAATGCCCATAACTGCATTTACAACGAGGATGGCTGCAAGTGCGTTGCAGGTCATATCGAGGTCGGCCCTTCAAGCGCCTGCACCTGTGCAGACACAATCTGCGCTACCTTTGAGCCGGGAAACAAGAATAACTAAGTTTGCCTTATCAGGCAAGTGAAGTTGACTTGCGTCAGTGAAGTTGCAAGGCAGTGAAGTTTGCTTTGCAAGTGATGCAACCGCACTGACAAACAACTACCACCCGAAAAAGAACGCAACGCCTCTCTTTCGGGTGGTTATTTTAATTTCAAAAATTTGACCCGAAATCAAATCTTATTTAAGCATATCGAAAACGACCTGCTCCATATCCTCTTTCTTGCAGCAGCCTGTAAAGCGCGGTGTCTTGCCCTTGAGGTTTGCGAGCTGGGGAGGACATTCCTCGCCTGTCTCAACCTTGAGGCCGAGAACCATATCGAACTCGTCCATACCCTCGCTCATACCGGGGTGAACTGCATCAAGAACAGCCTTGCTGAACTTGTAGGGGTTAGCGGTTGATGCGATAACTGTCGGTGTTGCATCGCCTGTCACTGCCTTGTAATCGTCGTAAACGGAAACAGCAACCGCAGTATGTGTATCGCAGAGGTAAGCGTTCTCCTTGAAGGTCTTTGCAATACAAGCCTTTGTGCCTTCGTCGTCACAGCAGCCTGCATCAAAGAGAGCTGTAAGCTTTGCGAAAACCTCTTCGTTTACGCTGTACTTACCTTCGGCTGAAAGTGAGCCCATCCATTCGCGCACGAGAGCATCGTCCATATCCGAAAGGAGGAAGAGAAGTCTCTCAAGGTTTGAAGAAATGAGAATATCCATTGACGGAGAGATTGTTGTGTAGAAATCTCTGACGCGGTTGTAGTTACCTGTCTTGAGGAAATCTGTGAGAACGTTGTTTGCATTTGATGCGCAGATGAGCTTCTTCATCGGAACGCCCATTTCCTTTGCATAGTAAGCGGCAAGAATGTTGCCGAAGTTACCTGTCGGAACAACAACGTTGATTTCGTCGCCTGCCTTGATTGCGCCCTTTTCGAGCATATCGCAGTAAGCGGAAACATAATAAACAATCTGCGGAACAAGTCTGCCCCAGTTGATTGAGTTTGCGGAAGAGAACATCATTCCCTTTTCCTCAAGCTTTGCGGCAACAGCCTTGTCTGTGAAAATCTTTTTAACACCCGACTGTGCATCGTCGAAGTTACCCTCGATTGCGCAAACGCCGACGTTAGAGCCCTCCTGAGTTGTCATCTGAAGCTTCTGCATGGGGCTTACACCGTCGTTGGGATAGAAAACAAGGATTCTTGTATTCTTAACATCCTTAAAGCCTTCAAGTGCTGCCTTACCTGTATCACCCGAGGTTGCAACGAGGATAACGATTTCCTTGTCGGGTGCAGACTTTGAAGAAGCAACCGTAAGAAGGTGGGGGAGAAGCTGAAGAGCCATATCCTTGAAAGCGCAGGTCGGACCCTTCCAGAGCTCAAGAATCTCCGTTCCTTTTTCGAGCGTGTGGAGCGGGGAAATCTTCTCGCTTGAGAAGCCTTCGCCGTAAGCACCGTTTACGCAGGCATCAATCTCCTCTGCAGTAAAATCCGTGAGGTAAAGCGAAAGAATTTCCTTCGCTCTGCCTATGTAATCGAGCTTTGAAAGACGGACGATATCGTCCATCGAAATCTGCGGAATTGTTTCGGGGACAAAAAGTCCGCCCTCTTTTGAAATGCCGTGAGCAATTGCCTCGGCAGAGCTTACCTTTATCGACTTGTCTCTTGTGCTTGTATATAACATTGTTCATTCTCCTTCGAATGTGTTTTTCTGCGAAACATTATATCATACCTTGTCAATACTCTCAACCATTAAATGCGTTTTCGATATAATTGATTTTTACGGGCTTTAAATTATTATCAAGATAAACCTCGCAGACGTCAAATCTGTCCTGCTCGAAATGCGGATATGCGCGGGAGAAAATCTTTGCTGCGGCAATCAGCTTTCTCTGCTTTTCGTCATCGACCGCCTCTGCAGGTAAAGAAACTGCATTTTCACCTCGTGTTTTAACCTCAACAAGGCACATAAAGCCGTCCTTACGCGCAACGATATCAATCTCGCCCACGCGTGAACGGAAGTTTATCGTAACGGGGTCATATCCGCGGTCGCGCATATACCTGACCGCAAAAATTTCTCCCCATATTCCTTGCTTATTTATTTCCATAAAAGCTCTTTAAAAAAGTCATACGGTGAATTTCGGATGCACCGTACTGTGTGAGCATCTCATAATGGAGCTTTGTGCCGTAGCCCTTATGCTTTGCGAACTGGTATTCGGGATATTTCGCATCCATTTCGAGCATAAATCTGTCTCTTGTAACCTTTGCAAGAATTGATGCGGCGGCAATCGACATTGAGGTTGCATCACCCTTGACGATTGTTCTCGTCGGCACTCCGAGTCCCGGGTCGCGGTTTCCGTCAACGAGCGCAATATCGGGCTTTACCGAAAGTCCGTCAAAAGCGCGACGCATTGCAAGATACGTTGCCTGCAGGATGTTGATTTCGTCAATCTCTTTTTCGTCGGCAACGGCTATACTGTAAGCGAGAGCCTTTTCTTTGATAACGTCAAAAAGAGCCTCACGTTTTTTCTCTGTTAATTTTTTGGAATCATTCACGCCGTCAATAACGCAACCCTCGGGGAGGATTACGGCGGCGGCACATACGGGGCCTGCAAGCGGACCTCTGCCTGCTTCGTCAATACCGCAGACAACGCCAAAGCCGTCCGCCTTGGCTTCGTTTTCATATCTGAACCAATCAACGGGTTCTTTTATAACTTCTTTTTTCATACTGCATCCTTAAAAAACAAGGGGCTGAAAAATACAGCCCCTTTAATTTAAAATAATCAGTCAACGATAACTGTACCGTCTTCCTTGATTGTAATCTTGTCGCCGTCCTTAACAGCGTTGAGGAATTCCTCGCCGAGGCTGTCAACAGCAACGATTGAATTGTCTGTCCATACGTCTGCAAGGATTACACCTGCAGCTGCAAGTGAGTCAATCGGCTGTGAGAAAAGCATTGCGCTCGGAGCAAGCTCAAGAGCTGCAACGGTATAGATAACCATACCGCCTGTTGTTGAACCGATTGTCTGCGGAAGGCAGAGAACCTTGCCTGTAAGGTTTTTGCCGTAAACGTCGGGATTGTTCTGGTCAGAACCGATAACGTAGTCCTTGCCGAGAACGGGGATGTCGTGAAGAAGAGCTGTCTTCTGGAATGTTGCAAGAGTATTGACACCGTTGTGGGATACTACTGCTTCGCCCTTATCGATTTTACCTGCTACGACAGGACGGCCTTTAAATGTTTTACTCATAATCAATAACCTCCCTTAACAACAATTTTTGTAATATCGTCTGTTGTGAAGTAGCGTGCTGTTGTATATGTACGAAGCTTGTTTGAGCAAGTGATAACGTTGCTTGAGTCGCCGCCGCAAAGCGGGTTGTTCATATACATAAGCGGGCAGATATAAGAAAGATTTACACCGCGGAGAAGAAGCTTGTTGTAAGCGTCCTTGTTCTCCTTCTTGAATCTTTCAAGAACGTCGGGTGCTGCAGTCATAACGGTACGGATCTGTACCTTCTTCTGACCCTGCTTCTTGCACTCGTTGTCAATTCTGTCAGCCCACTCGCCGAGCTGCTCGAAGGAAAGGTGAGGACAGCCGATGAAGCAAAGCTTCGGTGTTGCGCTCTTATCCTTCCAGATAACGGGATAGTTCTTGTAAACTCTTTCAAGCTCTGCATCGTCGATAACGTAAGTCTTTGCGCCTTCGATGATGAGGTCTTCGCCCATCTCAATTGCTTCGGGAGTAAGGTTTTCAATATGATAAAGACCGACAGCACCGTTGGAAGCTGTTGCAGCACCGAAATCCTTAAGGTAAGCCTTTGTCTTATCGTCAAGCTCTGTGCCGATCCACTTGTCAAGACCCTTGACGTAGGGAACGTCTTCCATAACCTTCATACCGATAGCTGAACCGAGAACCTGAGCCTCGGGGATTTTTGTTGTCTTAACCTCGATAATCCACTTTGCCTTTCTTCCCTCGTCTGTAACAAGGTCAAAAGCGGGAACCTTGCCGAGGATTGAACCGAAGAGCTCGATGATACCGGAGTTACGGTTACATCTTGCACCGATAACAGAGTTAGCGTAAACAACGGCTGAAGACTCTGCCCAGGAGAGGATGTCGCCCTTCTTGGGTGCGTTGCCTACCTCGTCCATATAGCAGGTGCAGGTGAAAGCCTTGTTATCCTTGAGTCCGAGCTTTTTGAGCTGAACCTCGTAGGAATCCTGCATACCGTAGAGAATCTTGTTGAAGATAAGCTTCTGAAGCGGATTGCACTTTACGTTTGCGTAGTCGATAGGTCTGGGGTCAACAGTGAAGGTCTCGTCAACCTTGAGTCCTGCATCGATAAGCTCCTGTGTGATATCGAACACGGGCTTAAGAACAGAGATACCGAAGCTTGTAACAAGGTGACCCTTATTGCCTGCAACAGAAACAAACTTTTCTGCGCCGAAAGCATCACCGTAAAGAACGAGAGTTTTCATAACCTTTGCCATTGTTTCGCCCTGTGAGCCGTGAAGAATGGCAACCTCGTCATCAGTGAGCTTCATTTTGTAAGTGAAGTTTTCATTCATAATGATTTTCCTCCTCTTGATTAAAATACCAAGTGCAAGTATAACTTGCTAAATCCTTTTTATTATATAATAAAGGAAAAGCAATTTCAAGACGATATTGAAAATATTGTCATATTTTTGACAATCGGTTTTATATATTTTAAATTTTAATTTGTCGGGGAGAAATAAAAAGTCAGCAGAACAATGGCGCCCCTGAAAGGAGATTCCCCTGTTAGGGGAAATGTCTGCTAAGCAGACAAAAGGGTGCCAGTTTTCGTAGAAAAAGCTGGCACGACGAAGTCGTGACTGAGGGGTTCGTTGCGAAGCAACGATAAAAACAAGATAAATCAAAGAACTTTTTGGTCGCTGACGCTCCACCCATCCGCCCTGTCGGGCACCTTCCCCTTCAGGGAAGGCTACTTGTCTTTAGCTTGTTTCAAAATGAAAAAACATCGACAAACCCAAATTTACCGAACAAATTAAATTTCATTTCGTAGGGCACGGCGCTTGCCGACGTGCCGAAGATTTTTAAACCAACTAACGGCATGTCTCAAGAGCCACGCCCTACACACCTTAATGTAATTGTGTCAGTAGGGGAGCATAGTATGCTCCCGAAGAATTACATCAAAATCCGCGGGCAGATGATATCTGCCCCTACCGAGCTTAATTGTAATTCGTGCTTTGCCCTCCTTTACACAAGGAAGGCTAGAAAACAGCAAACATTAAAGCTGTGCAGAATCCTTGACTGCACGCCCGACGATTTATTTATAATAGAATAACAATAAGAAATCCGACAATTCAATGTGAACTGTCGGATTAAACTTTATTTATCCTTTTTTGCAAGGTCGTTTGTGTTGATTGAGTTGCGGAAGACAAAATATTTCTGATACAAAAACTCAAGCACAAGGTTGCTGAGCATCACCAGAGCCTGAACGAGGTATTCGTTCCAGCCGCCGTTTGTTGCCATTGTTCCGAGATATGACGAAACGGGTGTGAATATCAGATAGAAAACCGCAACCTTAAGCATTGCAATCGGCACGTTGTTCGCCGATTTGAACGTGAAGCGGCGGTTGAGTGTGAAATTCCACAAAACAGACAGTACGAGCGACGGTACGTTACAAGCCCAATACGGCCACTTTGCAAAGCCGAGCAGAACGGGAACCTCGTTGAATGCGGTGAACGATACCGCCTGAATAATTCCTGCCGAGAGTGAGAAGAGTGTGAACTTAATTACGTGCCAGAGACTTTCTTTCTGTTTCTTTTCTGCCATATCAATCACCTTTTATTCTTTTTCATCAGCTTGATAACGTATTGGAACGCCTCGAAGAGTGCAACTGCCGAAATGAAGAAGCAAGCCACGATTGCCGACCAGCGGATTGTCACCATATTGAACAAAAGCATATCGACGGTTGCTTCAATTGCGATAAGGTAAACCGCGATTTCAACGCTTACCAGCGACAGCGCGTGCAGACCTTTCAGCTTGCCTGCACCGAGCAGTGCCGCGTCGACAGAGATGAAGATTGCCGCGAGTATGAATAACGGCAGTCCGACCTTATAGAACCAGAAAATATGACCCGCTTTGCCGATGATGTACGCGACGTACGCCAGCACGGAGAACAGACAGATGAGTGCCGTCACGGGCGCGGGTGTTATGCGCAGTACGGGGAAAACGGAAACAATCCAAGCAACAATCAGTGCGCCGACAACGTAAGTGCACCAGCCGTCGTTCTTGTGAAAAACAAGGTCAAGCGCGATACAAAGGGTAGCGGGGAAAACCATAAGTGCTGTCATCACCGCAGCGTAACCCTTACCGCCGTCCGTCGGACCCTTGAAAAAGGCGGACTTTTTGTTTGTGGGCTGAACAGGCGGAGAAGCCAGGTTCGAACCGCAGTTGCCGCAGAATTTGGAATTATCGGGAATAATACTGTTACAGTTAGGACATTGCATAAAACGACCTCCTTTACAGTAACATTATACATATAGTAAAAGGGAAAAGTCAACAAGTAAACACACGGCGGAGCAAGAATTAAAAATATCTTAAAAATTACGTAAAATAATATTGACAATTGCAAAATGTTTTGATAAAATGATTAGGCTGTTACAGCAACAAGGGCCATTAGCTCAGTTGGTTAGAGCAACCGGCTCATAACCGGTCGGTCCGGGGTTCGAGTCCCTGATGGCCCACCAATTTAATATAGGGGTATAGCTCAGTTGGTAGAGCAGCGGTCTCCAAAACCGCGTGCCGAGGGTTCGAGCCCTTCTGCCCCTGCCAAAGAAAAGTCCGAAAAACCTTGATTTTACAAGGGTTTCGGGCTTTTTTCATACCTGAAATCAATTTTGCTAAAATCGCAATTTACCGTAAAATATCGCACATTTTCGAGTACTATATGTCCCCCGATATGTCCCCCGCAAAAGACCGCGAGTCCTGTTGTTATAAGGGGTTTTGAGCTTTGGGTTAATTTAAAATATAGCATTTTTTAGGGTGTTTTTTACCGCGTGCCGTAATTTTGATGTTTTTAACACTTGTTTTATTGATATTTATAACGTAAAAAAATAGAGCAGAATGGCAATAAGATCATTCTGCCCTTAATCGTTTATGAAACCAAGGTTTCCTTTATAAATTTGTCCTGCAGCATAGCGGCATTGGTTTTTGTAGCATCATCAACATGAGTGTAAATATTTGCAGTAACACCGTACTCACTGTGTCCCATAAGCTCCTGTGCCGTCTTTATATCAACACCCGACCATTGAAGCATTGAGCAATAGGTGTGGCGGAGCTGATGTGCGGTGAATTCTTCAAAGCACTCATCCGCAAAGCAGAGGTTGTTCTCATCTGCACCGTCAGCCACCCTTAACGCTTCCATATAGCTCTCGAAAAGGCGTTTCCACGCTGTTTCCGTCATTCTTCCTCCGTAAACCTTCTGAACGACATAGGAGCCTTTAGAATGCTTTTTAGCTTCAAGAAGTAAATCGCAAAGAAAACCATTCATAGGTATTTTCCTCATACCTGCTTTGGTTTTAGTTTCCTTCAATTCGCACTGTTTGAAATCATAAGATTTATTAACATTGATGATTTTGTTCTTGAAGTCAATATCAAACCAAGTCAGAGCTGTAAGTTCACCTCGTCTGAGACCTGCAAGTAGCATTATACAAGCAGGGAGTTTAGCTCTGTGTTCAGTAGTAAGGATTAGTTGGATAGTATGCTTATTTATAGCTGTACGGGTTTTGGTGACTGAATTTTTAGGGATTTTCAAATCCTCGCAGGGATTACAGAAATTATAAGCTCTCTCTTTTCTTGCAAATTCAAAGACATTAGCGAGAGCTCTGATATATCTTTGAATAGTTTTCTTCGCCGTAGTTTTGCCTGTTGACGGATTCTTCTTGTATAATTCGTTTATGGCAGGCTGAATGTGAGAAGGAAGAATATCATTGAGTTTTGTTTTTGCAAGTAGTCCGCCTTTATAATCTATAAAGTATTGCAATCTCGCTTTTAGAGTTTTGTACTCAGACTCTTTGATATTATCACACATCACTTCACTTTCTATCGTTTCAAGATAATGATTTACCCATTTTATAAGGGTATCATTATTTTTCAGAATGTTCAGACCGCTGTCTATTGCGTTCTTATACTCTCTTACTCTCTTCTCAAGCTCTTTCTCTGTCTGAGCCTTTAGCTTTTTGTATTTGGGTTTTCCGTTGGCATCTGTACCTATATAAAGTCGGGTACAAAAGCTGTTTTTTTCTACATAAATCTTATTCATTTTGTCCTCCTGAAAAAGTATTTGAGGGATGCTTTCGCACCCCTCACGTCAATATTACTGTTTAACGTCATTATCATCAAATGTGCCGAGTCCCATTTTGAGAAAATCATCCTGACTGACACGCCATTCTCTTCCGATTTTTCGAGCCTTGATTGTACCTTTCTGACAGTATTTCTTTAACGTCTCATAATTAAATCCCGTCAGACCTGCCACCATCTCCAGAGTAAGCAGATAAGGTAAACCGTCAAGGCTTGAAATATAATTTCTTTTGATTGCATTAGTCTTCAATAAACATCACCTCCTTATCTCGAATCCCAGTCTCTTTGACGAAGAAGGTATCTGTAATAATGCTCACAAGCTTTCAGTACAAAATTTTCAAAGTCTTTATCCTTAATCTTAGGAGCAACTTTTTGCAGCTTCTCCATAGATACTTTAAACATAGGCTTCTGATTTGCCTTATCTTCCTGCATAATGGTTTCAATATCTTCATCAGAAAGCTTTCCCGTCTGACTTAATTTTTTGAAACGGACAGCCTGTGAAAGAGATGGTGTTCTGTCTTCAACCTCAATGACACCGAGAAGTGCATACTGTTCTTCGTCGGTAAGGTATGAAAGCTCAACCGCAGGTGTGAGTGCGATTTTTTCTTCATCAACAAGGTCAAGTAATTCGGGGATGAGATAAGTCAGACGAATATAACGTTGAATTTGTCTACCACTGTCTGTATCTGAAATTTCATCTCGTGACTTGTGGCCAACTTGTCCACAAGTGATACCCTGATGCTTCATTGCTTCAAGCTTCAAATTGTAAGCAAATGCCTTCTCCGACGGGAGAATATGCTCTCGGTGAAGATTACTGTCAACGAGCATAATTGCCGCTTCATCACGGTTTATGGCATAAATAAAAGCAGGTACTGTTTCCAGCCCTGCTTTAACCGTAGCGTGTAAGCGTCGGTGTCCGCTTATCACCTCATATTCATCTGTGTTTTCAATAGGTCGGATAATTATAGGCGTAAGAATACCTTGCTCCTGAATACTGCATATAAGAGTATTCATTTCATCGTTATCCAAAACCTTATAAGGATTTCCCTCAAAGGGATGAATTTTTGATACCGGAATGTTTACCGGTGATTTGATGTTTTGATTAAACATAGTATACCTCCATAAAAATTAATAATTTCTTTTATACTTTTTCTGTTCAGCTCTGATAATCTGTAAGTGTTTTCTGACAGAGTACCAAGGTGTACCCGAATACTTGGAAAAATATTCGCTTGATGACATCTCTTCTTCGTAATACTCATCACTGTCAGCCTTTTTCTCTTCCTGCATTTTCTTGCAAAGCTCTTCAGCATTCATAGTATCTACCTCCCTTCATAATGTTTTTCTTTGACCTGAGCTCTTTCAGGGAAGTACCATTCACGGATAAGTGCCTTCTCCACTTCAAGACTTTCCTCAAGCCCCGGTCTGTCTTTGATAATTCGTTTTGCAATGTTAATCTTTTCACGCAGTGAGCCGATTTTAGACGTAAGAAAATCCCGACGGACAACAAGCTCTTCTTTGTCCGTCGGGTCTTTGCATCTTCTTATCTGATTGTAAATTTTGTTTCGCTGAGTTTTAAGCTCCTCCATACGAATCTCTGTTCTTGAAATGAATTTATCAACCTCGGCAAAGTCATAAAGCTTTTCGTTTATTGCAAGCTCAATCTGTTTATGCATAAACTCTATTCTCGGTGCAGAATATTTCATCTTCGGTGAGAACGGATGAGGATTGCAGTTGTTCTTTTCAGCTATTGCTCCCACAAACAAGAGGGCAATAAAGAAAAGTGAAATGACAGGTGCACCGAGCACGGCACCACCTACAATCAGCTTTGTAAAATCAGAAACAGTTCTGTTAAAAGTTTCAGGGTGACGATAATGCTCTGCTGATTCTTTAAACTCATAGCCCTTGTAACAATAAATAAAAGTTTGGTTACGCAGATAATTATTCGCACGGGTATAGTTATAAAAATTTTCATCCACCTCATAAAGCCTCTGATGGTTAATCCTATCCCAAAGACTTTCGTAAGAGTATTCATCACCAAGGTTTGAAAGCTTAACTCCGTACTTGTCGGTACGGTAACCAATCTTACCGTCATCAAACCAATAACCCTTCTGACTCATAATTCTGAAAAACTGTTTTATACTTCTGCTTCTCGGAATAGCGTAATCAATATCTTCACGCATATAATCATATTTTGTTTTAATACCTTTCTGCTTTGCCTTGTAAACATTGTAAGGAATGCGTTTGCCCTTCGGGTTTTCAATAACAGATAATCCGTGTTCAATACAAACTTCATCACTCGTCTTTCTGAACAGTCGGTACATCGCTCTGTCTTCATTCATCTTTTTTCCGTCAGTCATTGAAACGGAATTTATTACGATATGGCAGTGAACACAGTTAGCATTAAGGTGGGTGGCAACAACCATCTCATAATCAGCTCCCCACATCTTATTCGCAACCTCCATTGCAACCTGCTGTGCTTCTTCAGGTGAAACTTCACCGGGTTTAAAAGAAATATATGCGTGATAGGCAACAATACCTCCCGTCTTTCCATACATTTCTTTTGTATCAATCATCTGTCTTGCAGCAATGTCAGGGTCACAGTTAATGCCGTCAACAAGAAGTCGCTGTTCGCTTTCAAGATTTGTTTTGTCCTTGTCGGCGGCATAGTGAAGTGATGAAACGAGGTCTGAATATTTTGACAAATCAGTTTTGCTTTTATTAGCAGCGTAAGACACAACCTGATGAATGTTATTTTTTATCGGCCATATTCTTGTAACTGCCATTAAACGAATCTCCCTTTTCCCGGTTTAAAATATTTTGCGATATCCGATTCAAGTGAACGGATATCTGATAAAACTTCTCTGCATTCAGCACGGTCAATGAAACCGATTGAGTTAGCTTTAGCAGTAAGCTGATTAAGATTAGTACCGACTCTGCGAAGCTCAATGATAAAATGTTTGTAATCAATTGGCGGAGCTTCAACAAGCCTACTACCTAAAATCATTGCTCTGATAATTTTGCTTCGGTCAGTTTTCATTACCTTACAAAATTTGTTTAATACTTCATTTTCTTCTTCACTAAGATAAACATGAAAATCAATTTCTCTTTTTCGTTTTGACATAGGAATTCTCCTTTCTTTAATTTTTGTGTTTGGGATGTTGGTAAAAACGCTCTGTTTTTACGGATTTGCGGATACAAATCCAATGCTTGCTAAACTTCGGACCAAAATCCAAATAGTAAAAGCAAGCGTTGGTTTGTCCTCGTTTAATTACCTGCCGCATAAGAAAAGGCGAGCTGTTCAGGCTTGCTTTCTTCAGAGGCTATTATCTTATCGGGACCAAAAGGTAAGTCTTCATCATCAGAATCTTCATCCTCGTCGGTTGGTAAGTTCTTATTAAATGTTTCTTTTGAAATACAGATAAGTCTCTTTGGTGTGCCGAACACTCTGACATTTTTTGTACATTCTCCCTTTGAACAGATACTGACACCTTCATTCTTCAGAGCTTTGATTAATGCCTTCTGCGTCAAAGGAAAATGCTCACCGACATCATAACAGGATTTTATGACTGCCGCATAAGCCGCATCAGATTCAAAGTAAAAGTTTTCATCGTCATAATATCCGACAAGGTTTCTCGGCATATCAATCGGTCTTATCATTCGCTCAACAAGATTTACTTTACCTACATCAATAAGACTGCGAAGCTTACGGATAAATATTTCTGTGGGCTGTTCAGTTTCTGTGAGTGCCTGCTGTGACACAGCGAGCCTTAATAAAATTCCGTCAAGTTCATTTAACATTGCTGTTTTTGTTTTTGCAGTGATACTTTCATAGTACAAAAGAGTTTCACAGTAAAGTTCAAAACCGATTCTTAAGTTTGCAAGGTCGTCACATAATCTTGGTCTGATATGGAAACTCATTTCATCAGCTTTGGATTTGTAGAACTTTCTGTTAGCAAGAAAACCGCTTTTGAGTTTTTCTAAAAGCTCTTTCACTCCGTTTTCTTTGTCAAGAAATTTTGCCTTCATCATTTCAGTTGCAAGGAAAGTGAAGTGTGATAAGGTTCCTTCCTCAGCTTCCTTCTGATACTTTGTAAGCTCGTTAAGGTTAATGTCGCCGGGCTTCAGCTCAAGAGACAGAAATCTTGCAACACCGCTTTCACCAACATTAGGAAGATACTCTGCAGTCATTATCACATTACACTGCGGTCTTTTGGCTGCTCTCTGTCTTCCGCTTTTATCAAGAGCACCTCTTGCTTCTCTGTTACAGATACCACGGATAAGAGCCTGAGTGGTTGCATCCTGCGCTGACTGTTCTCTGCCTGAGCCGGGATGATAATCGTCAATGATAACTGCACAGTCCTTAAGAGTGAAACAATAGTTCAGAATGCTTTTCGGTGTATCACGGAAATTCATCGGGATATTATCTTCATTGAACCTGCCGAAGAGTGAATTGATTAAAAGTGACAGCGTTGTTTTCATCGAGCCTGTTTTTCCGTAAAGCATAATAACGGTTTTTGTTTCCTTACCCGTCCTTGCCATAAAGGTACCGAGTATGCTGACTAAGGTGTAAGCGAGCATAGGAAACATAATCTCTTTCGGTGCAACGGAGTACGGTAAGACTTTCATCAGGTTCATTGTTTCTGTTACATCAGCATCAGTTTTAAATGAATAACCCTTTGTCTTTTCCGTCAGTTCAACCTCTGCGTTGCTGTTGCCCGGCATACAGAACTGCCAGCCCGTTGATGTTTCCCACCAACCTGTTGTACCGTAAATGGTTTTTGCTTCTGCGTACTTTGCCGTTGACTGAATTGCCTGACGAAGATTATCACGGTTGCCGTAGCCGGATTCGATAACACAGTTGATACCCCAATACTCCTGCGCCCAATCGAGCTGTGCAAAATTTTTCAGGGGTATTGTAATTTTTCTAAGGTCCTTTCCCTTATCATCTGTACCGACAATAGAAAGGAATCTTTCGTTCTCGGCTCCGTTAGTGCAGGTAATATCCTCGATTATCCTTGCAAGAAAATTGCTGAGCTTGATGTTTACCGGCTTACCGTTTATCGTTCTTTCAATATACAGTGAGTTGTTATATGCAAAGAACGGGTCTGAATAGTATAAATAGTTTTCCAAATTTTTACCTCTTTCTTGTAATGATTTTCCGAACATCTGTACAATACGCACATAAACCAACAGCACAAAGCTTTTATCTGTTCGGGTTTTATCCGTACAATGTGCCACAGTGTACGCTACAAATACGAACGCCGCAAGGCAATAGCATAGGGCTGTACAGCTATTTGTTCGGTTGTTCGGGTTTCAGATTTTTGTTGTAAAATGTTTACCCATTGTGTGTGGATGTTTTAAAACGCAACAACATAAAAGTATATTGCTTCTGTCCTTCTGCACTTTTTAAGCCTTTATTTTGGCGGCTTTAAGGCATCATAAACATCCACCCGAGACCTTTTTGCAGACATATACTCTGCATTTCTCTGTCGCTGTTTCTCCTTTGCACAGTCGGGACAGAATTTCTGATTTCTGCCTGTTCGTTCAGTTTTCTTACCGCAAAGAGAACAGACCATCATTACTACCGACTCACTTCTTAAATCTTTCAGCAACGTCTTATCGGCAGGTAGAACTGCATCAAGAAAATATCTGCAGATAATATGGCTCGGTGTTATGAGCTGCGGACAGGTGTGAGTGTCACCGTCATCAAGAAGCAGACAGTTGCCCTGATAACAGTTACAGCATCGGCTTTTAATCATTGTCTTGATTTCTGCGAACTGCTTAAGGGTAAGGTTGATTGTTTGCATGAGGGGTTCCTCCTTTCTTTAAAAATTTAGTTGTACTGCAAAAAATGTGACGCAGTATTCATATATCCAAATTCACGGTTTCGGGCATAAAAAAAGCACCTGCTACTTTTGAAGTGACAGGTGTATTTAACGGATTGAAATTTGTGGTGGGATTGTGGTATAATGGGTTCGACAAATAAGAATTTGGAGAATTACAAATGTCGAATAATATTGATAGAAAAATAAATGCTGACTTAATATTATATGAATGTGGTTTGATGAAAAGACTTGAAGAAATTGGAAAACCACATATAATTGGCAGTTATAGAATGGATATGATGGCGTGGAACGATTTGGATATTGACATCGAAAATGATACTATGTCATTGGATAAGATGTATGAATTATCAACATTCATCATAAATACATTTCGTCCTGTATGGTATGAAGCAAAAGAAGAAGTCAATGACGAGGGGAAAAAGGTTTGGTTTCATGGATTTGAAACAATGATTACTGGGGAACTGTGGAATGTTGATTTATGGTTTTTTGATAAAGAAACTATATTCAATGCAGAAAAATATTGCGACAATATCGCAAACAATACAAACCAAACACAGAAAGACATAATTGTAAGTATCAAAAGTGAACTGATTTCAAGAGGATTATATTCTTTCGAGCAATATAAGAGTATTGATGTATATAAGGCAGTTTTGGAAACTAATGTAAAGAACGTAGATGAATTTTTATTGTTATTCAAATAAACAAATTCCAATTTGTCAACTAATATTTCGTGAAGCTTTATCACTTATCGTTGGCAATTAATAAAATCCTCTAAAAGTCCTGTAAATAAAGGGTTTTTCGCAAACAACTCGTTTCAACTTGTTATGACTTATTATTTCGTTTTAACCTTGTCCGAAAGTATTATAAGGGCAAAATCAAGGGCAAAAATCATCAAAAATTTAAGGTTTAGTCTTGGAAAACGAACTGTTGCAATGTGAATTTACAAATGAATTGAGGAATTATCGTGAAGATATCCAAATTATTTGCAATCACATTGCAGACAAAAAACAGACTGATTTTCTTTATTGTTGCATCTATCTATAATTTACTATTGGGTTTGTATTTAAAAGATTTTCTTGTTTTATCTCAAACACTTATGGTGTTCTATTTATTATCAGTTTTACCGTCTTTGTTTTTGGTAGTTGAGATAAAATCAATAGTAATGAGAATAGCGGTTTATATTTCGCTGATACTTGTTGCTTGTATGAATATTATTTATGCAATTTACTGTCGTAGAGTATTTCCGTTTTTAGCACTTATATCACTTGTTATTGTTTTTATGTATTTTATCGTTTTTAACAGCAATAAAGGCAAAGATCGTTTATTGATAAAAATTTTTGTATTGGTGTCATCTGCTGTAATTTTGTTCTTGCTTTTCTCAGCATATATTTTCGTCTACAAACAAGAGGATGTTTTTCTTACCAACGGTCAGGCAACCCTATGGGATACAAAAACGGCAGAAATTGCTGACGAAATTTGTACCGATTGTAATACAGATGAAGAAAAGGTAAAAGCTATATACGAATGGATGATACATAATTTTGAGTATGATTACGAGTACAATCCTGTTATTCAATATTTTAACATTCATAAAACCTTGCGCACTCATAAAGGAGTCTGTTACGACTTTGCACACCTCTTTGCATCAATATGCCGGAGTCATAATATCCCTTGCTTTGTAGTTGACGGCGATAAAAGAGAAAATGTTCAGTATCACCATACTTGGAACCGAGTTTACTTTAATGGCTCTTGGTGGAACGTGGATATAACCTTTGATACTATTCAAATACAAAACAAGGATGAACTTTACGGTTTTCGAGAGATTAACAATGCCTATTTGCTTGATAAAGAATACTATATAACTAAAATATACTAAATCGCAAATCCAAATTTTTATCTCGCAATAGTTGACAAAATCGCAAAAAATGCATATAATATATATGCGGGTGTATCTCAGCCCTAAATGAGAGATTTACTAAGCGAACTTCTCTTGGTTCTTTCAAGAAAGTTACAAGTGAGTGTTTCGCTACTCAGAATGCGAAAGTTAACGGCAGGGGCGAGTTTTTCTTGCCCCTGCCATTTTTTAGGAGTTATCAAAATGGAAAATATAAAACTATATGAAGTGAATGCTGATTACATAGATTACCTTTCAGCGTATGCACCGCATTTGTTTCAAAATAAAAAGCCAGGTCAAAATAACGAACGAAAATATATCGGTATTGTGTTTCAGATCAATGGTCTTGATTATTTCGCTCCGCTTTCTTCTTTTAAGCAAAAACATCACCGAATGAAAGAGGCAGTAGATTTTATCAAGGTTAAGGACTATGCAGTAATTAATCTTAATAATATGTTTCCTGTTCCTTTGACAGAAAGAAAGTATGTAGATATTAGAAGCGAAAGAGATCCGCATTATCGTGCTCTGCTTCTTGCTGAGTATCGTTTTATTAAATCGATACAAGAGAAGATTCGCAAAAATGCTCAAAATGTTTACAAGATTAAAATCAAGGACGGAACTTCATCTGCTCTTGCAAAACGTTGCAATGATTTTCTTTCTCTAGAAAAAGCTTGTAATAAATATATCAAATAATTTGCATAATAAATGCCGTCCAAGTGGGCGGCATTTATTTTTTTACTTATTAGAATTTAGCGTACGTATCATCTGCATAACTGCTTTTTTCTGCTCGGCTGTGAGGCTAACCCAAGAGTCAAAGAGTTCTTTGATTTCAGGTGTCATCTCAACCATATCTCCGTCTGCAAAGAACTGGGATATTGTAATGCCAAATCCGGCACAAATAGCTTCTAATGTGCTTATTGAAGGCAAAGTGTTCCTTCTGAAAATATTTGCAAGAGTAGATTCGGACAAACCGCATTCTTTTGATAATCTATATTCAGTCCATCCGCGCTCATCCAATAACTGACGAAGCCTCTTATGTGTATCCATAGCCTCACCACCTTTCTTAATTATATTTTACTGCCAAACTTAACGGTTTTATACCCAAGACTTGTAATGCGAATACCATTATGTTAAACTGTATAATATAACTAAGTTGAGAGGTAACGAGTGCTGTGTTAGAGAATACTTGTTGTTTTATCGGTCATAAGGAAATTAATGTGACTGATGAGTTAAAGAAAAAACTATGTTTGTTAATCGAACATTTAATTACAGAAGAAAGTATTGATACTTTTCTTTTTGGCAGCAAGAGTCAATTTGATGATCTCTGTTATGATATAGTAACCGAAATAAAGAAAAAGTACCCTCACATAAAAAGAATTTTTGTGAGGGCAGAATATCCGTATATTGATGAAAGCTATGAAGCATACCTCTTGGAAAGTTATGAGGATACCTATTTTCCAAAATCGGTGCTCGGCGCAGGTAAAGCAAGCTATGTTAAGCGCAACTGTGAGATGATAGATAATAGCCGTTTCTGCATTGTTTATTATAAAGAGGATTACACCCCAAAAGGTAGAAAAAGCGGGACAAAAATAGCACTCGCTTATGCCGAGAAGAAAAAGAAAACTATTATTAGATTCCCTTAAGTTTTAAATAGCATTATCTTAATCAGTAAATTGCAATCCTAATATTGCGGCACTTTATTTTTGTGACTAAAATGTCACTTACATTGTTTTATTAGACCAAGTATGCTATAATGGGATTTGGTAAAAAAGGAAGTGAGATAATGACGAAGATATTATTGGTTGAAGACGATAAAACTATCGTTGCAAATTTAACCGAGTTTTTGAATAATGAAGGATATATTGTAAGAAGCGTAACCGGACAGACGACAGCTATGAATCTGCTAACTGAAGAAAAGGTAGACCTTGTATTGCTTGATGTATCATTAGCAGAAGGAAACGGTTTTGCTACATGCAAGGCCATTAAAGCTAAATATGATATCCCCGTCATTTTCCTTACAGCATCCGGCGATGAGTTCAGCACGGTTACTGGATTTGAACTTGGCGCAGATGATTATATTCCAAAGCCTTTCCGTCCGAGAGAGCTTGTGTCGAGAATCAAAAATGTTCTCAGACTTACTGGAAACACAGGCAAAACCGTCAAGCTTGGCGATGTGGTTGTGGACACTGAAAAAGGAACGGCCATGAAGAACAACAAAGACTTGTTCCTATCTGCATTGGAATACCGACTATTACTTGTTTTTATAAATAATCGTGGCATCGTACTAACTCGAAATCAACTTCTTGATGCAATTTGGGATGTTGCCGGAGAATATGTTAACGACAACACTTTGACTGTATATATCAAGCGGCTCAGAGAAAAGATAGAAGATGATCCTACCAATCCACAAATTATTCTTACAGTGCGCGGTATAGGATATAAGGTGGAATTATGATAAAGTTACTTAAAAATAAAGAAGTCAGAAGAACGCTGATTTTGCAAATAATAGTTGCTTTGGCATCAGTAATAATATCAAACTTCATTGATGAACGAGCCGGAATAATTGCGCTGATTTTCTCCGCTCTATTTATTTTGATTTATTATATCAGCACATATAAGAGATACAAAAGAATCGCTTCACTTGCAAGTGATATAAACAAGGTCTTACACGGAGATAACTCCATCTCCCTTGAAAATTACTCTGAGGGCGAATTGGCTATTCTTCATAGCGAAATATATAAAATGACTGTCCGACTGCGTGAACAACAAAACAATTTGATAAATGATAAGAAATACCTTGCCGATTCAATTGCAGATATCTCTCACCAAATAAGGACACCTCTGACATCCATAAATCTGCTTGTGCAATTGTTATCAGCGCCAAATCTTACCGATGAACGCAGACAAGAGCTTACACACGAACTTTACGGTATGCTTTCCCGTATTGACTGGCTTATAACTACACTGTTAAAGATATCAAAATTAGATGCAGGTACGGTTACATTCAAAGAAGAAAAAGTCAGTCTCCAAACACTAATAAACAAGTCTTGTTCTACCTTGCTTGTTCCCATTGAACTGCGAGGTCAGGAACTTGTCATCAATACAAACGGCGACTTTGTAGGCGATTTGTCATGGACTTGTGAAGCCATTGGAAACATAGTGAAAAACTGTATGGAACATACACAGGAAGGCGGTAAAATTGAAATCGAAGCCTGTGAAAATGCGCTCTATACGGAAATCATAATAAAAGATAACGGTACAGGAATTACGAAAGAAGATATGCCACATATCTTTGAGCGTTTCTACAAAGGAAAAGATTCAGATGATAAGAGCTTCGGTGTTGGTCTTGCACTCTCACGAATGATTATAACCAGTCAAAAAGGTACTGTAAAAGCTGAAAACCACAATCCTCACGGTGCAAAGTTCACTATCCGATTTTATAAGGGAATCGTCTGAACGGCGACTCCCTTTTTTGTTTTATGACAGATTAGTCACTTTGGAGTCACTCCTGTGTCATTTAGATAAATTAGAATAAGGGTATACAAAGCGAAAGGAGTATTCCCAAATGGAAATATTAAGAGTTGAAAATCTAACAAAAGTATATGGCAAGGGCGAAAACGAAGTTCGTGCGCTTGACGGTGTTTCTTTCACAGTTAACAAGGGTGACTTTATTGCTATTATCGGCCCCTCCGGTTCCGGTAAATCTACACT
>JAFQJH010000023.1 GCA_017415025.1 Clostridia bacterium
AGCATTACCAAGCCCCATGCAAGAGGCCACATAACACTTGTTTGATTGAAAATATCTCCGTAGTAAAATGGGATAAAGGATTTCCAATCAATGAAACTTGAGGAAGCGAATATGTAAGCAAAATGCGATATGAATGCAAAGGCAAATAAGCGCAGTGTGTATTTGTTTATATTTTTAGTGCAGTGATAACCTTCCGCTATGAAATAACACATAATCGGGCATGTGAGTCTGCCGATTATATGTAACACAACAGGGATAATTCCATCGTTGTATCCCGGAAAAACCAACCACGCAATATGGTCAATAGTCATTGCGACAATCGCAATAATTTTTATTGTATTTGAGTTTAGTATCTTTTTCATAACCACTCTGCCAAATTATTTTCTCTTAAACTAATTATTCAGTTAAGTCACTTCTCGGAGCAATATTTTTTATTTCCGGTATAGCAGAGCTAAACTGCTTTCTTCCCGAAAAGGTGTTTTCCGACCTTCTGTCAGTTGAATTATCTGACCAGGTGCTGAGGTTTGAAATACAAAACTTCAAAAAGCTGTTCATATAAACATCAAAGTTTTCCTGCTTACCGTTGAAGCTATATCCCTTAACTACAGGCTCTTTATTTTCCAAAAACAGTTCTCTTATTTCAAATATATCTAAAAGCTCGCCCTCTTTATCTGTAAACCAACAACCAAAGGACGGGTCAAAGGAGCACCATTTATCTTCTTCGGATATGTAAACCAAGCAAGTGAAATGAGAGCCTGTGAATTCCGAGGATACCATAGCCACAGGGAACGCTTTTATGCCTACAGCTATAAGGCAATCTGCAAACGCTATTGCTCTGTAACGGCAGTTAATCGCATGCTTAAAGGACTTATCAAATGAATAGTCCAAAATATCAAAGGTGTCATCATCCAGCATTTTCATTTGCATACCGCTGTAATATGTATGCTCTGTAAGCCATTCAAGAAGCTGAACGGTTTTGTCAAAATCGCTGTCAGCAGTTGCTATCTCTGATAAATTATATTTTTCATTAAGCTGTATGTGGAAATCATAAGGTTGAATAATTTTATCAAGCTCTGTTTCTGCAAGCTCTGTTTTCTCCGACGCCATATCCTTAATGCATACAGGCTCTCTTAACAGCTCTTTTTCATAATCCATTTCAGAAACAAATTCAGAATACTTTTCACTACTGAATTGAACTATAATTCTATCAATTAAATCGAATCGTAGATTAACAAAAAATAGAATTATAACTATTAAACATATAAAGATCGGGACTTTATATTTTTTCATTTTCCCACCCTCATCTCATTAAAACTTTATTATAAAATTATTATACCATACAGTTACAGCACAAATCAACCTGAATACATATCCTCGTGTAAACACAGCTTTATGCAGTTATCTCAGAAATATGAAGCAGAACGTGATGAACTGAAAGTGAAAATCATGCAATACCAAGAAGAACTTTCAGAGGTTGAAAACCTTCGTACAAGCAAAGAGCAATTTACCTTGGCGGTTCGTAAGTTTATGCAGATGGAAACACTAACACCTGCACTCTTGAATGAGCTGATTGAGAAAATTGAAGTTCATTCTATTGAGGGTAAGGGCAAGAACAAAACGCAAAAAATCATCATTCATTATCGCTTTGTGGGAGTAATTGAAAATCCTGGTAAAGAGGAAAATATAGTTCTTGAAGCAAGACAAGGCGTAGCCGTGGAATATCTCACGGCATAACAAAAAAGAGCAGGCGAAAACCTGCTCGATACATAACTAATTATACTAAATTTAACTATGAGGAAATGTAAAAAAGAAAAGTGAGTATTCACTTGTGTTATGAATACTCACTATGGTCCGAGTGGCGAGACTCACATTCTTGCCTTCGGCAAAGAATGTGAACATTCAATTGTATGTCCCTCGTGTCTCCGCCCTTGGCGAACCGACACGAGATGGACTATGAGTTCGAGTCTCGCGATAAATAAAAAAAGCGGGTACTCATTTGTGTAATGAATACCCACTATGGTCCGAGTGGCGAGACTCGAACTCACGGCCTCTTGAACCCCATTCAAGCACGCTACCACCTGCGCTACACCCGGATGCTTGATTATTGTACCACAAAAAACAGGTTTGTCAACTGTTTTTATGAAAAAATTTTATATTATTTTTAAAAGTTAAGAGCCGGGTACAAAAACCGGCTCTTATATGTTTTAAACAACTTTTCTTGACTTGGGTTTACGTGAGAATAAAAGCAACATCGGGAATATTTCGAGTCTGCCTAGAAGCATATCAACAATAAACACACACTTTGAAAACCAATTATAAACCGAATAATTTCCCGTCGCTCCTACAGCCTCTAATCCCGGACCTATATTATTCAGCGTTGCGATTACACCGGAAAAATTACTGACAAGATCCACATTATCAAAAGAAACTATCAGCATTGAAAGTGCCATAATAATCACATAGAGAAATAAATAAACGTTAGTACTCTGTATTACCTCATCATTGACTTTTTTACCGTCAAATTTTACAACACTGACACTTCTGGGATGAAGAAGATGTTTAAGCTCTCGTCTTGCATTTTTCAGCGCAAGCAGTATTCTTGAAACCTTAATACCGCCGCCTGTACTGCCGGCACAAGCTCCGATACACATAACAATCAACATTATAACGCGGCTCAAATCAGGCCACTGATTAAAATCTACCGTTGAATAACCAGTAGTAGTCATAACGGAGCTGACCTGAAAAGCTGCATGGTGGAAAGCTTCAAAAGCGGATCCGAAATAATTTCTTATATCAAAGCTGATTAGAACGATTGCAGAAAGCATAATTATAATATACGCTCTCAACTCTTCACTTTTGAGTATATCCTTGATTCTGCCGCAAATAATGAGAAAGTATATATTGAAATTAACACCGAACAGAGCCATAAAAATCGTAATTACAGTCTGCAAATATGTGTTATATGAAGCAACACTGCTGTTTAGCACGCCGAAACCGCCCGTACCTGCCGTTCCGAAGGTAAGAGTTATACTGTCAAATAACGGCATACCGCCGATAAGCAGCAGAATAAATTCGAGCACTGATAACGCTATATAAATACCGTAAAGAATTCTCGCGGTAGAAATTGATTTCGGGACAAGCTTTCCTACATCAGGGCCCGGACTTTCTGCACGCATCAGGTGAAGATTTCCGCCACCGCCGGCAAGCGGTAATACAGCCATTACGAAAACCAGAACACCCATACCGCCTATCCAATGAGTGAAGCTTCGCCAGAAAAGATTTGCGTGGCTGAGAGCTTCAACATCAGTTAAGATTGATGCTCCTGTCGTTGTAAAGCCTGAAACAGTTTCAAAAACAGCATCAAGATAATTCGGTATCTCACCGTTCAGGAAGAACGGCAAAGCGCCGAAAAGACTGAGCAAAATCCAGCCGAGAGAAACAATTACAAAGCCGTCTCTGGAATAGATGGTTTTATTATTCGGTTTTATCCGTGTCAAAACAAATCCGACAACAGCAAGGATCGCCGCTGTTATAAGATAACTGACAAACACATTCTCGCGGTAAATCAAATCGACCGCAACCGGCAAAAGCATCAAGCCCGCTTCACTGAGCAAAAGTATGCCGAGAATATATAAAATCATTTTTCTGTTCATATTTTATCCCTTAATATCGTCAAGGTCGGAAAGGCCGGGAATTGTAGTAACAATTATTACAGAATCACCCGTTTTGAGCGTATCTTTACCGTGAGGAATAAAAACATTTCCCTTACGGTTGATACAACCGACGATAACATTGTGCTTAAGCTGAAGCTCTTCAAGTGTAATGTCAACCAGACTGCTGTCATCGCTGACGTGGAACTCAAGCGCCTCAACCTTATTATCAATAATTTTATAAAGTGTCTCCACGTTACTGCCGATGTTATTCTCTCTTGCTCTGACGTGCTGTAAAATAAGGTTAGCTGTTATATATTTCGGGTATATAACACTTCCGAGATCCAAGGAACGGATAACCTCACGGAAGGATATTTTATTGACCTTCGTAATAGTTTTAGTTTCAGGTGTAACACTTTTAGCATAGAGTGACAGGAGGATATTTTCCTCGTCAATACCCGTAAGACAGCAAACTGCGTCAACATCAAGAAGTCCCTCTTCGACCAACAGCGAACGGTTAGTTCCGTCACCGCAGATTATATTGGCATCAGGTAAAATAAAGCTGAGATTTTCAGCCGTCTGCTGACTCTTCTCAATTATCGTTGTGTTTATATTATGGCGCTGAAGCTGAACGGCAAGATAAAGTGCCAGCTTACCGCCACCGATAATCATTACGTTTTTAACACCTGTAACGGGAATGTTTACCTCCTTGAAAAACGGAGTAATCTCTCTGGGAGGTGCAAGCAAAGCAATTGTATCATTCTCGCAGATAACCGTGTCACCGTTCGGGATGAATACCTCATCCCCTCTTTCGATTGCGCAGATAAGAGCTTTTGCACGGATTTTCGCAAAAGAATCCTTGATTGCACTGCCGCAAAGAGTGCACTTTGAGTTTGCAACAAAGCTGATAAGCTCAACCTTACCCTTTGCAAAAACATCAACATTTTTTGCTGACGGGAAACGCAGAATTCGGAACATTTCCTCGGCGGCCTCTTTTTCAGGATTAACAGCCATTGTAAGACCAAGACTGTCCTTAATAAGTCTGATATCCTCGTTATATTCGGGACTTCTGACTCGCGCGATAGTACCGTTTGCGCCGAGCTTATTCGCAAGAAGACAGCAGAGAAGATTGATTTCGTCACTGCCCGTCAGAGCAATAAGCAGGTCACACTCGCTGATACCCGCATCAGTCAGAACCTTTCTTGATGCGCCGTTACCGAGAATACCCTGAACGTCAAGCTCCTCAATAGTGTCGGATAGAACACTTTCATTTGTATCAATTACAGTTACATCGTGCATCTCCGACGACAACTGTTCAGCGACAGTATATCCGACCTTTCCGATGCCGACTACAATTATATTCATAAAAAACCGCCTTTCGAGCTGATTTGTTACATTATATCAAATATTTAAAATAAAGCAAGTATAAAAACACTAACAAAACTTAATAAAATATTAATAAACCGATAACACAAAAACAACAAGCTGATTATATACTGCACAATGGTGACCGATAATGAACAGAACAATGTTAAAAGACAGAATTTTACCATCTTATACAAAGGGAGAAGAAATTTTTAATATGGTATCGCATATCTGCGGCGGTGCATTAGGCATAACCGCGACGGTGCTATGTGTTGTTTTTTCTGCTATACACAAAAATGTATACGCAATCGTAAGCAGTGCAATTTTCGGTTTTACAATGATTTTGTTATATACTATGTCGAGTATATATCACGGATTGCGACCGAATACTGCAAAAAAGGTTTTTCAGGTCATTGACCACTGCTCTATTTATCTGTTAATTGCAGGAACATATACCCCGTTTTCACTGTGCACGCTCAGAGAATACAGCACACCGCTCGGGTGGACAGTTTTCGGAATCATCTGGGGTCTTGCTGTTCTCGGCATAGTTCTCAATGCAATAGACTTAAAGAGCTTTAAGGTTATTTCAATGTTCCTTTATCTCGGAATGGGCTGGTGCATAATTTTTACAATAAAAATAGTATTCAATGCGCTCGGTACAATCGGATTTATCTTACTTCTTGCAGGAGGAATAGCCTATACCGTAGGCTCAATTCTTTACGGATTGGGCAGAAAACATAAGTATATGCATTCAGTTTTTCATTTGTTTGTAATTCTCGGCAGTTTGCTCCATTTCTTATGCATTCTGTTTTTTGTAATATAAAATCAGCACCGTATGAAGTTTTTATCATACGGTGCATAATTATTTCACAACTGTAATATTTTTAATGCCATAATATTTAAAGGTTTCAACCGCTTGTGCTGAAAGCTCCTCTCCCGGGACAGCTATCGGGACTGCGGGCGGACAGGAAACAGACGGCAAAGCAAGAATTCTGCCGACAGCTTCTTGTGCGGGAATCACCTCGCTAGGTGAAAGCATTGCCTCCCTTACGCTCAACAGTTTTTTCATAACTGTCAGTGTCGGTGCAGTTGCAGAAGCAGACTGCTTTTCGGTAATAGCAAGCAAAGCAGCTTCAAGCATTTTAAGACCGTCCGACCCGATTTCAGGTGTAAGCATAAAGACAACAAAATCGGGGTCGCAAAACTCACACGTGATATTACGCTCTGACAGAATTTGCGAAAACTCAATGCCGCTGTATCCGTAAGATGTTGTTTTCAAAGAAATTTTAAGCTGTTCGCCTTCAAGAACATCATAATTGTTTTTTCGCAGCTTCACCTTGAGTTCTTCAACTTCGCCGATAAACTCTGCCAGCTTCTTCGGATAATCGAGAGAAATATATCTGTTTGCACAATCCAAGGACTGCAGAATCAGATATGAAGGACTTGTTGAGCCAAAAAGTGCAATAGCATCCTTTGCCTTGTGAACAAGCATTTCGGGTGCTGAATGGGAAATATGCAGATATGCACCGCCTGTAAGAACAGGCAAGGTTTTATGCGCAGAATCACAACACATATCGGCGCCTGAGTCTATCGGATGCCTTGACGGATGCAGGAATTTCAGATAAGCGCCGTGTGCATTATCGACAAGCAAAAGAATCCCGTATTTTCGGCAAACTGCTGAAATTGCTGCAAGGTCAAGAATATTGCCCAGATAATCAGGTGAAGTAACATAAACAGCCGTAGGTTTGTGTTCCGTTCCTATAATAATTTTTTCCAGATAACCCGCAGTTATCGGGCAGGACACATACGAGGAGTTTTGTTCAGGGTACAGCCACTCAACATCGATATCAAGAAGTGCGACTACACTGAGAAAGGTTTTATGAGCATTTCTGCCCGCAAGAACGGTTGTCCTCTCCCCTTTGTGCTTTGCATAAAGTGCCGTAAGATACAGCATTGCGCGGATGCAGAGTGACGAACCCTCCGTCGAATAATATGTATTCGCACCGAAAAGCGTTCCTGCGTTAATCTCGCTTTCTCTTATTATTCCCTGCGCCTCATAAAGACTGTCTGCGCCGTCAATCTCGGTAATATCAAGACCTTCACAGCCAATCGTGCTTATCCCCTTGTGCCCCGGCATATGCAGACGCAATGTTTTTTTCAGATTATAAGAATTAACAAAATCGCATATAGGCGTTTTCATCCTTAATCACCTTCAAAAGTTCTCGCAACCTGGACGGCAATAGCGCACTCCATTCTCTTTTTAAAAAGCTCACAACCGTATTTATATACGCCTTTGATTGAGCCCGTGGAATGGTAAGCATTGGCGGCACAACCGCCCGAGCAATAGAGCTTTGCCCAACAGTCACGGCACTCGGGACGTGCATAGACGTTACAAGAGGAAAATTCCTCAACGGTTTCGTGATTTGTAACGCCCTCCCAGATGTCGCCGAGGCGGAATTTTTCTTCGCCGACAAACTGATGGCAGGGATAAAGATCGCCCCAAGGAGTAACAGCCATATACTCCGTTCCCGAGCCGCATCCCGATATACGCTTATAAATGCACGGACCGCCCGTAAGGTCAATCATATAGTGATAGAAGGTAAAGGGCTTACCCTCTTTATCTCTCTTTCTCATAAGCTCAGCAAGCTTTTCATATTGGTCAAGAACAATCGGCAAATCATCCTGTGTAAGCTCTGACGGATCACCGGGTGCGCACACGACAGGCTCCATACTCAATTCAGTAAAACCTAAATCAAGCATCTGCTGAATATCGTTAAGAAAATCAGGATTTGCGTGGGTAAAAGTTCCGCGCATATAGTAATTCTTACCGCCGCGTGCTTCAACAAGCTTCTGAAACTTAGGAACAATTGTCTCCCAGCTTCCTTTGCCCGTGTAATCAACACGATAACGGTCGTGGATTTCTTTTCTTCCGTCAAGGCTTAAAACAACGTTACTCATTTCACGGTTAGCAAAATCTATAACATCATCATCAATAAGCATTCCGTTGGTTGTAAGAGTAAAGCGGAAATTCTTGTTATGCTCTTTTTCAATACTGCGCGCATAAGCGACCATCTGCTTGACAACGTCAAAGTTCATCAGCGGCTCACCGCCGAAGAAATCCACCTCGAGGTTTCTTCTTGTGCCCGAATTTTCTACAAGAAAATCAAGCGCACGCTTACCGACCTCAAAGCTCATAACAGCTCTTTCGCCGTGATATTTACCCTGACTTGCGAAGCAATAGGAGCAGTTAAGATTACAGGTATGTGCAATATGAATACAAAGAGCCTTGATGACACCTGATGTTTTTGCTTTAAGATGACCTGCAACAGGCTCAAAGGTATCGGGAGCAAAGAGCTTTCCGCTGTCTTTAAGTGCAACGACCTGGTCATAGCAATCCTCGATATCCTTTAAGGTAACGTCATCTCTGTCAGCGTACTTTGTGCTGATTTCGTTTAAAACAAATTCACGGGTATTGTTTTCAAACATCCCGATGATATCATAAGCCACCTCATCCACAACGTGAATTGAACCGGAGCAGATATCAAGTACTATGTTATATCCGCCGAGCTGATATTGATGTATCATATCGGTACTCCTTCAAAATAGATTTATACGTTAAAAATGCCACCTTAAAGGCGGCATTTAACTTTTTTAAAATTATTTGCTTTCCTTATCTGTGTTTTCGCACTGCTGGTTAGCAATACCACAGCTTGTCTTGCAAGCTGACTGGCAGGATGTCTGGCACTCGCCACAGCCGCCGTTCTTTGCGCTCTCACAAAGGTTACGTGTTTCAATAGTCTTAATATGTTCCATTGGTAATACCTCCACAAAAATGTTGTATGTATTATAACACCTTTAATTCTACAAGTCAATACAGAGAGTCAAAGAAAAATCAAAGTAAATCATCAAACAAGCGGATATTTGATTTTTCGAGCTTCAATTCGCCCGCCTGCTCCTTTTTGATGACCTCAACAATTCTGTCGTTGATAGGAGTGGGAATTCCGCACTTTCTGCCCCATTCACAGACAACGCCGTTAATTGCATCAACCTCACAGGGCTTGCCGTTCTTAAGATCCTGCAGCATGGACGGCTCAATAAGACGGTGCTTCTTCATTGCAATCGGCACGAGAAATGTTGAAACTGCTCTTTTAATAGGGTTTGTATAATAGAAAAGCTTTGTTATGTCCTTTCCTTGTACGGGTGCGAAAACAGCACCTGCGGCATGACCGACATCAATACATTCCTTCATACAGCGAACTGCAACCTTTTTAGCATCTTTATCCTCCGAAACATCGCCGAACACACCGCCGACTACCGTTCCGAGGCCCGAGAAGGTTGCATTGATAAGAAGTTTTGACCAACGTGCACCGAGAAGATTAGTTTCCTCATAAACGGGACACATAAGCTCAAGAATCTCCTTAACAGTATTGAACTGCTCATCGGAAATACCTTCCATTTTACCCATATGGAAAGAAAGGCTTTCAGCATCACTTGTAAGTGTACATACACCCGGCTCATTAAGCGCCGCACCCCATTCAACTGTGCAGCCCATTGTATGCTCAGCACCGACAATTTCAGCAATTCCCGGCTCGGGGATACCGTTCTGAAGAGTGACAATAACACCGTTTTCCGTAAGGTAATCCTTAAGCATTGTAACAACCTCTTTGTTAAAAAGCTGTTTTGTCATAAGGAAAATGACGTCATATTTTTTATTCATTTCATCGGGGGTTATGGCTGTAACGGGAACAGTCATATTAACCGTGCCTTTGATTATTGCGCCTTTTTCGTTAAGAGCCGCAACGTGAGCCTTATTTCTGTTAATAAGATCAATTTTACCGCCGTTTTTAGTGATATACGCGCCCAACACCGTACCGAGTGAGCCCGCACCGTAGATTGCACAGCTTACGTTTTTCATTTACAAAACCCTTCCTGCATTTTTTATTAACATACCACAAAACAGCAAAAAAAGCAACAGCAAATACTCCTTAATCAATCGGATTATTTCGATAATCTGACATACTGACCGGGAGTCATAAGATAAAACCGCTTGAAAGAAGTAACAAAGTATGACGTTGAAGAAAAGTTAAGAGCTTCGCATATCTGTGCATAAGTATAATTATCAAGCAAGAGGCTTTTAGCCTTCTGCAGCTTCTTTCTTAAAATATATGAGCTTAAATTCTCTCCCATTTCCTTTTTGAAAATCTGCGAAAGATAGTCGGAAGAAATTCCGCAGATTTCAGACAAGTCTGAAACCGAAATTTTATCGGTAATATTATTATTGATATAACAAATGCATTTTCTGACATAAGGTGAATTTTCGGGATTTGTTCTGCTTTTTTTAACCTTTCGGGTAAGCTCAAGAATCTCATTTGCAATATAAAGTATAATATCCTGCTCGGAGTCGAGGCGATCAACAGTTTTTATAACATTATCAGAAAAGCTGTAAGCCTTAATTTCATCATATCCGCCCTGAATGGCATATCTTGTTGCAAGAGTAATAATGCTGACTGCCATATAACGATACTGCATAATGTCATTGTCTGACATTTTACCGACAAAAAGCGAATAATCAAGCCCTTTTAACTCCTTGAGAAGCAAATCAACATCGCCGTTCTGTACGCAGGAAAAAAGCTTGATTTCTGTTCTGTACGTTGTATGAAGTTGCTCACTATCATCTGATTCAAGCGTTTTGATTGTTATGAGTTCGCCTAAGTTCATAAAATCACATCATTTCTTTCAGTTTCTTCATTTCCCTTTTGAGTTTTATATTCCAAAGAATCTCCCACACAGGCATAATCAAACCGCCACCGAGTCTGCAGTGCGCTTCATTCATCGCACCGTAATAAGCTACACGAAAATCCGAATACTGCGATAAGCCTGCAAATTGCTTATATTTCTCATAAAGTCCGAAGCAGTCGCCCCACATATTCCGCAACTGAAACAAGTCGTATTCCCTGTCTGCCCACATCGAGCCACCCGGATCAATGAAGCCTGTTACGTTAAATGTTTTCAGATCAGCCATCATATTCATAATATTGAAATCCCCGTGTATAAGCACAGGTGAAGTCGGCTCTTCACAGACTTTATTGAATAAATCTGTTGCCTCAAGCAGAAGCTTTAAGTGTTTCTTATTAAACTTATTCTTTTCGGCCAATTCAGATAAGCCTTTAAGCCACGGTAGCTGCATCTCCTTTTTGTAAAACTCGAGCCAGCTGTCATACTGCGGGTTCTGCAAATTACCGTATTTAACTCCGACGCGGCTATGCCATATCAGCATTGATGAGACAACCGCATTTGCAAACGCTTCTTTTTTCTTTTTACTCTTCAGTAAAAACAAGGGATTGAGCACATTACTGCCTTTTATAAAGCTCATTGCAGCAAATTCACATTCCGAATCCGAATAGGTAAAAATCACCTCGGGCATTTCATAAGGTATGTTTTCAGAAAGTAACGCCAGAGGATAGATTTCCTCTTCCATAGCACCCTGAACCCTGTATGCTTTCAACGCCAGAACTCTGTTATCTGAAAGTTTCGCTTTAAAAACCTTTCCGTTGCTTCCGCCGCCGACAAATTTTATTGAAATGACCTGCAAGTTTAATTTTTCAAAAATTACTTTTTTGAAAACCGATATCAGCTTTCTGTTGTCTACATCAAAAATTTTCATAAATTTTCTCCCAATGTTGATAATAAAATACTATCACAATACGAAAATCTTTTCAAACAAAAACAAAAAACAATATAGGCTACAACAAATTATCAAGGAAATCTGAAACAAAAAAGAAACCACCGAAGTGATTTCTTTTAAGATATTTAAAAAGGAAGCTTTTTACCCTACTTCTGCCATTCCTTGAATTCTGCCGTTGCACAGAAAATAACATCACCCGCTGAATTGATAGCAGTTTCAAGCGAATCCTGAACAACTCCGATAATAAAACCGACCGCAACAACCTGCATTGCAACGTCCTGACCGACACCGAGAAGCGAACAAGCCATAGGAATGAGGAGAAGCGAACCGCCGGCAACACCCGATGCACCGCAAGCTCCGAGAGTTGCAACCAAGCTTAAAATCAAAGCTAGTACAATATTAACGCTGATTCCCTGCGAAAATGCGGCAGCAAGTGACATAACGGTAATTGTGATTGCCGCACCGTCCATATTTATGGTTGCACCAAGAGGAATTGCTACGCTGTAATATTCACGGTCAAGACCAAATTTTTCGCAAAGGGACATATTAACGGGAATATTCGCCGCAGAGCTTCTTGTAAAGAAAGCCGTAAGTCCCGACTCTTTAAAGCATTTAAATACAAGCGGATACGGATTCCTTTTAAGAGTAATTGCAACTACAAGCGGGTCAACAATTAATGCAACAGCGAGCATACAACCAACGAGAAGAGCAAGGATTTTGCCGTAATCAGTGAATATCTCAAGACCGTATTCACTGATTGAGCCGTAAACAAGACCCATAATACCAAAGGGTGCAAGCTGGATAACCCAAGCAACCGTCTTTGACACAGCATCAGAAATATCCTTAAAAACCGATTTTGTTTTCTCCCCTGCTACCATTCGAAGAGCAAGACCGAGAATTACAGACCACAGAAGAATTCCGACATAGTTGCCCTCAATAAGAGCTTTGACAGGGTTCATTACCATATTCGAAAGTAAGGCTCTGAAAACCTCGCCAAGACCCGAGGGTGCGGTCTGTTCAATAGTTGAGGACAGCGGTATTGTAACCTTGAAGATATAACTGCCTATAACGGCAACAACAGCGGCAAGAAATGTGCTGAGCATATAAAGAAAAATAACCGTCCTGAAACGCTTGCCGAGACCCTCGCCTGCACTCGACAGTGAAGAAATTACGAGGACAAAGACAAGCACGGGTGCGATCGCCTTTAAAGCACCTACAAAAATGTCACCAAAAACAGTTACAAAAGACGCCTGCGGAACCCAGAGTCCGAGACAAACGCCGATTATTAGTCCGATTGCAATACGCAATATCAACGGACTTTTTGAATATAACGAAAATACCTTTTTCATAAATCCTCCAACATTTAACTTATTTTAGTTATCATACTTATTGGTGTCAATTCGTCCGCAATTTCTTCCTTTCCGGAATAATAAAAATAAACAACAACGAGCTCACAAGCAAAAGCATCGGATAGAAAAGATTTGCAATAATATCAAATGCCGAAATTGAATGACCGAGTGTATTAACAACGGAAAGTGCAACAAGAATCTGCGCACCGTACGGAAGAAAGCCTTGTGTTATACAGGAGAAGGTGTCAAGAATTGACGCAACCTTACGATTGGAAATATTGTAATCCTTAGCCATTTCAGCGGCAATCGGATTTGCCATAACAATTGCAACCGTATTGTTAGCCGTCGCAATATCCATAAGACTTACCAATATACCGATTCCGAGCTGGCCGCTTTTCTTTCCTTTGAAAATCCTGCAGATTCCGTTCAGAAGTGCATCAAAGCCGCCGTTATGCTTGATAAGAGCTCCGAGTGCCGCAACAAGAATTGCGACCATTGCGGTTTCAAACATACCCGATGCTCCTGTGCCCATACCCGAAAGCAAATCAGGGAAGCTAACAGCATTTGTTGCAAGCATAATAATACTTCCCGAAACAATACCAATCAACAGCGTTATAAATACATTGACACCTATTATACCGCTGATAAGAACGAGGATATACGGAATAATCTGAATCATATCATATTCTTTCATAATTCCGCCTGAAATATCAGCTCCGAGTGACAAAGACGCTATAAAAATAAGTGTAACAACAGCCGCGGGAACAACAATGGCAAGATTTGTTCTGAACTTATCCTTCATTTTACATCCCTGACCGTTGCAGGCGGCAATAGTGGTATCGGAAATAAAAGAAAGATTATCACCAAACATTGCACCGCCGACAACCGTACCGACGCAGAGTGCGAGCGGAAAACCCGAGCCTTCGGCAATAGCAACCGATATAGGTGTTATCAGCGTTATCGTTCCGACGGACGTGCCCATAGCGGTGGAAACAAAGGCACTGATAATAAACAAAACAACAACGGCGAAGCGCGGCGGAGTTACCGACAGCATAAAATAAGCAACGCTTTCAGCAGAGCTTCTGCCGACAACGCCGACAAAAATTCCTGCCAACAAGAAAATAATAAGCATAGTGACAATATTTTTATCACCTATACCCTGTCCCATAATTTCAAACTTTTTATCGAGAGATACACCGCGGGTCTGAATTACCGCAACAAAAAGTGCGACAAGGAAAGCAACCACAACGGGAACGTTATAAAATCCCATAGGAATTTTCATTACATATTCAAAAACAATTCCTAGCGAAAGGTAGAGCGCAACAAAAACTCCTATCGGTATTAGAGCCAAAGCGTTTGATTTTTTCATATAAAATCTCACTTTCATAACAATTAAAAAATAAATCTCCGACATCGGCAAGAACTGATATCGGGGATTTAATAATAAGCAGTCATTACATCAAACCTGAAATAAACTCAATAGCATTTTTAATAATTTCGATTAAATCAAGAATAATTGTCATAAAATTCATAACCTTACCTCGCCTCCTCACAAAACATATATTAACACAAGTAATTTCAAATTTCAATCAAATATGATATAATATTTTTCGAAAAAATTTTGTTACATTTTGCATTTCGGCTGACTACATAATGAGAGGATAAATTATTCACTCCAAAAACCTGAAAGGAGGCGGTGCTTTTGTCAGTAAAAAAACAGACTACGGCTTTGCTGCAGCAATTATATGATGACTATCGGCTGAAGCTGTTTAATTTCTGCCTTGCGCGACTTTCAGGCGAACGTGAATCCGCAGACGATTGCGTTCAGGAAGCATTTCTAGTGCTGAATACAAAGCTTCGAGACGGTGAGGAAATAGAAAACCCGCGGGCTTTCCTCTACCGTACAGCAGAAAACTTTGTTAAACGAAGACAGGAAGAGATGACAAAGAACACAAAACGTCTTGTTCCTCTTGAAACTGCCGAGGAAGCCGCAGTAAGCGATGAGATATACAGCGAAGCGCTTGACAGCATCGACTACTGCACTCTCGCAAAAAAGCTGATTGCAACGCTTGATGATGACGAAAAGCTGCTCTACAACCTGAGGTACATACAAAACACTAAGGTTGAAGAAATTGCATTAACTTTAAAAATTTCACGGCCTGCCGCTTCAATGAGGCTCATAAGGCTGAAAACAAAAATAACCGATATGGTAACACAATTAGATTTTGAGAAAGGAGGCTGACCGTTATGACCGTAACCGTAAACAGAGATATTTTTCTTCATCCCGATTTCAACGGAGATTTAACACAATATCTTTGCGATTACCTTAACTCTCTCATCGATGAAGAATTGGAAAAAGAAGATGCGGATTTTGATTTTATTGACGAATGTGCAAGCGCGATAAACTCAATCCGTGACGGTTTTATTGATGCGGTAATTCCCGTAATTTCACGAAAAGATTTTATGGCAAAGCTCGGTATCAGAACGGTACGCTTTTCAAAAGCATTTGCGGCAGCCATTGCCGCGGCGATTATGCTCGTTACAGCTAACGGCATTATCGCAGGTGCAACAGATTATAACTTTATCGAAGAGGTTTCTAAAAAAATAGTTGAGCTTTTCACACAGAGTGATGAAGCTCCCGAGCCGCCGACACAGCCTGCGACAACGACGACCGCACCTCCCGTTACGCAGGAACAGACGACGGAAGATTCCACCACAACTGTCAGAACGGCTGAAGCTATAGCTGTCGAATTCAGCTCCGACTTCAAGAAAGAATACAACGTCGGCGAGAGCTTCAGCCCTGACGGAATAAAGGTTTTCCTTTTGTATGATGACGGTAGCCGTGTACAAATCAAGCAGAATAATTATACGTTAAAGGCTTCGCCCGATTTCGGTAAAAAAGCAGGATATGAAACGGTAACCGCAAGCTATAAAAATTTTGATTATAGCTTCAAAGTAAGAATCCTCAATACAAAAGAAACGCCGCTTCTGACATCCGTTTATGCTACGTTCCCGTCAGATTATGATTTTAAGGCTGATAACCTTGACCGTATTGATTTAAGCATTATGAAGGTTTATGCCGTATACAGTGACGAGAACGAACGAGAGCTGACCGCGGATGATTATACGGTTGAGATTACCGATATTTCAACGCTGTTCGAGAAAAAGGTCATTGTAACCGTAAAATATGAAACCGTTTCCTGCTCGTTTACGGTGTTTAAGGAGTAGATAAACAACCGTTTTAACAACTACTTAACTAATAGAAACGGAGGATTTATATATGAAAACTTTGAAAAAAATATCTGCGATAATACTCGCAATCGTGCTTCTTTTCGGCAGTATGCAAATGGCGGAGCCGGGTCTTGAAAACCTGTTCGGTACAAAGGCATCGGCGGCAACAAACGTTGTTGTAAGAGCCGGTGAAAAGCTGTACGGCGACTTTGTTTATAAATACGTTGATGATGCCGGAATTGTTGAAAACAGTGAAATTAAAATTATGAAATATATGGGTAACGAGAAAAATGTAGTTGTTCCCGATTATATTGAAGGTCTGCCCGTAACGGAGCTTGCGCCTTATTGCTTCAGCTATTATACAAATAACCATCACAGCAACCATGATTGTTTTTATATCGAAACAGTAAAACTTCCTGATTCAATCAGAACAATCGGAATTAACGCTTTTGAAGACTGCAGATACCTTCACACAATCAACATACCTAAAGACCTTTTGAGACTCGAAGAAAACGTATTCAAGTCCTGCAAGTCACTTAAAGAGCTTGATTTTTCAAACGGTATAGGCGGAATTTGTGCTGACGCTCTCAACGGCACAGCAATAACCGATTTGGTTATTTCATCAAAGAAAAGAGGTTTGGACTTCTTTTCTTATGCACTCAGAGGTACCGTTATCGAAAATCTTACAATCATCACCAATTCTACCTATTTCGAGGATTACTCTCTTGAAAATGACACGTTAAAAACGCTTAACGTTAACGGAACGATTGAACATAATTTTGATGCAATCAGTGACAAGGCTTTTGGTGATGCCTCAATCGCGCACACTCCCGAAACAATCAATTTATACAACGATTTCCATACCGATGTTTTCGAGGTTCTGGAAGGTGTTTACGGTTACAGTTGTGAGCCTTCGGATGAAAAAGAAGAATGGTACACTTTCACAAAATCAACAGGACCGCACGAAATACTTACCGAAAACGGATTTCAGTTCTATCTTGATAAAAGAGGAAATGCTGTCATTTCCAAATGCGTAGTTCCTTTAGAAAGTAACACTGCAAATACAATTATCATCCCGAGAAGGCTCGGAGGAGCAACAGTTACAACTATCGGTTACAAATCTTTTGCAAACAGAAAATTCATCACGTCAGTTGAAATCCCCGATACGGTAACACATATCCAGAGCAGTGCTTTTGTAAAATGCAATGACCTTGCAGAGGTAAAAATAGGTTCAGGTCTCAAAAGCATAGGATACGGTGCTTTCGATTATTGTTCAAATCTTAAAAGCATAAACATTCCCGAAGGTGTAAAAACATTAGGAACTTACACATTCTACGATTGCCAAAACCTCACGAGTTTAAGCGCAAAGGGTGTCACAGCAGTTCGAGATTCAGCTTTTGAATACAGCGGAATTGCTGACGTAGAGTTTTCACCCGAATTTAACTCTGTTGGAAGCTATGCTTTTTCATCCTGTGATAATCTCAAATATTTTAAGTACGATTCAAATCTGACCGATATCGGTGAATACGCTTTTAAATATTCAGCAATAGAACGATTCACTTTCAATGATGACTTGCTTGAAATCAGTGAAGGAGTCTTTGAAAGCTCGAAAATCCGTGAAGCTGTTCTGCCGGCAAATCTCGTAATAATCGGAGATTCCGCTTTTCATGATTGTGAGTATTTGACCGAAATAAATATTCCCGATACCGTTACAACAATTGAAGAGCATGCTATTTCCTTCTGTCCCGAGCTTAAGGGTAAGCTTATTATTCCTGAAAACGTAACAAAACTTGGAGGGTCCGCTTTTAACGGGACAGGTTACACAAGTCTCTTTTATAATTCACCTTCGATTTTTGCATATTCAGCTTTTGCAAATTCACAAATCTCAACGATTGAATTCGGCGACAATGTCAAATCCGTTTCTCCTTTGATGTTTTACGGTTGTAATGAGTTAAAAACAGTTACTCTACCTGACACAATAACACAAATCGGAGAAAGAGCTTTTAAAAACTGTCAGAATCTCGAAAGCATCACAATGTCAGACAGCATTACAGATATCGGCGAATATGCATTCGAAAACTGTAAAAAGCTTACAGAACTGACTCTTCCAAAAAAGTTAAGTGAATTTAACGTAAACACTTTCCCCGTCAATCTCACGACAGTTTACTACAACGCAGAAAACTGTACGTTTGAAGGTCTTGAGGAGGCAGCGGGTACCTACTACTCACCTTTCTACAACACAAAGATAACAAACGTTGTTATCGGTGATACGGTTAAGAGAATCCCGAGTTATTTCTTCTGCAAGGCAGATTTTCTTGAGGACGTTGTTCTCCCCGATTCAGTATCAGAAATCGGTGTCGAGGCATTCAGATACAGCTCAATCAAGAATATAACCTTACCCGCAAACCTCATCATTATCGAAAACCGTGCGTTCTACGGAACAGATGTTGAAATTGAAGGCAACACCTTCCCCGAAGGTATGCGAATGATAGGCAAGGACGCATTTGCTTACTGCCACGAAATCAGAGACGTTTATATTCCCGATTCTGTCGTTGACGTTGCCGAGGGCGCTTTTGAAGCCTGTAAAAAATTATCAAAGGTAAGGATGTCGCCCAATGTCAGACTAATCGCAACCAGGGCATTTTACGGATGTACTGTTCTTACGGAATTTATATGGGATTCTGACATCAAGCTAATTGCTGACCGTGCATTCTACAACTGCAAAGCACTGACAAGCTTTGACTTCACGGGTGTTGAGCTTCTTTACCCCAACAGCTTTACAAACACGGGTGTAACGCTCGTCACTCTCGGTGAAGACAAAAACGAAGATGCAACAAACCTTATTGCAATCGAAACGCAGAGCTTTATGGATTGCGAAGGTCTTGAAGCTGTTTCAATCGGCGGTAACGTTACTACAATCAAGTCCGAGGCGTTTGCTTCGTGCTCAAATCTCGAAACCGCGGTTATTTCTGACTCGGTTATCAACATAGCACACGATGCTTTCGACGACTGTAACTCACTTACAATCTACTGTTCGGAGGATTCCTATGCACACACGTTCGCTGTAAGAAACGATATCCCCGTCAGCACCTTTGTCGTAGCTCCGATTCCGAATCAGACCTATACAGGCTCGGAAATCGAACCCGAAATTGACGTTTCCGTTTCAGGTGAAAGGATTTTTGAAAACACAGATTTTTCCGTTAAATATTCAAACAACGTCAATGTCGGCACAGCAAATGTTCTCGTAAGCGGTAAGGGTATCTTCAAGGTACTTTCAAGCATCGCTAATTTCACGATTATTACAAAGAGTATCGCTCCCGTTACATTCGCTGAAATCTCAGAGCAGAACTACACGGGCGAAGCAATAACTCCTACCCTTACCGTAACGGACGGTAACAGCCTCCTCAAGGAAGGTACAGATTATACCGTTACGTACCACAACAATATTGAAGAAGGAACAGCAACCGCTACAATTCAGGGTATCGGCAACTACCACGGAACGGCAAGCACAAGCTTTGAAATCCGTGAGCTGTCCGTATTTGAAAGAATCAGTAACACTATATCGGACTTTTTCACCTCAATAATTGCAAAAATACGTTCATTCTTCAATTCAATATTCGGATAAAGCTTAACCTCCCGTAAAAAATACGGGAGGTTAAAACTTTATATCAGAATTTAATCAACAAGTAAATCCACGCTTGACATATTTCCTGCTGCATCAACAGCAAAAATTGTATAGGTGTCGCCCGACTTGCCCTCGGCATCTGTTACCGTAAGAGGATAATCCCACTTGTAATTTTCAACTCGGGTAAGGAATTCTCCGTTTTTGCAAACGCGGTAATATGCAATGCCGAAATTATCGTCGGAGGCTTCCCAGCTTACTGTAACACCGTTTTCATCAGAAGCTGCCGTTGCATTTCCCGGCACGCTTGGCTTCTGAGTTTCAAGCACATAACCGTTCGCAACATAATCGCGGTAGGTTTCAATAAACATACTCTTTACAAGATTCGGTGAGTAATAGTGAGAATAAGAGAAAGTGATTATATTCTCGCAGTAGCGTGATGCCACATCCAACTGCATAACAAAGCGGTCAAGTGTTGCTGTAACGGACTCAATATTTTCCGTCTCGGGGCGAAGAATTGTTCCGCCGAGAATGCTCGGGCCCGTTGCGATATCAAAGTTCTCACAGTTTGCCCAGAGCCTTATATCGGCATCAGTCTTTTCTGCCGCCGCGGAGTACATTTCCCATATTCTGACAAGATCGTCTTCCTCAATCCAATCGGCGCCTATTGCATCCTGCGGTGCTACGATGTCACCGTCTCTGAATGCGGCACGCTCGAAGAACGTAAGCCACTGCGAATATGTAGCAACATCACCAAGGTCAAGATAGTGCGCTGTATACGGGCTTATCATCATCGGCAGAGAAGAGTCAACCTGTGTTGCTCTCTCAAGCACAGTATTAAAGCCTTTAACCATCTTATTCATAAGCGGTCCGCAATTAATCTGATTATTGATTTCTAAAGTAAAATACCAACCGTAGAAGTTTTCGGGACTGACGGAATAATAGCTGTCATAAATATCCTCAAGCATATCGGCTGTAATCGCACAAACAGACTTGTATTCACCCGTAAAATTGCCGAGAAGCCAGAATGAATCAAACATAGTAAGACCGACAAAAACCTTTATACCCGTACCCTTACAGGCTTCAAGAGCAGCCCCCACAACATCGCCGCCAAAGACAGCACCGTCAAAGGCAGGTATTGTACTGTCATAATATACGGTCCAGTTACCGTCCGCGTCCATATTGGCAATATCCTGCAGAACAAGATATTCGATACCGTCGCGCTTCATACAGTCAATCTCCGATGCCCAGCGCTCTTCGTCCCAGGTACTGCTCATCCAAGACTGAAGAAATGTGCCGTTGAATTCGGGTGCACATTTGCGCTCGGGTAATTGAGTATCGCCAAACGGAGCGGCAAAGGTTATAAATGCAAGTAATGCAACAAAAAAATTCTTGATAATACTGAACATAATAGAACTCCTTTTCGCTGTTTTACAGCAGTTTCGTGTATATCATAAAACACTAATTGACTCTAATTATAATCATTTCAAGAAAAAAATCAAGATTATATTAAACATCGAAAAAGAGGTAACACGGGACAACCGTATTACCTCTTTTTTTCCGTAACATCAACTCAAACTGCGAGCTGATTATCTTTTTCTGACTTTTTTAACAATAACGATCACAACTACTGCAACCACGCCGATAATTGCGATATACGGTAAAGCGGCAATGAGGTTGATAACAAATTCGCGGAAGAAGTCGCCCAAATCGTAGAGGTTGTTCATCAGCTTTTCTTTAACCTCACCGAAGAAGGTATCGTCACCCTCTACTACCCTTTCAACCTCGTTGATATCAAGAGTCACTCCCGAGTAAGCAATCATTCCGTCATAGCTTTGCTTTTGCGCTTTAATCCTCTCAAGGTCAGCTCTGACCGTTGACAGTCTTTGCTGAAGCTCGATAACGTCTGAAAGCTTCTCTGCTTTTTTCAAAATTCCGAGCAGAGTTTCTTCCTCTGTTTCAAGCGCATTGATTCTGCTTTCAACGTCAATGTACGAATCTGTAATGTCGTCGCTTGAAATTATCTTTGAAGTTATTGTGCCGAGCGTTGAAAGCTCATCAATAAATTTTTCCAGCTTGTCGGCAGGGATTTTTACATCCATATTGGCATTTCTGTTTGAAGCGGTGTCATAATTATATTCCTGACTCTGCTCCACGTATCCGCCGTACTGCTCAATCTTTTGCATAATACCGTTCATAAAGGCTTCATAGCTCTTTGTCTTTACGGTAAGCGTTGCGGTTTTTACAATCTTGCGGTTTGCTGTCGCTGTTAAGCTTGTGCCGACTGACATACTTGGTGACTCGTTGCTCGTTTCCTTGTCGGCAGAGTCAGCAAGCATATCATAACGATTGCCGTTCCCCCACATCATATCTTCGCTTTCAGCCTTCATAGAGCCGCCAACGATTCCCGAAAAAGCAATTATCACTGCAACAAAACACGCGGCAATCGCGGTAATCGTCTTCCACAAGGGAGTTTTCTTTTTTGCGGGCGGGTCAAGCGCTTCTATTCTGTCAAGAAGCTCCTGCGGTGCAGTGATATTCTCAACCGCCTTGATATAATCATTTTTATTCATCGTCAAAACCTCCGTCAAGTTCTTTTCGCAAGGCATCGCGACCTCGGCTGAGCCATGACAAAACCGTGTTTTCCTTAGCGTCAAGAATTTTGCCGATTTCCTTGGCGGTGTATCCTTCATAATAATGGAGATAAATGGTATTACGATAATTTTCAGGTAAGGATTTAACCGCCTCTAAAACATCAGCTTTATCTTCGCCTGTTTTATAAGGAATAACATTTTCCACAAGGGTTTCACGGCTTGATTTTTTCATTTTGTCACGGCACAGATTTATGGTAACTCTGATAAGCCAAGCTTTAAGGTGTTCACTGTCGCGGAATGCCTTATTCGCTTCAAGAAGCTTGATAAAAACCTCCTGAGTCACGTCCTCCGCATCGGCAAAATTAGCGGTATTATGTAAGGCAACTCGATAAACAGTGTCGGTAAATTGCTTGAAAGCAAACGAGAAAGCGTCCTTTCCCTTAATAAAAACGGTCATGACCATTCCTCCTTTCACCTATAACACGATTAAACCTGACAGATTATTGCAACAGTTTTAAAAAATTCAAAAATTTGCCGGAACTATCTCCCAAAACTCAAATTAGTTCTGTTTAAAATTAATCTGATACTTTTATTGCATCAATCATCAAAAAGATCAACAATAAGCTTACGAATTTCTTCTACTGCAATCTTAAAGACTTGTCGGATAATTCTTGCGGCTTTTTCGATGAAGTTTTCTGTTTCAAGCTCCGCATCCTCTCCGTCAGCAGAATAACAGCCGATGTTCGTGCTTGTTATTTCGTTCCCGTAAAAATCTGTCATAAGTCCGTCCTCGACCTCGAAGCCAGCACCGATTAGCGGTGAACCCTCCGCAAGCTGATACGCTTTTATCGGATCATCTCCGCCGACAAAGCCCGGAAGAGTATTCAACGCATCCCTGTCAAACGAGGGATTGAAGGTATTGTAATAACAGTTGTTCGCAAACACGTTATTCGAATCTTTTAGTTCTTTGTTTACAAAATAAAACTTGTGTCCGTCCTTAAAGGTTATGATATTGTTAGCAAACAGCGAATCGTAAATCCGAGTCATCTGGAATTCAGGCGAATTGATTATCGTGTTGTTGTAAAAGCTGAAATTCCATTCGCCGTCAGCCACGCCGATTTTGTTTCTGCCCTGATTGTCATTGACGGACAAGCAATATCTTACCGTATTACCCCAATTTCCGCCGGCAGCGGGATTATTGCACATAAAGCGCATATTGTCGTGAGAATAAATATATTCATAAGTACAGTTATACGAGCCGTGGTCAAAATCCACCGTCATTCCGTCACCGTAGTTTTTCTGCCCTGCGATTTCGCAATAGCTGAAGGTGCAGTTCGATGAATAATGAGTCCACATAGCGGCGGTAAAATACAGAATTTGTCCGTTCTCATCAAGACCGACACCCTGACAACAGTCAATCGCACGGCAATGCGTTACCAGCGCACCGTCGCAGCCCTCAAGCACAACAGCCTCACCGTCCATATTGTAAAACTCACAGTTCTTTACAAGGGCGTTCTTGTTAAGGTCCTGACTGCCGGTGAAAAATATGCCGTTGCCGACATCATATATTTTGCAGTTAATTGCCTGAAAGTCATTTACGGGATACGGTGAGCCTCCGTAACGCTTGATAACGATTGCCGCTCTGCCCGAAATCGGGCCTTCAGTATAATTGTCACGCGAGGTTACGGTATAGTTCTGCATATCGTGAAACTCGCAGTTTTCTATTCTGACACCCTTTGACTCCTTCGTAACTCCGTCAACCCATATACCGCCACCGTTGTGCGCAGTGATTTCAAAGCCCGAAACAGTGACATAAGAGCAATCAAAAAGCTTCATAACAGCATCCCTTGCATCAGTGTTAAGATGCGGTTTTTCGCCCTCACCGTAAGAAGAAATAACAATAGGATCCTCCTGAGTTCCCGAGCAGGTAAGAGTAATTGCGCAGTCGTAATCTCCGCCGGACTTAAAGAGGATTTTATCCCCTGCCTCAAGCGTCAGCGTTTGAATATTAGCAACGGTTTTCCAAGCCGAGCCTTCGGACAAGCCCGAATTATTATCATCACCCGAACCGCTGTCGATGTAGTACGTCGTTCCTGCCGCAAACACAAACGGAGTCACGCTCAGAATGATTAAAATTGAAAGAATTACAGATATTACCTTTTTCATAACAGTACCTCCTTTTTTCTGACAAAACAATTATAGCATTGAAATGAAGCAAATACAACAAACAAATGATATAACTTTTTTTGAATTAATAGCACGTAAAGCTTTAGGTAAAAGAAGAACCCTCCGACATCAGATTTAATCCGATGTCGGAGAGTTTATCGTTAGATTTTATTTCATTTTTTACAGTTCAATTCGTTTTCATTATCTGACAGATACAGGCTCTGACGGGTCGGTGGGTAAAGCAAAGATATTTTCTCCTTTGCTATCCAAGCCTGTTTTTGAAGTGGTGAGGAGTTTGACTTTACCGTTTTCAAAATTATAAACGCTGAGAGTGAAGTCCTTTCCCTCTTCTTCATTGTTCACGCTGAAAACACAGAGATAGCTTTTACCGTCTTTTGTTTTAACATAATATGGTTCAATATATGAGAACCATTCTGCTTCAAATTCCGAGCTTTCTGCATTTATGCTTATAGTATGGTAAAACTTGGTATCTTCATCGTAATGACCTGAAACGGTAAGCTCCTCCGTCTTTTTATCACCTGTAATATCGGCATAAAACGGTGCTGATGCCGGCAAACTTACAACATACTCATCGGGCACGATAGTATATTTTTCATTGAACAAATCGGGATATTCTGCAAAGGTTACGGTTACGACCTGAATACCGAAATTTGTCGGAGCAATATCACCCGGATTGAAATAGAAAGCTACACCGTTGTAATCGAGAGTCCATGTGATACTGTCATCAGGAGTATTTTTAAAATATTCAATAACGGCAGTGTCGCCGCTCGGCTCATCTTCACCTATACGGCTCATAATCTCCTTTTCAACTGTTGCGGGAATTTCTGAAGTGTCAGCAAAAACATCTGCAAGAGCAAGCTCTTTTCCGCTCTCGGTATCATAATTAAGTCCGTTGAAGGAGCGTGAATCTTCCTTGCCGTAATCTTCAAGAATACTCACAGCAACACTGTCGGCTCGTCTTACCTGAACGTCAAGAGTTGAAACATAAGTTGAAAAGGCTTCGTTATTGCTTTCAAATTCATCGGTTGCCAAAGCAATGAAATTATCCTTTTCGTCTTCCATTGTTCTCTTGCGCATAACAGAAGTTTCCGCAAGTGCTTTTGAAAGAAGCGGATAGTCTTTTTCCATTGCTTTATCAAGGGTAACATCCGTATATTCACTTCTTACAAGCATTGTGGAAGTATCCTTGTACCATTCGTAATCAGAAATATACTCCTTATTAAGCGAAAGAACAGATATTTCTCTATTTTCGGCATTTTCAGTTGTTCCGCTCGGAGTAGCCTCCTGCGGAGGCTTTTCTCCGCAAGAGGATAAAACAACCGTGAAACACAGGGTCAATAATATACAAACAATTCTCTTTAACTTGTTCATTAAAATCAGAATCCTTTAACGACAAACGCTACAAGCTCGGTTGCGGATTTGTCTTCACGCTCGTCTGTCATAATTGTAAAGATACGACCGTCGGGAAGAACGGTTGAATCGCAGAACCACGGGTAATTTGTGGAGAAAAGATCTCCGTCCGAAATCTCTGCAACGAATTTGCCGCTGTTATCCCACACAAGAACATCTCTCATATTGCCGTCAAAAGCAATGTAGCCGTTGGAGGTCTGTGTAACAAATGTTACACTGCCGAGACCCTCGCCCTCTGCATCGCAGAGAGTTTTCTGCAGCTTACCGTCCTTGTTGTAAACAAATATCTTATGACCGCTTTCGTCAGCCGCATTTGCACAAACATAAATATTGTTCTCGTCAACACAAAGCTGCATTATTGTATCAGCTTCCTTGAAAACAATCGGCTTTGTAGTATAAGAATTTCCGCTGAAGGTTACAATACTACATTCATTCGAAGTGAAGAAATTTACGCCCCACTTGCCCGACGGATGAATTGCGAGGTTATCGATGTCTTCGTATGTTGCAACTGTTTTGCCGTCCTTGATGCAGAGAATGTCATTCATTGAACCGCTTACCCAGAGAGTACCGTCGGCTGTTGCTTCAACTCTGTCATAATCATCTTCGGGAAGCTCAATTGCCTTTACAAAAGCCAATACCGAGCCGTCATAGTGACATTCACTGAGCTCGCCGTCAACAAGAACATATACTCTGTCACCGATTGCGGCAACGGAATGGTCAAATGTTTCAAAGGTTGTGACAGGCTTTTCAAACGGGACAAAAGTTGAACTAATTGTCAGCGAGCCTGCCTGTGCGCTTGCAGGTTTAGCAGAGAAGGGCTTGCCTTCCCATTCCCACGGGCCGTCTTCATTTCCGATATCTTTAATGTTAAATGTTATACCATCGAGAAGTGCCTGAATGTGGGCATCCTTGATATCGGTTGTGTCAAACTTGACGTAAACCGATGCGTTTGCACCTTCAATACGGTTAAAATAAACGAGAGTTTCTTCGCCGTCGTCATATTTGAGAAGGTCAACGCCGCCGATTTTAACGGTTTTATAAGACTTGTTCACTTCATATTCATACTGATTAAAACCGTAATAAACAAGGTCTTCACGGAAGTCGTAAGGCTCATCAATTTCAACGCTGATTGTTGCCTCGACCAAGTAATATTCGTTGTCCTCGGGGTCAAGCACCTGAAGAACAGCTTTGGAGTATTCCTCTTCATTCTTGAAGTCTTCTTCAATATTTATCCAGCCGTCACTGAGTCTAACCTCAAAGAATGAGGTTGTGATGTCTGCGTTACCCGAAGGTTGTTTAGTGTCGTTGGGTTTATCGGGATTTTTATCGCCGCAAGCCGCAAGTGAAAATACCATTACAAACGCAAGAAGTAATGCGAATATTTTTTTCATATAAAAATCTCCTTTGCTTTAATTATGTTATGCCCAGGGGTCTTCTTCTACGGGCACACGGATGTCGGCAAGACACTGGATTTCAACAAGGAACCATTGTCCCGTTGAAGGCTTTTTGCGAAGCTTCATCGGTCTCGGGTTATCCGCACCGCCGCTCTGAACATAGAGCGTTGCCCAATTTTCGTTATCAAAAGAGTACGGGTTTTCAATAACTGTTATTTTATAGGGTGTATCGGGCTGATAACCGTTCTGCGGAGTTGCTCCCTCAAAAAATGAGCGTGCTTTATAGCCCTCAGAGCCAAGGTGCTCCTTGATGAACTGCTTTTCAAAGCCGCTGATTTCACCGGGTCCCTTGAGAAAGTTCAGCATCTCGATTGTTGCATCTGGGTTGTGCTCATAATTGCATAAAGCCGCAAGAGTAAGCGCTGTTGTTTTAAAAGCAGAATCAAGGCTTGCCTCGGGGAGAGCCTGAAGCTCTGTGACATTTGTCGGAAGTGACGCAAAGGTAAAGGTTTCGGTATGATTTTTACCCTTACCGACTGACTGTACGGCATTGTTCACCGCATTGTTTATTCCTTGCGAAACCTCTCTTTTGATTGCGGATTCTGCCTGTCTTTTAAGTGAATCAAAAAGTCCCATAGGAAATCCCTCCTTAAAGGTTAATTTTTGTTTTCCTGCTTCGGTTTTTCTCTGCGTTCAACATTACTGTAAAGGAAATTATCTGCGCTGCCCGTAATAATCATACTGCCCGGGCGTGTGTAAACCGTTGCATTTTTCTGCATATAAACCGACTTGTTTTTTGAAGCGATTGAATTGATGATAAGGAAGCCTATTAACAGACCGATTCCCAAAGAAACGGGAATCCAGATAATACCCACACCGTCCTTTTCTTCGGAGGTGTCATCATCTGTTGTAACGGCTTGCGCATTATCGGACGCTGTTTCGCCGCTTGCAAGCAAGCTTTCCGCCGCCTTATAGTAGTCGGAAATGCCGCCGTAATAGCTGTTGCTTGAGTTGTAAGCGTCACGCATTTCACTGACCGCTTCTTCGTCAAAGATTTCTTCTGCATTGCCTGATGTGAACATTCCGTAGGTGCTTTCACTGTCATTATGCACAAGGATAAATCCGTTTTCGTTATCGGTGTTATCGGTATAAATTTTCTGTGCATATTCGCTGTCAGACATTCCGTCAGTATCCCGAGCTATACCAAGCATAATGCAGATACCGTAAGTGCTTTCGATTTTTTCTGCATAAGCTTCGAGCTCTTCAATTTCGTCATAGGTCAGGTTTCCTGCAGGGTCTTCAATGTATTGGTATGTATAGGCTGATGCAGAAATCACCATTGATAAACTGATTATCACCGCAATAAGAATTGCAACAAACTTTTTAGTCATATTTCTGCACCTCCTTAAAACAGCTCAATCAGCCATAAAAGGCCGTAGATGAGAGCACCTATACCTGCACCGAGTAAAAGCGAAGCCTTTGTAACGGCTTTTTTATCCGTCGGGATATTGCCGACGAATTTTCCCGTCTGTCCGTTCATTGCAAAGGTAAAATTCTCACCGTTCCACTTTGTGCTGAGAAGCCACACGGGATAAAGTGCGTATTTGTATAAGCCGTTGGCAACGTTCATATTCGCACTCTGATTTTCAACCTCATCATAGCCCTTTACGGTTTCTTTGAAAGAATCAATGATGCTTTGTCTGATTCTTTCGTTTGCTCTCGGCATACTTTCCTCTGCCGTCACATCATACTTATCTGCAAGATAGCCTGCAAGATATGCGGTGTTAAAATCAACAGCCTGTGATAAATCAAAGGGTTCAACGGATTCCATAAGGTCATCGGGCATTTTTGTTGAGCCGTCAACGGGAATGTTGTCAAAGCCGATGTTGCCGCTTCTGTAAACATCAAAATATGAAGTTTCGGTGTAGTCGTAATTTTCGTCCGACCATTTCTTTACTTTTGTAGCTTTATAGTTTGCGTTGCCGATTGCATCACAGGTGAAGAGCCAATGAGGTACATAAACGCCCTTGACTTCTTCGAGGCGGTTATCGGCAAGAAATGATTTCGGAACAAACTTCTTTGTTGAAATATGCTTTTTAAGTGCTTCCTTTGCCGCCTTTTTATCGAGCTTAAAGGGAATAACGAGGTCGGGTCTGAGTGCACCCGAAAACTGACCCTTCATAACAACCTGATTGCCGCAATACGGACAGGTTGTTGCGCCTGTTGTTGAGTCGGCAACAATTTCACCGCCGCAGGAATTGCAGGCATAGACGCTCATACCGTCTGTTTCACCTGCGCCCCATTGTGAGCCCTGTGAATTCCAGCTTATCTGTTCAACCTGATTTGCCGTATCCTCGGGCATCGCGGTAATATCAAATTCGGTGTCGCAGTAAGGACATTTCAGCTTTTGAACACCTGTATTGAACTCAACCGCACCGCCGCAACACGGACATTTCTGTTCAAGAATTGTTGACAAGGTTAATCATCTCCTTGCTTGTTTATATCTGAATCATAATAAATCATACCGTTTTTATCCGGTACATAGAACTTGGTTTTGTAATACCACACACCTGCCGCAATGGCGGCGATCAATGCAATAATCACGATAATAATGACTGCGGTTTTTATTCTGCTCATCTCTGTCGGGGTGTTCCGCAGCAAGCGCAGAATGCACCGCCTTCGTTTGTTGCGTTACAAGCGGGACATACCCAAGCCTGTGATACAGGAGGCTGTCCGTAAGCAGGCTGCTGATTGTAGCCCTGATTCATGGGCTGATTATACCCATTATTCATAGGCTGGTTGTAACCGTTATTCATCGGCTGATTATATCCGTTAGCGGGAGCATAACCGTTGTTCATCGGCTGATTGTAGGCATTCTGCTGTGCATAGGGGTTTGCCTGAGGCTGACCGTAAGCACCTGCAGGAGCATAGCCCTGATTCATCGGCATACCGTTATTCATAGGCTGATTATATCCGCCACCCATCGGCATACCTGCATTGCCGTTCTGTGTGAGGTTGCTTATAACCTGCTGTGCGGTCTGCTGATAACGGTTATATTCCATTGTGCCCATACCCTCAACGTCGCTGTCATTGAGTTTTGCGGTAATTTCATCAAAGTAAGGATTGTTTACCTTGATATCAATGTAGAAATCGTAAGTAAATTTGTATCTCGGCGGATTGTAGCTTACCTGCTCGCCGTCTTTACCCTGTGTATAGATTTCTTCACGGTCTTCATCAACCCTGAGGTTACAGCCCGCAACGCTTGAAAGCGGAATAACATCGGGGTTTTCGTCGCTCCAACTTCCGGGATTGCGGCGCGAAACAACAAAGCTCTGCTTCATCGGGTCGATATAGATTTTATCGTCCTCACCAAAGGTGAACATCGGTGAAAAGCCGGCAAGAATCTGCTTGTTCTGCTCTCTGTATTCAAGCTGCTGTTTGATTTCATTAACAGTAGAGCTTCTTCTTTCGCTGAAGAAGGGAGAAAGCTTTTTTGCACAGTCCTTACACATATTGCCGTCTTCAAGCTTTCTGTTGCCTAAAAGTCCAATTTTATCACCGCAGATATCGCAATATTTTTTGTCAAAAAGTCCCATAGTTAAATCTCCTTTACAAATTAATTAATATCGTTTTCGTTAAAAATGTCTCCGCATTCGGGGCAGAATTTCGGAGGATTGTGGGGGTCCTCGGGCTTCCAACCGCATTTATCGCACTGATAAAGCGGTGCACCCTCGGGCTTTTTGCTTCCGCAGTTGGGGCAGAACTTTCCTTTGTTCACCGCTCCGCAAGAGCAAGTCCAACCTTCTTCAGCAGGCTTTTTTGCACCGCATTCTGTGCAGAAATTACCGCTTACCGTTGCACCGCAGGCACATTTCCAACCGCCCTGTGCAGGAGCAGTCGGTGCAGGTGTCGGAGCAGGCTGTTGCTGTGCCGGCTGCTGCTGTTGCTGAACGCCCGCCTGATACATCTGCGCCGCATTGAAGCCGCCGTTTGCTCCCATTGCCATATTCAAGCCCATAAAGCCCATCATTGCGCCGTTTTCGTTGGCTGCTGCGGCTTCCATTGCGTTTGCCTGAGCATCGGTCATTCGTCCTGCCATCATAAACGGATTGGAGCCCATTGTTGCGGCATCTTCCATTTGCGTAATCTTCTTCATATCCTCGTCTGTGAGGGTAATGGGATTGAGCGCAATTGACTCAACGGAAATACCTCTGCGGTCTGTCCATTCAGCCTTAAGAGCCGCATTCATAGCATCCTTAAGCTCTGTGGTGTGAGCAGGAATCTGTGCAGGGCGAAGTTCAAGCTCTGTCAGTCTTGCAAATGCGGGCTGAAGAGCAGAAACAAACTCGGTTTTTAACTGCATATCAATTTCATCGCGTCTGTACTCATCGTCAACGTTGCCTGCAATCCTTGTGTAGAAAAGAAGCGGGTCTGTGATTTTGTAGGAATAAACACCGTTGCATCTAACCTGAACGGTTCTTGCCATACCGATTCGTTTGTTTACAACCTCGAACATAAAGGGATTGGCTGTGCCGAACTTGTTGTCGAGAATTTCTTTAGTATTGAAATAGTAAACTCGCTGGTCCTTGCCTGTATCTCCGCCGTAAGTGAAACGCTTGCCGACTGTCTTGAAGGTTTCTTTGATTGAATCACCGAGCTTGCCCGAAAAAATTGAAGGCTCTGTGGAAGAGTTGTATGTAAATTCACCCGGCTCTGCACAAAACTCGACTACCTTTCCTTGCTCAACAATAATCATACACTGACCGTCAGCAACAGCGATACCCGAGCCGTTAGAGATAATGTTATCGTTTCCTTTTGTGTTTGATGAGCGTCCGCCGACTCTCTTTGAGCCTTTGACCATAAGCACGTCGTTTTCCAATGAATCGCAGTAGAAAAATTCCTTCCACTGGTCAGCAAGTGTACCGCCGAGTGCGCCAATGCCCGCTTTAATAAGTCCCATATTGCATTTCTCCCTTCGAAATTAATTGTTTGAACACTTTTTACAACATACTCCGCCGTTGAGGTTCTCGCCGTAAACCGTGCAGTCCTCGCAAACCATATTTCCGCAAATTTCACATTTGTTAAGCTCAAGGCGTACTTCATTGTTTGCACGTTCATAGGCCTTGCCGTGGTCATTTGCGTAAATAATTGCTCTGGCTTCCCGTTCGTCATTACTTAAAAACTTTTTATCTTTGAAACCTGAAACAAATTCGTGAACCTCTGTTTTAATGGGTTTACCGCAACAGTCACAATAAAATTCAAACTCAAACTGCTTTATTGTTGACTTGTCGGTAAACCTTTTTGTTACAGCTTTCAGCATTCTTAACAACCTCCTTATACGAGTATTTACAATATAATTTTACTTGTTAAAACTTATTAAAATAAGTAGCCCTGAAGGTTACTTTCTTAAAAAGAAGGCTACCTTTAGGGCTACCGTGTCAAAAAGCGAACTTTTCATTTGTGTATTTTGTATAAACAAAGTTAAAAAAACAATTTAATGCATAAATTGACACAGAATTCAAATTATGCTATATTATGATATATAAATCTATGGAGTTAAACTATGAATCTTGATATAAAAAACTTAAGCTTTCCTGAACAGGTTAAAACAGTTCGCGTTCTCTTACAACTGACACAGACTGAACTTGCCGAGCAAATAGGAATTTCCTATGCCACCGTCAGCCGTTGGGAAAGAGAAAACCGAACACCGCATCTTGCAATGGTGGGCAAATTCTATTCATTCTGTATGCGTAACGGAATAGAAATTGAAGCAACGAAGGAGGAATAATATGACTACTCTTTACGGTATTATTTTTGCTGTTTCTCTTTTGATGATTGCTGTGTATTTTTTTGTTGACAGGAAACGGGATGTATGGTTGTTGCTCCTTTTTGCTTGCGTCGCTGTATGTGATTTAGGTTATTTTCTTCTATCTGTCGCAAATAATCTTGAATTTGCTTTATGGGCAAACAGGATAGCGTACCTCGGAAGCATATTTCTTCCCTTTTCCATTTTGATGATGATAATGAATCTGTCAAGGTTCGCCTATCCGAAATGCCTGCCGGGTATTTTAATCGGCAACAATATGATAATGTTTTTCATTGCTTCAAGCGGCGGATGGCTGCCGATTTATTATAAAAATGTTTCTTTTGAAATCATAAACGGTGTCGGCACACTTGTTAAGGAGTACGGACCTTTACATAATATATATAAGGTTTTTCTGTTTGCATATTTCTCTGCAATGATTGCAGTTATCATATACACAGCTGTTAAAAAGACTGTCGTTTCTGTCAAACACTCTGTTTTTCTCGCATTTGTTGTTATCGGCAATATTGCAATCTGGCTGATTGAAAACAGTATAAGCGCAGGATTTGAGTTTATGTCAATATCCTATATAATCACAGAGGGCCTGATATTATTCCTGTACGGTATTTTGCAGGATTACGGTCTTGCAGATACCCAAGGAATTTCCGCGGAGTCGGTTACGGTTCAACCAGAAACAGTACAAACTGTTTCTGACGAACAAGCAACAAATATCAGGTATTTTGAGCAAGAACAGATTGATGTTATTTTTGAAAGCTGGGATGATATCCGTTCTCTTTCTCAACGCGAAAAAGAGGTTTTAAGGCTGATTATGCAGAACAAAAAGCGAAAAGATATTGCCGATGAGCTCTTTGTTACAGAAAGCACAATCAAAAAGCATACATCAAGCATTTTCAAAAAGCTTAATATCAACAACCGTTCCGAATTGTTTGAAAACGCAAAAAGTTACTTGAACAGCAAAACAGTGCAGTAGTGAAAACCACTGCACTGTTTCTTTATCATCCAAAATCATTTTATACCATTTATAAGCAAATTGCACTCAAAATCTGTGAACTTGGTTTTGAATAAAGGGCTGTCAGAAATAAACAACAAATCCGAACACATCGTTGAAAACAGATGGGTTCGGATTTATGTTGTTTGTGACTATGTAACGGAAATCAAACTATTTTAAACAATATCAAATCGAAAGGATTTATATATCATCAATTTCGTAGAAATTGCATATCATCAAAACGCAAGTTTTGTATATCATCAAGCCGACAGAAATACACACTTCGTGTGATAATATACACCTATGGCGATAATATACACGCTAAAGCGTGATGATATACCAATCCTGTCGGCTTGGATAAAAAAATAGCGAAGCATTCGCTTCGCTATTTTTTGGCGCCTCAAACAGGGCTCGAACCTGTGACACCGCGGTTAACAGCCGCGTGCTCTGCCAGCTGAGCTATTGAGGCGTATTTAGTTTTTGTGCTAGGAACCTGTGACACCCTCGGTCAGAAACATAGTCGTCTCACTCGCTTGGAGCGCTTCGTGATCCTCCTTGTTTCTTCCTACTCGATGTCTTGACTGATCGTCCGCCGGACGGTCAAGACCTCTCGTCAGTTAAC